>JAJDVI010000012.1 GCA_022826195.1 Acidobacteriota bacterium
GCCGCCGGGGTACATGTTGCCGGCCCAGACGCCGTCCATGTTGAAGGAGATCCCGTAGCGGGCGCTCTTCAGGTAGGTGAGGGGGTCGTCGCTGATGAAGCGGGCCACCCCGATGTTCTCGGCGGCGATGGCCATGTCGAGATTCTCGGACGCGCTCTGGAACATCGCCTCCTCGGCGTCGTTCAGTGGGTCCGCGCCGTCGTAGAAGCCGGGCACCAGTACCCGGTTGCCGTCCTCGGACACGAGGGAGGACAGCATCTTGACGTGCCGGAGCGCCGGCGAGTCGACGGAACGCTTCCTGGACCCGTGGATGTTGGAGGCCACCGGGCCCCGTCCCCAGCTCGCCCCGCTGGTGGTGAGCTCGATGTAGACGCAGCCCTCGGAACCGCCCCCAATGCCCGCGGCGCCCGAACGGGCCTGCCGCCCGAAGCGGTACATCGCCTCCGCCTCCCGGAAGAGGTCCGGGTTCTCGCGGACGAACTGCCGGAGGCCGATGGACATCCGCTCCTCGTCGCCCTCGGCGATGAAGATCAGGTTCACCGGCATGGTGCCGGTGACTTCCAGAATCGAATGGAACGCGTTCCACTGCACCATCTGCGGGCCCTTCGAGTTGGTGGCGCCCCGGCCGATCATCACCTTCTTGAAGGGGCCGAACTCGCTGAACTCCCCGTCGAACGGGGGCAGCACCCAGGCCTCGGGCTGGGTGATCGGCATGGTGTCGTACATCCAGTAGATGAGCAGGGTGCGTTCCGCCCCGTAGTTGCAGTTCGCGTAGACCACCGGGTTGCCGGGCTGTCCCCACTCGGTCATCGGGATCTCGTAGACCTGGGAGTGCTGGCAGCCGAGCTGGTCGAAGAAGCCCTTCACCATCTGGGCGGACTCGGGGATGCCCTCGCCCGAGTTCGAGATGCTCGGCTGCTGGATCCAGCGGCGGAGGTTCAGGACGTGCTCGTCCACGTTGTCGTCGATGTGCTGGAAGACCTGCTGGAGTTCGTCGGGGACCTGCGACAGGTCCGGCGAGATCTCGGTGTCGCCGTCAGCCCGCACGCCGAGCGTCTCGGTGGTGAGGGCCATCGGGTCCTCCATCTCCGGCGCCCCACAGGCGAGCAGGCCAAGCGCGGAAGCGAGGATCGGGAACAGGACGAATCGCGTTGCCTTCTGGGTCATCAGAGTCTCCTCCCTGAGTCGAACGGTCCAACACCGGAAGATACGCCCCGGTTCGGCAGCCGTCAAAGGGGCGGGGTGCGCCGCCCGCAGCGCGGATCATCGGCGCCACGGGAACCGCCTCCTGCATCTTGAACGTCGCCCGCATACGCTTCGCGAATCCGCCGTTCCTCCGCCCGCTCCCGTCTCCCGCCGCTGGTTCCGGCGGTGCTGCTCGCCTGGGGCGCCTGCAGCCCGGGGCCGCCGCCCGCGACGGATCCCGTTCCCCGGACCGCCGACGAACTCGCCGACCGGTACGTACGGCTCGCCTTCGCACTCCACGAGTGGGACCCGCTCTTCCTGGACCTCGTGTTCATGGAGCTTCCTCCGGCGAGCGAGGACCTTGAACTCCGGGAGATCGCCGAGCGGGCCGGGCGCCTCGCGGACAGCTCGCGCGAGATGGCGCGGACCGGGGACGAGTTCCGGGTTCGCCGCATCGAGGCGTCGCTGCGGGCCATGGCGTTCCGCGCCCGTTCGCTGCTCGGGGACCGGCGCCCGGTCGCCGAGGAACTGCGGGAGGTCTTCGGGCTCTCCTGGACGGACCCCGAGATGGACACCGACCGCCTGCATTTCCGGGTGGATCGCGCGCTCGCCGGCGTGGCTCCTCTCAAGGTCCGCGTGCGCCGCTACTACGAGCGCTCGGACGAGCCCGGGGCGTCCGCGGAGGGCCGGTTGCGCGAGGCGCTGGCCGCCTGCCGGAGCCTCGCGCTGGGCGAATCGGAAGCGGTGGAGCTCGAGCCTCTCGGCATCCGGTGGATGGAGCCGGCGGAAGCGCTCGCGCTGCCGACCGGTCCCTCACCGTTCTACCGCTACTCCGGAGAAGGGGCGGGCGCACTGTGGCTTCCCCTGGGCCTGGCGCTCCGGTCGTCGGAGTTGAACCGGCTCGCGTGTCACGAGGGCGTGCCGGGCCATCACCTGCAGGCGGTCGTCGCGGACCGGGAGTTCCAGGCCACCGGCTGGCCCGAGCTCGGGATCGTGCCGCTCTACGGTCCCCGGACCGCGGTGTTCGAGGGTCTGGCGGCAACGATCGAGGGGCTCGTCCCGGCCGCTCCCGCCGACGAATCGCTCCGCGCCCTCGAGCCGGTCGTATCGCGGGTGCTCGCCGGGTACCTGGACGGCGAACTGACGCACCTGGAGGCGCTCCGCGCGCTCGACTTCGAGGCCCTCGTCCCCGATCCGCACGGCCTCCTCGCCCACGCCGACCGCTTCGGCGGATACGCTCTCGTCCGTCCCTCCGTGGACCCCGCGTTTCGCGCCGCCCTGGAGAGCCTCATCGACCCCCGGCTCGCACCCGGCGACCGTCTCTCCGGGATCGTGAAAGCGGTCCGCGAAGCGATGAGTCCGGCGGAGTTCATTCGACTGTTCTCCCCTTCTCTTCATAATTGACTGCTGGTTGATGTCTTGCTGATTCGCCCGGTACGCCTCGTCGTGCTTTTCGCCCTCGCCGCCTGCGGCGCGCCCGAAGAAGAACCGCCCTCCGAGGGGATGGAAGGCATGGCCGGGATGGGCGGAATGATGATGGCGCACGGCGACCACTCTCCCCGCTACGGGGGCTACGTCTTCATGCACGGCGATCTCCACTTCGAGGTCGTGTTGACCGCCGGGGGCGAGCACCGCATCTATTTCTCCGACGCCATGCGGAGTGAACTCCCGGCGGCAGTCGCCGAGGAGCTGCGGATCACGATCCGCCGGATGACCGACGCGGGGGAAGAACTCGAACCCCTGCGGCCCCGGATCGACGAGTTCGGCGAGGCCTGGATCGCGAGCGGGGATCCGATCGACACCGAGGACACGGTGGCGATCGTGTACTTCCGGTTCGAGGGCTCGCCCTACGAGATCGAGGTCCCGTTCATCATGGAGCCGCCGACCGTGGATCCCCACACCGGGCTGCCGATCGCCGCTCCGCCACCGGACGCCGAAGAGCCCCCGTAAGGGCCCCAGCCGGTGGGCGGCGCTCGCCCGCTACTCGGAGCGCAGCGCGACGATCGGGTCGAGCCTCGACGCGCGCCGGGCCGGGTACCAGCCAAAGAAGACTCCGACCCCCATCGCGAGTACGGCGGCCCCGCCGATCGCCAGCGCCGGAATCAGGGTCCGCCACCCGAACAGGGCCTCGACGAGCGTCGAGGAAAGCCCGCCCAGGACAACCCCGAAGAGCCCGCCCAGCGCGGCGAGGCCGATCGCCTCCGCGAGGAACTGCCACATCACGTCGCGGCGCCGCGCCCCGACTGCGAGCCGGAGGCCGATCTCCCGGGTGCGTTCGGTGACCGCCAGCAGCATGACGTTCATGATCCCGACGCCGCCGACGATCAGGGAGACGCCGGCGAGCGCGCCGAGCAGGAGGGTCATCGTCGAGGTCGCGCGGTTCAGCGTGCCCACCATCTCCTCCGAGGTGACCTCGTCCAGCTTGGGCATGGACGCGAGCACGAAGGCGGCGGCGGTCGTGTAGAGGCCCTGGGTCAGGGCCTCGGTGGCCTGGGTGCGCACGACGAAGTCATCCGGCAGGCGCGTGCCGCGCCGGAAGGAGTGCGGAGCGGCCGATTCCGCGGGCGGCGCCGCGCGGGTCAGCTCGTGCCGCTCGCGAAGCAGGTTGGCCACGTCCCGGGCCACCCGGGAGGCGTCGCCGGCGCGCTCGGTGGCGATCGCGACGGCCTGCAGGTAGTCGCGCCCCACCAGATCGGCGAGCAGGGTGTGGGGGACCATCGCCGCTTCGGCCAGCTTCCGGTCGGACGACTGGTAAATCCCCACCACCTCGAACTCCCGTTCCCGGATCACCACCGTCCGGCCGACCCCGGAGCGGCCGGGGAAGAGGTCGGCCTCCACCGGAGAGGAGAGCAGCACCACCGCCCGGCGGTTCCGCACGTCACCGGCGCTGAAGTTCTCGCCGTCGAGGAACCGCACCTGGTAAATCCGCGGCCCCTCGTCCGAAACGCCGTGGATCTGCGCGAACGAGTCGCCGGTGTCGGCGAGCAGGGCCGTCCGCTCTTCCACTACCGGGCTCACCATCGCGACATCGGTGATTCCCCGGATCGCCTCGGCGTCTTCCGGCGTCAGCGTGTCCGCCCGGCCGAAGCCGGAGGGGATGTTCACCGCGTCGCCGCCCCGGATGTAGTTGCCGGCCCGCACCACGATGATGTTGGTCCCGGCGGAACGCACGTCGTCGGCGACGGCCGCCCGGGCGCCGGAGCCGAGCGCGGCCATGGTGATCACCGACGCCACGCCGATCACCAGGCCGATCAGGGCGAGCGCGGTCCGCAGCGGATTCGCGCTGAGGGCGGCGCCGGCGGTGCGGAACGGGAGCGGGGCTTCCACGGCATGCGGAGTCTAAGGGTGGCGCAAACGGCTTGGAACGCCGACCTCCGGTCGGCACCGCTGCGCGGAGCGCAGCGCACGTCGCGACTCCACCCACACTCACGGCGCGGAGTTGCCGTTACCAGGGTCAGCGGACCCGCGATCCAGCATTGTCAGAGCGAACGAACCCCCAGCCGGAAGAAACCGAGCTGCGGCCGCCTGGCGAGCCGGGTGTACACCATGCCGCCATTTTTCGGCGTTTTTTGCTCTCATGCCGACAAACAGTGCGGGATACATCTCCGCTCCACGGGTGATTTCCACGGGAAGGACGAGCGCGGGGGCCGAGCCGTTCGAGGTTCCTCGGGTTGACAGAACCCTAAGAGATTCAAGAGAATTGGCTGTTCGGCTCCAATAAATCGAATATTGGGACGAAGTTTCTGGATTCCGGCACTCGCGGGTGCTGGAGCAACCATCCCTTTTAGAACGACTTAGGCGGATATAGACCCCGGCCGCGGCTTCTGGTCCGACCGTTGCTCTTTCCGGCTGACATCTTTCTCCTTTCCATGCTTCCGACCCCACAGGAGGACCAAGCAGCATGAGAAAACTCATTCTCTTTACGCTGCTGGTGGCGTGGCCGAGTGCGGCCCTGTCCCAGCAGATCTACGGGCGCCTCGAGGGCGCCGCGAACGACGCGCAGGGCCTCGTCCTCCCCGGAGTGACGGTCACCCTGGAGTCGGCCGAACTCGTCGCCCCTCGTTCCGCGACCACCGACGTGGACGGCTCCTACCGGTTCGCGCAGCTCGTCGCGGGCAGCTACAACCTGACCTTCGAACTCGGCGGCTTCCAGACCGTCGTCTTCGAGGACGTCATCGTGGTCGGCGGTTCGACCTTCGAAGTGAACGCCATGATGGACATCGCGACCGTCGCCGAGACCGTCACCGTGACCGGTGAATCCCCGGTTGTGGACGTGAAGACCACCGGCGTGTCGGCATCGTTCGACACCACCCAGCTCGAGGACGTCCCATCCGCCACCGACATGTGGGCGGTCCTCCAGCAGAGCCCGGGCGTGCGGATGCGCGGCTACGACGTGGGCGGGTCCCACAAGAGCCAGCAGTCCGGTTACGAGACCTTCGGGGTCCGGGGACAGAACCGGATCATCAACGACGGCGTGAACAGTACCGAGGGAACCGGCGGCGCGGGCGGTTACTACGACTTCTACGCGATCGGCGAGTTCCAGGTGTCGGCGCAGGGCGCGGACGTGGAGTCGAACACTCCGGGCGCGACGGTGAACGCGGTCTGGAAGAGCGGCGGTAACGACTTCTCCGGGACCGAGCACTTCGCCTACGAGCCTCCGGACATGATCGCCGACAACATCACCTCAGACCTCTCGAGCCGGGGCGGCACCTCGGCGCCGGTGATCGAGTTCTACGAGGCGCACATCGACCTCGGCGGCCCGATCGTGCGGGACAAGGCGTGGTTCTACGCCGCCTACAACCGGTTCGTCATCGACCGGATCATCTCGGGCGTTCCCGAGGATGTGGCGACGGACCTCGGCGACTTCGACATGTTCACCGTGAAGGCGAACTGGCAGATCACCGACCGGGATCAGTTCATCACCTTCCACCACTGGTCGCTGAAGCAGAAGCCGTTCCGTGGTCTGTCCCGCACGACGCCGGCGGAATCCATCCGTGCGCAGGACTCGTGGAGCTGGCTGCACAAGGCCGAGTGGCAGCGGGTGTGGAGCGACCGTCTCTACAGCAACATCCAGGTGAACCACTTCGGATTCGGCTGGCCGATGGTCCCGGCCGTGGATCCTGCAACCCAGCCGTCGCGCGTCGACACCGGTACCGGCATCCTCTCGGGCGCCGGTTTTGGCGTATTCACGTTCAACCGCTGGAAGCCGCACACCACGGGCCAGTTCAACTACTACCTGCCCACGGAGAGCGGGAGCCACGACTTCAAGTTCGGCTGGGACTTCCAGATTGACGAAGAGCAGTTCGGCTGGAACTCGAACTCCGGGGCGGTCTACTACTACGACAACAGCGCCCAGGACCCGCCGCGGCCCCACAACGTGGACGAGATCCATTTCTGGAGCGTTCCGAACTTCAACTACGACCGGAACACGCACGTAGACTTCTACTTCCAGGATGTCTGGACCCTCAACGACCGGCTGACGATGAACGCGGGCGTGCGCTTCGGCAGCCAGCGGATCGGCTACCTGGGCTCGAACAACGTTCCCGGCGGCCCCTGCGATGCCGCCCTGGGCTGCATCCGCGAGATCGCCGACATCGACGCCAACGTGGCGGCAGCGTTGCCGCTCATTTTCGGTCAAGGCGGCGAGGTGCCGGCCAACAACAACGTCATCAGTTGGTGGAATCTCGCGCCGCGCCTGGGCTTCACCTACGACCTGACCGGTGAGGGCCGCTCGGTCCTCAAGGGTTACTGGGGCCGCTACTACTGGAACATGGACAGCGGCTGGGCGAACGCGAATCCGGGTGGAAACAAGGACGCGACCTACCAGTTCCTCGATCAGAACATGAACGGCCTCTTCGACGGCGTTCAGGAACTCGGAGAGTTGGTCGACGCCAGCAGTCCCGATGTCGGAATCGGCGTCGCGCGCGCGGAGCCGGTGGGAGCTCCCGTGGATTCTGGCACGACCCAGCCGTGGGTGGACGAGGTCAGTGTCTCGGCGGAGCACCAGATCGGCAACGATCTCGGTGCGCGCCTTTCCGTGGTGCACAAGCGGCAGACCGGCGCCTGGGGGACTGTGAATCTGGCCCGGATCGGCACGCTCACCAACACCCAGACGATCGCGTGCCCCGCGGCCTGCGACACCGCCGGCTTCGGCGGAACGGGCATCACCGTGCATGGCCTGCCGGACGGTGCTCCGACCAGCAACAACGTGTACACGAACTGGCCGGACGACCTCGCCGCATACAACTGGACGACGGTTTCCATGGGCGTGAACCGGCGTTTCCGGAACAACTTCTTCTGGAATGCCTACTTCGACTACCAGTGGCGGCACGAGGGCCGGAACCCCGGCAGCAAGAGCAACAGCCCGCTGACGACGGACCCGATCGGCGTCGGCCCGACCTACCAGTTCGGGTTCATCCCGCTGATCCAGGACCTGACCAACTGGCAGTTCAAGGCGGCTGGCCGCTATGTGCTGCCCTACGACGTTGGCCTGGCTGGAACCCTGCGTCTGGTCAGCGGCTTCCCCTGGGCCCCCAGACTGTCGGTGGGCGTGCCGAATGTCGGGACGCAGACGATCTTCCTCGACAACCTGGACCAGCGTCGGTCGGACAACGTCCAGATTCTGGACTTCCGCGTCGACAAGGCGGTCAACCTCGGCGACAGCGCGGAGATCCAGTTCATGCTCGATCTGTTCAACGCGCTGAACAACGCGTCGGAGACGAACTTCATCATGCGCGCCGGAGGCGCCTACCGCGAGACGATCGAGTGGATCCAGGGCCGCACCATCGGCCTCAGCGCCCGCCTGACCTTCTAGAGTTCCCCCAGCTCAAGCAACTTCAAGGCCCGCCGCCCTCCGGGGCGGCGGGCCTTTCGCTTTGGCTATCACCAGTTCGCCCTGCCTTCTTTTTTTGCTCCGTGACCGAGTCTCGCGCCATCATCTGTTGGGATCAGGGGATGCGCGGCGCGACTCCGAATGCCGCACGCACACAACACAAAGGTCTGTGCGGCTCCTAACACGACCTCAAACAAGAAACAACCCTTGATCGTTCTCCGTTACCTACGTAGCTTCTATCGTCGTAGTCGGAAGAACGGCATACATCGCGTTGCATCTCGCACTGATGGCTGCACCCAAGTCCATTGCTTGATCAAAAGGAGGCTATTGGAACATGAAGAAGAAGATCACACTCAAGAAGCGCAAACTCGCCGATCTGGAACCGGATCAGTTGCCGGACGTGGCCGGTGCCTCGGACTTCGACACGTGCTATGACACATGTCCATGGACCTGTCCGGAGACATGTGGGGACACGTGTGGCACTACCTGCAGTTGTCCGACCGAGTGCGACACCTGCCCGAACACGCACTGCGCGAGCTGCTGCTGTTAGCGGCGCGATTCCTCGATTAGTCGCCTTTTCGGTTCCGGAGGAGCGGCGGCGGGATCCCGTTCGGGGATCCCGCTTGGTGTCTAGGGGAGGTCTTGATCGGCGCAAGTGCGTACGCCTGTGAATCCGGCGGCCATCGGGTGAATGAAGCACAACGTTATGGCGAACGCACCACTCTCCGGGGAGTTGTCACAGCGTGCGTCTGCCGCGGTTGATTCCATTGCATTCGGTCTCGTGCGTGAACTAACCCGGCCTGATAGCCGTGACGACAGGAGGAGCGGGAAGGCGAACGCGTTCTCGGGGTTGTTTCACGCCTACGCTGATATCGCTGGAACGGCGGCGGATGGCTTGGAGACGTGCACCTTGATCATGGATCACTGTCTTGATCTGAAGGCGCTACGCCGCAGCCTCAGCTTGTTCGGAGGTTGGGCCGGGCTGGGATGGATGACCAGCCATCTGGGGGCGGATGACGATTTCGTCGGTACTCACGCAGATCAACTCCTTGCCGCTACGCTGCCCGAGTGGCCGCGTCGGCAGGGATTCGACCTGATCAGTGGGCTGGTTGGGGCGGGGGTGCATTTCGTAGAGCGCCTGCCGGCTGAGCGCGCGAAACGGGGTCTTGGCCTGGTGCTCGACGCACTGGAGACCACGGCGGTGCAAACCAACTGTGGGATCACCTGGTTCACGGCCCCGGAGTTCCTTCCTCCGTGGCAGCGCGAACGTGCGCCGAACGGCTACTACAACGTCGGCGTTGCCCACGGGGTGCCGGGCGTGTGCTGGCTGCTCGCGAAGCTATGTGCGGCCCGTGTCGAACCTGCCCGCGCTGAGTCGCTTCTTCGCCGGACCTTTGGTTGGCTTCGCTCCTGCCAGCCGGAGCCCCATCGGGCGGAGCTGCCCTCGTGGATCGCACCGGGTGTGAACCGGGAGCCCAATCGCCGGATGGCGTGGTGTTATGGCCCGCTGGGAGCGTCAGCGGTCACGCTGGAGGCGGCCAAGGCAATCGGTGACCCGGAGACTGAGGACTGGGCGCGGACCCTGGCGCTCGCGTGTGCCGGAGTTCCACCGGAGGAGGCCCGGATCCAGGACGCCGGGCTGTGCCACGGCGCGGCCGGGAACGCTCAGATCTTCTACCGGCTTGCCCGGAACAACGAGGACCCGAAGTTCCGGGAGGCGGCGGACGCCTGGTTCCGCGCGACGCTTGACTACCAGAAACCCGGTGAAGGAATCGGCGGCTACCGGATGTGGGGTGACGTCGGAGACAACCGGCAGGGTTGGGTGGACGACGCGACCTTTCTGACGGGTTCAGCCGGGGTTGGCTTGGCGCTCCTAGCGGCGACCACGGACATCGAACCGAATTGGGACCGCTTGCTGCTACTGTCTTGAGTTGGCTCACGGCAGGCCGGTTCTACGTGTGACGGAAGGAGACCGGTGAGCGCGGCAAGGAAGGACGGGTCGACGGTCAACGCGCTATGGGACCGATACCGGTCGTCCGGCTTCTTCGTTCTCCGCACCCCGCTGCTCCCCGTCGCGGAACTGTCGAGATGGAGCGGGACGGCCCCGGACGCTTCCGGGCGCGCGCCTGAGCCGGCCCGGCTCCGACGTGCGCTGACCGAGCGCTTGGCCGACCCGCCGGTGGCCGATGGTCTGCGGGTGGCGAGCCCGATGGTTGCAGACAACGTGGCGGGCTGGCTGGATCGCCCACCGTCGCGGCGGCGAGAGCGAATGGAGCGGACGCTGGTTCAGTACTACGCCCGGATGTGCGACCGCTGTACGCCATTTGGCTTGTTCGCAGGTGTCTCGGTGGGGGAAGTCGGTGGAGAGACGCGCCTGCGGCTCGCGGGCCGCGAGTGCTACCGCCGGCGCTCGGCGCTCGACCTGGAACAGGTGTCGAGGCTGGTTCGCGCCCTCCTGAAGGAAGAAACCGTCCGGAAGAAGCTGCGTTACCGCCCGAACGACACGTTGGCGGCGGTTCCGGGTGGATACCAGTACGTGGAGGCGCGGGTGCGCGGTGGCGAAGTCAGGCACGAGATCGCGTTCCTCGAGGCGGACGAGGCGCTCTCCGCAGCGCTGGAAGGATGCGCGGGGGAGCCGGGGCCGCTGTCGGACTTCCATGCCGCGTTGGCGGCGGCGATCACCGATCCCGAGGTTCGGGATGCAGACATCGAGGAGTACCTCGATGATCTGATCGAGGCTCAAGTGCTCCTGCCGGAACTCATCCCGGCAGTCGTCGGGGCCGATCCGTTGGACCAGATCATCGGTAGCCTGGAAGCGGACGAAGCACTGTCCGAAACCGCCGCGCGAGTCCGACGGCTCCGCGAGGAACTCGACCGTCTGGACGCGCACGGGGTAGGAGCGCCGCCCGCGGCATACGCGGCGGTGGACACAGTGTGGACCGGAGATCTGGGCCAGAAAACGACCGAGCGGCTACTCCAGGTGGACATGTTCAAGGAGTCTGGCGATCTCCGGCTCTCCGGCGAGGTGGTTGAGGAGGTTCTGCGCGGAGCGAAGCCGTTGCTGCGGCTCGCCGGCCCCGCGGCCGACTCGCTCCGCGACCTGAAGAACCGCTTCCGGGAGCGCTACGAGTCCAGGGAGGTTCCGTTGGCGGAAGCGTTTGATCCAGAGCGGGGACTTGGTGCACCGGGTCCGGATCTGCGGCCGCGCACGCCGGGATCGCCATTGCTGGCGGGACTCGACCTCGGAGCGGTGCGACGCCCCGGAAATGCTGGCGAAGGCGGTGGTATACGGGAGGCGCTGGCGGAGCGGATCTTCGATTGGGGGAAGATGCCCCCGACGAGCCTCGAACTGGACGACGACCTGCTTGAACGCCTCGCGCCCCCGGAGCAAAGCGCGTTGCCCGACGCGCTGTCGATCCAGTTCGACCTGCTGGCGGAGTCAGAAGCGGCGGTGCGCCGAGGGGACTACCGCATCTTCTATCACGGCGGCTTCGGTCCCTCGGGCGCTCGGATGCTGGGGCGGTTCAGTGATCTCGATCCAGTACTCCTCGGCAGGGTGCGCGGACATCTGCGCGAAGAGGAAAAGTTGGCGCCGGATTCGGTGTTTGCGGAGATCGTGCACACCCCGGAAGGGCGCGTCGGCAACGTCGTGCGACGACCTCATGTCCGCGAAGTCGAGCTGAGTTGCGCGGGTCACTCGCGGCTATCCCGACCGAACCGGTTGACCGTGGACGACCTGGTGCTCCGACTTGAGGGCAGCCGGTTCCGATTGCGCTCGCGGCGGGACGGCCGCACGGTCGTTCCACGGCTCACTTCGGCGCACAATTTCCGCCGCAGCTCGGGGATGTATCGTTTCCTCTGTGCGCTGCAGAACGACGGGACGGCGCTGGGCTTTGGCTGGAGTTGGGGATCGCTGAACGGACTTCCGTTCCTGCCGCGGGTGACCCGTGGGCGAGCCATCTACTCGCTCGCCCGCTGGAAGGTGGGTCGCGACCGGCCGGCGTACAAGGCCGTTGGAAAGGCGAAGACGCCCGCCGCCCGCGAGGACGCGCTGAGGTCGCTGGTTCGGGAATTGGCGCTGCCGCGTTTCGTCCGCCTGGCCGACGGGGACAATCGCCTGTTGCTGGATCTGGAGAATCCGCTCTGTCTCGCAGCGATGGCGGATCATGCTGCGCGCCGTCCCGCCCTGACCTTGACGGAAACCTTGGCGGAGGACCTGGAAGGATGCGTCAGCGGCCCGGAGGGGAAGTACCGGAATGAGATCATCCTCCCGCTGGTGCGCCGGCAGCCGGCCGCGCGTGATGGCAATGAAGACGACGGGAAGCGCCGGAACGCGCCCGCGTCGATCGCTCGCCGGGTCTTCACCCCCGGGGACGAGTGGCTGTACTACAAGCTCTACGCCAGCGCTGGCACGGCGGACCGGCTGCTCAGCGAGGTGGTCGCCCCGCTGGCGGCGCTCCACGAAAAGATCGCACCCGACGAGCCGTGGTTCTTCATCCGCTACGGGGACCCGGAACACCATGTCCGCGTGCGGTTTCGGGGCGGGCGGGATGAACGTCGCGCGCTGGACGCGAGGATGTCGGCCCTGCTCCGGCCGTTTGTGGAGGCCGGTTCCATCCACCGGGTGAGCCTCGACACCTACGTGCGCGAGGTCGAGCGCTACGGCGGTGATCGTGGGATCGAACTGGCAGAGGCGTGGTTCCGCGCCGACAGCGCGGCGGCGCTGCGCTTGGTGCCGCTGTTCGACAGGGCGGACGACGAGACCCTCCGCTGGAAGGCGGTGGCGATGGGTTGGGACCGGCTGCTCGCAGACTTCGGGCTGGACTACGACGGAAGGGAGCGGGTGGTCGCGGGGGCCCGGGAGTCGTTTGGCCGGGAGTTCCGGGTGGGGCCATCGGTGCGGCGGCGACTGGCGAAGCGGCTGCGCGGGGAGCGCCGAGATCTCGAAGCGCTTGTTACCGGAAACTGGGAAGAAGATGCCCGTTTCTCTGGATTGGACCTGGTGTTCCGGCGTCGGTCGGAAGCCACCGGGGAGTTCGTGCGACAGTTCCGGGACTTGGAGGAGTCGGGAAACTTGGGATGTCCGCTCGACGAGTTGCTGCGAAGCCTGACCCACATGCACGCGAACCGGCTTTTTCCCGCGTCCGCACGAGCGCAGGAGTTGGTGATCCACGATTTCCTGAGCCGGACCTACCGTTCGTTGGTCGCGCGCGCGAAGCGGTGAGCTACGGAGCAGTGCGTGTCCCCCTCCTGGCGGTCGGATGCGTCGCATTCGCTGCCGCGGTCGGTTGTGGCAATGGCGACGAACCGGAATGGCGGGGTTCGGGCTCCGCGCCGCCTGCGGCGCCGCGGCGAGTCAACCTGGACGAACCGGCCCTAGGCCTGCTTCCCCCAAGCTACGGCCATGTGGGTGTGGTGGTGCGGGAGCGCCGCGTGGTGGTTCCGGCGCCGTTCGACGCCCGGTTGCTGGAGCGTTTCGTGCAGCCGGGCGACGAGGTGCGGCAGGGCCAGCCGGTGGCGCGCTTTGATTCCGAGTCGGTAGACCGCTCCCTCGCGGTGGCGCTGGCAGCCGTGACCGAAGCCGAGGCGGCGCTGAGGGTGGCGCAGGTGGAGGTGGAACAAGCGACAGGGCGCCACGAGCGCCGCCAGGGACGTCCGGACCTGTTCTCTGCGGAACAACTCGCGGAGATCGAGGCCGAGGTGGAAGTGTCCCGCGCGCGTCGGGAGTCCGCCGAGGCCCAACTTGCGGCTACCCAAACGGCTGCCGAACAGGCGCGCGCCGAAGCGGCCAAGGCCACGCTGCGCGCTCCGCTGGACGGGGTGGTGGACCAGGTGTACGGCTCGCCGGGGATGTACGACACGAGGGGAGCGCCGGTGGTGGCGATCGAGGCCGGCGAGTGGCACGTTCGGTTTGCGGCACCGCCTGAGGCCACCGTCGGGCTTTCCAGCGGTGCCGCGATTACGGTGACCTTCGAGGACCATGAGCCGGTGCTCGGGTTCGTGATCTACGCCTCTCCCGAATTGGATCCTCGCACGCTCCTGCACACCTTCGAGGCGCTCCTGTGCTCGGACGAACTCCCGGCCGGAACCCCGGTCCACGTGCTGGCCGTTCCGCAACTGGCGGAAGGGGAGCCGGCCCTCGACTGTCCCGGGTCGCCCGAGGAGTGATTGCCGGCGCTGCGACCCGGACGACGGCTGGTTCCCCCGATGGCTGATCCCTCGCGTCCGTCATTCCTGGACTCGCTGCCCCGGGTCGCGGGGATCGGGGCGCTCCGCCGCCCCCGGTCCGTGCCAGTGGTCCAGCAGACCGGCTCTACGGAATGCGGCCTCGCCAGCCTGGCGAGCGTACTGGCGTTCCACGGCCGGCACATCCCGGTACACGCGCTCCGGGACCACCTGACTGCCGGCAGGGACGGGACGAACGCCGCGGATCTGCTGCATCTTGCCGAGCGGCACGGGCTCGCGGGTCGGGGTCTCCGGGTGGATGCGATCGAGGATCTGCGCCGCCTGCAGCGCGGCGCGATCCTGCACTGGCGGTTCAGCCACTTCGTGGTGCTGGACCGGGCGGTGAAACGGGGACTCAGGGTGATGGACCCGGCGGCGGGCCGCCGGATCGTGAACTGGGAGGAGGTCAGCCGCAACTTCACCGGGGTGGCGGTTGAGTTGTGGCCGACGGACACCTTCCGGACGCAGAAGGCGGGCGGGCGGGGGGTGCTGCGGGACTACGCGCGGGTCATCCTGCGGTCGGGACACCTGCCGCAGCTTCTCGCCATGTCGGCGGCGATCCAGGTGCTCGGCACGGCGACCCCGCTGTTCACGGCGCTTCTGGTGGATCGGATCGTGCCGCGGGAGGACCAGGGGCTACTCCTGACAGTGGCCGTCGCGCTGATCGGGATCGCGGGGTTCTCGACGCTGTTCTCATTCGTGCGCTCGCGGCTAACGGTGGAGGTGATGTCGCGAATTGACGCCCGCTTGACAGTGTCGTTCGTGGAACGGCTGATGGAGCTCCCGTTCTCCTACCTGCAGAACCGTTCGTCGGGCGACCTGATGCTTCGGATGAACAGCCATGTGCAGATCCGCAACGCGCTGACCTCGACGGCGTTTTCGGCGGTGCTCGACGGCGTGTTCGTGCTGGCGTACCTGGTGTTGATGCTGCTGACGGACGTGGTGGTCGCGGGGCTTGTGATCGTGCTGGGGGTGCTGCGGGTGACGGTGTTCGTGGTGACGCGGGTACGGCTGCGGGAGTTGGTGTCGGAGTCCATCCAGCGGCAGGCGGAGGCGCGCAGCTACCAGGTGCGGATGCTGTCGGGGATGGAAGCGCTCAAGTCCATGGGCGCGGAACGCGAGGTGGCCCGGAAGTGGACGGACCTCTTCGTGAAGGAACTCAACATCGGGATCGAGCAGAACCGCCTGAACGCGACGGTGGGAGCGATTACCGGCGCCCTCTCGGGCGTGGGGACCATGTTGGTGCTCATCGTTGGGGCGATGCGGGTCCTCGATGGCCATATGACCCTGGGAGTGATGTTAGCGATGAACGCGTTTGCGATGGGGTTCCTGGGTCCGTTGTCGAAGCTGGTGGGAACCGTTTCGTCCATCTACCTGCTGGGAAGCTACGTGGACCGGATCGAAGACGTGATCGAGACAGAGCCGGAGCGGCGGGTACGCGGCCCGGGGCCGGACGTGGACCCAAGGGAAGTCTCGATGCAGGATGTCACGTTCCGCTACAGCGACTCGGGTCCGGAAATCCTGCAGGACCTTTCGTTCACCATCCGGCCGGGAGAGTTCGTCGCGTTCGTCGGGCCGTCGGGGGCGGGGAAGTCGACGGTGGCCAAACTGCTGCTCGGACTCTACGAGCCGACGAAAGGACACGTGTTGTACTCGGGAACGGATCTCGCGACCCTGGATTTGCGTGAGGTTCGGCGTAGCATCGGGACGGTGACCCAGACCGGTTGGTATGCCGCGGATTCGGTGCGGGAGAACATAGCGCTCGGGAACCCGGAGATGTCGCTGGCGGAAGTGATCGAGGCCGCGCGACTGGCGTGCATCCATGACGACATCGCGAAGCTGCCGCTGGGCTACGACACGATGTTGTATGACGGCGGGTTCCTACTCTCGGGAGGGCAGATGCAGCGGCTGGCCTTGGCGCGGGCGCTCGCGAAGGGGCCTCCGGTACTGATTCTGGACGAAGCGACGAGCAATCTGGACACGAAGCTGGAGGCGAAGATCCAGGCGCGGTTGGCGCGGCTCGCTTGCACGCGGATCGTGATCGCGCAGCGGCTGAACACGATCCGGAACGCGGACCGGATCTTCGTCCTGAAGGAGGGTCGTCTCGTTGAGGAGGGGAGACACAGGGAGCTGCTGAATCTGGACGGTGAGTACGCGTCGCTGGTACGGGCGCATGAGCAGGGTGGCATCGGAGGAGGGGGTTCGTGACGGGCTTGCGGCGCATGTTCGGCCGTGCACAGCTTCGGGTAAAAGGTCGCGCTCCGTCGTCCGCACGGGTCGTTGGTCTGGGTCCTCGCGAGGCGTGGGTGTGCGTCCAGGAGGCGGATGCGGTGACGATCCGCGACGGCGCGATGGAGGGAGCTGAGATCGCCATTCGTTTCGGCTCCGGTGACGGCGACTCTTGGACGGGAGTTGCGGACCTGCGGCTGGGTGCCGCACACGGCAGCGGCGACAACGCGGTACGGCTGGTGTTGGTCACAAACGCTGAGGCGTGGCGGATTTCCGTGATCGGGGCCGCCGATCTGGCGCCGGTGCTCGTTGCGGCGGATGACGAGCGGGCGATCGAGGCATGTCGCACGATGCCGGCCCTCAGGGGGACAGAGATCGTTGACGCGCTGGAAATCCAGAACCTGCAGAGCGTAGGAGTCTTGCTGCTTGGCTGTTCGTCCGAGCGGGAGCCGAGCGTTGCGTCGGTCCGGTCCACGATTCAGCGGTTGCCGGGGATGCGTCCGATTCTGTTCGCCCGTAGCGGTGCGGCGTCGGACCACTGGAGCGACGTGGTCGGTTCAGGCGATGTTTTTTTCGCGTGTAGTGGATGGCCGGACCCGAACCGCCTCGGACCGCTGGCGCTCGCGGCGCTCGAGAATTCAGTCTTCCGGCGAGTCTTTCGCGAACTCGTTCGCCCGAGGCCGGCCACCGAGGACGGGCTTCCAGGCTTCGCGTGGTACGACGCCGCCAGTCTGGGGGAGCGGCGGGCGGCGCAGAGCGCGCTGCGGGACCTGGCGGCGCAGGCGGAGCGGCGGATGCCGGACGTCACCGCGACGGTGTACGCGTACGACGATTGGGCGGAGATTCTGCTGGGGCCGCATCCGGTGCAGCAGGCAGAGTTCGCGGAGAGCGCCGCGCTCGGCTTGATCGCCTACGCCGCGCGGTCCGGGATGGCAGTGCTCGAAGAGGCCGTTGAAGACTCCGTGTTCTTCGATCCGGAACTGGATCTCGTCCCAGGCGCCGGACGCGGACTCATGGCGGTTCCAGTCCGGGACCATTCAGGAACCGTGTTCGGCGTGCTGGCGTGCCATGCGGCCGACCCGCACGACGCTCTCCGGCCGGAATTGCTGGACACGGCGCGGCTGCTGGCGAGCGACTTTGCGCCGCCCTTGGCAGCCCTGCGGGAATACGACAGGCTGGAGGGAGACATCGGCGCAGATTCGTCCGTGTTCCGCGCCGAAGCGATCCAGGAGCAGCGGCGGTCCGAGAGTCCGAGCGCGATCCTGAACGTCTCGGAGCGGTGGGGATCCTGGATCGTGGGCGGGATGGCGGCGCTGCTGCTCGCGTTCGTGGCTTTTCTGATCTTCGGCACGGCGACTGAGTACGCCGAGGGCAACGCCGTGGTTCACAGTCGGGGGCGTATCCCGGTCGTTGCCAACGAAGGGGGAACGGTGGCCGCCATTCACATCGCACCGCAGACCGAGGTCTCTCCGGGGGATGTCATCGGAACGCTCTACGACCACGCCGAGTTGGCGCAGGTGCGACGGCTGGAGCACGAATACGAAGACGCGCTCGTCCGCCTGCTCCGGGATCCCGACGATCCCGCTGCCGGCGGGGGGCTCGCGGCGCTGCGGAGCGCCAGCGAACAGGCGCGCACCGATCTCGAGGAACGGCAACTCATCGTTCCGGTAGGTGGCGTCCTGACCGACGTGCGGGTGCGGCCGGGAGCCCTGGTGACGCCCGGCCAGACGGTGGCGACCGTGGGGACTGCGGGTCCCGGGTTCGAGATCGTCGCGGCCGTGCCCGGCAACTTCCGTCCCCTGCTGGGCTCCGGGGTTCCCGTCGTAGCCGAGCTGGAGCAGTTTCCCGGCAGCCGCTTCCATCTCGAGGCGCGGGAAGTCAGCCCCGAAGTGATCAGCGTCGGAGAAGCCCGGGCGCTGATGGGTCAGCTCCTGCCCACCGCTGCCGAGGACGCGGCGTTGGCGCTGGTGTACGCCGATCTGCCGGAAGTGCTGGTAAGCAGCGGCGGAGCGGAACACCCGCTCTACGACGGGATGCGGGGCAGTGTCCGGATTCCGGTGCGGAATGAGCGGTTCATCGTGACGCTGTGGCCGGCGCTGGGTGGGAACCGGTAGGAACGTCCCGCGGGATCGTGCCGCCAGTCGCGCCGCCGCCTCAAACGGGAGAGCGTCCATCGGCGCGAAGTGAGTGCGTCGCGTCTCGTTGCCCCGGCGGGCTCTTCAGTGTGTACGCCATGACGCAATGTGTCCCCCATGGCGCGAACCGACCGAAAACGTAACTTACGTATGTACTAACGCTGTTTGGCCTCGTCGCTTCCCGCATGCTCCGTTCCGTCCGGCGCCAGTCTGTCCAGCTCGCCAACCGTCTTTGGGAATTCAAGAAACACTGCTCTTTGGACCACAAAACCGAAAGCCGGAGTCTGTTTTCTGGATGCCATTCGGCACAGGCGGTTGTCCCCGTCCAATGGGACGAAGCCGGAGGTGGTTTCTTCGGATTCGGACCTCGAGTGGATTCAAACTAAGCGACCTATTTAGAGAGACTTAGCCGGCAGAGCGCCCCCGTGCGCGCCGCCTGGTCCCGCCGTTGCTGTTCCGGCCAGCATGTTCCCATTTCCATGTTCCGGATCCCCAAGGAGGACAACGGCATGAAAAGAACCCTTCTCTTTACGCTGCTGGTGGCATGGCCGAGTGCGGCCCTGTCCCAGCAGCTCTACGGACGCCTCGAGGGCGCCGCCACGGACGCGCAGGGTCTCGCCCTCCCGGGAGTGACGGTCACTCTGGAGTCCGACGAACTCGTCGCGTCGCGGACCGCGACCACCGACGTGGACGGCTCGTACCGCTTTGCGCAGCTCGTCGGCGGCAGCTACAACCTCACGTTCGAACTCAACGGGTTCCAGACGGTGGTGTTCGAGGAAGTCATCGTCGTCGGCGGTTCGACCTTCGAGGTGAACTCGACGATGGACATCGCGACCGTCGCCGAGACCGTGACGGTCACGGGCGAGTCGCCGGTGGTGGACGTCAAGTCCACCGGCGTCTCCGCGACCTTCGACACCACCCAGCTCGAGGATGTTCCTTCGGCCACCGACATGTGGGCGGTGCTCCAGCAGAGCCCCGGTGTGCGGATGCGCGGCTACGACGTGGGCGGATCCCACAAGAGTCAGCAGTCCGGCTACGAGACCTTCGGGGTCCGTAACCAGAACCGGATCATCAACGACGGGGTCAACACCACCGAAGGCACCGGCGGCGCCGGCGGCTACTACGACTACTACGCGATCGGCGAGTTCCAGGTGTCCGCACAGGGCGCCGACGTGGAGATGTCCACCCCGGGCGCGCAGGTCAACGCGGTCTGGAAGAGCGGAGGCAACGATTTCTCGGGGACCGAGCACTTCGCCTACGAGCCGCCGGAGTGGATCAACGACAACATCACCTCCGATCTCGAGAGCCGGGGCGGAACCTCGGCGCCGGTGATCGAGTTCTACGAGGCCCACCTCGACCTCGGCGGCCCGATCGTCCGCGACAAGGCGTGGTTCTACGCCGCCTACAACCGGTTCGTCATTGACCGGATCATCTCGGGGCAACCCGAATCCGAAGGCACCGACCTGGGCGACTTCGACATGTTCACGGTGAAGGCGAACTGGCAGATCACCGACCGGGACCAGTTCATCACCTTCCACCACTGGTCGCTCAAGCAAAAGCCCTTCCGGGGGCTGTCCTCGAACCGCCCGGCCGAATCCATCCTGGCCCAGGACTCCTGGACCTGGCTCCACAAGGCCGAGTGGCAGCGCGTGTGGAGCGACCGGCTCTACAGCAACATCCAGGTGAACCACTTCGGCTTTGGCTGGCCGATGACCCCGGCAGTGGATCCCGCGTCGCAACCGCCCCGGCTCGACGAAGGTACGAACATCTGGTCCGGCGCCGGCTGGAGGCCGTTCACGTTCAATCGCTGGAAGCCGCACTCGACCGGCCAGTTCAACTACTACCTCCCGACGGCGAGCGGCAGCCACGACCTCAAGTTCGGTTGGGACTGGCAGATTGACGAGCGTCAGTTCGGCTGGAACGCAAACTCGGGCGCGGTGCGCTACCTCGACGACAGCGGGCAGGACCCGGCGCGCCCCCACAACGTGGACGAGATCCGCTTCGAGAGCTTCCCGAACTTCAACTACGACCGGAACACCCACTACGACTTCTACCTCCAGGACGTGTGGACCATCAACGACCGGCTCACGGTGAACGCCGGAGTCCGCGTCGGCTCGCAGTTCATGGCGTATCTGGAGTCGAACAACGTGCCCGGCGGCCCCTGCGACGCGGCGCTCGGCTGCCTCCGCGAGATCGCCGACGTGGATCCGAACGTAGCGGCGGCGCTGCCCCTGCTCTTCGGTGAAGGCGGCCAGGTGCCCGGCGCCGACGTCATCAACTGGTGGAACGTTGCCCCGCGCGCCGGCTTCACGCTCGACGTCACCGGCGAGGGCCGTTCCGTCGTGAAGGGTTACTGGGGCCGGTACTACAACAACATGAACACGGGTATGCCGAACTCGAACCCGGGCGGCAACAAGAACGTCGTCTACAAGTTCCTCGACCAGAACCAGAACGGCCTGTTCGACGGGGTGAACGAACTCGGGGAGCGCGTTTCCGGGTCCACCGGCGCCGGCCTCGGAATCGAGCGAAGCGCTCCGGTGGGGACCGAGTTGGATCCGAACCTGGAGGTCCCGCACGTGGACGAGTTCAGCCTGTCCGCGGAACACCAGGTCGGGAGCGATCTCGGCGTGCGCGCCTCGGTCGTTCACAAGCGGCAGACCGGGCACGTTCTCGGGCTCGGGACCGACGCGCCGCTGAACGTGGCTCGCGTCGGGACGCTCACGAACTCGGTCACGGTTCCCTGTCCGGCGGCCTGCGAGTCGGCCGGATTCGGCGGAACGGCCCTGACGGTGAACGGGCTGCCCGACGGCGCACCCACCAGCATCGAGAGGATCGCGAACACGCCCCTGGACGAAAGCGAGTGGAACTGGACGACCGTGTCCGTCGGCGTCAACCGCCGCTTCCGGAACAACTTCTTCTGGAACGCCTACTTCGACTACCAGTGGCGCCACGAGGCCCGGCGCAGCAACAACGAGTCCACGAGCCCCCTGACGACCGATCCGATCAACGTGGACTGGCACTACTCGTATGGCCCGGTACCCCTCGTGCAGGACCTCTCGAACTGGCAGGCGAAGACCGCCGGCCGCTACGTGTTCCCCTACGACATCGGCACGGCCGCCACGCTGCGCCTCGTGAGCGGCTACAACTGGTCCCCGATCCTGTCGATCGCGGTCCCGAACGTCGGCTCGCAGCGCATCTTTCTTGCCGACCTCGACGAGCGGCGTTCCGACACCGTGACGATCCTCGACTTCCGCGTGGACAAGACCTTCTCGCTGGACGGCCGGGCGGAGATTCAGCTCATGCTCGACGTGTTCAATGCGCTGAACGACGCCACCGAGACGAACTTCAACATGAGGGTCGGATCGGCGTACCGCGAGCCGATCGAGTGGATCCAGGGCCGCACCATCGGGCTCAGCGCCCGCCTGACCTTCTAGGATCTCCTGGCTCAAGCACCTTCAAGGCCCGCTGCCCTTTGGGGGCGGCGGGCCTTCCGCTTCGGAGCGCCGGCCTCCGGCCGGCATCGCGCGGGAGCGCGAAACCCGCGTCGACGATGCCGTAGCAAACCGACGTGAGCTGCCGCCGGGCGGGCCAATCGGAGGCGCCGTCCTGGCGGATCAGGTACGCAGTCTCGATTAGCGGGCGCGGCGCCTGACGTGGGCGGCCGCGGCGCCGCGGCAAGTGGTCACCCATACCCTGGGCAAGCTGAGCGCCCTGCTTTCCTGAAGCACGCGGGGAGGGAGCGACGAGGGTCGTGGATCGAGATCAGATGACTTGAATCTGGATCACCGTCTCCAAACCGGCGAAATCGTCGGGGTTTCGCGTGAACAACGGCAGGTCGTGAGCCAGGGCGGTGGCGGCAATCAGAAGGTCAGGGACCCGGCGGCGACGCGTGCGTCCGCGGGCGCGCAGCGTTGCGTAGATGCGACCGTAGGCGCGGGCGACCTCGCCATCGAACGGCAGCGGGTCCCACCTCGAGGCGGCCCACTGCAGGCGGTCTTGCCGTCGGCCACGCTCCTGCTCATCGGTTACCGCGTGGGGACCCGCGGCCAGTTCGGCGAGTGTGATTGCCGAAATCGCGGTCTCGTCCGGCAGTCGGTCGCGGGCGATCGAGTCCAGATCAATGACCACCGATGTATCGAGGAGGCCGCGGGGTGTCATTGGCCCTTGGCGAACCGGGAGCGGGTCAGATGTCGATCAACGGATTCGCGACCGCGTCGAGGTCGGCGCGAAACCGGTCGGCGTCGATTCGCGGCGCCTTGGCGGCCGCGGCGGCGATCACGCCCCGCGGCACAAACCGTCGCGGAGATACCGGTCTCAATTCGGCCACTGGCGTGCCGTTGCGGGTAATGGTCAGTTGCTCACCGGCTTGTACCTGACGGAGGATGGCCCCGGAATCGTTCCGGAGTTGGCGCTGGGTGATCGTCCGCATCAAGCCAGTGTAGCAAATGTAGCGTCCTGTCGCACACTCGGTACGGAGCCACGCGGGCAGCGGTCCCGATCCGCCCGCCGCGCAGTGGATCGAGCGGAGAGGGATTACTCCGGGGCGCGCTCGTACTTCGTGAGACCGCCGCCCGCGGTGGGTCGTGAGGCCGGACCCTCGGCCACGAACACGTTGCCGTCTTCATCCACCGCGACGCCCTCGCCGGCGACTCCCTGCAGCACCCGGCCCTCGGCCGGGTAGTGCGGCGGGATGAAAGCCGTCACCTTGTCCTCGCTGGCGTGCCCGATCCGGACCCCGTTCAGCCAGCCGTAGTGGTTCGTCTCGGTGGACTCGGAGTCGATCGCGTAGAGCATGTCGTCGTCGGTGATGAACAGCCCGCTGATCCGGCTGAACTGGTAGTAGGTGTCCAGCAGGTTCCCGTCCTGGTCGAAGATCTGAATCCGGTGGTTGCCCCGGTCGGCCACGAAGAGCCGGCCCTGGGAATCGAACTCCAGCGCGTGCGGGGTGCGGAACTGCCCGGGCCGGAACCCGATGATGCCCCACTCCTTGATGAAGTTCCCTTCGGAGTCGTACTTGAGGATGCGCCCGGTCCGCCCTTCCGGCGGGTCCGGGCTCTGGCCGCTGTGGCCGTCGGAGACGAAGATGTCTCCGTTTGGCGCCGTGATGACGTCGCAGGGCTCGTAGAGCTGTCCGGGACCGGTGCCCGGCTGCCCCGCGACTCCGAGGCGCAGGAGCACTTCGCCGTCGGGGCTGAACTTGATGACCTGGTGGCCCTTGGTGCCGGCTTCGTTCCCCTGGGAATCCGTAACCCAGACGTTGCCGTCATCGTCCACGTGCAGCCCGTGAGGCAGCACGAACAGTCCGGCGCCGAACTCGGCGAGCAACTCGCCGGTGTGCCGGTCGTACTTCAGGACCGGATTCAGGTGGGAGTTCTCCTCGCAACCCCCGGCCAGTGCGTTCGCGCCGCAGCGGTCGTAGACCCAGACATGGCCATCGGGGTCGATGTCCACGCCGGCGGTGGAACCCCAGGTGCGACCGTCCGGGAGGTCGGCCCACTGGGTGATGACCACCGGGTTCGGATTCGGCAGGTCCCGCTGGACGAGGTCGGCGTTCCCGGCCGGTTCCTCCATCTCCGGAGCCGCGGCGCCGCCGCAGCCGTAGGCGCCCAGCGCCAGGGCGCCCGCCGTCAGAAGAATCTTCACATTGCGCATCGTCGTGCTCCTTGTGGGGATCGCGCCATCCGTCCCCAGGATGGCCGACCCCGCAGTGTACCCGGGCGCCGGTATGGGTCGCGCGGCAGGATTCGACGCGGTCCGGCGTCAGCGCCGGCCGGCGGCCGTCGGGAGCGGACCCACGTAGGGGCGGCCGGCCTGATAGAGGGCGAGGCGCTGCGCAATTGCGGCGGCATCGGCGGCGTCCGCCGCTAACGCGGCGGCGCGTTCGGCGGCCTGCATCGCGCCGGTGAAGTCCCCTGCCGCGGCCAGGGCCGCCCCGAAGAGATCCAGCGAGCGGGGTTCCTGAAACGCAAACTGGCCCGCGAGGCGTTCCGCCAGGCGTACTGCTTCGGCCGGCCTTCGCAGGTCGCGCCGCGGATGGGCGGCGAGGATCCCCGCCAGGGGGCCGAGCGCCGCCGGCAGTCCCGGTTCGATCCGAAGTGCGTCCCGGAATGCGGCGATCGCTTCGGCCGGCCGGTCGGCGCCGAGGAGCGCCGTGCCCAGGGCGGCCTGCACGCCGGCGGAATCCTCGCTCAGTTCCGCCGCGGCGGTGAGCGGACCGACGGCGCCTGCGAAGTCGCCCGACTGAAGCAGCGTCTCGCCCAGTTCGTAGTGAGCGTGCGGGGTATTGGGCCGCTCGGCCGCGGCCTCCCGGAAGAGCTCCAGGGCCTCCTGGATTCGCTCTCCATCCCGGAACAGCGCTCCGGCCTTCAAGCGGGTTTCATAGTCGGCGCCGCGTTCCAGCGCTTCCCTCAGCAGCGCTTGCGCCTCGGACCGGGCGCCGCGAATGTGGAGCAGCTCGGCGAGCCCGGTGCGAAGGCGGGCCCATTTCGCGGGGGGGTTCTCTTCGGACATCCGGTGCCCGTAAAGCTCCTCGAGCCACGCGAGTTCCCGGCGGCCGGTAGCCGAGGCCGGGGTCGGCGGCTCCCCCGGGAGGCGGATCCAGTGATCGGTGAACGGCGTGCCGTGGAACGCCTCGCTCTCCGTCGGCAGGTGGCACCCGGCGCAGTCGGAATCGGCCGCGACCACGGTCTGCCGGTGAAGCGACGGGGCGTCCTCGTGACAGCGGGAGCAGACGGCGCGCGTCCGCGCCGGGCCGGCGGGCTCGGGGCGATGCGGGTCGTGACACTCGGTACAGGCGATGGCCGTTGCCGGATCGGACTCGCGGAAACAGGCGCTCATCATCAGGCTCGCGCCGGCATGGCGGGCGAGCAGCGGGTCGCGGGCCAGGATCTCCCGGGGCTCGAAGTCGGTCGGCTGGCGGTGGCACTGCCCGCAGAAGACGACCTGGTCCGCCGGCGAGAGCCTTCCCGGATGGAAGATGGAGCCCGGATCGCCACCGGCCGATTGGGCCTCCACATGGGCGATGCCGGAGCCGTGGCAGCGCTCGCAGGAGACGCCGAGCACCGCTTCGTGCGGGTTGAATCTGCCATTCTCGCCAAACGCGAGCGCGGTGGCGTGGCAGCCGATGCAGTTCGCGCTCTCCTCGGCGGAGTCGAGGTTTCCCAGCGCGTCCTCGTCCTCTTCGCCCCCGGGGGTCGGGAACCAGCCGTCCCGGGCGTGCGAGAAGGAGAGCCGGAGTTCCCGCAGGCGGCCGCCAGGCGCGAAGGAAACGGGCGTGAGGCCCCGCAGTCCGGAGCCGAAGACCGCATCCACCGGGACCTCCGGCGGATCGGCGCCCGGGGCGGTGAACCGGACACCATAGTCGGCCTCGAGCGCGTAGGCGGGTTGCGGTCCGATCCCCGCGGGCCAGGAGACCGCGCGCGCCAGCATCTCGTCCGAGAACCAGCGGCCGCGGGTCGCTTCCGTCACCGCGCCCGCGGTCCGCGCCATGGGATGTTCCGCCTGGGCGAGGGCGATGTCCGCGTGACAGGCGGCGCACACGTCGGCGCCCACTCCCTCGTCCGGGGCAGCGAGCGGTTCCCTTGGCGCCGTCGCCTGCGCGGCTGGAGGCTCAGCGCGATCCGGGTCGTCTCCGCAGCCCCACGACGCTGCCAGCAGCAACGTCGCTGCAACCGCGGCGCTTCGGGACGGGAACATGCGGCGATCTTGGCCGAAGTCACGCACAAAAGAAAAGGCCCGCCGGCCCCTTGCGGGACCGGCGGGCCGTGCTGTTCCGGCTGAACCGGTTGGCTGGCCTGCTGTCAGATCAGAAGGTCAACCTCGCGGAAAGCCCGATCGTTCGTCCCTTCAGGTACTCGACGATGTTCTGATACGGCACCACCGAATCCAGCAACTGGAAGTTCACGATCGTATTGGCGTTCAGCGCATTGAAGATGTCGAAGATGAACTGGACGTTCATGCGATCGCTCATCGCGAAGGACTTGTCGAGCCGGAAGTCCACGATGGTCACGTTCGGCGAGCGGTCCTCGCTCATGGGGGCGAGCCAGGAGGTGACCGTCACCCGCCCGTCGTACACGGAGTTCCGGTGGGTCGGCGCGTAGTTGTAGCCACTCACGAGCCGATACGTTCCCGCCACGCCGATCTCGTACGGGAGCACATACCGTGCGGAAGCCTTCAACTGATACGTGGTCGTGTCCTGAACCGTCGGAATGTCCTGGTCGTAGTTGAGGAACCAGCCCTGGGCCGTGGGGTCGGACGACAGCGGCGAGCTTGTGGCCCAACCGCTGGATGACCCGGCCGCGCTCCGGGGCTCCGACCGCCACTGGTAGTCGAAGTACACGTTGTAGAAGAAGTTGCTCCGGAACCGCTTGTTGAGTCCGAGCGACACGGTATGGAAGTCCATGCCGCTGTCGCCGGCCGGGTGGTTCGTCGTGAGGCGGTCCGTGACTCCGACCAACTCCTCCGGATAGAGGAGCAGGTTGAACGACCGGTTGTAGCCTGCCGGACACCCGTCGCAGGTCGGAATCGAGATCGGGGTGTTCAGGCCCAGGTCCGCCTGGTCGTAGCTGCCCCAGGTATTCCGCATCCGCTTGTACACGTATGAAACGCGGGTACCGAGGTCCGCGGTCAGCTCGTGCTCCAGTGAAGCGCTCAGCTCGTCCGCCCAGGGGAGCGTCCAGTTCGGATCGATCGGTGTGGTGCTTCCCGATCCGGCGCCGGCGGTGAAGGAGCGCTGCTCTCCCAGCTCCGAGGAATCGTCGAGGATCCCGTTCATGTTCTGGTCGAGGAACTCGTAGCGGGCATCAGGCTGGCCGCCGGGGTTCGCCGACAGGAGGCCGGTCCCGATGTTCGAGTAGTAGCGCCCGAAATACGTCTTGAAGACGCTGGAACCTTCGCCGGTGAGGTCGTAGGTGAGTCCCACGCGGGGCGCGACGTTCCAGTGACTGAACACATCGTTTCCAGGCGTCAGGCCGCCGGCGCCGAAGACATCCTTCAGGATCTGGCTCTGGTTGGCCGGGAGTTCGAACTGGCACTGGAGCACGTCCTGGCAAGCGCTGCCGGGCGAGTTGTCGGCTTCGAGGTAGTAGAGGATCTGGCTGCCGACCCGGACACCCGCCATCAGCGTCAGCCGGTCATTGACGGTCCAGACGTCCTGCACGAAGAAGTCCGCGTGCATGTTCCGGTTGTCCACTAGGTTCGGAACTCCCACGAGAAACACTTCGTGCACGTTGTGCGGCCGCCCCCGTTCCGGGTCATCCCGGTAGTAAACGGCGCCGGAGTTCGTGTTGAATCCGCGGAGCTCGCTGTCGATCTGCCAGTCCCAGCCGAACTTGAAGTCATGGCTGCCATCGCCGATCGGCACGTAGTAGTTGAACTGGGCCGTGCTCTGCGGCTTCCAGCGGTTGCGGGTGAACGGTTGCCACCCGGCGCCCGACACGTGACTGGTGGCCAGATTCAACCGCGGCTCGTTGCCGTTGATCGGATCGTCCTTCGGGACCATCGGCCAGGTCGTCCCCATGTGTCCGACCATGATGTTGCTGAAGAAGCGATCGCTCCAGACGCGCTGCCACTCCGCCTTGTGGAGCCAGATCCAGTAGTCCTGGGCGAGGATGGATTCGGCCGGGCGGGTGGCGGAGAGTCCGCGGTTGGGCTTCCGCTTCCACGACCAGGTCGAAAAGCCGATGAACTGGTCGCGCTCGGTGATCTGGTAGTTCACCTTGGCGGTGAAGATGTCGAAGTCGCCGATGTCGGTGGCGAGGTTCTGGTCCACGCCCGAGATCGCGGTGTCGATGTAGAAGTTGTTGTAGGCGCCGTAGAACCACGCCTTGTCCCGCACGATGGGGCCGCCGAGATCAAGGTGGAACTCATAGAAGCTGAGCACCGGCGACGGTGAGCCGCCCTGCGCCTCCAGTTCGGAGTTGAAGTTGTCCGCGATCAGGTCGGGCGGGTTCCACGCCCCGCTCTGCAGACCGGAGAAATCGTTACCGCCGCTCTTCACGGTGGTCTGGATCTGCGCGCCCGGGGTGGACATCTCAACGTCCGCACCCTGCGCCGAGACCTGCATTTCCTCCATCGCGTAGTAGTCGTAATAGCCGCCGGCCGAGCCGGTGCCCTCGGTGGTGTTCACGCCCTCGTAGAGGACCCGGTTCTGGCTCCGCACCCCGAAGGTTTCGTACATGGACTGCTGGCTCTTGTGCGAGCCGCCCACGTCGTAGCCCTGCACCCGGATGCCCGGGCTCTGGTGCAGCACCGCCCACATGTCGGTGGCGGTGGGTACCTCGTCCAACTGGGTCTTGTCGAAGGTCGCCGCCACGCCGGTGGACTTCACGTCCACCACCGGCGACTCGCCGGTCACGGTGACTGTCTCCGCCACGGTCGCGATCTGCATGTTGGCGTCCACCGTGAAGGTGGCGCCGGTCACGACCCGGACCGCCTCGAACACGACGGTCTGGAAACCGCTCAGTTCGAAGGAAAGGTCGTAGTCGCCCGGGGGCAGCGCCTGGAACCGGTACGAGCCGTCGATGTCGGTGGTGGCGTTCCGGCCTCCGATGATGGCCTCACCGGTGAGGCTGACCGACACTCCGGGGAGAGCGAGTCCCTGGGCGTCGCGCGCCGCGCCTTCGAGGCGTCCGTACTGCTGCTGGCCGACCGCCGGAACGGCGAACGCCAGGAACAGAAGAGCGAGAAGAATCTTTCTCATGGTCCCTCCTTCAGGGGAAACGGCAAAAGGTGAATCCGGAGTCAGCAACGAGTATGCCATCCTCAGTTTTGGCCGTGTGTCCCGTTCCTCATGTTTTTTCAATGGTTTACGGCCTTGTGATTCGGGGGCGATCCCTTGGCGGCTCCAATAATCCAAAATCGTGGACGCATCATACGGTGGACCGTCCGTCGAAGTCCACCGGGTCCTCGACCGCGACCGGCCGGTAGCGGCCAAGCTACCGGAACGCGGGTTCCGGCATCGCCTGGCGCAGCATTCCCAGGAAGTCCGCCGGCAACTCCGCGCCCAGCCGGCGGCCTTCATGGGCGACCTCCCAGGCGCCTTCGAAGTCACCGACGGAGGCGAGCGTGGCGGCGAGTCCGAGCCGGTAGTCCGCCCGGAACGGTTCCTTCGCGACCGCGATGCGGAAGTGACGGATGGCCTCGGTGAACTGGCGGTTCGCGGCCAGCACCTGGGCGATCGAGTCATGCGTCCCGGCGCGCTCGGGCTCCTGTTCCAGCGCCCTCCGGAACCACCGGAGCGCCTCGGTTCTCCGGCCGCCCAGCGCCGCGATGCTGCCGAGGCTCGAGAGCGCTCCCGGATGGTTCGGCTGGACTTCGAGGGCGTGCAGGCAGCGGCGTTCCGCTTCGTCGAGGTTTCCCGACTGCGCCAGCACGATGCTCGAGTTGATGAGGGCCGAGACGTGGTCGGGGTTCTTCTCGAGCGCGGTGGCCCAGGCGACCAGGGCTTCCGGGTTCCTGCCCTGCCGGGACAGGTTGTTGCCGAGGTTGTAGTAGAGGTCCGCGGCGTCCGGGCGCGACCGGATCATCTCCCGGAGCAGCCGTTCCGCGACTTCCGGGCGGCCGGCGCCCTCGGCGGCGAAGGCGCGGCGCTCCTTGCCGATGACCGAGGCCGCCACGTTGTTCACCGCGTCCATCAGGGGATCGCTGATCATGAGATCGTGTTCGAGGCTCCGGGCGCGCTCGGCGGCCGCCCGCGCCCTGCTGCCGTCACCCGTCCGCCGGTAGACGCGGGCGAGCGCCGCGGCGATGGCGCCCGACTCCGGGGCGAGCGCCTCTGCCTGCTCGAGAAGCGGCAAGGCTTCCTCGAGGTAGCCGTCGCCGGCAAGCAGCCTCCCCAGCCGGAAGCTGGCGGCCGCGGTGTTGGCCGGTGCCGCACGGGTCGCGCCCAGCCGGTCGAGCGCGGTCCGGTAGTGGCCCTTGGCGGCTTCAAGATCGGCCCGATCTTCCGCGAGCTGTCCCGCGAGCAGGTAGGCGGGGATGTACCCGGGATTCAGGTCAGTCGCTTCGAGGGCCGCCGCCTCCGCCTGCCCGGAATCCACGCGCCAGAGCGACCGGGCCCGCAGATACGAGAAGCGGTAGTCGTCTTCGGCCAGGGCTCCGGCGGCGGCGTACGCGGTGGCCGCCTCGGAGTGAAGTTCGTGAGCCAGGAACGCGGCGCCGAGCGCCGCCCACCGGTCCGGCGAGCCGGGGTCATCGAGGACTCCGGCCCGGGCCCGGCCGATCACTTCCGCGACCTCCGGTTCTGTCCGGGAGAGATCGGGGTGGGGTGGATCGGGAAGATCCGGGCCACCTCCCCGCACCAGAAGGAAAGCGGCGACCGCGACGGCGGCGGCAGCGGCGACCCAGAGAAAGCGGGAGTTTCCACCCCGTTCATCGGATCGCGTCTTCTCCGGTGTCCGGTTCCGGTCCGGCGGCCGGCGAGCGGGTCCGCGGGTCTCGGCTGCTCCCTTGAGGGTCGTTCGGGGCTTTTCGGCCCGGCGCCTCCGGGGCTGGCGGGAGCGCGCCATCGTCTTCAGCGGGATTCGCCGGCGCCGCGGCGAAGGCTGACGGCATCGGCTGCGGTCCCGGGGAAGGCCTCGCGGGCGCCATCCGGCCAGACGACCACGAACTCGTCCACCCGCTCGCCGGCGGGAACCGCGAAAAACGCCCGCGGATCGCCGGTGGCCAGATAGCTCCCGCCGGGGTCGGCCCGGCGGACGGACCGGCTACCCCCGGAGAACACGGCGGTGACCACGGCCGGAAAGGAAAGCTCCCCGTCGCGGTCGAGCGTGCTCACCCGGAGCGCCGACCCCTGCCGCTCGAAGTCGTTCCGGTAGAGACGGGCGGGCCCTTCCGCGTTCGCGAGGAGCAGGTCGAGGTCCCCGTCTTCGTCGTAGTCGCCGAGGGCGAGGCCGCGGCTCACCTCGATGACGCCGGGGAAGTCCCCCGCGCCCCCCAGTTCGGAAAAGAGGGCGTCTCCGCCGGCGGCGCCCCCGTTGCGAAACACCTGGTTCGGCTCTCCGAACGCCCGCCAGAAGGAGTTGCCGCGCGCTCCGGGCAGAGGCGGCTTGCGCTGGACCCGTCCGTTCGCCACCACGAGGTCGAGGGCGCCGTCGAGGTCGAGATCCACGAAGCCGGTTCCGAAACCGGTCATGGCCATGCTCGCCGGCCCCAGTCCCGACGGACCGGTGCGGTCCGCGAACGAGAGCCCGAAATCGGCGCCGTCGCTGCGGTAGAGGGTGTTCGTTTCATCGGCGACGTGGGTGATGAAGAGGTCCAGATCCAGATCGTGGTCCACGTCCCCGAGCGCGATGCCCATCCCCGCTTCCGGGCGTCCGGCGTCGTTCAGGGCCACCCCCGCCAGGAAGGCGTCGTCGGCGAAACCGTCCGCACCCTGGTTCAGCCAGAGCTGGTTCGCCTCGCCGTCGTTCGCCACGTAGAAATCGAGGCGGCGGTCGCCGTCGAAGTCGTGGCAGACGACGCCCAGCCCCGGTGCGTGCACGGCGCGGAATCCGGCGGCGAGCGAGACGTCCTCGAAGCGTCCGTCGCCGAGGTTCCGGTAGAGGTAGTCGTGGACCCCCGGGAAGACCTGCGGACTGCAGTAATCGCGGCTGCCGTCCTGCTGGGTGCAGAACTTCCCCGGATCGTTCCGCACGTAGCGGACGACGTAAAGGTCGAGGCGCCCGTCGGCGTCGTAGTCGCAAAACGCCGCCGAGGAGGACCACCCCTCACCGGCCACGCCCGCTCTGGCGGTCACGTCCTCGAAGCGCCCGTCACCGAGGTTCCGGTAGAGGATGTCCGGCCCGTAGTTGGTGACGAACAGGTCCGTGCGGCCGTCCCCGTCGAAATCCGCGGCGGCGAGGCCCATTCCGTACCCGGTATCGGCGGTTCCCGAGGCGGCGCTCGCGTCGGTGAACGATCCCGGAGGCCCCTGGAGGTAGAGCGCGTTGCCGGGCGCCCCGGGCCTCGGCCCCGCGGGGTCGGCGGGCCGGCCGCCCTGGAGCAGGTAGATGTCGAGATCTCCGTCCCCGTCCGCGTCGAAGAACCCCGCGCCGGCCCCGGTGATCTCCGGAAGCGAGAAGTTGCCCTCGTCCCCCGCGTCGTGGACGAAGCGGATGCCGGCTTCTTCCGTCACCTCGGTGAAGCCCTGCGCGGACGCGAACCCGGCGCCAGGCGCGGCGATACCGAGCGCCGCCGTCAAGTGGATCCCCGCGCGGCGGCTCAAAGTCCGTTCAGTATAAGGAGCGGCGGAACCGCTGTTGCCGGCCGGACGTTATCTGTGGGTGTCCGGGGCCGCTCTACGGAACAGCCGTCTTGCGAGCCCCACGGGAGGCACGGAATGACGAAGACGACCCGAACCGGATTCTGGCTCATGCTGCTCGCGCCCGCGGCCCTGCTGGCGGCGTGCGCGGGGCATCCCGTCCACTTGCACGCCGCGGGCGTCCAGTGGGACGAGGAACGCTGCGAGTTCCGGGATGTCCGCGAACTCAGCGCCCCGGCGGCCGGGACGCTGCGGGTAGAGAGCGGCGCCGGTCCGGTCGAGATTGCCGGAGAGGCCGGGCTCGAGGAGTTCCAGGTGTCGGCGGTGCTCTGCGCGTCCGATCAGGAGCGTCTCGACGGCCTCGCGGTGACGCTCGAGGGGAACCGGCTGGAGACGCGATATCCCCGGAGCGGATGGAGCATCGGGTCCAGCTACGCCCGCATTGCGCTGACGGTCCGGGTGCCCGCCGGCACCGCCATTGACCTCGATGACCGGTCCGGGGCGGCAACCGTCACGGACGTGGGGGCCGTCGTGGTGGATGACCAGTCCGGTAGCCTGCGGATCACCGGCGCCCGAGGCGACATCCGGGTCGAGGACGGATCGGGAAGTCTCCGGATCGAGGACGTGACCGGGGACGTCTCCGTGGAAGACGGCTCCGGGAGTCTCACGATCCGCGAGGTCGCGGGCAGCGTCATGCTGGAGGACGGCTCGGGGAGCGCCAGGGTGCACGGGGTGACCGGGAACGTGGTGGTGACCGACGACGGCTCCGGCAGCATCGAGATCGAAGGCGTCGGCGGTGACGTGCGGGTGAGCGATGCCGGGTCCGGCAGCGTCCGGGTCCGGGACGTCGAGGGCGGCCTGACCGTCACCGGGACCCGCAGGTCCCGCATCGACTACGAGAACGTCCGCGGCGAGGTGGACCTGCCACCGGACCGGCGTCGGCGTTAGTCGCGCGTCGCCCTATCTGCGTAGGGTGTGGCCGCGCACGAGACTTTCCAGGTCGTCGAGTGCGTGGGTGACCCCGCTTGCTTCGCTGGCGGGCGCGGCACGGATCGGGAACAGCAGGCTGAGGCTCCCGTCGCTCGCGCGGGAGAGCGGCATCTTTCCCTCCACTCCGCCGAGGACCGACGGCAGGCGTCCCCGCGTTCCCCGCAGGAAGACGACCGTGTCCTCGCCCACGCGGAAGTGCGGCATCTCCGAGACCATGACGGTCGTGTCTCCGACGGTTCCGCCCGGGATGCGGAACACGATCCGCCTCCCGGCCTGACCCGACAGCACCCGCTCGACCCGCATCGTGACCCGGGTGTAGATCCGCGAGTGGTCGTGGTTCCAGGTGCTTTCCATCCGCTCGATGGTCCCCGCCACCACCTGGGTGGCCAGTTCGGACATCTTCTGGATCCCGAGCGGCGCGAAGGGCGAGGGGATGGGCTCGTGGCGCTGGGCGGCGAGAACGGTGGGAGCAACGAGCAGCGCGGTCACGGCGAGCGCTCGGCCCAGCCGTCGGGCCGCGGCGTTTACGGTCACCGGCGCCTCGGCAGCGAGGTGCGGGCTGCGCCGGTCACTTCGCCTGCGGCGGATCGTCGCCCGCCTGGCTGCGGCCAAGCCGGGCGAGGAACTCGGCCTCGCTCCCGGCGCGCTGAGCGGCCTCCACGACCTCTTCCGGGGAAGCACGGCGCACGGCATCGAGAATACGGTCTGTCGCCGTCTCGATGCCGCGCCCGCGCAACATCGAGACGGCGGTCTCGGCGATGCCCCGGGCGCGGCCGAGGCCGGCCACCCGCCGCAACTGGGCATCGTCCTCCCAACTCGTCCCCTCGCGTTGCCCGAGCGCCCGTCCCACCCGCCAGAGGACCGCTTCGGTTTCCAACGACATCGCCGGCTCGTTCAGCGCCTGGTGGATCTCCGCGGCCCGCCAGGTCGGAAACGCCCGGCTTTCGTCCGACTCCCGATACTCGTCGCCCTCGAGCAGGTAGATCACGAGCCGCACCGGGCGGCGCCGGGGCCGGCTCGGCGACCCCGCCTCGGGGACCTCGACCCACACTTCCGGAAAGCCCCACTCGCGGTACGCGATCAGCTTCCCGCGGCGCACGTCCGTGGTGTTGTCCACTTCCAGCACCACGTCCGGCAGGTCGTGTTCCCCCACGATCAGGTGCGCGAGCCCCGGGAGCCGGACCCGGTCGGGGTGCAGGATGAGGGACTGGTCCGCCTGCATGATGTCGGTCAGGGTCCCGTCCACTTCCCGGATGCGCAGGTCCATGGCGCCGAAGCACTGCGCGCCCGAACCCCGCGCTTCGCAGATGCGCTCGACGAGTTGCGCGAGCCGCTGCGCCGGCCGCTCGTGGTAGGGGCTGGGCGGCTCCCGCGCGAGCCACGCGGTCTCCGTCGCCGCCTCCCAGTACTCGATCCGCCGCCCTTCCCATTCCGGGCCCATGATCTCGGTTTCGCTCACCCGCGCGGGAACGCAACCCGCGAACTCCAGCGCGGAGACCGGCGTCCGCCGTGTCCGATCCGCGACCGCTGCCGAAGGCACGTTCGCATTCTAGACCGGGGGAAACCGCCACGTTCGGTCCGCGTGCAAACCCCGCCGAGTATGACAACGGCGGGAACGCATCGGGCTCGGAGCGCCGGCCACCGGCCGGCATCGCGGCCGCAGGCCGCGAAACGCGGACCGCCACCGATTCCTGTGGCGCGATCCGAACCGGGAATGGGGAGGGACCACCGCAGCGAGACGAACGTGGCCGCGTTCGGGGGAAAGAGCGCCATCAGCGCGGGTTTCGCGCTCCCGCGCGATGCCGGCCGGAGGCCGGCGCTCCGAGGCGCCATCGCGCCTGGGGAGCCGGGTGGCCGGCCGCGAGGCCGGCCACCACGGGGAAGCCGTCAGAAGGTGAGGCGAAGGCCGACCTTGGCGGCGCGGGGGTCGATCGCGGCGATCACGTTGTTGTAGTTGGAGCCGGTGCGCAGGTTGAAGTTGGACACCGCATTGGAGTTGAACGCGTTGTAGACGTCCACCATCGCGGTGAGGAGGGCGCCGTTCCCGATGTCGAACCCCTTCTCGATGCGGAAGTCGGCGATCGTGACGTCGTCCGAGCGGTTCTCGTCGAGGTTCGACAGGAACACCGGCTGGGTGCCGGAGCCGGGGATCGAAACCCGCTGGATCGGAGCCCAGGGCCAGCCGCTCTGGTAACGGATGTTGCCCGACACCGCCACGCCGTAGGGCAGCGAGTAACGGGCGAGCAGCCGCCCGTTCCAGTTGGTGGTTTCCTGGCGGAACGGAACGTCGAGGCTGTGGTTCTGCCAGACGGTGCCGTGGCCGTCGGAGCCCACGTCGATGGGGTCGGCGGTCAGCGGGCTGCGGGACTCGCCGGAAGCGGCGCGGAACTCGTCGCGCCACTGGTAGTCGAAACTCGCCTGGACGAAGAAACCGCCGGCGAAGCGGCGGTTCGCGGCGACCTGGATCGTGTCGTAGCTGGCCTCCATGCCGGGGAAGGTGTCCGTGCGGATGTCCACGACGTTGGCCACGTCGTCCGGGACCCGCTGCACGTTGATGGGCGCTCCGGTGAGCGCGTTCACCGGGCAGTCGAAGTCGGCGCCGCAGGGAATGCCGCGGCCTTCGAGCAGCGCCGTCTGCTGCGCCACGTTCCACTGGCCGCTGTCGGCGTTGAGCTGCTTTCGCACGTAGGACGCCCGGAACGCGGTGTCGGTGACGAGTTCGTGCTCGAAGGAGACGCTGAACTCATCCACGAATTCCTTCTCCAGGTCCGGGTTCACCGCGGTTCCCAGCGCACGGATCGCGGTGCCGGTGGCGCCGCTCTCGGCCCGGAGGGTTCCGAGTTCCTGAGCGCCGTCATAGAGCCCGTTCGCGTTCTGGTCGAGGAAATCGAACCGGACCCAGGCCACGTTCGCCGGGTCGGCGCGCCGGTGCGCATCGGCGAGGTTCACGTAGTAGCGGCCGTAGTGACCTTTCAGCACCGTTCCCGGCGCGATCTCGTAGGTTGCCCCGAGCCGGGGGGCCCAGGTGTTCCAGGTGACGAGCGTCTGACCCTCGGTCACGCCGGTCGGGAAGAAATCGGCGAAGAGCGGGTTGGACTCGGAGTCCAGGAAATGGGTCCGCTGCTGTCCGAAGCGGACGCCGATGTTCAGGGTGAGCCTCGAATGGGGCCGCCAGGTGTCCTGGGCGAACACGTCGTGGTGGGTGTTCCGCGAGTCGGCGTTGATCTGGCCGTCGGCGGGCATGCTGAACAGTGCGATCTGGTCCACGTCCAGCGGCCGGCCCTGCGAGCTGTCGTCGATGTACCGGACGTGGCCGGAGTTGGAGTTGGCGCCGAACTTCCGGCTGTCGATCTGGAATTCGTACCCGACCTTGAAGTCGTGGCTGCCGAGGAAATCGGGGACGTAGTGGCTGAGGGTTGCGGTCACCTGCGGCTTCCAGCGTTCGAAGGTGAAGGGCGGCGTTCCGTTGATGTTGGTGTTCCAGCCGGCGCCGGTATGGATCCCGGTCGCCTGGTCGAAGCGCGGCGGGTTCGACTCCGGGTCCACCTGCGGCACCATGGGCCAGCCGAACCCGAAGTGCTTGACGGCGAACGTCGAGAAGGTCCGGTCGTCCCAGACGCGCTGCCATTCGCCCTTGTGCGCCCAGCTCCAGCTCGCCTGCGCGAGGACCGAGTCCGGTCCGACGGTGTTCGAGAGGCCGCGCTGTGGCTTCTCCTTCAACTGGTAGTTGGTGTAGGCGATGAGCTGGTCCCGGCTGGTCAACTGCGCCGTGACCTTGCCGCCGAACTGGTCGAAGTCCCCGAGGTCGGTCGCCAGGTTGGGGTCCACGCCGGAGATCTGCTTGTCGATCCGGAAGTGGTTGTAGAAGCCGTAGAACCAGGCGCGGTCCTCCACGATCGGGCCGCCGAGGTCGGCGTGGGCCTCCCAGAACAGGATGTTCGGGTTGCCCGTGAAGTTGCGGGCCTCCAGCTCGCTGTCCACGTTGTTGCCGACGAACGATTCGTGTTCGTAGTCGCCGTGCAGCATGCCGCTGAACTCGTTGCCGCCGCTCTTCATGGTCATCACGACCATGGAGCCGGGCCCGGTCATCTCCACGTCCGCCCCGGCGGCCGAGGTGGTGAACTCCTCGATGGAGTAGTAGTCGAAGTAGAAGCCCGTCCCGCTTTCGCCCTCCGTGGTGTCCACGCCGTCGGCGAGGATCCGGTTCTGGCGGCGGATTCCGAAGCTCTCGTAGCCGGTCTGCTGGCTCTTGTGGCTGCCGCCGACGTCGTAGCCGCGCATCCGGACGCCCGGAGTCTGGGCGAGCACCGCCCAGACGTCGGTCGCCGACGGCACCTCGTGAAGGGCCTCGGTTCCGAAGTCGGTGGAGAGCGCCGTCGTCCGGACGTCCACCACCGGCGCTTCACCGGTGACGGTCACGGTTTCCGCGACGGTGGCGACCTCGAGGGTCACGGGCACGGTGATCGTGCGGTTCCCCTCGACGATGATGCCCTCACGCACCAGCGTCTGGAATCCGGAGATCTCGAACCGCAGGTTGTAGGCGCCGCGGCGTAGCGAGCGGAACCGGTAGGAGCCGTCGCTCAGGGTGATCGCCGCCTGCTCGGTGATGAGCGCCTCGCCGGAGAGGGTTACGTTCGCTCCGGGCACGGCGAGGCCCTGCGAGTCGGTGACCCGGCCCTCGATCTCTCCGGCCGTCTGGCCGAAGGCGGTTGAGCCGGCCAGCGCCCAGAGCGCGAGGGCCAGTGGAATGAGTGGTTTCATGGGAAGTGGTTCTCCTTGGGGGTTTGGGGTTGCGGCTTCGCGCCCGGCGCGGGAGACGGGACCGGCGTTTTTTGAATTCGCGCCGCTTCCGGAGTCCGGAGCGGCCGTGGCGCGTCGCCGTGCATGTCCTCAAGAAGGCGCAAGCGATGCGCCCGGGCCTCCCGCCGGTGGCGGAGGGCCGTTACCCCGGGAATCCGCGGCTCCGGCCGCGAGATCGCCCCGGAATCCGGGACCTCGGGTCTTCCAGCGCCCTGGATTCCGTATCCGGCGCGCCGGTTCGATTCAGAAACACCCCTCCCGATTCACGGCCCGGAATCGGCCGGCCGGTGTTTCGTGAACCCCCGGCCACGCGTAGCGCGGAGGCCGGGGCGGTTGGTCCTCTCCTTGCGTCTTCCTCCCGCGTACAGACTGCTACGCTTCCGTGCATGTCCCTACCGCCGCCCGCTCCCGCGATCCGCATCCGGGCCGAGCCGCGCGATGCCTCGACCTGCCGCTTCGTGGTGGACCGTCCGGTACTCTCCGGAGGTTCCGTCTATTTCGACTCTGCCGGACCCACGGAGAACTCAGCGCTCGCGCGGGAACTCCTGAGCATTCCCGGGGTTTCGGGGGTGCTGATCCAGGACAACCTGATCACGGTGACGGCGGCAGAGAACCAGGCCAACTGGATGCCCATCGGCCGCGAAGCGGGAAAACGGATCCGGTCCGTCCTCGAGGGCGCCGAGCCGGCGGTGAACCCCGACGCGCTCGCGGATCTTCCGGCGCCGGAGGACATCCGCGACCGCGTCCAGGCGGTCCTGCGCGACGAGATCAACCCGGCCGTCGCCTCCCACGGGGGATACATCGACCTCGTCGGCGTGGAGCGGAACCAGGTCTTCATCCGCATGGGAGGGGGCTGTCAGGGGTGCGGCATGGCGACGGCCACCCTCCGCCAGGGGGTGGAGAAGATCCTGCGCCGCGCGGTTCCGGAGATCGGCGCCATCCTCGACACCACGGACCACGCCGCCGGGACCAACCCCTACTACGAGCCGGCCCGGTAACGGGCGAGGGGTCCCGCCCGGCGCGGGTGCCGCGACGAGAAACCCCATCGTGACTGCGCGAAGACGATCTCCGGCTCGCCAGGGCTGCCAGGGGTCGCTCCTGCTCGTGGCCCTGATCCTTCCCACCCTGGCCCACGGCGGATCGGTCCAGTTCGGCCAGCAGCGGAATCGGAACCAGCGGGAAGCGCCGCCCGTGGCATGGAGCCACGATCCGCCGCCGGCCGGGACCATGATCACGCGCGCCGAACACGTCACGCGCGAGGGTTCCCGCGTCGTCCTCGACGGTTACGCGCAGGTGGCCTACGGAGGACTCCGGATCCAGGCCGACCGCATCGAGATCGACGAGGAGGAACTGAGCGTTCTCGCGGAGGGCAACGTCGTCTTCGAGCGCCGGGACGAGAAGATCGTCGCCGAGTCCATGGAAGGCAGCCTCGAGGATGGAACGGCGGTCTTCAGGAACGCCCGGGGGATCCTCGGCCAGGACTTTCACTTCGTCGCCGAGACCCTCGAGGAACTGGACGACGGGGCGTTCGCCATCGAGCGGGGCGCGTTCACCACCTGCGCCCAGCCGAACCCGCGCTGGAAGTTCACTGCGACCCGCGCGGTCGTCCGGCCGGAAAAACACGTGTGGCTGCGCAACGTGGCGTTCCGCGTCAAGGACCTGCCGGTGACCTACTTTCCGGCGCTCTACTACCCCCTCGAGGAGGACGGCCGGCAGACCGGCTTCCTCATCCCGCGCTACAGCCGCTCGGACCTCCGGGGACACCTCATCAGCCAGGGCTTTTACTGGGCCATCAACCGCTCGATGGACGCGACGTTCAGCGTGGACCACTTCACGGTGGCGGGCACCGGACTCGGCATGGAGTACCGCTATCGCGGGAACAGCGGTTCGAGGGGCGAAGCGGAAGGGTTCGTCATCAACGACAAGACCACCGAGAACCGCGAGTACTCGCTCAGCTTCAACGTGGCGCAGCGGCTGCCGGCGCGTTTCCGTTTCAGCGCCGCCGGCGACATGTTCTCGAGCTTCGACTTCAGCCGCCGTTTCCAGGATTCGTTTTCGCGTTCGACCCGGCGGTTCCAGCGGTCCAAGGTGGACCTCAGCGGCCAGCTCTTCCGCCACCGCATCAAGTTCAAGATCGACCGCAAGGACACCCAGTACACGTCCCGGAGCAGCCGCCGGCAGACGATGCCGCAGTTCTCGATCACCCGGCGGAACCTGAACCTGCTGGGCCAGTTCGTCCAGCTCGGTTACGAGGCCAACTACGTGCGCGTGGGCCGCTCGCGCCGCGATGACTTCCAGGAGTGGAACCGGCTCTTCGTTGGGCCGACCCTGGGTCTTTCGCTGCCAGAGATCCCGTTCCTGCAACTGCGGGCGGAGATCGACGCCGGGTATCTCCGCTACGGTGGTTCGATTGACCCCGAGACGGACGAGTTCGATCCGGAACTGGGACTGAGCCGGCGGTTCTACGGAACGTCCCTGCAACTGTCCGGTCCCAAGATCGAACGGATCTTCGACACCGCCGGCAACTTTTACGCCGCCCGCTTCAAGCACCTGATCGAGCCGGAAGCGAACTGGGAATACCGCAAGAGCGACGACCAGTCCGACTACGTCAACCGTTTCGACCGCTACGACAGCTCCACGCAGGCGAACCAGATCAGCTTCGGGCTGGTGAACCGCCTGCTCGCCAAGCGTTACCGCGACGGCGTCGAGGAATCGTCGGCGACGGACGTCATCACCTGGCGCATCCAGCAGAGCTGGTACTTCGATCCGACCGCCGGCGCGTACGACTCCCGCTACGTGTCCTCCTCCTTCGAGGAGAGCGAGGTCGAGATACGGAAATCCCCCATCCGCTCGGACTTCCGCTTCACCCCGGACCAGAGCGTGAACGGCGACTGGACCATGGAGTGGGATCCGGACGAGCGGCTGTTCACCTCCATCCGCACCGGGTTGCGCGTCGGGGACCGGCTCTCCAACCGGAGGTTCAACTTCAACTGGTCCCGCCGCGCCCGCCGGGTCGGCGGCCCGGACAGCGAGGAAGTGGACGCGAAGAGCTATCTCCGCGCCGGGACCGACTTCTTCCCGACCGAGGTGATCCGTACCGGTTTCGACGTCAACTACGACATCACGGAACGGAGACTCTCCAACATCCGGCTGCGCACCGATTTCCTGTTCCAGTGTTGCGGGCTGAACGTCGAATGGATTCGCTACAACCTCGTGAGCCGGAGCGAGAACATCTTCCACTTCAGCGTCACCCTCGGCGGACTCACCAGCTTCGGCTTCGGCGCGGGCGGCCGCGACAGCTACTACTGATGCCTGGAACGCCGGTCTCCAGACCGGCACGCGCGGCGCTCTGCGCCGCGCACGGCCCCACGCTACCCGGAGGAGGTGATTCCTGCCTCGGCGTGGAGCCCCGGAGCGGCGGTGACGCGACGGCTAGCTTCCTTCCTGCCGCGTAACAAGCCGTGCTTCCCCTCCTCGCGCTGAACGGCGTCCTCGCCTTCCTCGGCTTCCGGCTCCGAACCGTCACCGGCGCCGGCGCCCTCGCCGGGTTCGCGGTCGGCGCCGCGGTCGCCTTGAGCTTGGGCTGGCCCGGGTACGTGGTGCTTCTCCTCTACTTCGCGCTCGGCGCCCTCGTGACCCGCCTGGGCTGGGCCCGCAAGCGGGCGCTCGGGATCGCGGAGGCTCGCGGCGGCGCCCGGGGACCGCTGCAGGTGGCCGCGAACGGCGGACCGCCCGTGCTCTTCTGCGTGCTCGCGGGGTTCTTCCCGGTTTCCTGGGGCGCCCTCGCCGCTGCGTTCGTCGGTTCGCTCGCCACCGCGGCCGCCGACACGGTGTCCTCGGAAGTGGGGAAGTCCCTGGGAAGCACGGTACGGCGGCTCCCCGGACTCGCGCGGGCGCCCGCCGGAACGCCCGGCGGGATCAGCCTTGCGGGTTCCGCCGCCGGGCTCCTGGCCTCCCTGGTGATCTGCGGCGTCGCCGCCGGAGGCGGGCTGATCCCGCCGGCGTGGTTCCTGCCAGTGGCGGCGGCCGGATTCCTGGCCGCCCTCTTCGAGGGTCTCCTCTCCCCGCTCGAGACCCGCGGGACTCTCGACAACGACGGCGTCAACGCCGTTTCCGTTCTTGCCGGCGGCCTCCTGGCGTTCGGGTGGGGATGGATGGCAACCGGGGGCGGCGCCGGATGATTCGAATGGTCGCCGGGCGGCTGGCGCTCTACCGCGAGTTCTCGCGGCCCTTCACCCTGCTGCCCCCCCTGATCGGTTTCCTCAGTGGCAGCGTCACCGCGTACGGCGCGCCTCCCACGCTGGAAACCGTTCCCTGGATCTATCCCGTCCTGGGGGCGGTCATGGCCGCCACCCTGAACGCGGCGAGCAACGCCCTGAACCAGATCTGCGACCTCGGGATCGACCGGATCGCGAAACCCGACCGGCCCCTGCCTTCCGGGCGGTTGGGGCTCGGGGAAGCGTGGTGGTTCACAGCCGGGTGCTGGGCGCTGTCGCTGGTCGCAGCATGGTTCGTGAGTCCCGGGGGCCGGCACGAGTGCTTCTGGATCGTCGTGGTGGCGAGCGTTTTCGTCTGGATGTACTCGGCGCCGCCGCTCAGGACCAAGAAGCTCGGGATGCTCGCGAACCTGACCGTCGCCATCCCGCGCGGGCTGCTTCTGAAGGTGGCCGGCTGGTCGGCGCTGAAGACGGTGTTCGATCCCGAACCCTGGTTCATCGGGCTCATCTTCGGCCTCTTCCTGCTCGGCGCCACCACCACCAAGGACTTCTCCGACATCGCCGGAGACCGCGCCGGAGGCTGCCGGACGCTCCCGGTGGTGCACGGTCCCCGCGGTGCGGCGTGGCGGATCGCGCCGTTCTTCGTGCTGCCCTTCGTGCTGATTCCCGTGGGGGTCCGCACCGGCCTGCTGACCGGCAATGCGGCGCTGCTGGACGCGCTCGGCGTGACGCTGGTGCTCTACGGAGCCTTTACGGCGTGGCTCATGCTGCGTCGTCCCGACGAACTCGCGACCGACAGCAACCACGTCTCGTGGCGGCACATGTACCTGATGATGATGCTCGCCCAGCTCGGATTCGCGGCCGCTTACCTCCTCTGACCAGGGGCGTTCACCTCACTCGCGGACACCGCGGCGGTCCTATACTGGCGCTCCCGTGAGCCAAACACTTTCCCGCCGCCACCTGGGGCCCCGTCTCGCCGAGCGGGATCCCGAAATCGCCGCCGCCATCCATGCCGAAGAGGTCCGCCAGTCCGAGGGTCTCGAACTGATCGCCTCCGAGAACTTCGCGAGCGAGGCGGTCATGGAGGCCACCGGTTCGGTGATGACCAACAAGTACGCGGAGGGGTATCCCGGCCGGCGCTATTACGGAGGCTGTATCCACGTCGACGAGGCGGAGCGGCTGGCGCGCAACCGGGCCAAGGAACTCTTCGGTTCCCGGTTCGCGAACGTCCAGCCCCACAGCGGTTCCCAGGCCAACATGGTGGCCTACCAGGCGATCCTGGAGCCCGGCGACGCCTTCCTCGGCATGGCGCTGGATCAGGGGGGACACCTCACGCACGGCCACCCGCTGAACTTCTCGGGCCAGTTCTACCAGCCCGTTGCCTACGGGGTGCGGCGCGAGGACGAGCGCCTCGACCTGGACCAGTTGGCGCGGCTCGCCCGAGAGCACCGGCCCAAGATGATCATCGTGGGCGCGAGCGCCTATCCACGCCTCTATCCGAGCCCGGAGATCCGGGAGATCGCGGACGAGGTCGGGGCGAAGGTCGTCACCGACATCGCCCACGTGGCCGGCCTGGTCGCCGGCGGCGCGATCCCGAGTCCGGTGCCCCATTCGGACGTCGTCACCACCACCACGCACAAGACCCTGCGGGGTCCGCGCGGCGGGCTCATCCTCTGGAACGAGAAGGCCTACGGGAAGGCCCTCAACCGGATCACCTTTCCCGGAATCCAGGGTGGGCCGATGATGCACACGATCGCCGCCAAGGCGGTGTGTTTCCGGGAGGCGCTCGATCCGTCCTTCGCCGACTACGCGCGGCAGATCGTGGCGAACGCCAAGGCGCTTGCCGAGGCGCTCATGGCGCTGGGGTTCCGGCTGGTTTCCGGGGGGACCGACAACCACCTCGTGCTGGTGGACGTGGGGGCCCGGGGCATCACCGGCCGCGACGCCGAAGTGGCCATGGAGACCGCGGGGATCACCGCGAACAAGAACACCATCCCCTTTGATCCCGAGAAGCCGATGATCGCGAGCGGCATCCGCCTGGGGACGGCGGCGCTCACCACCCGGGGTATGCGGGAAAGCGAGATGGCCGAGGTCGCGCGCCTGATGGATGCAGCGCTCCGGTCGGCTGGCGATGAGGCGGCGCTCGCCCGGGTCGCCGCCGAGGTTGCCGAACTGGCCTCCGGGTTCCCGCTGTACGTAACGCCGGCCGCGTGAACGGCGGGAGCGCCGGCCGACCGCTGGCGGGGACGCGCCGGAAATGAGCCGGGCGGCCGGTTTCCTCGGTCCCCGCGGGGTGCTCGCCGAGTCGCTGCCCGGCTTCGAGCACCGGGCCGGGCAGGTGGAAATGGCGGCGCGGGTCGAGGAGACGCTGAACGGCGGCGGGACGCTGATGATCGAGGCGGGAACCGGAATCGGCAAGTCGTTCGCCTATCTGATCCCGGCGCTCCTCTGCGGTGAGCGGGTGGTGATCTCGACGGCGACCAAGAACCTGCAGGACCAGCTCTTCGAGAAGGACCTTCCCCAGCTTCAGCGCCTGCTGGGAAGCCGGGTGCCGGTGGCCCGCATGAAGGGCCGGGAGAACTACCTCTGCCGGCTGGAGTGGGCGAAGTTCCAGACCGAAGGCGACCTGAAGCTCGATGCCCGACGCGGCGCCGACCTCCGGCGGATCGCCGCCTGGGCGGAGAAGACGAAGACCGGAGATCGCGACGAGATTCGGGGACTCCGGGGACCGACGGAGTATTGGCGCGGCATCTCGACCATTTCCGAGAACTGCATCGGCCGCCGCTGTCCTCAGTACGAGGAGTGTCACCTGACGACGCTGCGGAAACAGGCGCATTCCAGCCGGATCCTGATCGTGAACCACCACCTGCTGGTGGCGGATCTGATCGTGCGCCAGACCGACTTCGGCGAGGTGCTGCCCGAGTACGACTACCTGATCGTGGACGAGGCCCACCGGCTCGAGGACGCCGCCACCCATGGTCTTTCGAGCACGCTCTCCGGGTCGGCGGCGGACCGGCTCGCCACCGACCTGACGCGTTTCCTCAAGCGTTCGGCCCCCGAACTCGCTTCTCCTCCGGCCGTCCGCAAGCTGCGGCGCTCGTACCGCGAGCTCTTCGAGGCGCTTGCCCCCGAACGCGACGACGCCCCGCGGCTGTTCCAGCCCGAGAACCTTCCTGCCGAGGCCAGGGAGCACGCCGAGGCGGCCGCCCTGCAGCTCCAGGCCCTCGAGGGGCATCTCCTGAAGGTTCGGGAAGCCCTGAGAGAGAGCCCGCCCCCTGACGGAAGCGACGGCGAGACCGGCGCCGAGCGTCTCCTGAAGCGGGTCACCGAGTTCCGCATCGAGCTGGCCGCGCTGATGACGCCGCGGCCCGACTACGTCCACTGGAGCGTGTTCCGGAGGGAAACGGCGCGTCCGGAAAACGGGAGCGGCAAGGCCAGGACCCGCCGCGCGCGCACCTGTTTCGCGAGCACCGCGCCGGTGCATCCCGGCGGCGAGCTGCGCCAGGGGCTCTTCGATCCCCTGAAGTCCTGTGTCCTGACCTCCGCGACGCTGGCGCTCGACGGCGGCTTCGACTACGCCGCCGACGCGCTCGGAGTGACAGCGGCCTCGGGAAAGGTGGTTCCCTCACCCTTCCGGTTCGAGGACCAGGCGCGGCTCTACGTCCCGCGCGATCTGGTGGACCCCCGAAACCCGGGGTTTCAGGACGCCGCCGCCGAGCGGATCCTTCACCTGGTCACCGCCAGCCGGGGGCGGGCGCTCATCCTGTTCACGAGTTGGGGGAACCTGGACCGCGTGGGCCGTGTGCTCGGGGCGGCCTGTCCCTTCCCGGTGCTGCGCCAGCAGCGCGGCGGCGGCCACGCGGCGCTCCTGAACTCCTTCCGGAGCACCCCGAACGCGGTCCTCCTGGGGGTACGCTCGTTCTGGGAAGGGGTGGATGTCCCGGGGGACGCGCTCACCCTGCTCGTGATCGACAAGCTGCCCTTCCCGGTGCCGTCGGATCCGCTGCACCGGGCGCGCGCCGAGCGGGCCGAGGAGGCGACCGGCGACGGCTTCGCCAACTACTCGGTGCCGCAGGCGGCCCTCACCCTCAAGCAGGGTCTCGGCCGGCTGATCCGGACCCAGCAGGACGTGGGGCTGGCCGCGGTCCTCGACTCGCGGCTCGTCCGGATGGGCTACGGCCGGCGGCTACTGCGGAGCCTGCCGCCCTTCCCGCTGATCACCGGGCTGGACGAGGCGACCGGGTTCCTGGAGTCCCTGCCGTGAGCCAGCCCCCGCTCGCCGAGCGCATCGCCTCGGTACGCGACCGGATCGCGGAGAGTTGCCGCCGCGCCGGGCGGGCCGAGCGAAGTGTCCGGCTGGTGGCGGTCTCGAAGAAGCGGCCGGCGGCGGACATCGAAGCGGCGGCGGCGCTCGGCGTCACCGACTTCGGGGAGAACCGGATCCAGGAGGCGGCCGCGAAGCTCCCGGGTCTCCGCGTTTCAGTCACTCCGCACCTGATCGGGCATCTCCAGCGCAACAAGGCGCGGCAGGCGGCGGGGCTCTTCCCCGTGATTCAGTCGGTGGACAGCGTTGCCCTGGCCACCCGGCTGAGCGGCATGGTCCGCCAGGGGGTCGTCCCCCCCGGCGGGCCTCCCATCCGGGTGCTGGCGCAGGTTGACCTCGCCGGCGAGGCCGCCAAGTTCGGAATCCCCGAGGCCGGCCTGCCGCGCGCCCTGGAGGAGATGGCCGGACTGTCCGGTCTCCGGCTCGCCGGGCTCATGCTGATGCCGCCGTTCGATCCCGATCCGGAGGCCGTCCGTCCGTGGTTCGTCCGCCTCCGGGAGCTGGGCCGCCGGCTGGCCGAAGACGGGCTGCTCCCCCGCGACCCCGAACTCTCGATGGGCATGAGTCACGACTTCGAGGTGGCCATCGCCGAGGGCGCCACCACGATCCGGGTGGGGACCGCGATCTTCGGGCCCCGGCCCGGCGCGCCTACTGGACCGGCGTGAAGAAGCGGTCCCAGCGGGTCCGGGAAAAGAACCTCACCGGCAGCAGCAGCAGGTCCACGAAGCGCCGGGACAGCCTGGTCTCCAGGTATTCCTCACGCGGCGCCCCGTAGGACCAGTAGATGAAGAGCCCCTTGCCCTTGATGTTCTCGGCGGGGAGCGCGCCCCAGAAACGGCTGTCGTGGCTGTTGTCCCGGTTGTCCCCCATCACGAAATAGTGCCCGTCCGGCACCCGGTACTCCCGCATGCCGGGCTGTCCGCCGTGGACGAACCGGGTGTAGTTTTCGGGCAGGGGATCGCCGTCGATCAGGACCTGCTGGCGTCCGATCTGGAGCGTTTCTCCGGGGAGCCCGACGACCCGCTTGATGAAGTCCCGGTCGGGCTCCTCGGGGAACTTGAACACCACCACGTCGCCCCGCTCCACCTCGCGCGACGGCAGCACCCCGGCGCCCCCGTCCTGGTAGAGCATCTTGTTGACCATCAGGTGGTCGCCGATGAGCAGGTTGTCCTGCATGGAGCCGGTCGGGATCTTGAACGCCTGGAAGACGAAGGTGCGCACGAACAGGGCGAGGATCACCGCGGCGCAGATCGACTCGAAGTACTCGCGCGCCGAGGAACGCGGGCGCGGCGTGGCGGGAGCGCTCATGGTGGTCCGGTCAGTCGCCGTCCCAGGCCGGAGTCGTCATTTCCTCCGGGGAGCCGACCACCGTGGTGACCGTCTCCGGATCGAAGGAAACGACGCCGATCGGCGCCTCGGGAGCCTCCGGGAAGAGCAGCTCGGGAACGATCTCGTAGATGCCCTCCTCGAGTCCCGTGCAGGAGACCACCGCGAAGAGGTTTGACTCGTCGACCTGGTTCAACATGCTTCGCGGGATGCGCACGTTGGCCACGATTTCAGCCACGGCCGGCTGACACGGGGGCTCGTCGGGCTCGCCCGGCGTAATCCAGACGGCCAGCCGCAGTTCGCGGGCTTCCCGCGCTTCGCCGATCTCGAGACGGACGTCGACATAGCGGACCGTGGGGCGTAGGGCGGGATCGAGCTCGATCTGCAGGCGCTGCGAAAAAGTCTCCCGCAGCCCCTGGGCCGAGATCGGCTCGGTGGTGATCTGCGCCGTGTCGCGCAGCAGCGACTCGGGCCCCTCCACGGCGAGCTCCAGGGGTTCGATCACGACGCTGTGGATCTCGAACCCCGTCGCCGGCTGGCCGAGCACCCGCGGGCTCACGCGGACGGTGCTGGTCAGGGTGCGGTCGAGGCGCAGGAGCACCTGGGGGGGATCCACCCGCATCACCTGCACGCCCGAAGGAGCTTCGACGGCCTCGGCTCCGAGAAACCAGTTGCGCTCGCCGGGGGCTTCCCCCGTCAGGTCGAGCCGCGCCCGGAGTCCCTGGATAGGGGCGTCGCGCAGCAGGCCGGAGGCGCCCCGGAGCCGCACGTCCACCTCCTGGACCGACTGGTCCACGACTTCGAGTCCGGCCGGGACGTTCACGAGCTCCAGGGGTGTGGAGACCAGAACCTCGGCCCCCTGCTCGTCCGCGACGAAGAACCAGAGGCCGAACGCGAGCACGAGCGCCAGGATGGCGCGGAACATCTCGACCGCGCGGAAGGAGCCGGACCCCGCGGCGAACTTGCTCAACGGGCGATCTCCGGGCTGGATACAGGGCGGGCCGGCGCCGGCGTGGAGGCGCCGGACGGGGCGGGGCGCGATCTCGCGAGTTCCGCTTCGAGGTCCGAGCGGTCGGCGACCGGCACGATCCGGCCGCCGGACACCACGCTCGCCTGCCCGGTCTCCTCGGAGACGACCAGCACCGTGGCGTCGGTCTCTTCGGTGAGGCCCAGCGCGGCGCGGTGACGGGTCCCTCCGAAGCCGCCTTCCGCGTCGTGCCGGGAGAGTGGGAGTACGCAGCGGGCGGCGACGATCCGGTCGCCGCTGACGATGGCGGCTCCGTCATGGAGCGGCGAGGTGGGCTGGAACAGCGAGACGAGCAATGCCGAGCTCAGTCGCGCGTCCAGCGGCATGCCGGAATCGGCGTAGCTCTTGAGGCCGATGTTCCCCTGCCAGACGACGATGGCTCCCACCCGGTGCCGGGAGAGGTCGGTGGCGGCTTCGACGAGCGTCGCGATGGTGGTGCGCTGCGGGTCCAGATCCCGGCGCCGGCCGCGGAGGAAACCGCCGCCGCCGATCTGGGCGAGGCCGGTCCTGATCTCCGCCTGATAGAGGACGATGATCGCGATGCCCAGGTAGGGCAGCGTGTTGCGCACGATCCACTGGACGGTGGTGAGCCCGAGCTGGCTCGACCCGGTGAGCAGCAGCAGGCCGCCGACGATCACCGTGCCGAACGCCATCTGGGAGGCGCGGCGGCCTTCGATGAGCTTCAGGAGGACGTAGATCGCCCCGGCCACCAGGAGGATGTCCAGGACATCCGTCCAGGACAGGCGCGCCGCGAGCGTCTCGGCCAGCTCGAGGATTCTTTCGGTCAATCTGGTTCAGGCGAGGTGCTCTGCCGCCACGAGCCCGCCCCTAGCCGATCAGGTGGCGCCGCCGGGTTCAGGCACCAGGGGAGGGGTGATGGCGACCCGCCCGGGCACTTTCTCCGGAGCGGCGTCAGCGGACTCTTCGTCGGACGCGGCCGGAGCGGGCGCGGGCTCGGGAAGCGGTTTCCCTTCGAGGGCGAGTTGGACTTCTTCGGAGCTCAACACTTCGCGCTCGAGGAGCGCCTCGGCGACGGCCGCCAGCCGGTCACGGTTGTCCTCGAGAAGCTTCTTCGCCCGGTGATAGGCGTCGTCCACGATGCGATGCACCTCGGCATCGATCGCTTTCGCGGTGCTCTCGCTGTAGTCCTTCCGGGCCGCCAGATCGCGCCCCAGGAACACCTCGGCGTTCGATCGGTCGAACGTGAGCGGTCCCAGGGTTTCGCTCATCCCCCACTCGCAGACCATGCGGCGCGCCAGGTCGGTCGCCTTCTGGATGTCGTCGGACGCTCCGGTGGTGACCTGCCCCAGGACGATCTCCTCGGCGAGCCGGCCCCCCATCTTGACCGCGATCATCGCCTCGACGTAGTCCCGGTCGTGGGTGCGCCGATCGTCCTCCGGCAGCAGCATCGTCACCCCCATCGCCATTCCGCGCGGAATGATGCTGACCTTGTGCAGCGGGTCCGCTTTTTCGAGCAGCGCCGCCACCACGGCGTGTCCGGCCTCGTGATACGCCGTCGTGCGTTTCTCGTCCGGCGTCATGATGACCGAGCGGCGTTCCGCGCCCATGAGGACCTTGTCCTTCGCCTGCTCGAAGTCCTCCATGCGGACCTTCTTCTGGGTGTACCGCGCCGCGTTCAGCGCCGCCTCGTTCACCAGGTTGGCGAGATCGGCCCCCGAAAAGCCGGGAGTGCCCCGGGCGATGATGCTGAGGTCGACGTCCGACTCGAAGGGGATGCGGGCGCTGTGGACCTTGAGGACGCCCTCCCGGCCCTTGATGTCGGGCAGGGAAACCACCACCCGGCGGTCGAAGCGTCCGGGGCGGAGGAGCGCCGGATCCAGCACGTCGGGCCGGTTGGTGGAAGCGATCAGGATCACGCCGTCGTTGGACTCGAACCCGTCCATTTCGACGAGCAACTGGTTCAGCGTCTGTTCCCGCTCATCGTGTCCGCCGCCGAGACCCGCGCCCCGCTGCCGGCCCACCGCGTCGATCTCGTCGATGAAGATGATGCACGGCGCGTTCTTCTTGCCCTGTTCGAACAGGTCGCGCACCCGGCTGGCTCCGACACCGACAAACATCTCGACGAAGTCCGAGCCGCTGATGGTGAAGAAGGGAACGTTGGCTTCCCCGGAGATGGCGCGCGCGAGCAGGGTCTTGCCCGTTCCGGGAGGCCCCATGAGCAGCACGCCCTTGGGAATCCGCCCCCCGAGGCGCTGGAACTTCTGCGGCTCCTTGAGGAAGTCGATGATTTCCTGGAGTTCTTCCTTCGGCTCGTCGACGCCGGCCACGTCCTTGAAGGTGACCTTCTTCTGCTGGTTGGAGGTCAGCTTCGCCCGGCTGCGCCCGAACGACATGGCGCGGTTGCCCGGCGCCTGCATCTGCCGGATGAGGAAGAAGAAGAGTCCGACGATGAGCAGGATCGGCAACCAGCTCAGCAGGGTCACGATCCAGGGAGTGCGGCTGGCGTCGTCGGCCTGCACGTTGATTCCGCGGTCCAGCAGGGTGGACACCAGACCCTCCATCTCCGGCGCGAAGGTCTTGAAGGACTTGCCGTCCACGTCCGTTCCGGTGATCTCGCTTCCGGCGCCGGTTCCGCTGATGCGGACGTCGGTGACCTTGTCCTCCTCCACGCGCTGCATGAACTGGGTGAAGGACAGCTCGTTCTCCTCCTCGGAGATCCGGCTCGAAACGTTCCAGAACAGGATCAGCACGAGCGAGGCCGTCAGCCAGAACATGAGGTTCTTCATCGTTGAACTCATCTCAACTTAACGGTCCGCGGGGAAAGGCCGCGCGACGTTGTTCGCCGCCTTTCGGTTGTCGTCACTCATACGAAGGAAGTCCCGGCAAATTATAGGTTGCGCCCCGGGTCTCCCGGCCGGGCCGGCTCCGGGGTCCGGCGATGGCCCTGGGTTGACGCGACATCGGGATGCTTCAGGACGCGTCGGCGCTCCCTCGGGGAGCATCTTCGGCGGCCGCGACCGTCAGCACCCGTTGCTCCAGCCGCGCGACCGCTCCCGGGAGGTCCACCGAGGATCCGCCGCGGCCCGCCCTGACGAGACCGAGGACCGCTTCGACGTGCACGGCTCCGATCCGGCGCAGATCTCCGCGGGCGGTCCTGAGTCCTTCCCGGACGAGCCGGCGCGCGAGCGCCGGGGGCGCCGCCCCGAGCGCGGCGGCCGGGAACCGGACGGAGATGGAGCCGGCGCGTTCCGCCACGCTCGCGACCTCCCGGAAGCGTTCGGCGGTGATTTCGCTCAGCCACTCCTCGTCGTCCCGGAGGAGCGAGGCGGTCCGCCCGAGCGCCGCCTCCGCCTGCGGGTTCACCGCGTCCCGCAGGAGTGGAAGGGCCTGACGCCGGATCCGGTTGCGGGTGAATCCCTCGAGCTCGTTGGAGGGATCGGGATAGAACAGCCACCCGGCCTCGGTCACGAGCCCGGTGATCTCGGTCCGCGAAACCGAGAGCAGGGGCCGGACGATCACGAGTCCCCGCTCGTCGTTCCGGACGGGGGCCATGGCGCCGAGCCCGAGGCTTCCGGCGCCGCGCGCCAACTGAAGCAGAACGGTCTCGGCCTGATCGGTCAGGGTGTGCCCGAGAAGAACGGTGGTGACGCCCCGTTCCCGGGCGATTCCGGCAAAGAAATCGAGCCGGGCCAGCCGGCCGGCCTCCTCGGTGGAGCGGCCCTCCCGGCGGGCGCGGTCCCGGACGTCCACCCGGCCGCTGACGCATTCGATCCCGAGCGATGCCGCGACGGTCCGCGCGAATCGGGCCTGCTCCCCGGAATCCGGGCGGAGCCGGTGGTCGAGGTGTGCCGCGAGGAGCGCCGGTCCACCGGCCCTCTCGGAAACCCCACCGGGTCCGCCGAGCAGGTGAAGGAGGGCCGTCGAGTCCATGCCACCGGAAAACCCGACCAGGACGGAGCGGTTCCCGGCGTCGGCCGGAAACCACTCCAGGGCGTCCGCGATCGCTTTCCGCACGGCCGCGAGGACGGGGCGCCCCGGCCCTTTCCTCCCCGGAGGCGGCTCCTTGGAGACCCGGGGACCGGGCGCCGTTTCAGTGGCCATCCTCTTTCTCACCCGAGCCCGCTGGCCCCGGGGTGAGCGGTTCGATCCGCAGCCGGGTGATCCGGTGGCCGTCCACGGCCATCACCCGGAGCACGGCGCCGGGAATCGAGACGGTTTCCCCCTCTTCGGGGATGCGGCCGGTTCGGGCGAGCACGAATCCCGCCACCGTGTCGTAGTCGTCCCCCGCCGGGATCTCGATCGCCGCTTCGGGGGTGCTCGGGCCGGGTCCGTGCCCGGCGAGTTCGGCGTTGGCCTCGGAAACGGTCAGGGTGCCGTCGAGCAGAAAGCTCCCTCCCGGCCCCGGTGCACGCTCGCCCGGTCCGGGACCGCGGATGGCTCCGACAAGCGAACTCGACGTAACCAGTCCCTCGACGCCCCCGTGTTCATCCACCACGATGAGCATGCGGCAGGACTGTTCGCGCATCTGGACGAGCGCCTGGGCGAGCGTGGCGGTACCCGGAGAAAAGCGCGCCGGCGTCAGGTGGTTCTCCGGCCGGAAGCCGGCCCCGGACTCGGCTGCAGGCAGGACGTCGCGAAGGTCCACGACGCCCCGCACGTCGTCGAGGGTGCTCCCCACCACCGGGAGCCGGGTGTGGCCGTGGTGGCGGAAGAGCCGCATCGTCTCCGAGACGTCGGCGCCCAACGGGACGGCCACGATCGCCCGCCTCGGGGTCATGACCTCGGTGAGCCGCCGCCCGGTGGCATCGGCGAGTTTCACCAGGACCTGCCGTTCGACCGCGTCGGCGTCGGGGGACCCGATGCGCAGGCTCTCCCGCATCTCGGCGGCGCTGATGGCCGCCTCCCGCGCCGGGCGCGAGATGCCGACGACCCGCAGCAGGTTCGTCACCAGCCAGGAGAGGGCGGCAGCGATGGGACCGAGGAGCCAGAGCAGTCCCTGCACCGGGCGCACCATGCCCAGCGACCACTTCTCGGAGTGGCGGGCGGCGATGCTCTTGGGCACCATCTCGCCGAAGACGAGCAGGGCGGCGCCGACGAGGAGCGTCGCGAGGGTTGCCGCCTGGGCGCGTTCCTCGGTGGTTTCCGCTCCGGCAGAGAGCACCACCGTCGCCAGCACGCCGGCGAGTACGTTGGCGAAGACGTTTCCCGTCAGGATGGCTCCCAGGAACCGTTCCGGATGCTCGGCCACCCGGACCACCGCGGCCGCCCTGCGGCTGCGGACTGCCAGCGCGCGCAGGCGGTGCAGCCGCACCGCCATGAAGGCGGTCTCCGATCCCGAGAAGAAGGCCGAAAGGACCAGTACTCCGAGGAGCGCCGCCGCGAAGGCCCAGGTCACCCTTGGTACGCCGGGTGGTTCAGGCGGGAGTCCCGGCCGACTGTTCCGGACGCAACGTGCGGTACTTGGTGTCCCTTTGGACCGGAGTGAAACCGGCCTCCCTGATCAGGATCTGTACTTCGTCGATGCTCGTGCGATTGATGAAGCCCGTGCACGCATGAACGTTTTCTTCGAGCAGCGTGCCTCCGAAGTCGTCGGCGCCCCAGTGCAGGCCGACCTGGCCGGCCTTCTTCCCCTCGCTGAACCACGATGCCTGGATGTGATCGAAGTTGTCCAGCACGAGCCGCGAGACACCCAGGATACGGAGGTAGTCGTTCGGCCCCGCGTAGTGCGGGATCTTCCGGACCAGCGGAGTGTTTCCCGGCTTGAAACTCCAGGGCACGAACGCCGTGAATCCATGGAACTCATCCTGCAGCTCGCGGATGCTCGACAGGTGGGTGACGATGTCCGCGGTCGTTTCCACATGGCCGTACATCATGGTTGCGGTACTCACGAACCCAACGGCGTGCGCCTCGCGATGCACATCGAGCCAGGCGGACGCTCCCCCCTTCTTGTGGGACACCTTCCGCCGCACCCGGTCACTCAGGATCTCGGCGCCGCCGCCGGGGAGCGTGTCCTGCCCGGCCTCCTTGAGCCGGATCAGGACCTCACGAATGCCGAGCCCGCTGACCTTGGCCATACCTTCGACTTCCACCGCCGACCAATAGTGCGGGGTCACGTCCGGAAAACGTTCGCGCGTTCCACGGACCAGATCGAGGTAATAGTCGAGCGGTAGCGATTCGTTGACTCCGCCCTGCAGGAGGACGGTCGTGGCGCCCTGCTCGACGGCCCTGCCGATGCGGTCCAGCATCTCCTCGACGGTATGGGTATAGGCCTCCGCGTGTCCCGGAGGGCGATAGAAGGCGCAGAAGGTGCAGTCCACCTCGCAGACGTTCGTGTAGTTGGGATTCGTATCGACCACGAAGGTGACGTCCCGTTCCGGATGCCGGCGGAAACGGTCGTGGTTTGCAAGCTCTCCGACGAAAAGCAGGGGCGCCTCGTCCATCAGCCAGACGGCATCGGCTTCCGATAACCGGACGCGGCCTTCCACCTTGCGCCGGATCCGGTCCATCGCGCTGTTCAACATGACATGCCGTTCTCCTGCATCGTCGGTGGCGACGAAATGAGATTGCCGTTCCTTGCCAGTCGCCGGAAGGTCTCGAAACCCCGGCGTTCCGGCTCGTCGAAGCGGTAGGTGAAATCGTGGAGATACCCCGCAATGGTCGCCTCGTCACCCAGCGGCCCCGCCGCGTCGGCCGCGATTTCGGGAATCCTCTCGACGCCCCGCTCGAGTGAGGCGGCGATCGTTTCCTGGAGCACGGACCGCTTGGCCGAGGTCAACGACCTGCGCGCGCTCCAGATCGCGAAGACGAAGGGCAGTCCGGTCCAGTCTCTCCAGCGGGCCGCAAGGTCGAAACGGTAGGGAAACCGCGGGTCGGGCCGTTCGCGCTCCCGAAGCGCCGCGTCGCCGATCAGGAGGACGGCCTCGTGCTCCCGCGTGACCCCCAGGCGGTACTCCGGGCGCTCGATGCCAAGCCGCTGCTCGAGCCAGAGCCGCAGGAGGAGTACCGACGTCGAGGTCTCCCTGGTGATTTCGACGATCCTTCCACCGAGTTGCTCCGGTGGGCGCCGCGACAGGAGAAACACGCTTCCCGCTTTCTTGCGGCAAGCGATTCCGAAGGCGCCGTGCGGGTCTCCCAGCGGTGAATACCGCCCTTCGTTGCGAATCAGATCTCCCGCCGAAAGTAGTCCGGCGTCAAGCTCGGAGGTCGCCGCGAGCCGGCCGATCTCGGACGGAGACGCGCGGAACACCCGCAGGCCCGGAAACGGCTCGAAGGGCTGGGTGTTGAGATAGGCGAGTTGCCCGAGCAGCAGGCGCACGAAGGAGAACCGGGCCCGCCGGCGATCAGGCGGCCTCCCAGACCTGCACCACGTTGTAGAGCGCGTCGCGCTCCACGGGGACCTTGCCGGCGTCCTGGATCATCTGGATAAGCCGCTCCCGGGCGACGCCGACCGGACTCGTTGCCTGCGCGAGGTGGGCGATTTTCTCTTCGCCGATGGTTCCGTCGAGGTCGCTGGCTCCGAAGTTCAGAGCCATTGCCGCCGAGTCCTCGCCGAGCATCACCCAGTAAGCCTTGACGTGGGGAAAGTTGTCGAGGAGCAGCCGTGCGCACGCGACGGTCCGGAGATCCTCGAGCACCGACGCCTGACGCTCGGCGAGCCCGGTGTTGCCCGGCTGCAGGGCGAGCGGGATGAACGACTGGAACCCGGCGCCGGACGGATCGCGGCCGTCCTGCGCCTCCCGAAGCTGGATCATGTGATCCACCCGTTCGGCGAGCGTCTCGATGTGCCCGTAGAGCAGGGTCGCATTCGTCATGATCCCCATGCGGTGAGCCGCCCGGTGCACTTCGAACCAGCGTTCACGACCGATCTTGGTCTTGAAGGTCTCCTTGCGGACCCGGTCCGAGAACACCTCCGCGCCACCCCCGGGGAGAGTCCGGAGGCCCGCCTCCTTCAACTGGATCAGGATGTCCTCGATGCTGGTTTTCTCCAGCCGGGCGAACCAGTCGATTTCGACGGCGGTCCACGCCTTGATCTGGACGGTCGGAAAGTTCCGATGGATCTCGCGGACGATTTCGAGATAGCGGGCGAAGGGCCACTTGGGGTGGAGGCCCCCCACGATATGGACCTCGGAGAGTTCGTCGGACACCTGCGCGAGGACTTCCTCGAGGGACTGTTCGTAGGCGTGCTCGTCGCCCGGCTTGGCGGCGAAGTCGCAGAAGACGCAGGAAAGAACGCACAGGTTCGTCGGGTTGATCTGCCGGTTCACCACGAACTGGACCCGGTCCCCGTTGCGCGCCCGGGCGGCGTGGTCCGCCATCCGGCCCAGGGCCGGCAGGTCGACGGTCTTCAGCAGCGCGATCCCGTCGTCGAAGTCGAGGCGGTCTCCGGCCAGGACCTTCTCCCAGATCGGAACCAGGGACCGGTCGCGGAACGCGACGCCTTCGGCAATCAGCACGGGGAATCTCCGGCGCCAGGCTGCTCGGGAAAAGACCGGATGCGTTGGGCACCCCGGGCGCGAAAGGCGTCGATGGAGGGCAAAAATCTTAGCAGCCTGTGGTGAAACCCGCGTGAGCGCCGAGAGCGGTGAGGCGCCCGGCTCCAAGCACGCGCGCACGGGTCCGAAGACCGCTGCTTCCGGCGCTTATCGGGTCTCTTCTTCCCGCCAGCCGGGCGCGTCGCCGAGTCCCAACACGCCGAGCACCTTGTCGCAGAAGCCGTCCACGACTTCGGCCATGGAGTCGGGGTTCCGGTACCAGGGAGGGGCCACGGGCATCACGATCCCGCCCGCTTCGGAAACGGCGAGGGCGTTCCGCAGGGTGATGGTGGACCAGGGCGTCTCGCGCACGCAGAGGACGAGGCGCATGCGCTCCTTGAGGGCGACCTGGGCTGCCCGGGTAATCAGGGTGTCCGCGATTCCGTTTGCGACCTTGCCCAGCGTCGAAAGGCTGCACGGGATCAGCACCAGGGCGTCGTAGCGGTTGGAACCCGAGGACCACGGAGCGGCCAGGTCGGCGTCGCGATGCACACGCTGGACGTGTTCCTTCAGATCATCCAGCGCGAGGCCGGTCTCGAGCCGCAGCACCTCTTCCCCCCAGCGGGAGACGATGAGGTGTTTCTCGCCCGGACAGCGCTTCAGGAACCGGACACCGTAGACCGCTCCGGAAGAGCCCGACATGCCGACGACGATTCTCATGACGCGGGAATGGGGGACCGGGAGAGCAGTATGCCCAGGAAGACGACGCAACCCAGCACGGCGTTCACCTGAAAGAAGGCGAAGTTCACCCGGTGCCGGAGTCGGTGCTGCAGGACGAAGAGGCCGCCGGTGAGGATGAACAGGAGGCCGGACACTGCACCATGGAGCGAAGTCGAGAACAGAATCATAAGAGCGGCGAACGCGAGGGCATGCATTCCCGCGGCGACTCTTGCCGCTCGCCGGCTTCCGATGGCCGCAGGCAGCGAGAAGACACCGGTTCTGCGGTCCGACTCTTCATCGAGGGTTGCATAGAGGATGTCGAAGCCCGCGGACCAGAGAGCGGTAAAGGCGGTCAGCATCACGATCGGGAAAAGACCTCGCCATTCGAGAGCTACCGCATAAAACCCGCATAGCGGGCCCAGGGCGAGCGTGACGCCGAGTCCCAGGTGCGCCCACCTGGTGGTTCGCTTCAGAAGGGGATAACCGACGAAGGCCGCCAGCGGGATGGGAGCGATGACCAGGCAACGGGGCGAGATGGCCCAGGCCGCCGCCAGGGCGACGAGGAACGCGAGGACTGCCACGACGACGGCACCCCGAAGGGAGATCGCGCCCGCCGGCAGGGCGCGATTCGCCGTGCGTGGATTCCGTGCGTCGAGGTGGCGATCGAGGATGCGATTCAGCCCCAGCGCCGTCGTGCGCGCACCCGTGGCCGCGACGAGAATCAACACCGCCGTGCGCAGGGTGAGTGGAGGTTCCGCCAACAATGCTCCCGCATAGATCAGCGGAACCGAGAACAGCGTATGTTCGATCTTGAGGTATTCGGACCAGACCTTGAGGCGGTGTCGAACCGAGGTCTGCACGTTACCGGACGCGTCCCCAAACATGTGCCTCATCGTCGGTGGCGGAATTGAGCGATGCGGACGGCAAGACTAGCAGTCCCGTTCTGATCTGCGTACTTCATCGCGTCCGGACGCATTCATCGGTTGACCGAAGTTGGAAAGCAGTGTTACGCTGAAGTTGCGGGTTACGCAGCGGGACATCGTTTCGTTTGTTCGTCATCCCCCGAACGGATTCCTCGCGAAGGGTGAAAAGAACTGTAATGAAGAAAAAGGTCAGGCGGTCGGCCAAGAAAGCCACGCGCAGGAAAGTAGCGGCGCGCGTGGTATCGCGTAGCAGCGCCACCCGCAAGAAAGTCTCGCGAAAGAAAACTGCCGCGCGCCGGACCGCCTCCCGTGCGGTTGCGTCGAGCAAGGCGACTCGGAAGAAAGCGACACGCAAGCGGTTGACGCGCAAGGCGACAGCGCGCAAAGCAACGCGGAAGAAGGTGTCGCGCAAGAAAGTCACGAGGAAGACAGCCGCCAGGAAGAAGGCGACCCGAAAAAAGGCGACCCGGAAGAAAGTGACGCGCAAGAAGGCGACGCGGAAGAAGGCGTCCCGAAAGAAAGTCACCCGCAAGAAGGTCACTCGGAAGAAGGCCACCCGGAAGAAAGCGACGCGGAAGAAGGTGACCCGTAAGAAGGCCACCCGCAAGAAGACGACCCGGAAGAAGACGGCCCGGAAGAAGGCATCGCGGAAGAAGGCGACTCGGAAGAAGGCGTCCCGAAAGAAGGCCACTCGCAAGAAGGCGACGCGGAAGAAAGCCACCCGTAAGAAGGCGTCCCGAAAGAAGGCGTCCCGAAAGAAGGCGTCCCGAAAGAAGGCGACTCGTAAGAAGGCGACGCGGAAGAAAGCCACCCGTAAGAAGGCGTCCCGAAAGAAGGCCACCCGGAAGAAGGCCACCCGGAAGAAGGCGACGCGGAAGAAGGCGACGCGTAAGAAGGCGACGCGGAAGAAGGCCACCCGGAAGAAGGCGTCCCGCAAGAAGGCCTCTCGGAAGAAGGCCACCCGTAAGAAGGCGACGCGGAAGAAGGCGACGCGGAAGAAGACGACCCGTAAGAAGGCGTCCCGCAAGAAGGCCACTCGGAAGAAGGCCACCCGCAAGAAGGCCACTCGGAAGAAGGCCACCCGTAAGAAGGCGACGCGGAAGAAGACGACCCGTAAGAAGGCGTCCCGCAAGAAGGCCACCCGCAAGAAGGCGACTCGGAAGAAAGCCACCCGGAAGACAGCCACCCGGAAGAAAGCCACCCGGAAGAAGGCCACCCGGAAGAAGGCCACTCGTAAGAAGGCGACGCGGAAGAAGGCCACCCGGAAGAAGGCCACCCGCGCCGCCCCGTCCGAGCCGCCCGCGGTGACCTCATCTTCCCCACCGGAACCGGTCGCGTCCTCCTAGCCGAATCCCGGCCGGACGAGCCGGCGGGCTGCCCTTCGCCGTCAGGATGCCGGGGCGCTTCCCCGGGCGGAGTCGCGGCTGGCGCCACCGGTATCGGGGTCGTTTCGAGGACGGGCCCTATGCTAAATTTCTCCGCCCGCTCAACGCGTTTTCCACAGCTTCCACTGCTTCGGGGAGGAGAGTTCCGCCGTGCGTTTCCACTGTCCGCCATCCACCACGGGCGCCAGCCGCTGGCGTCGCAGCATCCTCGTAACCGGGCTCTGCCTGGCTCTCATGGCCAGCGCCTGCGGCGGGCCGGACATCGGTGTCAGCGGTGAGGAGATCAAGCTGGGCAGCTTTGCTCCGCTGACGGGCCCCTACGCGGCGCTCGGCAACGTGGGGCGCTCGATGGCCGCCTACTTCGAGTGGCTCAACGATCAGGGGGGCATCCACGGCCGCATGGTCCGTTTGAGCCTCAAGGACGACCAGGGGGACCCGGAGCAGACGCCCGCTCTCGTGGAGGAGTTGCTGCGGGAGGAACAGGTCTTCGCGATGGTGGGCGGGATGAGCAGCGCCAACACCCTCGCGGTCCGGGAAGCGGTGGGGTTGCGGCTGGTGCCCTGGGTGAACCCCGGTTCCAGCGCGCGGGAATGGACGGACCCGCTCGACGCCTACATCTTCTCCATTCTGCCCACCTCCGTTACCGCGGCGCAGGTCCTGGCCCGCTATGCGATGAGCGAACTCGGGGTGAGCCGGATCGCCTCGCTGGCGGAGGACACCCCTTTCGGGATCCAGGGTCAGGAGGGCTACCGGCTGGGCGTGCGGCGCTTTTACGAGCAGGTGGCGGCCGCGCTTCCGGACGGCGTGGAAGTGCGTTACGCGCGAATCTCGAGCCGTCCCCGGCGCCCGCGGACCGATGACCCCACCAGTGAGGGTTGGCACGAGTACCCGACCGGAGGCGAAGGGGTCCTGTGGCGGGTCCAGCGGGTTGATGGCGGCCGGTGGGGGCGGCCCGAGGCTGCTCCGGAAGACGTGGGGATGCGTCGCAGCCCGAAGGAGGGAGGCGGCATGGAAGCTGCCCTCGCCGAGTTCAAGGAAAAGCAGGCGGGGGCGATTGTCATCTGGGGCGTCGCCGAGTACGGAGCCGAGGTCGTGAAGGCGATCGCCGCCGATCCGGATTGGAACCCGATCCTGCTTGGCGGGTTCGCGATGGCCGATACGGCGATGATCGATCTCGCGGGCGAGGCGTTCGAGGGAGCGATCGTGGCCTCGACCACTCCCGACCTCTCGGTCGATTCGGACTCCACCCGCCTGGTGAGGCAGATCCTCGCCGACTACGCGCCCGAGGTGCCGTTCGGGGACTACGCCATGCTGGGAATGGCCTGGGCGCAACTGGCTCACGAGGGCATGGAACGGGCGGGAGAGGATCTCAGGCGAATCAACCTCATTCGCGCGCTCGAGACCCTCGACAACTGGCAGGGCCTGTTGGGTCATCCCGTGACGTTCTCCGACGAGAGTCACCTCGGATTCGACGCCGTGACGCTGAAGCGCGTCGAAGACGGCGAGTTCGTCGCCATCACCGGCTGGCTCTCGGAATAGTCCGCCGCTCCGTGCGCCGGTCAGCGTGGCTGACCGGCCATGCCGAGGACTGAGGTCCTAGTCGCCGGTTCCCGGGGATCCGGCGCCTGCCGTTCGTCCGAGATACGCCTGGCGCACCTCGGGATCGTCGAGCAGTTCCTCTCCGCTTCCCTGGCGGACGATCCTGCCGCCTTCGAGGACGTAGGCGCGTTCCGCGATCTCGAGCGCGCGCACCACGTTCTGCTCGACGAGCAGCACCGCTACCCCGTCCCTGCGGATCTCCTGGATCGTGTCGAACACCGTGTCCACCACCCGGGGCGACAAGCCCAGCGACGGTTCATCCATGAGCAGGAGCTTCGGCGAGGCCATGAGCGCCCGGCCGATTGCGGCCATCTGACGTTCTCCGCCGGAAAGGGTGCCCGCCAGTTGTCCGGCCCGCTCGGCGAGCCGCGGCAGGAGCCTGAAGACGGCGTCCAGTCGCTCGGCCGGGGAGCCCTTTCGGCGGACGGCATAGGCGCCCAGCCGCAGATTCTCGGCCACCGTCATTTCGGGCCAGATCCGGCTCCCTTCGGGTACGTGTGCAATGCCGGCCTCGACGACCCGCGTCGAGGAGACGCCCACGATGGAGCGTCCGTCGAACCGGATCTCACCTGACTCCGGTCTGGACAGGTCGCTGATCGCACGAAGCGTCGTCGTCTTCCCGGCGCCGTTGGCTCCCAGCAGGGCCACCACTTCCCGCCGATCCACGTCGAAGGTGACGCCGCGGAGTGCGGGCACCCCGCCGCGGCGAACCTTCAGATCGCGGACCTCGAGGAGACTCATGGGGGCAGCTCCCTCACGATCCGGCCGACCGGCCCAGATACGCCTCGATCACCGCGGGATCCCGGGTCACCTCGTCGGGGGTGCCGATGGCGATCGTGGCGCCATGGTCGAGCACATGGACCCGGTGCGAGATGTCCATGACCGCCTCCATGACGTGCTCGACATAGATGATGCCGATGCCGCTCGCGTGAACCTCCCTGAGGATCCCGACCGTCTCACGCACTTCCGTGGGATTGAGCCCGGCGGCGACCTCGTCGACCAGCAGGACCCGGGGACGGGTGGCGAGAGCGCGGGCGAGGTCCAGCCGCTTCCGTTCGGCCAGATTCAGCGAATGTACGGGCGCGTTGCGGCGGGGCTCGAGTCTGGTCAGCGCCACGCACCGGTCGGCCGTATCGGAAGCGGAGGTTCCGGGAAGCCGCCGGCCGAACTGGGCGCCCACCAGGATGCTCTCGAACGCCGTCATCGCCAGGAAGGGGCGGGGAACCTGGAAGGTGCGGGCGAGCCCCAGCCGGCAGATCCGGTGGGAGGGGAGATGGTGGATTTCCCGCCCCTCCAGGAGGATCTCTCCGGAATCGGGTGCGAACTGGCCGCTGAGCAGGTTGAAAAGCGTGGTCTTGCCGGCGCCGTTCGGGCCGATGAGACCGAGGATCTCTCCCTCCCGAAGCGTCAGATCGAGGCGATGCACCGCCGTGAGGCCGCCGAAGCGCTTGACGACTCCGCGCGCTTCGACCAGGGCCGATCCAGCCGCCGGCCCGCTCATCCGGCCCTCCTTCGTATCAGCCTCACGAACTGGGCGACGCGCGGCGCCGCCCCCCGCGGCTCCAGCAGGATGATGAAGATCAGCAGCGCCCCGAAGGCCGCGAGGTGAATGTCCGCGAGACTGGCGAGCACGAACTGCTCGAGGAAGAGGTAGATCCCGGCGCCCAGCACCGGCCCCATCACCGTGCCGATCCCTCCGACCAGCACCATCAGCACGAGGCTGATCGAAAGGTCGAAACCGAACACCTTCTCCGGGACGACATAGAGGGTGAACACCGCGTAGTAGCCGCCCGCGAGTCCGGTCAGGGCGGCGGTGATGGCGAAGACCGTGACCTGTTGCCGGGCGACGTTGACGCCGGAAGCGGCGGCGGCCTGCGCGTCCTCACGGAGCGCGATCAGTCCGAGACCGAGACGCGAACGCCGCACCGCGGCGCTGACGAGTACCGCTGCCACCGCGAGGACGGCGCCGAGCGCGTAGAGCAGGACGGGCCCGAGGTCCTCCTCGAGCGGCAGCGTGAGGCCCGAAGCGCCGCCGGCGGCCTCGATGTGGTTCGCCACGATCCGCGTCGCTTCCGCCACCCCGATCGTGGCGATGGCGAAATAGGGCCCGCGGAGCCGGAGGCAGGGCCATCCCCAGGCCACGCCATAGAGCGCCGCGAGAACCGCGGCCGCCGGCATCGTGAAAAAGGGATGAAAGCCGGCCAGCCACAGCATGGAGGTGGCGTAGGCGCCCACCCCGAAGAGCGACGCGTTGCCGAACGAGATCTGCCCGGCGAAGCCTCCCACCAGGTTCCAGGCGCTGGCCAGCAGGACGTTCAGGAACAGGAGCTGGGCGAGCCGCGAGGAGTAGGGATTCGCGAGCAGCAGGGGAGCGAGCAGCGCCAGTCCGCCGAGCGCCCCCACCCCGAGGAGGACCTGGCGCCGGGCGAAAGACGACATCGCGGTCAGTCCGAGTCGGCCCTGCGCATCACGAGCGCCGCGGTCAGGACCAGGAAACTCACCACGTCCCGGTAGCCCGTGTGGATGTAGAAGGCGGTCAGGTCTTCGGCGATGCCGAGCCCGATGCCGGCGACCAGGATTCCGCCGATGTTGGTGAGTCCGCCCAGCACGACGACGCAGAAGCTCTTGAGCAGGAAACGGGCGCCGAACTCGGGAGTGACCGAGTAGAACAGCGACATCAGGCTCCCCGCCGACATCGCCAGCGCGGAACCGATTCCGAAGGCGACGGCCCACACCCGGTTCACCGGCACTCCGGACAGGGCTGCCGCTTCGCGGTCCTGGGCCACGGCGCGGAGCGCGAGACCCGACCAGGTCCGCTTCAGCATGAGCGCCAGCACCACGAAGCCGAGCAGCGAGAAGCCGGACACGATCAGCCGCGGGATGCTCAGCGTCAGCGGTCCGACCGCCAGCGACTCGAGCGAGTAGGACGTCAGGAGCGACCGGTCCGCTCCGCCGAAAATGAGATAGAGGGCGTTCCGGACGATCAGCCACACGCCGAACAGCAGCAGCAGGGTGGTGACCGGCGGGCTGTCCCGGAGGCGGAACACCAGGGTCCGCTCCACCGTGGCCCCCAGGGCGAAGCCGAGGGGAACGGTGATCAGGATGGACACCAGCGGGTCCATGCCGAACGTGGTGTTGAGCCACCACGTCACGTACACGCCGAGGGTCAGGAAGGCCCCGTGGGCAAGGTTGACGACCCGCAGGACGCCGTAGATCAGGCCGAGCCCGTACGCCATGTAGGCGTAGACGGTGCCAACCAGGATCCCGGACGCCAGGACGGAGAGGAGGTCAACCACGGTGCGGGTTCGTCAGTCGGCGTCCCTGGTGCCATCGACGCCCCGCTCCGACCGGCGCCGGGTGGCCGTCTCAGCTTCCCAGGTAGGCGGGTCCCTCCGCCGCATCCGGCGGGAAGACGATGCGGACTCCCCCCTCCGGCTGGTTCTGGACGATGACGCACCGGTTCTCGATCTGGAGGCGGCTCTCCTCCGGGAAGTAGAGCCGGCCTCCGGGCAGCAGGGAGTCTTCCAGCTCGAGGCTCTTGAGAGCATCCCGGATCGCCTCCGGCTCCGTGGAGTTCGCGTTTCCGATGGCGGCGATCAGCGCCCTGGCCGCTTCGTAGGCGACCGCGGGGTAGTACTCGGTCACCGGTCCTCCGAACTGCGCCTCGTAGCGTTCGACGAAGTGCTGCGACCGCGGATAGGGCAGGGCCCGGGTCCACCACTGCGCCGAAACGAGGTGGGAAACCGCTTCGCCAAGGCCCTCGCGAACCGAACGCTCCGGGCCGCGCGCTCCGTAGCTCACCGCGATGTGCCCGAGTCCCTGCTCCACGTAGGCGCGGTGCTGCAGCAGGAAATCGGGTTCGTGTGCGTCCGACAGGAACACGTCCGCTTCCACCGAACGCACCTTCACGATCAGCGAGGTGTGGTCGCTCGAGAGGTGTTCGAAGGACTCGTCGAGGACGAGTTCGAACCGGTCCTCCTGCCCTTCGATGACATCGTGCACGCCGGTCCGGTATTCACGGCCGTGGTCGGTGTTCTGCCACACCATCGCGACCCGGAGCGGTTTCGGAAGGCGGTCCTGGTCCTGCTCCCACATCAGCCACTCGAGCGTCGTGCTCGCGAGCGATTCCACCGGGCTGAGCGCCCCGAAGACCCACTGGTTTCCTTCGCGGAAGATCGATTTCGACGCTCCGCCGGCGTTCATGAAGGGAATCCCGCGGCGCATCGGCACGATGACCTGGGCCTGCACCAGCGGGGTGGAGTATCCCGACAGGAGGGCGACGGCGCCGTCCACGGCGATCAGCCGCTCCAGGAGGCTCGGGGAAATGGAGGCGTCGCTCTTGTCGTCGTAGACGCGCAGCTCGATCTGCCGCGGGACCCCGTCGATCTCGACGCCGCCTGCCGCGTTCGCTTCCTCGACGGCGAGCTGGTAGCCGTCGCGGAAGAACCCGCCGACGTTCGCGTGCTTGCCGCTCAGCGGGAGTGCGGCTCCGATGCGGATCGTGTCGCCACCGTCTCCCGAGCAGGCCGGAAGGCCCACGCCCAGCGCAAGACCGAGAACGGGAAACCAGCGAGAGCGGGCGTTGGAAGACATGGCGGGGGGGCGGGACGCGGGAACCGGAAATTCTACCAATACCAGCGTCTTCCGACGCAGAGACTTGTCGCTTCCTTCCGGATGCCGCCCGCCGGCCGAAGGCTCGGCCGCCGGCGCCCGGCTCCTACAATCACGGTCCCGATGCCAGGCCGCGCCAGTCCACACCGCGAGGCCGGGATTCCGGCGATGGAGGTCCTGCGGATCCGGGACATCCGGCTGCACGAGGAAGTGGACCTCGCCCGGGTGGCGGCGCTGATCGAACGGCTGAGCGCCGACGGGATCCTCCGGAATCCTCCCATCGTCGCGCGCCTCGACGACGGCCGCCGGCTGCTCCTCGACGGAGCGAACCGGATCGAGGCGCTGCGGCGCATGGGAATGCAGCATGCCCTCGTGCAGACCGAGACCTTTGGGGACGAAGCCCTGGGTCTGACTCACTGGAACCACGTGATTCGGAGCCGCGAGGCGTCGCTGATCCTCGAGGACCCGCCCGCCGCCTCCGGGTTCCAGCGTCCCGGGGAGTCGCGCGGTGCGGCCGGCGAGCCCCTTTGCCGCCTTTGGTCGCCTGCCGGCGAGGCGACGGTGCTCGTGGGCCCTCCCGGTCCGGCGGAGCGGGCGGCGGCGCTCCGCGAACTCTGCACGCGCTACACGCATCCCCGGGCCCGGCTCGCCCGGATCGCGCATCGGGACCTCGACGAGGTCCGCTCGGCTTACCCGGAGTTCGGCGGGCTGCTGGAGTATTCCGACATCTCGAAGGAGCAGGTGCTCGCGACGACCGAGGCCGGCGAACGGCTGCCGTCGGGGATCACGCGGTTCCTGGTTCCCCGGCGGGTTCTGGGTTTCAACCTTCCCCTGTCGTTCCTGGAAACGAACCTTCCGCTGGACGAGAAGCGCCGCCGCCTCGAGGACCTGGTGGCCGACCGCTTCGAGACCGGGCGCGTCCGGTACTACGCGGAGCCGGCCTTCGTCTTCGACGACTAGCCGTCTCGGGACGGCGCGATGCGCCGGGGTGACCCTCCCCCGCTTGGGGTACGATTTTTCCACCGCAGGCCGCCGGAAGCACCAGGAGAAACCACTCGTTGTCGGGACACAGCAAATGGCATTCGATCCGCCACAAGAAGGCGATCGTGGATGCGAAGCGCGGCAAGGCATTCACCCGGCTGCTCAAGGAGGTCACCATGGCCGCCCGCATCGGCGGCGGCGACCTGCAGTTCAACCCGCGGTTGCGGCTGGCGGTCGAGAAGGCGAAGGCCGGGAACGTCCCCCGCGACAACATTGACCGCGCGGTCAAGAAGGGCACCGGGGACCTCCCCGGTTTTCGGCTGGAAGACGCCAGCTACGAGGGGTATGCGGCGGGCGGGGTCGCCGTCTTCGTCCAGGCGGCGACCGACAACCGGAACCGCACCGTCAGCGATGTCCGCCACCTCTTCTCCAAGTACGGCGGGAACCTCGGCGAGAGCGGCTCCGTCAACTGGATGTTCGACAAGGCCGGCCAGTTCCTGGTGCCCAAGGACCAGGCCTCCGAAGACGACCTGATCGACCTCGTCCTGTCGAGCGGTGGCAGTGACGTGCTCGAGGACGGCGAGCACTGGGACCTGCGCTGCCCGCCCGAGGCCTTCGGGGCCGTCCGGGACGCGCTCGCGTCGAGCGGGATCCATTGCGACAGCGAGGAGATCGCCATGCTTGCGACCCAGCACGTGCGGGTGGCCGGCGGCGAAGCCCAGCGGGTGCTCAAGCTCATGGAGGCGCTGGAGGATCACGAGGACGTGACGGGCGTGTGGGCGAACTTCGACATGGACGACGAAGAGCTGGACGCCGCGGCGTCCTGACCGAGCAGCCTCCTTTGGATCCCTCGAAGGCCGCCGGTGATTCCGGGAACCAGCCCGGGATTCGGGTCGTCGGCCTCGACCCCGGTTCGCGGATCGCCGGCTGGGGAGCCGTGGACGAGACGGAAGGCCGATTGCGCGTCGTGGACTTCGGGGTGGTCCGGTGCCCGCCCCGCGACCCGCTCGTGTTGCGCCTTCAGCGGCTGCACCGGGAGATTGGCGAAGTCATCCAGCGGCTCCGTCCCGATGAGGTTGCGGTGGAGTCGGTCTTCAGCGCGGCGAGCGCCGGGGCGGCCCTGACGCTCGGGCACGCGCGCGGCGCGGTGCTGGTGGCGGCGGCGGACCTTCCCGTCGCCGAGTACAGCCCGCGGAGCGTCAAGCAGGCGCTCACCGGCTACGGGGCCGCCGGGAAGGGCTCGGTCGCCGGGATGGTGGCGAGACGCCTCGGGATGGCCGAGCCGCCGGACGCGGAGGACGCGGCCGACGCGCTCGCCGTCGCGATCTGTCACCTGGACGCCCGGCGGGCCGAGGCCCGCCTGGCGCGGGCTGCTGCCGGAAGACGGCCGCGATGATCGAGCGGCTCGCCGGCCGGCTCCTGGAGACGGGCGACGGAGATGTGCTGGTCGACGTGGGCGGCATCGGCTTCCGGCTGCAGGTGTCCACCGGCACCGCGTCACGGCTTCCGGCGCCCGGCGACGAGGTCCGCCTCACCGTGCGCATGCTGCTGCACCGCGAGGAGACCGTGCAGCTCTTTGGATTCGGAAGCCGTGAGGAGGCGCGTCTCTTCGATCAGCTCCGGGGGGTCAATGGCGTCGGCCCCTCGGTGGCCCTGAATCTCCTGTCGCTCTCCGTTTCCCGGCTTCGCCAGGCGATCCGGGACAAGGAAGTGAAGTTCCTCCAGGGGGCGCCCGGAGTCGGCGCGAAGCTGGCGCGCCGCCTCATCACGGAGCTCGCCGAAGCGCTTCCCGACGACGAGAGCACCGCGCCGCCGGCGGCGCCGCGCGACCCGGTCCACGATCAACTGGTGACCGCCTTCACGAACCTTCAGTTCACGGACCGGCGCCGCATCGAAGAGGTCGTGCAGTCCGTCCGCGCCGAGAAACCGGACGCCGCGCTGCCGGAGGTCTTCAAGGCAGCGCTCCGTCGTCTCACTTCCCGAGGCGCTGGATGACCGCGCCTTCGCCCTCGCCCGCCGACGCCAACGAGTTCTGGGGCCGGGCCAACGAGCGGCTCACGGAAGCGTCCGGCCTGCTCACCCGGGTCCGCCGCATCTCGACGGCGCGCCTGGCGGTGGTCGTGGTGGCGCTGGCCCTCGCGCTCGGCGCCGGCGAGGTCGGGTTCTGGTCCCCGTGGTGGGTCGTCGTCCCGGTCGCGCTGTTCGTCTGGCTCGCCTTCGTACACGAGCGTCTCCTGAGCCGGGCGCGCGGCGTCCACCACGTCGCCCAGCTCTACCACCGGGCCGCGGTCCGGGTCGACCGGGACACCGAGGGAGAGCCGGGCAGCCCCGGCACGCCGGCGGCCGCGATCCGGCGCGGCGGGACGCCCGCCCATCGCAACACGGCGGACGAGGACCATCGTCTCGCGGACCGGCGCCACCGGGTCTCGGAACTCGGGGAGAGTCACCTCGGGGACCACCTGGACCTCTTCGGATCGGGAGGGCTCTTCGATCGGCTCGCGGACTGGCGGACCGACACGGGTGGAGAAACGCTGGCCGGATGGCTGCTGCAGTCCGCGCCGCCGGACGAGATCGCCGGCCGCCAGCTTGCCGTTCGGGAACTCGGCGCCCGCATCGAGGTCCAGGAGACGCTCGCGGCGACGGGCGCTCTCGAGCCGTGGCCGGGCACCCGGTCGTCGGTGGTGCTCGACTGGCTGGGACCTCACGGCGGGACCGGCGACGGGTCCGGCCCGCCCGCGGACCCGCCGGAGGACACCCCGGCCGCATCCGCGGGCCGCAGGTCCGAAGTGCTGCCCGGCGTGCTGGCCGTCCTGCTGAGCGCGACCATGCTGGGGGGGCTACTGCGCTGGATGACCGCGGGGGAGGCGTCCTTCTTTCTGGCCGCGGTATCCCTCTCCGCGGCCTGGGGCCTCTGGCTCCGCTCGCAGGTACGGGAACAGGAAACCGTCCTGCGGCTGATGGAATCGGAGATCGCCGGCATCCGGCAGATTGCGCTCTCCGTCACCTCCGAAGGATTCGAGTCGCCGCTGCTGCGCGGACTTGCGGAGCGCCTGGCGCGCGCCGAGGTGGCGCTCGGGAGGCTGGAGCGGCTGCAGGTCCGCCTGTCTGCCCGGCGCAACCTGCTCTTCGCGCCCCTGGCCGCCATGTTGTTCTGGGGCACGCACCACCGGTGGGCCATCGAGCGCTGGCGCCGCCGTCACCAGCGGGAGGCGCGGGAGTGGGTCCGGGCCGCCGGGGAGTTCGACGCCCTCCTGGCGCTCGCGCAGTACTGCATCGAGCGCCCCGGGCACGTGTTCCCCGAGTTCGACGACGTACCGGGTCTCGAGGCGCGGGGTCTGGGTCATCCGCTGATCCCGGAAGCGCGCCTGCAGCGGAACGACGTTCGCCTCGGCCGCGGGGAAGCCGACATGCTCATCGTCACCGGCTCCAACATGTCGGGGAAGAGCACCCTGCTGCGGGCGATCGGCGTCAACTTCGTCCTCGCCCGGATGGGTGCGCCGACCGCCGCGACGACGTTCCGTCTCGGGCCGCTCGCCCTGGGAGCCTCGATCGCCGTCCACGACTCGCTCCAGGACGGCGTTTCCCGCTTCCTCGCGGAACTGCTGGCGCTCAAGGCGGTGCTGAACACCGGCTCGAAGGAGGAGCCGCTGCTCTTCCTGCTGGACGAGGTCCTCCAGGGGACGAACTCGGATGACCGCCGCGCCGCGGTCGCCGCGCTCCTCCGCGAGCTGGGACGGCGGTCCGCCGTCGGCGTGATGACGACGCACGACCTGTCGCTCACGGAACTGGCTCACGAACTGCCGGGCCGCGTCCGTAACATGCACTTCACGGAGCGGGTGGTGGACGGCGCCATGGAGTTCGACTATCAGCTTCGGGAAGGAGTCCTCGCCCGCGGCAACGCGCTCGATCTCATGCGGATCCTCGACCTGCCGGCGCCCCGGGGGGAGGTGGCCGACTTCACCTCGCTGCCGGCCCCCGGACCGGGACGGGAGAACTGACGGAGCGCCGCGTGGGTGCGCGAGAACCTCCGCCCGGCCGCCGGGACGAGGAGTTCCATCAGACCCTCCGCCCGCGGGACTTCGGGGAGTACGTCGGCCAGACCGCGGTCCTCGAACAGCTCGAGATCAGCGTCGGCGCGGCGCGAGGCCGGGGAGAGGCCCTCGATCATGTGCTCCTCCACGGCCCTCCGGGCCTCGGCAAGACCTCGCTCGCCGCGGTGCTCGCGCGGGAACTCGAAGTTCCCATGCACACCTCCGCGGGCCCGCTCGTGCCGCGCACCGGCGACATGGTGGCGCTGCTGAACGCGCTGTCGCGCAACGAGATCCTGTTCATCGACGAGATCCACCGCCTCGCTCCCGCCGTCGCGGAGGTCCTCTATCCCGCCATGGAGGACCACTACGTGGACATCATGGTCGGTGAGAAGCTGGGCGCCCACAGCCTCCGCATCGACCTGCCGCCCTTCACGCTGGTGGGGGCGACCACCCGCGCCGACCTGCTGACCGGCCCGCTGCGGGACCGGTTCCCGCTCGTCCACCAGCTCGAGTTCTATTCGGTCGAGGAGGTCGAACGGGTGCTTTCGCGCGCCGCGCGGGTGCTCGGGGTGCACCTCGAGCCGGACGCCGGACAGGAGATCGCCGCGCGGGCCCGGGGGACGCCGCGGGTCGCCAACAACCTGCTGCGGCGGGTGCGGGACTACGCCGAGGTGCGCAGCGACGGGGTCATTCGCCGGGACACGGCGCTCGCGCTGCTCGAGATCGCCCAGGTCGACGAACAGGGGCTCGACCGTTTCGACCGCAAGATCCTCGAGAGCCTGCTGGACAACTTTGCCGGCGGGCCGGTGGGGGTGGCCAACCTGGCCGCCACCCTGGGGATGGACAACCGCACTCTGGAAGAGGTCCACGAGCCGTATCTCATCTACCGCGGCTTCCTGCGGCGGACGGCGAAGGGACGCATGATCACCGACCGGGGCGCGAGGCACCTGGGGCGCGCCGCCTCGGGGACGCTGTTTCCGGAGACGCCGAACGCCAAGGCGTGATCCCGGCGCCGGCGACGGTCGATTCGAAGGTTGCGGACTTCCGACTTCGCCTACGAACTGCCCGCGGAACTCATTGCGCAGGCGCCGCCCGCGGCGCGGAGCGACGCCCGGTTGCTCCACCTCGGTGCTGACGGCCGGACGGCGCACCTGGAGTTTGCCGATCTCCCGTCGCTGCTCCGGCCGGACGATCTGCTGGTGCGGAACGTCACCCGGGTGATCCCCGCCCGCGTGCCGGCCAGGAAGGAGGTGGGCGGCGGGCGCGTCGAGGTGTTCCTCCTCCCGGGGGACGAGGGGCCCGGAGGGCTCTTCCGGGCCCTCACCCGGCCGGCGCTGCGGCCGGGCGTCCGCCTGCTCGCCGGCGAGGGAGACCGGGTCCGCCTCGAGGTGGGAACGGATCTCGGCGGCGGGCAGCGCCAGATCCGGATCCTCTCCGGCGCGGCGGGGGTTCTCGACCTCGCAGAGCAGGTGGGCCGGACGCCCCTGCCGCCCTACATTCGCCGTGACCTCGAGGCGTCGGAAGGTCCGGACGGCACGGACCGGGAGCGCTATCAGACCGTGTACGCGCGGTTTCCGGGCTCGGTGGCCGCTCCGACCGCCGGTCTCCACTTCGAATCCGGGATGTTCGCCCGGTTGCGCGAAAGAGGCATCCGGGTCGTGGACCTGGTCCTGCACGTCGGCTACGGGACGTTCGCCCCGGTGCGGGTCGAGGACCCGCGCGACCACGAACTGGCGGCCGAGCGGTTCTTCCTTCCCGATGCGACCCGGAGGGCGGTCCTCGCCCAGTTGGCCGAGGGCCGCCGGGTGGTGGCGGTCGGGACGACCACCGTCCGGGTGCTCGAGACCCCCGGTGTTCTGGAAAGCGACGGCATCGCCGGCTCGACCTCGCTGCTGATCCTCCCGGGCCACCGCTTCCGGGTGGTCTCCGCGATGCTGACCAACTTCCATCTGCCCGGGAGTTCGCTCCTCATGCTGGTCGCGGCCCTCGGCGGAACGGACGCGGTGCTCGCCGCCTACCGCGAGGCGGTACGGCGCCAGTACCGCTTCTACTCCTACGGCGACGCCATGTTCGTGGAGAAGGGCGCCCCGGCGGCGCCGTGATGGCACTGCCGGCCTGGAACGCCGGTCTCCAGACCGACACCGCGGCGCCCCCCCACCGGGAGAACTGGCGCGCCGCGCACGTCGTAAAGCCCACCCGGCAAAGGCGGCTCCTACCTCGGCGTTGCGCTCGAGAGTGGAGGTGACGCAACGGCTTGGAACGCCGGCTTCAGCCGGCACAGCAGCGCGCAGCGCTGCGGGCGGTTCATCGCCACGGATGCTCAGGCGGCAGGGAGACGGGACCCGGCGGCCAGGGCTCCTACAATCCGCCACCCATGAAACGCCGAAGCGTCGGAAGCGGAGTCTCCTGGGAAACCGAATTCGGCTACTCCCGCGCCACCCGGATCGGCGACCGCATCCTGGTCTCCGGCACCACCGCAACCGGGCCGGACGGGCCGGTGGCGATCGGCGACCCGGCCGAACAGACGCGATACGCCATCGGGAAGGTCCGCACCGCGATCGAGTCCCTCGGCGGCACCCTCGACGACGTCGTCCGCACCCGGATCCACGTGAAGCCGGGGACCGACTGGGAGCCGGTGGCCAGGGTCCACGGCGAGTTCTTCGGGTCCGTCCGGCCCGCCTGCACGCTGACCTACGCGGATCTCATCGGGGAGGAGTACCTCGTCGAAATCGAGGTCGAGGCGGTCGTCGGCGCCGCCGCTCCGGAGGGCGCGTGAAGGTCGCCGGGCCGTTCGCGGGCGTCCTGCTCCTGCTCGGGGCGCTGGCCGCGCCCGCCGCGGCGCAGGGACCGGTCCGGCGCGCCGCGGTTCCCGACGGATTCGAGGTGCCCGCGCAGGTACTCGGGGACATCGACTTCCGGATGGTGGGACCGTCGCGCGGCGGGCGGGTGACCACGGTGACGGGCATTCCCGACCAGCCGTACGTCTTCTACATGGGTTCGACCGGGGGCGGCGTCTGGAAGACCGAGAACGCCGGGGTTTCGTGGACGAACCTGTCGGACAAGGAGTTCGCCGTTGGCTCCATCGGGGCGGTGGCGGTCGCGCCCTCGGATCCGAACGTGGTCTACGTGGGCACCGGCTCCGCCTGCCCGCGCGGCAACATCTCCGTCGGCAACGGCGTCTACCGCAGCACCGACGCCGGGCGCTCCTGGACCCACGTGGGTCTGGAGGCTGCCGGCCTCATCGGCCGGATCGTGGTGGACCCGGACGATCCCGACCGCGCCTTCGTCGCGGTGCTCGGTCAGATCTTCGGCCGCTCACCCGAACGGGGCGTCTACCTGACGGAGGACGGAGGGAAGACCTGGACGGCGTCGCTCCAGATCTCCGACGCGACCGGCGCCGTGGAGCTCGCGATGAACCCGGCGAACCCGCGGGAGGTCTTCGCCGCGATGTGGCCGGCGGAGCGGAAGCCGTGGACCCTCATCGACGGCGGCGCCGAGGGGGGCCTCTACCGCACCCGGGACGGGGGCGGGTCGTGGGAACGGCTCGGAGGCGGATTGCCGGAAGCCTCCGAGGAAAACCCGGTCGGCCGCATCGGCGTGTCCATCGCCGCATCGGACCCGCGCCGGGTCTACGCGCTGGTCACCGCCGCCGAGGAGCGGGGCGGTCTTTACCGGAGCGAAGACGGCGGAGACACCTGGACGCGGGTGAACGGCGACCGCCGCCTGCGGGGCCGCGGCTGGTACTACAGCCACGTGGTCGCCGACCCGACCGACCCGGACACCGTCTACGTCCTGAACGCCCCCTTCCTGAAGTCGGTGGACGCCGGCAAGTCCTTCCGGACGGCGCGCGTGCCCCACGGAGACAACCACGACCTGTGGATCAACCCGAACGACTCCCGGATCATGGTGGAGGCGAACGACGGGGGAGCCACCGTGACCCTCGATGGGGGCGAGAACTGGTCGTCCATCCACAACCAGCCCACCGCCGAGTTCTACCGGCTCACCGTGGACGACGAGTTCCCGCGGCGGCTCTACGGGGCGCAGCAGGACAACTCGACGATCAGCGTGCCGTCCTGGACCGACAGCGGCCTCTCACCCGAAGCCCACTGGTGGGACGTCGCCGGCGGCGAGAGCGGGCACATCGCGGTGACCCCCGGCCGGCCCGAACTGACCTACGCGGGCAACTACATCGGCCAGATCGACCGGTACGACCGCGACGAGGCCGGCGCGCGCAACGTGATCGTCTATCCCGAACTCGCCGACGGGACGGCCCCGCGCGACCTCCAGTACCGCTTTCAGTGGAATGCCCCCATCGTCGTTTCCCGGCACGACCCGGAGGTCGTCTTCCACACCTCCAACTACGTCCATCGCACCACCGACGGCGGCCTCTCGTGGACGACCATCTCGCCCGACCTGACAGTGGGGGATCCCGAGAAGGGCGCGCTACCGGGCAATCCGGTGCAGCACGACCACACCGGCGTCGAGGTCTACGGAACGATCTTCGCCCTCGGGGAGTCTCCCCGCGCGTCCGGCGTCCTCTGGGCCGGCACCGATGACGGCCTGGTCCACCTGACGCGGGACGGCGGCGGGTCCTGGACCGAGGTGACCCCGCCGGGAATGCCGGCCGGCGGCACCGTGAACAGCCTCGACGTCTCCGCGCGTCACGACGGCGGGGTTCTCCTCGCCGTGCAGCGGTACCGCGAGAACGACTTCGAGCCCTACGTCTTTCGCACCACGGACTTCGGAGCGACGTGGACGCGTCTCGGCAGCGACGGGGGAATACCGCCGGGTCACCCCGCGCGGGTGGTCCGGGGGGACCCCCGGGCCGAGAACGTCCTCTATCTGGGGACCGAGTTCGGGCTCTTCCTGAGTCTGGACGGCGGCGAGCGCTTCGTTCCCTTCGGGGACCTTCCGGCCACCCCGATCACCGATCTGCAGGTGGCGGGGGACGAGCTGCTGGTGGCCACCCAGGGCCGGTCGTTCTGGGTGCTCGACGACCTCACGCCGGTGCGGGCGCTGGCGGGCCGTGCGTGGGACGCGCCGGCGCTCCTGCCGGCGGGAACGGCGGTGCGGCTGGCCACCGGCGGCAGCCGGCCGTTCCGCGGTCCGGGCGCGCCGGAGAACCGTCCGGCGGGGGCTCTCCTCCACTACTTCCTGCCCGGGGATCTTGAAGAGGGTGACGAACTCCGCCTCACGGTCACGGACGCGAACGGTGAGGTGATCCGGGAGTTCGAGCGGAAGCCGGCGTCCGGCGCCGAGCGCGAGGAGTCCGGGGAGGAGCAGCCGAATCCCGACGCCGTGCTGGAAACGGAAGCCGGACTCCAGCGGATCGCGTGGGACCTGAAGTACAAGCGTCCCGAACTCCTGAAGGGCGCGGTGATGTCCATCTCCTATACCGGGGGCGCGTTCGTGATGCCGGGGTCCTACGCCGCCTCGCTGTCCTTCCGCAAGGAGGGTGGGGAGGAAGTCCGGGGCGATCCCGTCCGGTTCGAGGTGCTGAAGGACCCGCGGACGGCCGTCACCGAGGACGATCTCCGCCAGCAGCACGACCTGGTGCGGCAGTCGCAGGCGCTGCTCGAGCGCGTGCACGAGCGGATCGGCGCGCTCCGGGAAGCCCGCGACCAGTTGGAGGCGGTCGAAGAGCGGGCGCGGCAGGCGGAGCGCTGGACCGACGAACTCGAGGAGGCGTCGGAGACCCTGCGGAAGGGTCTGACCGAGGTCGAGGACGAACTCATCCAGACGAAGAACGAGGCCGGTCAGGATCCCGTCAACTTCACGCCGCGGCTGGACAACCAGATCGCCTATCTCTACGGGCACATCGCGCAGAACTACGGCCGCCCCACTGGAGGCTCCTTCGAGCGTTTCCGGGACCTCGACGCGGAGGCGAAACCGATCCTCGAACGGCTCGCCACCCTCCTCGGCGACGGCGTCGCCGACCTGAACCGCGCGCTTCAGGAGGCCGGCGTCACCGGGGCCGTGCTGGTCGCTCCGACCCGCTGAAGCACGCTACGGCTTGGACCGCCGGCTTCAGCCGGCACCGCGCATCGGTTCCTGAGCAGGGGCGTCGGCTCGGAGCGCCGGCCTCCGGCCGGCATCGCGCGGGAGCGCGAAACCCGCGTCGATGGCGCTCTCCGCGAATCCATGCCGGTGCGCGAGCGTTTCCTGGGTGTTACACTGGCCTGCACATGCACACTTTGAATGTGCAACACAACGACATGTCCAGAATCCACCTCATCGTTACCGAGGCCCAGAAGGTCCGCTACCAGGGCCAGGCGGCCCGCGAGGGAAAGTCGCTCGGCGCCTGGCTGCGCGAAGCCGCGGAGGAGAGAATCAGCCGCCCGGCCGCAAGACGCTTCGGCACGCCGGAGGAGGTGCGCACGTATCTCGAGGGATGCTGGGAACGGGCGGCCGCTGGCGGTGGTCCGGACCGCGAACCCGATTGGGAAGAGACGAAGAAGCTCATCCTCGATTCGAAGATTCGCGGGCCCGAAGAGTTCGCGTGACCTTCATCGAGACGAACGTCTTCCTGTTCGCGGTCGGACGACCGCATCCCTTGAGGGAGGAAGCCCTTCGCGTGCTCGACCGGGGGATGCGGAGCAGTACGGAGTTCGTTACCTCGGCGGAGGTCCTTCAGGAGGTGCTCCACGTGTTTTCGCGGCGCCGACTCCTGGAGCGTTGCGACGACGCGTTCGGACTGGTCGAACGGGTGGTCTCGGATGTGTGGTCGCTGGAGCCGGAGGATGTCGCGCTTGCCCGGACATTGGCCGACCGCCACCCCGAGCTCGAAGCGCGCGATCTCGTCCATATGGCCTGTTGCCTGCGGCGGCAGGCGACCGATCTCGTCACCTTCGACCGCGGTCTCGCCGCCGCCTGGGCGCGGCGGTCGCGATCCCGGCCGTAGCGCCGGGCTACGCGGGAACCGGCTCGGCGGCCGGCGACTCCGGCCAGAGAGGACCCAAGCTGCGGGATTCCCGCCGCCCCTTCGGCGCCGAGGTCTGGTGCGGCGAGCTACCCCGAGACCCGCTCGGAGTCCCCGGCCTTCGGCCAGAGCCGCTCGAGGTGCAGGTCCTTCGCCGCCGCAACCGCCTGCGCAAGGTCGTAGTTCGCCTGCAACCGGTACCAGGCCCCGGCGCCGCCGCCGAACACCTTTTCGAGCCGAATGGCCATCGTCGGGGAGATCCCCACGCGGCAGTTCACTAACGCCGACAACTGTTTCCGGCTGACTCCGAGCTTCTTTGCGGCTTCAGCGACCGTCAACCCCAGCGGCTCGATGCAGTCATGCAGCACTGACAGGCCGGGGTGTGGCGGGTTCTCCCTGGTCATTGGGTCACTCGTCCGTCGGTCCCGGCAAGTCCTCCAGCAAGCCCTCCCGGTACGGGAACAGCGCTGGGGTGCCGCCGGTGTGGAGGAAGACCACCACGTCGGTGTCGCTGAATTGGCCGTTGCGCGCCATGTCGAACAGACCCGTCATGGCCTTCCCGGTATAGACCGGATCGAGGAGGATTCCCTCGGTCCGGGCGGTCAACGCGATCGTCTCCACGACGTCCTCGTTCAGGATGCCGTAGCCCTCGCCGACGTATTCGTCGTGGACCACCACGTCAGAGGGGCCGACTTCCAGGTCGAGCCCCATCGCCTCAACCGTCTCCTGCGCGATGGCGAGCACGTTCGCTTCGCTCGGGGCCTTGCTGCCGCCGGTGCTGATCCCGATGATCCGCACGTCGGGCGCGAGCATCTTCGCCCCGACCACGAGCCCGGCCTGGGTGCTGCCGGAGCCCGAGGCGTGGACCACGTGGGTGATCGTCACGCCGGCGTCGCGCGCCTGGGCGACGAGCTCCCGGAAGCAGTTCGCGTAGGCGACCGAGCCGAGCGGCAGCACCATGTCGCCACCCGTGCGCGAGCCGCCCACGGACACCACGTAGGGATTCCGTCCCGCCTCGCGTTCCGTCGCGGCGATCTCGTCCACCATCGCCTCCCGGTCCTCGCCCGGCTCGATGATGCGCACGTCGGCGCCCAGAATCCGGTCGAGCAGCAGGTTGCCGTCCGCGGGCGCTACCGACTGGTCCTCCCGGCGCGCCAGGACGAGGATCGGGTCCATGCCCAGCCGCCGCGAACCGGCGGCCGTCATCCGCGCCCAGTTGGACTGCACGCCGGCCCAGGTGATCACGCTGTCGCTGCCTTTCGCGACCGCGTCGGCGAGGATGAAGTCGAGCTTTCGCGCCTTGTTGCCGCCGAAGGCGAGCCCGGTCTGGTCGTCACGCTTGACGAACAGGCGGGGGCCGCCGAGTTCCGCGGCGAGTGTGGGCATCTCCTCGAAGGGGGTCGGGAGGTGAGCGAGCGGGGCCTGTTCGAAACGGCCGACGGCCTCGTCGAAGATGGTCATGGGGTCGGTGGTGTCTCCTTCCAGGTCGCCGGCGCCGGCGCCGCCGCAGGCGGAAAGACTGGCGGCGAGGAGGCCCCCACCGGCGACCATCGAGATTGAGCGGAGTGCGTTCACGGGCAGTCCTCCAGGGCGGGCGAGTTTACGCAGGCAGATCCGGAAGGGTGTCATTCGACGACTCCGGAGCCGTCCGCCGGGTCAGGCATGTGTCTAATCCGGGTTCGGAGGGCGAGGCATGTGTCCTATTGGGAGTCGGCTGAATCCGGGCATGCGTCAATTCCGGGTTCGGGAAGCGAGGCATGTGTCCATTTCGGAGCCGGCTGAATCCGGGCACGTGTCCATTGGGAGCCCTGCCGGTTCAAGCGGCGCGCCGTGAGGTGGTTGGGGTTGCGACGTGCGCGGCGCGGCGCGCCGCGCGTGCCGGTCTGAAGACCGGCGGTCCCGGCCGGCGCGCCATGGGGAGGCGGTTCCGGGCCCCTCACTAGAATCACGCCGCGTCAGGAAGCACTGTTTGGCCCGGCTCAAGTCCCACATCTCGACGGACTCCGACGAGTTCCGGGCGAATGAGGCGCATAACCGCGCACTCTGCGAGACGCTCCAGGAGCGGCTGGCCGAGGCCCGCCAGGGGGGCGGCGGCCGGGCGCGGACCCGGCACGCCGAGCAGGGGAAGCTCTTCGTGCGGGAGCGGATCGAACGGCTCGCCGATCCGGGTTCGCCGTTTCTGGAGATCGGACCGCTCGCCGCCCACGACTGCTACGACGCTCCCACTCCGGCCGCCGGCCTGGTCACCGGGGTGGCCTCGGTTTCGGGACGACTCGTCATGGTGGTCGCGAACGACGCCACCGTGAAGGGCGGGACCTACTACCCGCTGACCGTCAAGAAGCACCTCCGCGCCCAGGAGATCGCGGACCGCTGCGAACTGCCCTGCGTGTACCTCGTGGACAGCGGAGGGGCGTTCCTGCCGCTCCAGGCCGAGGTTTTCCCCGACCGCGACCACTTCGGCCGGATCTTCCGCAACCAGGCGGTCATGAGCGCCCGCGGCATCCCGCAACTCGCGGCGGTGATGGGCATGTGCACGGCGGGGGGCGCCTACGTCCCCGCCATGAGCGACGAGGCCGTCATCGTCGAGGGCACGGGGACCATCTACCTCGGCGGCCCGCCGCTCGTGAAGGCCGCCACCGGCGAGGAGGTGAGTCCCGAGGAACTCGGAGGGGCCCGGGTCCACACCGAGCGTTCCGGGGTGGCGGACCACCTCGCGGAGGACGACGCCGCGGCCATCCGGATCCTCCGGGAAGCCGTCGGACGGCTGCCCGCCGGCAACCGAGACCCCATCCGCGACGCCGACCCCGAGCCGCCCGACTACCCGGAGGAGGAGATCCTCGGCATCTGGCCGCGAGACCGCCGGGTCCGGGTGGACATCCGCGAGACGCTCGCCCGGCTCCTCGACGGAAGCCGCCTCGACGAGTTCAAGGCGCGCTACGGGACGACGCTCGTGACCGGCTTCGGCCGTATCGAGGGGATCACGGTCGGGATCGTGGCCAGCAACGGCGTCCTCTTCAGCAAGAGCGGGCTGAAGGGCGCGCACTTCGTCCAGCTCTGCGCCCGCGAGGGTCTGCCGCTGCTCTTCGTCCAGGACATCACCGGGTTCATGGTCGGGGCCCGCTACGAGCAGGGCGGGATCGCCAAGGACGGGGCCAAGATGGTGAACGCGGTGGCGACCGCGGAGGTGCCCAAGCTCACCCTGATCGCGGGCGGCAGCTTCGGCGCCGGCAACTACGCCATGTGCGGGCGGGCCTACGATCCGGCCTTCGCCTGGTCCTGGCCGGCGAGCCGCATTTCGGTGATGGGAGGGGAACAGGCCGCCTCCGTCCTGGTCCAGGTCAAGCGCGATCAGCGCGAGCGCGCCGGCGAGGAGCTGAGCGGTGCCGAAGCCGACGAGATCGCGACACCCGTGCGGGAGAAGTACGAACGCGAGGGGAGCCCCTACTACGCGACCGCGCGTCTTTGGGACGACGGCATCGTGGACATGCGGCACACGCGCCGGACGCTCGCCCTGAGCCTGGCGGCCGCCGCGAACGCGCCCGTTCGGAGCTCCGGGCACGGCATCTTCCGGATGTAGGGATCCGGGAGCGCCGCATCGTGAAGCGAACCGTCCGGGTCGGAAACGCCGGCGGCTACTGGGGAGACGATCCGCGGGCGCTCCGGTCCCAGGTGCTGGGGCCGGAGCCTCCCGAGTTCGTGACCGCGGACTTCCTGGCCGAGATCACGATGAGCATCCTGCAAAAGCAGCGCGCCCGGGATCCCGAGGCCGGCTACGCCCGCGACTTCGTGAGCCAGGTCGCTCCGCTCCTCGGCGCCATCCGGGAACGCGGGATCACCGTCATCACGAACGCGGGTGGGGTGAATCCGGGAGGCTGCGCCCGCGCGGTGCTCCGCGCGGCGACGGAAGCCGGAGTCGAACTGACGGTGGCGGTGGTGGACGGCGATGACCTGTTGGGCCGGCTCGACGCGTTCCTCGACGACGGGATCCGGTTCGACAACCTGGAAACCGGCGAACCGTTCGGGCCCCGGCGGGCCGACGTCCTGTCGGCGAACGCCTACTTCGGCGCCGAGCCGATCGTCCGGGCGCTCGCCCATCAGCCGGACGTGGTCGTCACCGGGCGCGTCACGGACACCGGCATCACCCTCGCCCCTATCCGGCACGCCCACGGCTGGGACCCCGACGACTGGCAGCGGATCGCGGGCGGCATCGTGGCGGGACACCTGATCGAGTGCGGGGTGCAGGCCACCGGCGGGAACTTCACCGACTGGGAGCGGGTTCCCGGACTCGGCAACGAGGGCTTCCCGGTCGTCGAGGTCGAGGAGGACGGCGCCTTCGTGCTGACGAAGCAGCCCGGAACGGGCGGCCTGGTGTCCCCTGCGGTCGTCCGGGAACAACTGCTCTACGAGATGGGCGACCCGGAGCGCTACCTGTGCCCGGACGCGACCGTGGACTTCTCCGGTCTCACCGTGACGGCTGCGGGAGAGGGTCGGGTGCGGGTCCGGGGGGCGCGGGGAGGGCCGCCTCCCGGCGACCTCAAGGTGAGCGCGTCGGTCCGGGGCGGCTTCAGCACCCGCGGCAGCCTGGTGGTCGGGGGGCCGGATGTCCGGGCGAAGACGGCGGCCCTCGAAGCCGCTTTCCGGGATCGGCTGCGGACCGACTGCGAGGCCGCGGGTGTTCCTTTCCCCGCCGAGTTCCGCGTGGACCTCGCGGGCGCGGACGCCGCCCAGCGCGGGCTCGCCGACGCCGCGCGCCTCGATCCGTCCGAGGGACTCGTCCGCTTCGCCGCCTGGAGCCCGACCCGGGAGCCGCTGCACGTCTTCCGCAAGCTGCTCCCCAGTTTCATCCTCAGCGGTCCCGCCGGACTCGCGGTCACGGGAGGCGCCCCGGCGATCTCCGAGGTGGTCGGCTACTGGCCGGCGCTCGTCCCCCGGGACCGGGTCCCGGCGTCCGTCCGGGTGATCCGGGTTTCCGCGGGCGGAACCGAAACCGTGGTCGGCGAGGAAAAGGTGCGTTTCGAGGGGCCGACCGCTCCGGCGAACGCGCCGTCGGCGGCCGGCAAGCGCTCGCAGACCGGCGTCGCGGCATCGGGCCCCCTGATCGAGACACCCCTCGGCTCGGTGGCGCACGCCCGCAGCGGAGACAAGGGGGACGCGGCCAACATCGGGATCGTCGGCCGGAGCGCCGCCTGCTACGAGTGGCTCCGCGAGCAGTTGACCACGGAGCTCGTCGGGGAGTGGGTGAGGGACGTGGCCCGGGGTCCGATCGTCCGCTACGAGGTGCCCGGGCTCTGGGCTCTCAACTTCATCCTGGAGCGGGCGCTCGGGGGCGGCGGCACCCGGAGCCTGCTCCTCGACCCGCAGGGCAAGACCTTGGCGCAGGGAATCCTCCGCCGGCGCGTCCGGATCCCGGCCGCTCTCCTAGCCACGATCCCTCCCGAAAACCGCCCGCGCTCCCCGGGGTTCGCCGCTCCTTTCTCTGCCTCATGAGTTCTCCGCATCTTCATCTCGATTTCGCCGCGGACGGCGTCGTCCGCCTGAGCCTCCGGCGTCCGGAGGCGAGGAACGCGCTGACCCCGGAAATGGTGATCGGGATCCCCCAACTCCTCGAGGAGCTTCGAGCGCTGCCTGCGGAAGAGTGCCGGCTCGTGGTGTTGCGAGGGGAGGGAAAGGTCTTCTGCGCCGGGGCCGACCTGAAGGCAATGCGCGAGTCCGGGCAGGCGAGCGAGGAGGCGAACCGCGAGGACGCCCGGCGCTTTGCGACCCTCTTCCGGTCGGTCGCCGCCTTTCCGGCCCCGGTGGTTGCCGCGGTTCAGGGGGCGGCGCTCGGCGGCGGCTTCGGGCTGGCCGTCTGCGCCGACCACGTCATCGCGGAGGACACCGCTCGCTTCGGTACGCCCGAAGCGCGGCTCGGCCTCGTCCCGGCGGTCATCTCTCCCTACGTGGTACGGCGCCTGGGGCCGGGCCGCGCCGGCCCGTTCCTGCTGGGCGGCGCCGTGGCCCGGGGGCTTCCCGCCCTCGCCGCCGGCATCGCGCACGAGCTCACCCCGGTGGGAGGTCTGGAGGACGTGCTCGGGCAGACGGTGGAACGTTTTCTCGGAAGCGCCCCCCGCGCCGTCCGTCGGGCCAAGGCGCTCATGTTGCGGGAGGCTCCGCTCCCGCCTCGGGATCTGGAGGAGTTGACCATCCGCACCATCGCCGAGGCGCGGGCCTCCGAGGAGGGGCAGGCGGGAACCGCGGCGTTCTTCGCCAAGGTCCCGCCGCCCTGGGCACCGTCAGGTTCCAGGTAGCGGCTCACGGTGTCCACCGCCCCGCGGCTGCTGATCGCGAACCGCGGCGAGATCGCGCGCCGGATTCTTCGCACCGCCCGCGCGCGCGGCTGCCCGGTGGCCGTCGTCTCGACCGCCGCCGATCGCGGGGCCCCGGTGCGCGGCGAGGCCGATCGGGTGTTCGAAGTCCCGGGTTTTCTGGACAGTGAAGCCATCATCGCAGCGGCCACCGGCTGGGACGCCGGACTGCTGCATCCCGGATACGGGTTCTTGTCCGAGAACTCGTCGTTCGCGGCCGCGGTCGAAGCCGCCGAGATCGCCTTCGTCGGCCCCACCGCAGAGAGCATGCGCCTGCTCGGCGACAAGGAAGCGGCGCGGCGGACCGCCGTGGCCGCCGGAGTCCCTGTATTGCCCTCGCTCGGGGTGGACGAACTCGCCTCCGAACCGAACCCGGCGGCGGCCGTGGAACAAACCGGGGTGGGTTTCCCCTGCGCCGTGAAGGCGGCGGCCGGGGGTGGCGGCATCGGCATCCGCGTGGTCCGCCGTCCGGAAGCGCTGGAGGAGGCGCTCTCGACAGCCGCCTCCGAGGCCCGGGCGGCGTTCGGGGACGGCCGCGTCTACGTGGAACGCTGGCTCGACCGCCCGCGACACGTCGAGATCCAGGTCCTCGGCGACGGACGGGGAGCCGGAATCCACCTCGGCGAGCGCGAGTGTTCCGTCCAGCGCCGCCGCCAGAAGCTCCTCGAATGGGCGCCGGGATTCGGAATTTCGGCCGACCTGCGGGCCCGGATGGGGGAAGCCGCGCTGCGGCTCGTGATCGCGACCCGTTACCGGGGTGCCGGGACGGTCGAGTTCCTGCTCGAACCGGACGGGAGCTTCCACTTTCTGGAGGTGAACACCCGGCTCCAGGTGGAGCACCCGATCACCGAGGAGATCTACGGCGTGGATCTCGTGGACGCGCAACTGGAGATCGCCGCCGGCGGATGGGCTGCGGCGCTGCCGGATCCGGTTGTCCGAGCGGGGGCGTTCGAACCTCTATCGCCCCGCGGGGCGGCCTTCGAAGCCCGCATCGTCGCCGAGTCGCCGCGGAACGGATTCGCTCCCAGCCCCGGACGGCTGCGCCGCTACCGCGAGCCGGCGGGAGACGGTGTGCGGGTCGATTCCGGGGTCGTCGAGGGAAGTCCGGTGCCCCCCGGCTTCGACTCCCTGCTGGCGAAGGTCATCGCCTCCGGGGATTCCCACCCCGCCGCGGCGGCGCGGCTCGCGTCCGCGCTCGAGTGGACGGTGATTCACGGGGTGGAGACCAACGCTTCGCTCATGGTTTCCGTGCTGCGGCATCCGGATCTGCTCGGCGAACGCGTTCACGCCGGCTGGCTCGAGGGGCGCATCGAGGAGGTCGCCGCTTCCCGGCTGGCGCCGGACGTGATGGCGCTGCTGGGGCGTGATGGGGTGGCCGACGCGGTGGCGGCGGCCGCCTCGCGCCGCCGGACGACCACGGGGGCGGACCTCTTCCGATCGCTCGGTCAGGCGGACGAGTTTCCCCGGGTGGAGCCGGGACGGCGCGCGGGCGAGGTGATGCTCTCGGGTGCTCCGGTCCGTGACGCGGGGGCCGGCGAGGCGCTGACCGTCACCGCCACCCCGCTCGCCGGCGGGCGCGAGCTGGCGGTCACCGTGGCGGGCGAGACCCTGGCGCTGCCGCTCTCCGCGGAAGGTGAAGGACTCCGTCGCGGGCATGACTCCGGGGAGATACGGGCGCCGCTCGCCGGCCAGGTCATCCGCATCCTCGAAGGCGGGAGCAGCGTCGAGGAAGGGGACGTGGTCGCCGTGATCGAGTCCATGAAGATGCACTGGGAGATCCGCGCCCCGGCGGGCGGAGCTCTCGAGGGCGTGGCTGTCGAACGCGGACAGGCGGTCGCTGCCGGAGCGCTGTTGCTCCGGGTTGCCTCTCCGAGCGAGTGATGGTGTTGCCCGTTTGGGCATGCAAATCCTAGTGCTGCTAGTATCCGCTCGAACACGAGAGCTGCCATGACACCGGTCGAACGCTACCTGACCTCCCGGGGCCTCAAGGAAACGGACCCGCAGGTCCTGAACAGCGCTCTCGCGGCGGTCCTGGACGGCATCGAACCGTTGGCGTACGGTGATGCTCCGGGTGGTCTGCCGGCGGCCGAACAGGCGGTCCTCCGTGCGGGTGGCTTGCAATTGGAGCCACAGCCCGGCCTCGATCCCTTGGCGATGACTGCCGTCAAGTACGCCGCCATCGTCGAGGGGAGCCTCACCGCGCGGGAGGTTGGCGAACGGTTGAACCTCACCGGGGGCCGAGTGCGTCAGTTGATCGCGGATCGGTCGCTCTACAGCTTCCTGATGGGTAGCCGGCGCCTGATCCCCAGATTCCAGTTTCGGCCCGATGGCGGGCTGGTACCGAACATTGCTGTTGTCAACCGGGTGTTGAGCCCCGGACTGCATCCCGTGGAGGTCTTCAACTGGCTTCACGCCAGAAACGCCGATCTCTTCCGGGACGAAGACCTGGATGCCACCGTATCGCCGCTTGACTGGCTCAAGGCGGGATACGAGGCCGCCCGGGTTGCCCTGCTGGCCCGTCGCCTGTAGGGCGCGGTGCCCAAACTACCGAACCGGCCGGATCCCGCCCGACTGCGGGATCGCGAGCCCCACCTGATCTCGCTGCCTGCCGGCTCGACGCTCCACCGGGTGTATCGCCGGGGCGGCCCGTACCCCACGCTCTGGAACGCGTTTCGTTTCTTCGGTCCTACTTCGGCGCGGTTCGATCACCACCTGCCGGATGGTTCCGGTGAGCCGCGTGAACAGGAGCGGGGCGTGTTGTACGCGGCGGCGGACATCGTCACGGCGTTGGCCGAGGCCTTTCAGCAGCGACGCACCGTGAACCGGCGGGCGGATCGCCCGTGGCTCGTTTCGTTTGCGCTGTCCCGCGAACTGACATTGCTCGACCTGACGGGTACCTTCCCGGTGAGCGTGGGCGGCTCCATGACACTCGTGACCGGTCCGGCGCTCCACGCGCAGAACTGGTCCCGCGGCTTCCACGATGCGTACCCGACGATCGAGGGGCTCTACTACCCCGGTTCCCTGACAAATCGGCCCGTCGTGGCGCTCTACGAACGGGCGCTGGACCTGGGTCCGTTTCCCGCGACCCCGACGGTTCACCGAGCGCTGGATGACCCGTTGTTGATCGAACCGCTCCGGAACGCCTGCCGTACCCTCGGCTACGACCTGCTGTGATCGCGGTGCGCCTTCTCGGCGGATTGGATTTGTCCCGCCGCCCGCCTGCGGCGGGCTGTGCCGGCTGAAGCCGGCGTTCCAAGCCGTTACTGCGATTCTCGTGACGAGCGGGGTGCGCAGGAGAATCCGTGTGAGTGGCAGGCCGTACGCTTTCCGAATGGACGCGTCGCCGACTCATCGTCCTGACGAAGGCAGTCGCGGGCTCGATATCTACATCGTCCTCTCCGCGCTGATCGCGGTCGCGGCGCTCCTCACCTGGATCATCCCGGCGGGCCGCTACGAGCGCACGGTCCTTCCTGACGGCCGGGAGGCGGTGGTCCCGGGGTCGTACGAGGTCATCGAGCGGTCGCCGGCGGGCTTTTGGGAGGTGGTGACCGCGATCCCGGACGGGCTGACCGACGCGGCGAGCGTGGTCTTCCTCGTGTTCCTGTGCGCGGGCTCGGTGGGGGTGATGCGCCGGGCGGGAATCCTGGATCTCGGGGTGAACCGGCTGACCGCGGCTACCGGGCGGCGGGTCGAACTGCTGATCCCGGCGCTCATGTTCGGCTTCGCCGCGGTTTCGGGCGTGGTGGGGATGCCGGAGCTTTCCATCGCCTACCTGCCGATCGTGACGCCGATGCTCGGACGCCTGGGCTGCAGACGAACGACGGCGACCGCGGTCGCCCTCCTCCCCACCACGCTCGGTGCGGCGTTCGGCGTGACGGTGCCGGCGACGGTGGGCATCGGGCACATGCTGGCGGGGCTGCCGATGTTCTCGGGGGCCTCCTACCGGTTCGTGTTCTTCCTGATCGTGCAGGCGGCGGCGGCCATCTTCGTGGTACGGCGGGCCCGGCGGGAGATCGCCCGGCGCCACGAGCCCTCGGACCCCCGGGAGACCATCGCCGCTTCCGGCGAAGAAGCCGCGCCGGCCGCTTTCCGCGGGCGCCAGAAGGCGGCGGGCGTTGTGGCGCTCGTGCTGTTCGTGGTGTTCGTTGTTGCGGTTCTGGTGCTGCGCCTCGGGTTCGAGGAGATCGGGGGCGCGTTCGTCGCGATGGCGGTGGTGGTGTCGCTGGTGGCAGGACGGGGGCTGAACCAGATCTGCACGGACTTCAACGACGCGTTCCGCGAGATCCTGGTGGGCGCCTTGGTGTGCGGGGTGGCGCGCGGCGTCTCGGTGGTGATGACCAAGGGGATGGTCATGGACACCGTCGTCTACGGCGCCGCGCTGCTCGTCTCGTCGCTCCCGCCGGCGCTGACCGCCGTCGGGGTGCTGTTCGGGCAGACGATCTTCAACTTCCTCGTCCCCTCCGGGAGCGGGCAGGCCCTCATCACCCTGCCGATCCTGGTGCCGGTGGCCGACCTCGCGGGGGTCACCCGGCAGGTGGTGGTGCTCGCCACCCAGTGGGGCGACGGCATCACGAACGTGATCTTCCCGACGTCCGGGTACTTCATGGCGACGCTCGTGATGGCGCGCGTCGGCCTCCTGCAGTGGATCCGCTACTACCTGCCGCTCTTCGGGATCATTCTCCTGGTCGCGACCGGCGGACTCGTGGTCGCCCAGCACATACAGCTCGGCCCGTTCTGAGGTCACCATGCGAATCGTCAAACTTCCGGTCGAGCCCATGACCGCCGAGTCCTTCGCCCCCTACGGCGAGGTCATCGAGGCGCGGGAACGGCCGGCCGACGGCCGCCGGTTCTTTCCGGTCGACTTCCGGATCGATGGCCGGACCACGATGGACGTCATCTGGCAACCGGCCGGGGGAAAGCGGTTCCGGATGCTGGAGCGCCACTTCGCGGTCACCCAGGCGTTCATCCCGCTCGAGGGTGCGCCCGCGGTGGTGGCGGTGGCCCCGCCCACCGATCTCGACGACGCCGAGGCCGTTCCGAAGCCCGAGGAGGTGCGCGCCTTCCTCATCGATCCGGGGAAGGGGTACGCCTACAGGACCGGGACCTGGCATTCCCTCGACCGCTACCTGCTCGAGCCGCCGGGCGCCAGCTTCGTGATCCTGAACGTGGATCCCAACCCGACGCAGTTCGTGGACTACGGCGAGCGGTTCGGGGTGGAGTTCGAGGTGGACGCGTAGGGGGGCGGTGCGTCCCCTACCGCAGGATCCGGCGTTCCGCGGCGAGGGCGTCCAGTTCCCGGTCCAGCTCTTCCGCTTCCGCCCGGAGGCGGTTCGTGTCGAGGGGACTCAGGAACCGATTGGGGTTGCGCGGCGCGGTGGGAAGGCCGCTTGACCCGATGGCGGTCAGCGAGGCCTCGATGTCGAGCAGGCGCTCCCGGATCTCGGCTTCCCGTTCCGCGATCTCGCGGAGCCGGGCTTCGATGGCTTCCTGAACGTCATCCGCGCTGGGTTCGGCCGTGTCCTCGCCGGGGTCGCCGGGCGGAAGGTCTTCGCCGGTGACGGGAGGGTCGCGGAGTGGGTCCGTCTCGAGCGGAGCCGGCGGTTGATCCGGACTCGTCGAGCGCGTACCGGAGAGATCGGCGTCGGTGAAGCGCGGCGCCGGGCCGTGTCGCTCCCGGCTGGCCGCGATGCGGGCGCGGTTCCGCCGCGCGGCCTCGGCAAGCGACGGCTGGCTCTCCTGAACGGACGGTGAGGGAGCGGCGCTCCCGGCCGTCGCGATCAGCAGCCCGAGGGCGAAAACCGCGGCGGGCAGTTCAAGCGTTGACAGGATTGCCGAAGCGGTCGCGCAGGACGTACGGCGGCAGGCGATATTCCTCGCGGAACATCTGGGTACGGACAGAACCCGTGACATGGGACGCGATGTCTCTCCCGGTGAGCAGATAGACGACAGTGGGGCAAAGGTCGCGCCGCATCACCTGCTCGGGGAACACCGCGCCCGCCCGGAAGTCGGGGCCGACCCCGAGCGTCCAGACGTTGTGGGCGTAGTAGTTCCCCTGCGAGTGATGGAGCTGTCCGTACACGTTGACCTCGTCGTCGCGGCCGCATTCGGGCCGCAGCAGGATCGAGGTGGTGTCACGCAGGTACGGATCGTTCTGGATGAAATCGTGGAGGTTGCCGATGAGCTCGTCGGTGGCCGCGATATGCCGCCGGTACTGCTCGTAGTCGGTGTCGTAGTCCCAGAAACCGGCGTCGGCGTGGGCATCGTCGAGCGCCAGCATCTGGATGGTGATCAGTTTCGGCCGGAAGTCCCGGAGCAGGTGTTTCGCGATCTCGAAGCACTGCCCGTCGCCGAGCGGGACCTCCCGGTCCACCAGCGAGGTCTTGGTGGACGCCGGCACGTCGGTCCGCCGGGAGACGGCGTCGGCGAGCCAGTCCTCGAGGTCCTTCCGGGTCTGCCGGGTGTGGCCGAGTCCCGGTTCGATGTTGGCCTTCACGAGAGCCGCGGCCGACTGCTCCTGATCGTCGTGGAACAGCTTGTTCATGGTCAGCGAATTCGCGCCGAACTGGAGCCCGCCGTCCGGGTGGGCGCTCCAGTGCTTCCGGTCGAAGACCCACGACCGGTAGTAGCTGACTCCCTGGAGCATCCAGTAGTCGTTCACCGAACCCCCGAGTTCCTTGCGGACCGTCTCGGTCCACGTCGGATAGAGCGGATGCTCCGAGACCGTTTCCCGGCCGGTCAGCATCTCGGTGTACATGTAGCCGTGGAGGTTCGCGGTCTCGCCGAAGTCCTCGGTGAACACGCTCCCGGCGTCCATCATCCGGGCCATGTGCGGCGCGTGCGCCCGGTCCTCGACGGTGTCCTTCTTCCGGCAGCCGTTGCCGTAGAGGATGACCACCAGGTGCTTCGTCTTCAGGCTCGCGTCGGGAACGACGCCCGCGCGCTCGGGCGCGGCGGCCAGCAGCCGGTTCGCGCTTCCACCCAGGCCGAGGGCCGCCGCGCCGGCGGCGCCGAGAAAGCGACGGCGGTTCATGCTCATTGCGGTTTCGGGGCGGCGGCCGGTTCCGTCTTCGCTTCGGGCAGGAACTCCACCTCCAGGCCGCGGACCTCGTCGTCGCGGACCGGATTCAGGTTCAGGTAGTTCTGCGCCCGGTCGGAAATGTTCACCCGCGACACCGAGTAGGTGCCGCGCTCCTGCCACGTCTCGATCTTCAGGACGCCGCGGAAGACGTTGGGCTGCGGGACCAGCGAGGGCCGGTTCAGCGGCGGGTTCCGGCTCTCGAGCTCCACCCGGACCAGGTCGGCGCCGGACGGGCTCTGGAAAGAGACGTAGACCTTGTCCACGCCGCTCAGGTTGTCCTCCACGAGGGCGGCCACCGGGATGGACTCGCTGGCGAGCGCCTCGCGCTGCGGCAACTCGACGGCGAGCAGCACCGGCGGCTCGTCGTCGCGCTTGTCCGGGTTCTCCGTGATCAGCACGGTCCGGTTCGCGAGCACCGGCGACGTCGCGGCGAAAACGAGGGCGCTGTTCCGCGCCGCGTCATAGAGCTCGACCTTCTGGACCGTCCAGCGGCCGCCCTCGTACCACTCGGGAATGGAGAAAGCCCCGAGAAAGCGGCCCGGGTTCCGGGCGTCGCCGATCAGGTCCGCCCGCACCGCGCGTCTTCCCGAGGGACTCGCGAACACCGCCCGCGCCTGGGTCGGGCCCGCCAGGTTGTCCTCGGCGAAGGCCTCCACCCGGATGGTCTCGCCGACGCTCGCCTCGGGGGTGAGGATCTCGAGCGAGCGGAGCGTGGGCGGGGTCACGTCCGCCTCCGGATTCTCCGAGACCACGAAATAGGCCGGGCTGCCGTCCGGCGCCCGCATCACCGGGTTGAACTCGGTGGAGTACGCCTTCTTGTGCCCGTGCTCGTCGGTGATCATCGTCGAGCCCACGTTGTAGCGGCCGCCCGGGTGGTAGCGGTCCACCTTGCCGCGGCCGAGATAGAGGCGCTTGTCCTTCTCGTGGGGCTTGAAGTTCACGTAGATGACCGACGCCCGGCCGTACTCCTGGCTCCAGAACTCCGCGACGAACCGCCGGCCTTTCTCGAAGGCCGGCTCCACCCTGGCGATCGCCCGCACGGTGTCGCCGGGGTCCACTGCCAGATCGATGACCCGGAACTCGGTCAGCGCGGTCGAACGGTGTTCCCCGCTCAGCTCGCGCTGGGCCGGCTGGGCGCCGCGCCGGCGGTACTGGAAGACCTCGGGGATGTAGTCCTCGTCGGCGACCCCGAGCTGGCCGGTCACGTCGGCGCTCGCCGGTTCGGTCCCCTGGGTTACGTCGTCGACGATCGCGAAGGGGTACGCGGCGGCCTTCGCATCCTCATCCTTCTCGCGCGCGCGCCGGGTTTCGGGCGGCTGGGCGAGCGCGGCCGACGCGCCGAACAGCGCGGCGAGCACCACAAAACGCACTGACATCAAAGGGAAACCGAGCCGATCAGCCAATATATCATCCGCCCCCCGGCGCCCGGCCCGCCACCGCGGCGGGCTGATTTCCCCGGCGCCCGGTTGAACGACATGCCTCTTTTCGCCCGGCGTTTCGGCCACATGGGGACCGAGAACGCCTTCAAGATCGGAGAAGACATGGCCCGCGCCCGGGCGCGCGGCGTGGATGTCATTCCCTTCACCATCGGCGAGCCCGACTTCGACAGCGCGCCGCACATCAACGAGGCGGGGATCGCGGCGATCCGCGCCGGAGACACCCACTACACCGATCCCGCCGGGATCGCGCCGCTCCGGGAAGCGCTCGCCGCCTACGTGTCCCGGACGCGCGGCATCGAGGTGGCCGCGGACCGGATCATCATCCTTCCGGGGGCGAAGCCCGCGATCGGCTACACGATGATGGCCTACGTGGATCCCGGCGACGAGGTGATCTACCCGAGTCCCGGGTTCCCGATCTACGAGTCGTGGGTCACCTATCTCGGGGGCGTGCCGAAACCGCTCGTGCTGCGGGAGGAGCGGGGCTTCTCCTTCACGGTGGAGGACCTGGACCGGCTGCTCACCGAGCGGACGAAGGTCCTGATGCTCTGTTCGCCGTCGAACCCGACCGGCGGGGTGCTCCCGAAGAGCCTGCTCGAGGAGGTCGCCGCGCTCGTGAAGGAGCGGGGCCGCCCGGACATCCGCGTCTACTCCGACGAGATTTACGAACACATCACCTTCGACGGTTTCGAGCACACCTCGATGGCTTCCCTGCCGGGCATGGACCGGCACACGATCATCGCGAGCGGACACTCCAAGGGGTACGCGATGACCGGCTGGAGGCTCGGCTGGTGCGTGCTTCCCACGGCGGAAGAAGCCCTGCGGTTCAAGCAGATCAACATCAACACGGTGAGCTGCGTTCCCCCCTTCATCCAGCAGGCCGCCCGCGAGGCGCTGGAGAACCCGAAGACCTGGGAGGTGGTGGGTTCGATGGTGGCCGAGTTCAAGCGGCGGCGTGACTACGTGGTGCCGGCGCTGAACGCCATTCCCGGAGTCAGTTGCGCGAATCCGCTGGGCGCCTTCTACGTCTTCCCGAACATCACGGGCGTCTGCGAATCCCTCGGCGCCACCGCGCACTTCGAGTCGCTGCCGGATTCCCTGAAGGCGAGCACCAGCCCGGCGACCCTGGTTTCCCGGTTCCTCCTCTACTACCACGGGGTCGCCCTGGTGGACCGCCGCAGCTTCGGCGTGATCGGCAGCGAGGGACAGAACTTCCTGCGACTCTCCTATGCGGCGGACATGGACTCGATCCGCGAGGGGATCCGGCGGATCGCCGCCGGGGTCGCCGACCACGACGGGTTCGCCCGCTTCCTGCAGGACCAGACTGCGTTAGGACTCGCCGCATGAGCCGCATCTTCGTTACCCGCCCTATTCCAGCCGCCGGCCTCGCCATCCTGCGCACCGCGGCCGAGGTGGAGGTGGCGCCCACCGCCGACGGCGACTCGACTCCCCGGGAGCAGGTGCTTGCCGGCGCCCGGAGCGCCGACGTGCACGTCTCGCTGCTGACCGAGGCGGTGGACCGGGAGCTCATGGAGTCCGCTCCGCGGTTGCTCGGGGTGGCCAACTACGCGGTCGGCTTCAACAACGTGGACGTGGCGACCGCGACGGAGCTCGGCTTGCCGATCACCAACACCCCCGGCGTCCTGACCGACACGACCGCGGATCTGGCGTGGACGCTGCTGATGTCCGTCGCGCGCCGGGTGGTTCCGGCGGACGCCTACATGCGGGGCGGCCGGTACCGGATCTGGGGGCCGTCGCTGATGCTGGGCGCCGACGTCAGCCCGGGCGGTGACGAGCGCCGGAAGGTGCTGGGAGTCGTCGGCTTCGGGCGGATCGGGCAGGCGATGCACAGGCGCGCCCAGGGGTTCGACATGGACGTGCTGGCCTTCGATCCCCCCATGAAGGACATCATCGAAGCCCGCTCCGACGTGGAATACGCCGAGTTCGACGACCTGCTCGCCCGCAGCGATTTCGTGACGATCCACACCGACCTCAATCCCTCGACGCATCATCTCTTCGACGCGGCGGTCTTCGCGCGAATGAAGGAGACGGCGATCCTGATCAACACCGCGCGCGGGCCGGTCGTGGACGAGGCGGCGCTAGTGGACGCGCTCAAGTCGGGTCAGATCGGCGGCGCGGGGCTCGACGTGTTCGAGCACGAGCCGGCGTTCCACCCGGGGCTGGCCGACTGCGACAACGTGGTGATGCTTCCCCACATCGCGAGCGGCAGCGTGGCCACCCGGGACCGCATGGCCACCATGTGCGCCGAGAACGCGGTGGCCCACCTGAACCGGCAGCGCGCGCCGAACTGCGTAAACCCGGAGGTCTACGACACGGAGGCGTACCGGCGGCGAACATCCCGGTAGGCGAGTGTGTGAACCCGATTGACGCCCGGCATCCGGGATCGATCGGCGCGGCTCCGGCCGTCGGGCCGCGATGAGCCAGACCTTCGTCATCGTCGCCGTCTGCGTCTATCTGGCGGGACTCCTGTTTCTGGGGGCGGTTGCCTCCACGCGGATCCGCAACGCCACCGACTTCGTGGTCGCCGGCCGCCGGCTCGGGCTGGGGCTCTGCACGTTCACGCTCTTTGCGACCTGGTTCGGGGGCGGCACGCTGATCGGGGCGGCGGGAGCTTCCTACGCCGGCGGGCTGAACGCGGTGGTGGCCGATCCCTTCGGCGCCGCGCTCTGCCTGCTGCTCGCCGGCGCGTTCTACGTGCGGCTGCTCCGCCGGCTGCGGCTCCTGACGGTGCCGGACTTCTTCCGGCGCCGGTTCGGCCGGTCGGCCGAGATCCTCTCCGCGCTCTCGATCCTTCCGGCCTACATCGGCTGGGTGGGATCGCAGTTGCTCGCGGTGGGAACGGTGCTCTCCGCGATGGCCGGTCTCCCGTTCGTCGCCAGCATTCTCATCGCCGCCGCCATCGTCCTCGTCTACACGGTTCTCGGTGGCATGTGGGGCGTGACCCTCACCGATTTCTTCCAGGCGCTGGTCCTCATCGCGGCGATCTGCGTGCTGCTGCCGATCGTCCTCGGAGCGGCGGGCGGGGTTTCCGCCGTGCTCGACGCCCTGCCGGAGGGCCGGACCCGGTTCCTGCCGACCGGCGGCCTCCTCGAATGGCTCTTCTTCGTGCAGGCCTGGCTGTTGATCGGCCTCGGGAACCTGCCCGGTCAGGACCTCATGCAACGGGCCCTCAGTTCCAAGAGCGAACGGGTCGCGCAGTGGTCCGCCTACTTCGGCGGTTCGCTCTACCTGGTGGTCGGCCTGATCCCGGTGGCGCTCGGGATGATCGGTTCGGTGCTGATGCCCGGCCTTCAGAACCCGGAAGAGATCGTGCCCCGTCTGGCCATGGAGTACCTGCCGCCGGCCGGGCTGGCCCTCTTCCTGGGAGCGCTCTTCTCGGCGCTCATGAGTTCCGCGGACAGCGGGCTGCTGGCCCCGGCGAGCGTCTTCGGGCAGAACATCGTCCGCAACCTGGCTCCCGACCTGAAGCCGAAGGAGGTGCTGGCTGCGGTCCGGGTCGGCGTCGTCATCTTCTGCGGACTGGCGCTCGCGGTGGCGCTGTGGTTCCAGAGCGTGTACACGCTGATGGTCGAATCGTGGACCGTGATGATGGTCGGCCTCTTCGGCCCGCTCACGCTCGGTATGTACTGGAAGCGGACGAACACGCCGGGCTGCGTGAGCGGCATCGCGGCCGGGCTGGCGGTGTGGCTGGGGCTCGTCGGGTTGGAACTCGTCTCCGGCGCGGCCTCCCCCGAAGAGGTCCGGCAACTGCCGAACGCGCTCATCGCCACCCCGGTGTCCCTGCTGGTGACGGTTGCCGTTTCCCTGCTGACCGCGAAGAGCCACCCGCCGCGGGCGCTCACCGATCCCTCGGGAGCGCCGATCGAGGCGAAGGGCCGGCTCGGGACGCTGGGACTCCGCCCTCCGGCGTCCGCCTACGGACCCCCGGTTCCGATGGGGTCCGCGTCTCGCTGGCGGATCGTGCCGACGGCGGCGCATCACGCGGAGGCGCTCGCCGAACTCACGCGGATCGTCTTCCCCACGCTCGATCCTTCGGAGTGTTTCGTGGCGGACCACTACCGGAAACACGTCGAGATCTTTCCCGAGGGTCAGTTCGTCGCCCTGACGGGCGCGGACAGGCCGGTCGCGTCGACCACCACCCTGCGGCTGAACCTCGATCTCAGCCATCCGCAACACCGCTTCCCCGAGTTCCTGGGAGGGCTCTACCTCGCCGCGCACAACCCCGCAGGCGAGTGGCTCTACGGCGCCGATCTCGGAGTCCACCCGGACTGGAGGCGGCAGGGAATCGCCCGGGCGCTCTACGCCGCCCGGCAGGCGACCGTCCGACGCCTGGGCCTGCGCGGCCAGCTCACCGTCGGCATGCTGAACGGCTACGGGGCGGTCGCGGGCCGGATGACCGCCGAGGACTACTACGAGCGGCTGGTGGCGGGGGAGATCAGGGATCCGACGGTCTCCGCGCAGATGCGGATCGGATTCCGCCCGGGGGGGCTCATTCCCAATTACGTCCAGGACCCCCGCTGCGGCGGCTACGGCGTCCTGCTGACCCTTCCCGCGGACCAGCAGGTTTCTCCCCGGTAACGGACCGCCCGCGCGAGCTCCCGTTTGACATCGGGATCAGAGTAATCTATAAAACAGACTACTCTGAAGGGAGAGGTCAATCATGGACACATCCACCGCACGCAGCGACTTGGCGCTGGTCGACCGGATTCTCCGGTCGGCGGACCGCTCGCTCAACGTCGCGCCGCTCATCTTTCTCACCTGGGGGCTGTTCGCCGCGATCGTCAACGGAGTAGCGCAGGCTCGGGCCGTCGGCCTTCCGGTACCGTCCGACGGGTCCTTCCAGCTGCCGCTGATGCTGCTCGCGATCGGCATCAGCGCGTGGGCCGCGCACCGCCATGACACCGGACGCGAAACACAGATCGACAGCCAGGCGGGAATCACGTTCGGGGTGGCGTTCGGAGTTCTGTTGCTGCTGAACCTCACGGCCCAGCACCGGGTAATTCCCGGCGACGGGATGTCGCTGTTCTGGGCCGGGGGGATGAGCATCGCGCTACTGGTCGTCGGTCTGCAGGCGAGCCGGCCGCTGCTCATTGGCGGCATCGCGCTGCTCGCCGCCGCGGTGGTCGCCAGTTTCGTTCCGGCCTGGTTCCATGGCACGCTGGTCCTCGGCTGGGTGGCGGGGCTTGTGGTTCCCGCCATCGTGATCTGGGCGCGACGCGGCCGTGGATGAACTCCTGCTGTCCCGGATCCGCCTGGCGGTCATCGCGGAGCTGGTTGCGGTGGAGTGGGCCACCTTCACCGACCTCCAGAAGTCGGTTCAGGCCACCAACGGCAACCTGAGCGCTCACCTCGGCAAGCTGATCGCCGGCGGCTACGTCGTCGAACGCAAACGCTTCGTGCGCCGCCGCCCGCAGACCCGCTATCGCCTGACGGATGCCGGCCGCGCCGCCCTGCTGCAACACGTCGAGCAACTGCAGGCGCTGGTCGCTCCGGAGCGGTGAGGCGGCGCCGTGCCGTCTGTAAGATTCGCGCCCCGCGAACGTAGCGAAGACAGGTCCTCTTCCGGCCTTCCGCGTGGAGTCCCGGGCTGTCGCACCGTGCCCGGAACCTTTCCCTCCCAAGCCTCGTAGGCTCCTGATTCAAGAACATGAATCCCTCAAACCCCGCTGACCGGCTCGCCGAACTCAAGATCGGCGAGGAGCAGCGCGGCTCGCGTCCGTTCGCGCTCGTCACCGCGATCATCGGTGGACTGCTGGTGATCGGGGGCGGAGTCTCGGCAGTCTTCCTGCTGGGTTCGGAGCCGGAGGTCTTCGCGGTCCGGACGGCGCGGGTGCGCTCGATCTCGGTGGACGCCGGGACCACGGTGCTGAACGCGAGCGGTTACGTCACGGCGCGGCGCCAGGCCACCGTTTCGTCCAAGACCGCGGGGCAGATCACCGAGATCGCCATCGAAGAGGGCATGGAGGTGACCGCGGGCCAGGTGCTCGCCCGTCTCGACTCCTCCAACCTGGGGCGGACCCTCCGCCTCGCGGAGGCGCAGACCGCGGCGGCCGGAAAAGCGGTCCTCGAGGTGGAGGCCCAGCTCGCCGAAGCCCGCCTGCGCCAGGAGCGGACCCGGCGCCTCGTGGAGCAGCAGGTCGCCGGACAGGCCGACCTCGACCAGGTGAACGGCGAGGTCGCCACCCTCGAGGCGCGCATCGAGCGCCAGCGCGAGGACATTCGCGTCTCGGAGCGGCAGGTGGAGGTCATCCGCCAGCAGATCGAGGACATGGTGATCCGGGCGCCGTTCGACGGCGTCATCACCGCCAAGAACGCCCAGCCCGGCGAAATGATGTCCCCCATCGCCGGCGGCGCCGGGTTCACCCGGACCGGAATCGGGACGATCGTGGACATGACCTCGCTGGAGATCGAAGTGGACGTCAACGAGGCATACATCAACCGGGTCTCTCCGGAGCAGCCGGTGGACGCCGTCCTCGACTCCTACGACGACTGGACGATCCCGGCCCGGGTGATCGCGATCATCCCGACCGCCGACCGGGACCGCGCCACGGTGCGGGTGCGGATCGGTTTCGAACAGCTCGACCCCCGGATCCTGCCGGACATGGGCGTCAAGGTGAGTTTCCGGTCCGCGGAGGCGGAGCCCGAAGCGGCTCCCGAGGGTCTGCTCGTGGACGCCGCGGCGGTGTTCCCGGACACCGGCCGGGACCTCGTCTATCTGGTCCGCGACGGCCGGGTCCAGCGCCGGGCGGTACGGCTCGGGGACCGGCGCGGGTCCGATGTGTTCGTCCTCTCCGGACTGGTGGAGGGTGACCGGGTAGTCGTGGAGGGCCTCGAGGGACTCGAGGACGGCGCCGAAGTCGAGGAAGCGACCGCGGCGCCCTAGCAGCCGGTGAACGGAGTCACCTGGAGAGTCGAATGAGCGAGACGAGTTTTTCCGACGCGGCGGCCGGCAACGGCGCCGCTACTGAGGCCATGGTGGACGTGCGAAGCGTCCGCCGGACCTTCCAGCGGGGCCGCACGCCGGTTCCGGTGCTGAAGGACCTCACGCTCCGCATGGAGAAGGGGGAGTTCCTGGCGCTGATGGGACCTTCGGGCTCCGGGAAGTCGACGCTGCTCAACCTGATCGCCGGGCTCGACCGGCCGACCGGCGGCGAGGTGATCGTGGGCGGCTCGGAGATCCACCGCCTTTCCGAGCGGAAGCTCGCCGGCTGGCGGGCCCGCAACATCGGCTTCGTCTTCCAGTTCTCGAACCTGCTCGGAGCGTTGAGCGCCGAGCGGAACGTGGCGGTGCCGCTGCTGCTGACCTCGTTCTCGGCCCGCGAGCGCCGGCGCCGGGTGGACATCGCGCTCGAGATCGTGGGGCTGTCGGATCGTGGAAAACACCGCCCCCGGGAGCTCTCGGGCGGCGAACAGCAGCGGGTCGGCATCGCCCGCGCGCTGGTGAACGATCCGATGCTCCTCGTCTGCGACGAGCCGACCGGCGACCTCGACCGGGCGACGAGCGGCGAGATCCTGGATCTGCTGGTCGCTCTCAACCGGGACCACGGGAAGACCATCCTGATGGTCACCCACGACCCGGTGGCGGCCGAACGGGCATCGCGCACCCTGCACCTCGAGGACGGCCGGCTCGCGGACTGCGGGCACGACGGAACGGTCGTGGTGCCGGTCCACGAACCGGCGGGAGCGGCGGTGTGAGTTCCTTCACCCTGATCAGCGCGGCGCTCCGCCGCAAGAAGACGCGGACCTTCCTGACCTTCTCGTCGGTGGTGTTCGCGTTCCTGATCTTCGGGGTCCTCTCGATGCTCCAGACCGCGTTCTCCATGGGCGCGGAGATCGCCAACGAGGACCGCCTGGTGGTGCGCCACCGGGTTTCCCTCTTCCAGCTCCTGCCGCAGTCCTACGAGGCCGACATGGAGGAGATCCCCGGCGTCGTGGACGCGATGCACATGACGTGGTTCGGCGGCGTCTACCAGGACCCGTCCAACTTCTTCATGCAGTCCCCGGTGGAACCGGCGGAGTACCTCGACATGTATCCGGAGGTTTCCGTTCCGGAGGAGGCGAAGCTGCGCTGGATCGAGACCCGGAACGGAGCGATCGCGGGCCGGGCGCTCGTCGAACGCCTGGGTTGGGAGGTCGGCGACCGGATCCCCATCCAGCCGACGATCTGGCGACAGGACGGCCGTGGCGACGACGCCTGGGAGTTCGAGCTGGTCGGCGTCTACGACGCGGACGTGGAGGGCTTCGACCAGACCCAGTTCCTCTTCCGCTACGACTTCTTCGACGAGGCCCGTTCCTTCGGGCGCGGACAGGTGGGCTGGTTCATGGTGCGGATCGCCGACCCGGACCGGGCTCCCGAGATCGCCGCCGCGATCGACGACACCTTCCGGAACTCCGCCGCCGAGACCAAGAGTGAATCCGAAGGGGCGTTCGCGGCCGGGTTCGCCAACCAGGTCGGGAACCTGGGACTGATCGTGACCTCGATCCTGGCGGCGGTCTTCTTCACCATCCTGCTGGTCGCGGGCAACACCATGGCGCAGTCAGTGCGCGAACGGATCGGCGAGATCGGGTTGCTCAAGGCGCTCGGCTTCACCTCCAGCCGGGTGCAGCGGCTGGTGCTCATGGAGTCGGTGACCCTGGTGACGACCGCGGGATTCCTGGGTATGGTCCTGGCCGTGGGCTTGGAGCGCGTGCTCCGCCCGGCCCTGGCCGCCTACTTCCCGGGCCTCTTCCTGCGGCCCGAGGATCTGCTGCTGGGGCTCGGCCTGGCGGTCGTGACCGGCCTGGTGGTCGGCATCTTTCCCGCGCGGCGGGCGATGCGCCTCGAGACGGCGCTCGCCCTGCGGCGGCTGTAGGGGAGTCGGCACGATGCGGCTTGGTTCCTTCCTTCGCCAGTGCCAGGCGGTGACCCGCTACAATCTGGAGACGATCTGGGAGCGGCGCGCCGTTTCGGTGGTCGCGATCTTCGGCATTGCCGGAGTCGTCGGCGTGATGGTGGCCGTCCTGTCGATGGCGGCCGGTTTCCGTTCGGTGGTCACCGGGCAGGCCCGCGACGACGTGGCGGTGGTGCTCCGGAGCGGCTCCACCGGCGAGTCGGACAGCATCCTGAACCATCAGGACATCCAGGTCCTCTGGGAGGCGCCGGGAGTGGCGCGCGGCCCCGACGGCCCGCTCGTCTCGCCGGAGCTGTTCGTGATCATCGACCGCAAGAAGATCGGCGCCGGCACCGACGCCAACGTCCCGCTCCGGGGCGTCGAGACGGCCGGTTTCGCGCTCAGGGAGCAGTTCGAGATCGTCGAGGGCCGGAACTTCGAACCGGGCCGGAACGAGGTGATCGTGGGCGACGGGGCGGCCGGCGCCTTCGAGGGCCTGTTGGTCGGAGACCGGATCGACGTGGGCCGCACCTCCTGGGAGGTGGTCGGGCGCTTCACTGCGGGCGGCGGGGTTGCCGAATCGGAGATCTGGACCGACACCCGCGTGCTCCAGGCGATGTACCAGCGGGGGAACTCCTGGAACGTGGCCCTGGTGCGGCTCCGGGACGCCGAGGCGTTCGAGGGCTTCGAGGCGGCGCTCACCGACGATCCGCGGGTCAGCCTCGGCGCCCGCCGGCAGACGGCCTACATGGCGGCGCAGTCGGAGCCCATCGAGGTGTTCATCTCGGTGGTCGGCTGGATCATCGTGGTCATGATGTCGGCGGGCGCGGTGTTCGCGGCGCTCAACACCATGTACGCGGCGGTGTCCTCCCGCTCGCGCGAGATCGCGACCCTGCGCGCGCTGGGTTTCTCGCGGTTGCCGGTGGTCGTCTCGGTGATGATCGAGTCGCTCGTCTTCGGGCTCATCGGCGCGGCGGCGGGCGGCGCGGCGTCGTGGTTCCTGTTCGACGGGTTCCGGGCCGCGACGATCAACTGGGCCTCCTTCAGCCAGGTGGCCTTCGCCTTCGAGGTGACGCCGGAACTGCTCGTCCAGGGGACCACCCTGGCCCTCGTGATCGGGACGATCGGCGGTTTCCTGCCCGCGGTGGGCGCCGCCCGCCGCAGCGTCGTGGGGGCACTGAGGGAGCAGTAGGGGCCCCCCTTTCGCTGACCCCGGGCACCCCCGGCACGGCCTCCCAGCGCGGTGCGCGGCGCGGAGCGCCGCGCGTGCCGGTCTGGAGACCGGCGTTCCAAGCCGGCGGCTTCCTCCCGGCGGTGGGTGCCGCCCGCCGCAGCGTGGTGGGCGCCCTCCGCGAGCAGTAGCAGCGGCCGTAGCCGCCTTCTCGCCGCTACCTCGACGCGCCTCCTCCCGTGGCGGCAGGGCCGCGGTCCATTGTGGACACGCTGTGACTACATCGTTAGAATGGAGTCCTCCGAGGAGGCGCCGAACCGTGGAATTCGCCCTGCGCGACGCAAAGGCGCGACTCTCTGAACTCGTCGGCGCGGCGGTGGCTGGAGAGCGGGTCGTGATCACGCGGTATGGCGAGCCCGTCGTGGAACTCGTGCGGTGGCGCCGGCGTGGCGCTCTCGATCTCGAGCGGCTCGCGAAGGTGTGCGCGGAGCACGGCATCGAAGAGGCGCCGCCGGACGAAGCCGAGGCGATGATCGCCGCGTTTCACGATCCGGCACTCAGCCGTCAGGTGCTGGGGTTCGAGACGGAAAGCGACTGAGCGCGAGCCGGTCCGTGGGCGTTCTTCTCGACACGTCCTACCTCTACCGGTTGATGAGGGCCCGGGCGAGTCTGTCCGGGAGCGAGCGGCAGTTTCTTGAGCGCCAGGACACCCCGATCCACGTCAGCGCGGTTTCCATTTGGGAAATGCGGCTGAAGTACCAGGCGCGCGACCGGCTGGGCCGGCGCAAGAGCCCTTTCGATCCACGAGAGGTGGTTGCCGCGCTGACCAGGCTGAACGTGGTGCTGCTGCCGCTCACCATGCGCCATGCGGCCGAGCGGCTTCGCGTTCCCATCACGCACCGCGATCCCTTCGACGAGCTGCTCCTGGTTCAGGCCCAGGTGGAGGGGCTGCGTCTGCTGACCGCGGACGAGCACCTGGTCGGCCATCCCTTGGCCATCACCCCGTAGCGGCTTCCCGGACGCGCCCCTGAACGGAGGGAGTGACCGGGATCTCCTGACGCGGGCGGTTTCAGTTCAGGCCGCGCCGCCGGAGCAGGGGCTCCACCTCCGGGTCCCGCCCGCGGAAGGTGCGGAAGAGGTCCATGGCCTCGATGCTGCCCCCCTTCGAGAGCAGGGTCTCCCGGAAATGGTCGCCGTTCTCGCGCAGGAGGCCGTCGTTCTCCCGGAACCACTCCACGGAGTCGGCGTCGAGCACCTCGCTCCAGATGTAGGAGTAGTAGCCGGCCGAGTAGCCGCTGCTCCAGATGTGGGAGAAGTAGGTGGTGCGGTAGCGCGGGGGCACCGGCGCGAACGCGATGCCGGCCTTCTCGAGCGCCGCTTCCTCGAACGCGAGCACCCCGTCCGCATCGGGGGTCTCCCCGACCCCGAGCTGATGCCACGCGAGGTCGAGCAGGGTGGCGGCCAGGTACTCGGTGGTGGCGAAGCCCTGGTTGAAGGTGCGCGCCGAGAGCACCCGGTCGAGGAGGTCGCCCGGGATCGGCTCGCCGGTCTCGTGGTGGACGGCGTAGTTCCGGAGCACCTCCGGCCAGGTCGCCCACATCTCGTTCACCTGCGAGGGGTACTCGACGAAGTCGCGGGGAACGGAGGTCCCGGCGAAGTAGGGATAGCGGACGTTCGAGAAGAGGCCGTGCAGGGCGTGCCCGAACTCGTGGAACAGGGTGATGACCTCGTCGAAGGTCAGCAGCGTAGGTTCGCCCTCCGGGGGCTTGGGGACGTTCAGGTGGTTGGCGACCACCGGCTGCGTGCCGAGCAGGCCGGACTGGGAGACGTACGCGTTCATCCAGGCGCCGCCCCGCTTCGACGGCCGGGCGTAGAAGTCGCCGATGAAGAGCCCGAGCGGGCTGCCGTCCTCCTCGAACACCTCCCAGATGCGGACGTCGGGGTGATAGACGGGCAGTTCAGGCCGCTCCTCGAAGGTCAGGCCGAAGAGCTGGTTGGCCGCGAAGAAGACCCCGTTCACGAGCACCCCGTCCATCTCGAAATAGGGCCGGAGCTCGGAGGCGTCGAAGGAGAACCGCTGGGCTCGCAGCTTCTCGGAGTAGTAGGACCAGTCCCAGGCCGCGATCTCGATGTCGGCGCCCTCCGAACGGGCCAGTTCCGCCAGGTCGTCCGCCTCGCGGCGGGCGTTCGCCACCGCCCGGGGGGTGAGGCCGGACAGCCGCCCGTTCACCGCCTCGATGGTCTGCGCCGTCTGTTCCTCGAGGATGAAGGCGGCGTGGTGCGGGTAGCCGAGGAGCGCGGCGCGCTCGGCGCGGAGGGCGGCGATCCGCACCACCGCTTCCCGGTTGTCGTGCTCGCCGCCACGGCTGCCGCGCGCGAGCGAGGTCTTCATGATCCGCTCGCGGAGCGCGCGGTCCTCGAGGGAGGAAAGGGCGGGCTGGCCGCTGGTGTTGAGGAGCGCAATGACGTACTTGCCTTCGAGGTCGCGGGCCTTCGCGGCCTCGGCCGCCGCGGCGATTTCACCCTCGGAAAGTCCGGCGAGTTCCTCGGCGGAATCCACCACCACGGCCGAGGCGTTCACCTCGTCGAGGGTGTTCTCGCTGAAGGCCGCCGAGAGCGAAGCGAGTTCCGCGTTGATCTCCCGCATCCGGTCCTTTTCCGACTCGGAGAGCAACGCCCCGGCGCGGGTGAAGTCCCGCCGGTACTGCTCCACGAGGCGGACCTCTTCGGGCGAGAGGCCGAGGTCGTTCCGGGACTCGTAGAGCGTGTCCACCCGGGCGAAGAGATCGGCGTTCAGGAGGATCTGGTCCGAGTGGGCCGCCAGCTTCGGCGCCATCTCGGCGCGGATGGCGTTGATCTCGTCGTTCGTGTCGGCGGAGGACAGGCTGAAGAAGACCCGCGCCACCCGGTCGAGCAGCCGGCCCGACCGCTCGATGGGCACCAGGGTGTTCTCGAAGGTGGCCGGTTCGGAGGACGACGCGATGGCCTCGATCTCCTCGAGTTGCTCGGCCATGCCGCGCTCGAACGCCGCCCGGTAGTGCCCGTCCTCGATGAGGTCGAAATGGGGCAGTCCGTAGGGCAGCGTGCTCTCGGTGAAGAACGGGTTATCGCCCATCTCGGTCTCGGGGGTTCCGCCGCACCCGGCGGCGAACACGAGAGCCGCTGCTACAGCTCGCAGGGTCCTGCTGGTCATCGTTCTTGCTCCTGTCTGGGGGAAACTGTTCGCCCGTGGCGGTCACGAGCGACACTACCGGGGCCGACACTTCCTGCGGGCCGTACGGGTCGCTAGACGGTCTTCCACGGATCGATGACCGACACGCCGCACTCCCGAAAGTCCTCGGTGTCGCGTGTCGCGAGGGCCGCGCCGTGGGTCTTGGCGATTGCGGCGATCTGACAATCCAGAGAACCAATGGGGTTTCCGGCTTCGCGGCGCCGCGCACCGATCTCGCTGAATGCGGCGGCGGCAGCGCGGTCGAACGCCAGGATGCGCCCCGTGAAGGTTGCGCGGAAGAACTCATCGGCCATTGAGGCCAAGTGGCGTCGTCGTCTCCCGGCCGGCAGGATGGCGATGCCGTAGCGGAGTTCGCCTTCGCTGACGGAAGTGGTGAAGAGTTCGCCGTACGGTTGGAGCCGCGTCCACGTGGCAACCCGAAGATCCGGCTCAGGGCGCATCAACTCCGAAATCACGTTCGTGTCAACGATGGTCACGAGAAGTCCTCGGAGCTGAAGTCCGGCGGGTCGCGCATCGGTTCGCGCGGTGGCAGTTCGAGTTCCACTCCGCCGATGGGGTCGACGATCCGCCGGATCGCGTCGTAGAGGTTCTCTGGCGGGCCGGGATCCGTCTCCACGGCACTCTTCAGAATGGTTCGCGCCTCGGCCTCCATGGATCGCCCGTTCTCCGCCGCGCGCACACGTAGCCGCTTCTTGGTGGTCTCGTCGAGGTTGCGGATCGAAAGGCTGGCCACGGGGTTTCTCTTGGGAACTCCGGAATTCTAACGCATGCAATGCCTGCATTGCATGGAACGAGAGCGTACAGGGAAGCCGGGGGGGGTGGCGGCTGGACTTAGTAGCCGGGACCCTCGACGTCCACCGCGATCGTCCGGTTCCGCCGCGGGTTGTGGCGTTCGTGGCCGTAGCCGCGCGGATTGGCGACGAACCAGATGTCCCGGCCGAGCGACCGGTCCCGGAAGAACGCCGGGTGGTGGGTGTGCCCGAAGCACCAGACCCGCACCTTGTCGAGGAGTTCGCCGCCCGCGTCCTTGGCCTCGTCGAAGAGCCCGTTGTAGAAGGCGCCGCTGGACGCCGGCTCGTACCCGTCGACGAGCCCGCCGGGGTGGGGCACCGAGTGGGTCAGCACGACGACGTGCTCGACGGCGGGATCGTCGCGGGCGGTTTCGAGCTGGCGGAAGAGCGTCCGCTTCGACTCCTCCCAGCGGTCCAGCGCCTGCCGGGGGTCGCCTCCGGGAAACACGAGCCGCGCGTCGTTCGAACGGCCGCTCCACCACCCGGACTGCGCCCCGAACGACCCGCCGCGCGGCGCCTGGAAGTGGTACCAGCCGTTCGCGCCGGCGAACGCGGTGTCGCCCACCCGGAACAGGCCTCCGCGGTCGAGATAGTGGACGTTGACCGGGAAGGCGTCGGCGAGCAGGTCGCGGGTGCGGTCGAGCGCTCCGGACGAGGAGTAGAACTCGTGGTTGCCGTCCACGAACACCACGTCGCGGTACTTCCCGGCGAGGGCGGCCACCACGCCCGCCGTCACCCCGACCCGGTTCCCCACGTCCCCGGGGAGCACCAGCGTGTCGCATTCCCCGGTCCCCAGCGGGCGGCCGCGCCACCCGATGTCCTGGTGAACGTCGGACACCAGGTCGAAGCGCATGGCTCTCGCGGTCGGGATGCAGCTACCGCCGGTAGGACCGCGCGCGGCGGACCTCGCGTTCCGCCTCGGCGGTGCGGCCCTGCCGGTTGTAGACGTCGGCGAGCACGAAGTGCCCGAGGGGCGCCATCTCCGCCTCCGGTTCGAGGGCGAGGCCGCGAAGCGCGGTTTCCTCGGCTTCTCCCAGTTCGCCCCGGTCGAGCAGCGCCTTGGACAGATAGAGATATCCGACCGCGAACGCGTCGTTGTGCTCGAGGGCGGCACGGAACGACGCCTCCATGCGCTCCGGATCTCCCATCGCCCCGTAGAGCTTCGCGACGTTGAAGTGCGACCGGAAGTCCTTCGGCGCCATCTCGAGCCGGGTTTCGTAGGCCTGGATGGCGCCCGAGCCGTCTCCTCGTTCCTCGAAAAGCAGGGCCAGGTTGTACCAGGCGTCCGAGAGCTGGTCGTCCATCTCCAGCGCGAGGCGCAGCTCGGCCTCGGCCTCGTCGAGTCGGCCGAGGCTGAGGAGGCACTCGCCCTTCAGGTTCCGGGCCGGCGCCCGCTCCTCGCCGGTGGCCTCGAGACCGGCGAGCACCTCGAGCGCCGCTTCGTACTCTCCCTCGGCCGCGTGGATTTCGGCCAGGTGGTAGTGGGCCTTGTTGTCGTTGGGGTCCAGCTCCAGCAGCCGCCGGTAGCCGGCCGCGGCTTCGCCATAGCGCTCGGCGAGCCGGTACGCGTCCGCGAGTCCCAGGATCGCGGACTTGTATTCGGGATCGAGCGCCAGCGCTTCCCGGTAGGCGCCGATGGCCCCGCTCCAGTCTTCGAGCTTGACGTGGAGGTTGCCGAGGATCAGGTGCGCTTCCAGGATGCCGGGGTCCTCGGCGAGCACGCGCTCCACCTTGGCCATCGCGTCCTCGATCCGGTCCTCGGTGGAGTCGGTACCGGCTTCCTTCAGCAGGTTGTAGAGGACGATCTTGTCCTTGGGGTCGGCGAGTTCCTCCCCTTCTGCCACCCGGACGCGCGAAGAGCCGCCCAGGTAGCCGAGCGCGGCGAGCTGGGCGCGCGTCTCCTCGTCCAGGGTCTCGGGGGCCGCTTCGTCGGCTCCTTCCTTCTCGTACTCGGCCACCAGTCGGTCGAGCCGCGCCTGGAGCTGGCGCACCTGTCCCGGCCGTTCGGGGGCGAGATTCCGCGTTTGGCCCGGATCCTCGAGCACCTCGAAGAGTTCCGGCCGCGGCGCCGAGATGAAGTGGAGCAGGCCGTTGCGGAGGGCGCGGAGCGGAGCCCAGCCGTAGTGGTTCCGGGGGTAGAAGCTCTCCGAATACGCCCAGAGTCCCAGGTCGGTCTCCGTTCCGTCGGCGAGCGGCACGAGGCTCGCGCCCTGCACGTCGCCCGGGACCCCAACCCCCACCAGGTCGAGGACCGTCGGCATCAGGTCGATCCCGCGCACCTGGGCGGGGACGCGCAGTCCGCGGCCGATCTGGCGGTAGGGCGCCCGGAGGAGGAAGGGCACCTGCATCGCGGCGTCGTAGATGAAGAACCCGTGCGCCCCCTCCCGGTGCCGGCCGAGGCTCTCGCCGTGGTCCCCCATCAGGACGAGCAACGTGTCGTCCGCGAGTTCGTTCTCGTCCAGCCAGTCGAGCAACCGCCCGACAAGGGAATCGGTGAACAGCACCTCCGCGTCGTAGGGCGCTTCCGAATAGCCGCTGACCCGGGACGCCCAGGGCTCCGGCGCCTCGTAGGGCCAGTGCGGGTCGTAGAGGTGGATCCAGGAGAAGAACCGTTCCTCCTTCACCCCGTCCATCCAGTCGAGCGCCGCATCGACGACCTCGTCCCCGGGGCGCTGCACGCTGTCGAGGCTGATCCGCTCGAACTCGCGGAAGTTGAAGTCGTCGAAGTAGCGGTCGAATCCCTGGTCGAGACCCCAGCGGGAATCGACGACGAAGGCGGCGACGAACGCGCCGGTGCGGTACCCCGCCGCGTTCAACACCTCGGCGAGGGTTTCGGAGTCCTCTCGGACGTAGTAACCGCCGTTGTCCCGCACTCCGTTGAACATCGGGTAGGTCCCGGTGAACATGGAGGTGTGGGAGGGCAGGGTGAGCGGCACGGTGGCGGTCGCCTGCTCGAAGAGCACGCCCTCCGCCGCGATCCGTCCGAAGGCGGACGTCTGGATCCGGTCGTTGCCGTACTGGGTCAGGTGACGCGCCGAAAGGGTGTCGAGGGTGACCACCACGACGTTCAGGGGCCGGACCTCGTCGGTTCCCCCCGGTAGTCCCGCGCATCCCGCGCCGAGGAGCGCGGCCAGGCCCGCGGCGGCCAGGTCGAACCGAACGTGCGTGCGCGGGAACATGCTGGGCGGATTATCGCCTCACGCTCGGACGCAGACCTGTTCCGGTGGCGCCAGGAGTATGGAGCATCATCCACATAATCATGTGGTAATATGCCACCATGAAGGCGGTGCAGATCAACTTCTCCGAGGACTTGCTGGCGCGTCTCGATGCCGACGAGATCGTCCGCGAGCTCGGTCGTTCCGAGGTCGTCCGGCGGATGGTGGAGGGCTATCTCCGCCGCCGGGAATCCCAGCGCATCGACGAATCACTGATCCGCGGCTATGGGCCGGAATTCCCGCCCATCGAGGAAGAACTGGAAGGCTGGACGGAGGCTGCCGCGGCGTGGCGCGAACCGTAAGGCGCGGAGACCTCTGGCTCTACGAATTCCGTTCCCCCGATCGGCGGCGTCCGGTTCTGGTGCTGACGCGGGAGGTCATCGTGAATCGGCTCCAGACCGTTACCGTGGCGCCGATCACCTCGACGATTCGCGGGAACGCGACCGAGGTGCGCGTGGGGACGTTCGAGGGCCTGAAACACGAATCCGTGGTGAACCTCGACCACGTCCAGACGGTCCCGCGGACGGATCTCCGCCAGTGGATCGGGCGGCTCGGCCCCGGCCGGATGTTCGAGGTCTGTCAGGCGCTGAACGCGGCTTTCGGATGCGAGGCGACGATGGTTCGCGAGGAGCTCTGGGTGTTCTGACGGCGGACAGCCCCGACCCGAGGCGAGTCCGTGGCATCACTCGTTGGCTGCCAGAATCGCTCAGCCATGAAACGACGGGCCACGCTCACCGTCGCCGCCGACGATCTTGAGACGATTCGCGCCGAAGCCGGGCGACGGGGAGTGTCGTTGAACGCTCTACTCAGCGAGATCGTCGCCGAGCGGGCGGCGGAACTCCGGTCCCGGCGGAAACCCCGCCTGGGACTCGGTGGTAGCGGAAGCGGCGATCTTTCGCGACAAAGCGTCGAGGACGAAGCCTCTCCGGCTCGCGCTCCCCGGCGCGGTTGATGGCCCTCGTCCCCGATACCGGGCCGATCGTCGAACGTGCTCGACTGCGACGATACCGAACCGCTGCGAGCCGTTGAGCTCGGGCGCCGGTACGTGGACCTCGATCTGGGGTTCGTGGATGCGGCCGTGATCGCCATCTGCGAATCGCTGGGGGAGACGAAAGTCGCGACCCTGGACCGCCGGCACTTCGGCGTCGTCCGCCCCGCGCACTGCGAACGGCTGCGGCTTCTGCCGGAGGGAAATGCCTAGGGCGAGCCCGCGCCCTCTGTTTTGGTCCTTGCCGGTTCCCCAAGCCTCCGCGGGCTTCTCGTTGCCGGGGTTCCGGCCGGTTGACACGCCCCCTCCCGAGTCCATACGGTTCGGAATTGGACTGGAGGCGGTTTTGGTCGTCTTCCGGGTCCGCAACTTCCATCTCCAGGGGGTTTGGATGACTCGATCTCGAAGAGCAATTGGAGGCCTGCTGGCGCTCGGACTCGTCCTTGGCGCCGGCCCGGCGTTCGGCCAGATCACGGGCACGATCCTGGGGAGCGTCTCCGACGACCAGGGGCTTGTGCTCCCCGGGGCGACGGTGAGCGTCGCCTCGGAACAGCTTCCCGGGGGTCCCCGGATGGCGGTAACGAACGCGTCCGGGCAATACCGCTTCCCCAACCTGCCTCCCGGCGACTACACGCTGACCATCGAACTCCCGGGCTTCGGGACGTACATCGAGGACGGGATGCAGGTGCTGGTGGGAGGCACGGTAGAACGGAACGTTTCCCTCACGCTCGCCACCGTCGCCGAGACCGTGACGGTGACCGGTGAGACCCCGGTGGTGGACACCCGCAAATCCGGCGTGTCCACGAACTACTCGAGCGAGTACATGGAGAACACTCCGCTCCGCCGGTTCAGCTTCTTCGACTTCACGAAGTCCGCTCCCGGCATGTCGGCGACGAACCCGACGAGCGGCACCAGCAGTCGGGTCTCCGCCTTCGGCTCCGGGGTGGACGAGAACAAGTACCTGATGGACGGGGTGGACTTCACCGCGCCGGTGTCCGGAGCCGCTTGGCCGTGGCCGGCCACCGACCTGATCGAGGAAATGGAGATCGTCTCCCTCGGCGCTTCGGCGGAACACGGAAGCGCGGCGGGGGCCGTCTTCAACGTCGTGACGAAGCAGGGCACGAACGACCTCACGATCACGGCTTCCGGCTACAAGCAGCACAGCGCGCTCACCACCCAGCCCATCAAGCTCAACGCCGACGGCGACGAGGATCCGAACGGCTGGGGGTACAACCGGGACCGCTACGACGACTACACGATCCATGGCGGAGGACCGATCATCCGGGACCGGGCGTGGCTCTACGCGAACTATCAGTACCTGCAGGACTGGGACACCCAGCCCGGGGCGGACCCGCAGTTCCCCCGGAAGTTCGGCGCCCACCGCATGTTCTGGAAGCTGACGGCGGACCTCACCCCGAACGTCAAGTTCATGCACACCTACCACGACGACATCTGGGTGATCCCGTCCACGCCGTCGGTGACGCGCCCCTTTTCCACCATCGCCACCTTCAGCGGGAAGAACCCCTCGGTGACCTTCGGGCGGATCACGCACGTCCTGAGTTCCGAGACCTTCTATGAGGTCGGGGTATCGGGTTTCTACTCTCCTCGCGATCTCAGCGAATCGAACAACCCGGGGGTCCCCAACACCCTCGACATCGACAACGGATTCCACTACGGCGGTTACGCGTGGTACGACATCTTCAAGCAAGCGCGCACCGACGTGAAGGCGAAGGTCAGTCACTTCGCGAGCGACTGGATAGGCGCGGACCACGACTTCAAGTTCGGCGTCGTGTATACGGACGGCTCCCACAGCGTGCACGGCGGCTATGTGCCCGGCCCCAACTACCCGGGCGGCGTCCGCTACTACATCAACGGCGACGGCAGCCCCTACGGGATTATCACCGGCACGACCTACAACATTGGGGGACAGTTCAAGGAGACGTCGGCGTACGTAGAGGACGTCATCAATGTCGGGAACCGCATCACGGTGTCCGCCGGGGTGCGCATCGAGTCGGTGCAGGGCCTCAGCCAGGATGTGCCCGACCTGCTGGTGAACGACCTGGTGGCGCTCACGTTCGACGAGCAGGGGACCGTTGCCGGCGCCGGGGAGCAGTTCAGTTGGACCAACGTGGGGCCGAGGTTCGGCTTCAACATGCGGCTCGACGACGACGGGAAGACCGTCCTGCGCGGCAACTGGGGCCGTTTCTACCGGACCGCCATCACCGGTGAGCTGAGCGGCATCCACCCCGGGCAGGGAAGCCAGCAGGAGTTCTATTGGAACGAGGAGACCGGGCTCTACGACATCGAGGGGCCCAAGTACACGGCGAGCACCGACTTCGGGTACGACTCCAATTCCCGGTCGCCGGTGACGGACCAAATGTCCATCGGTTTCGATCGGGAACTCGGAACCAGCCTCGCCTTCAACTTCACCTACGTCCGCAAGGACCAGAACGACCTGCTCGGCTGGAACGTGGACAACGCGACCTACACGACCGTCCCACACACGTTCGGCAATGGCCAGACCCTCGACGTCTATCCCATCACGTCGGACCCGAACGCCCGGTTCTACCGTCTCAGCAACGTGGACTGCCAGGGCGTGTCCTATCGCTGCGATCCGATGTACATGGACTACAACGGCCTCGTGTTCGGCCTTGAAAAGCGGATGTCCGACAACTGGCAGGCCCAGATCAACTACGTCTGGTCGAAGGCCTACGGGCTCCTGCCTTCAAGCGGGTTCGGGGCGGCGTCCAGCCAGACCACCCGGGTCTACGGCAGCTCGCTGGCCCGGGACCCGAACCAGTTCATCAACGCCGAGGGCCACCTGTTGAACGACCGGACCCACACGTTCCGGGTCACTGGGACGCTGATGCTGCCCTACGACATCCTGTTCGGCTGGAACTACGCCTACTTCAACGGCAAGCCTTGGGCGACGCGCGACCGGGTCGAGCGTGACGTCCTGCCTCAGGGCGGCCGCAGCATCTATCTCGAGAGCCCGGGATCGCAGCGACTCGAAGACCAGAACCTGTTGGACTTCCGGATTTCGACATCGGTGTTCCTCGCCGACACGACCCGGTTCGAAGTGTTCGTTGACGCGCTGAACCTCCTGAACTCGACGTCAACCGAGGACGTAGCGTCCCAGACCTGGGACTCCAGCGTGTTCGGCATCGGCGAGCGCTGGGTGGATCCTCGCCGGCTCATGGTGGGCGTCAAGATCACCTACTGACCCTACGGGTAGCCCACTTCGGGGCGGGGGCCTCCGGGTCCCCGCCCCTTCCCTTATGGTCCCCGTCGTGAACCGGACGGGGCGGACCTACCTGGCGCTCGCGCTGGCGTTTGCGGCACTGCCATTCGCGACCGCCTCCGCGCAGGACGCCGCCGCCGACATCCGCAAGCAGGAGGCCGAGGCGCACTTCCAGCACGGCCTCCGCATGGTGGGCCTCCGCAACAACGACCGCGCCATCGAACTCTTCCAGTACGCGATCGCACTGGACCCCGACCATGCCGGAGCCCACTTCTACGTGGGCCTCGCCTACATCCAGCGCGGCTACACCAGCCTGCGGCGCGCCGACCACCACCTCTCCCGCGCCATCGCGGTCGACGGGTCGAACCCGCGGCAGTACCACTGGCGGGGGATCGCCCGGCTGCGGCTCGGGGACTATCCGGCGGCCACCGCCGACTTCGAGGTGGTGCTCCGCGAGACCCCGGACAGCGCCACCACCCTGCGGGCGCTCGGGGCCGCGCTGCTCCGGATGGGCGCTCCCGGTCCGGCGGCGGCGGCGCTGCGGCAAGCCGCGGACCTCGAGCCCGAGCTGCTCGAGACGCGCTGGAACCTGATGGTCGCGGCCGGGCGCGCCGGCGACGATCCGGACACGCTCCCGGAGCGCTACCGGCTCGACATCCCGGACCGCGGCGCGGCCTCTCCGTTCCGCTTCGAGGAAGTGTCCGCCGAGATCGGGATCGAACGCTGGTCCCGCGCCCGGGGAAGCGGCTGGGCCGACTTCGACGGCGACGGGGACCTCGATCTGGTCGCCCTCGGCATCCGGGATCCGCACGCGCTCTACCGGAACGGCCTGGTGGAAGACGGCGCCGCGACCTTCACTCCGGCGGCCCTTGACGCGGCCCTCTTCGACCCGCGCGGCGGCTGGTCGGCGCTCTTTTTCGACTACGACCGGGACGGCGATCCCGACCTCCACGTCACCAGGGACGGCTGGGACGGTGAGGACGCGAACAGTCTCTATCGAAACGACGGCGGCCGCTTCGTGGACGTGGCCGCCGCCGCCGGGGTTGCGAGTAAGGCGGACGGGTTCACGGCGGCGGTCGCCGACGTGAACCGGGACGGGCTGCTCGACCTCTACGTCGCCAACGGGGTGGCGACCCGGGGCGGCGCCCCGAACGAGCTCTTTCTGGGCGCGCCGGAGGGCCGCTTCGTCGAGCGCGGGGAAGCGATGGGGGTGGCCGACCACGGCCGCTCCGTCGGATCCGCATTCGGGGACTACGACGGCGACGGCTGGCCGGATCTCCTGGTCGTCAACTTCTTCGACGGCCCGGTGCTCTACCGGAACCTGGAGGGCGCTGGATTCGCGGACGTCTCGGCGCAGGCCGGCATCGCCGCCCCTCACGAGGGGTTCGTCGGGTTCTTCTTCGACTACGACAACGACGGCTGGCTGGACGTCTTCATCGTGGGTTTCACCTCCGACATGGAGACGGCCCTGCAGAGCCAGTTGGAAGGGAAGGCGGTCCACGAGGGGAGCCGGCTGGCGCTCTACCGCAACGACCGCGACGGCACCTTCACCGACGTCACCATCGAAGCCGGCCTCTCGTGGAACCTGGGCGCCATGGCGGCCACCTCGGGCGACTACGACAACGACGGCTGGCAGGACATCTTCATCGGCGTCGGGGCGCCGCCCATGGAGCGGTTCGAGGCGAACCGGCTGTTCCGCAACCTGGGTGACGGCACCTTTGCCGACGTGAGCGCCTCGGCCGGGGTGGACGATCTGGGGAAGGGACACGGCGCGACCTTCGCCGATCCCGATCACGACGGCGACCTCGACCTCTTCGTGCCTATCGGGGGCGCCTTCCCGGGCGACCGCCAGCGAAGCCGCTTCTACCGGAATCCGGCGTCCCAGTTGCCGCATCCGAACGGCTGGCTCCACATCCTGCTCCGCGCCTCGGGCCTCCATCCGGACGCCGTGGGCGCCCGGGTCGCGCTCCGGGTCACCGATGCTCCGCAGGCGCCGGTACAACTCCAGGAGGTCGTGGTCGGCGGGGGCTTCGGGGTGACGCCGAGTCCGATCCTGGAATTCGGCCTCGGGCAGCACCAGACGGTGGCGGAGGTCACCATCCGCTGGCCGGGCGGTGGTCACCGGGTGCTGCGGAACGTTCCCGCCAACCAGCGGATCCTCGTGATCGAGGACGAGCCCGGATACCAGGTCCTCAACTGAGGCGCAGCCGGTTTCTCACCCTTACGATACGGGCGGCATGCAAACCGTTCTCGATCGCCTGGGACTCGGGGAGGGCGCTCCGGGCGCCTGCACCGGCCCGGAGGGCTGGATCCTCACCGGCGAGCGGCCGCTCGTCTCCCTGAACCCCTCGACCGGCGAGCCCATCGCCGCGGTCATTCCCGCGGACGGCAGGGCGGCCGAGCGGGTCGTGACCGAAGCGGCGAGGGCCTTCCGCTCGTTCCGCGAGTTGCCGGCGCCGAAGCGCGGCGACCTCGTGCGCGATCTGGGGAGCGCGCTGCGCGACGACAAGGAGCCGCTCGGCGACCTGATCGCGCTCGAAGCCGGCAAGATCCGGGCCGAAGGCCACGGCGAAGTCCAGGAGATGATCGACATCTGCGACTTCGCGGTGGGGCTCTCCCGCCAGCTCTACGGGCTGACGATGGCTTCGGAGCGGCCCGGCCACCGGATGTTCGAGCAGTGGCATCCGCTCGGTCCCATCGGCGTCATCACCGCGTTCAACTTCCCCATGGCGGTCTGGTCCTGGAACGCGGCGATCGCCACCGTCTGCGGCGATCCGGTGGTCTGGAAGCCGTCGGAGCACACCCCGCTCTGTTCCGTCGCGGTTCAGAACATCGCCAACCGGGTGATGGACGACCACGGCGTCTCCGGGGTCTTCAACCTGCTCGTGGGCGGCGGGGAGCTCGGGGCGGCGCTCGCCGCCGACCGGAGGCTGCCGCTGATTTCCTTTACCGGTTCCACGCGGGTCGGGCGGAAGGTGGCCACCGAGGTCGCCGGCCGGCTGGGCCGCTGCCTCCTCGAGCTCGGCGGCAACAACGCGGTGGTGGTCAGCCGGAACGCCGATCTGGAGCTCGCGGTCCGCGCCATCGTGTTCGGATCGGTGGGCACCACCGGCCAGCGGTGCACCACCACGCGCCGGGTGCTGGCCGACCGGGAGGTTGCCGGACCCCTGGTGGAGCGGCTTCAGGACGCCTACCGGCAGGTCCCCATCGGGGACCCGCTCGATCCGGCCACGCTCATGGGGCCGCTGATCTCGGGCGACGCCGTCGAAGCGATGCAGGGTGCGCTGGAGCGGGTGGTCGCCGACGGGGGAACCGTCGTCTGCGGCGGAGGGCGGCGTCCCGACATCGGCCCGAACCACGTCGAGCCGGCCATCGTGCGAATGTCCGCCCAGACGCCGCTGGTGGCCGAGGAGACCTTCGCTCCGATCCTCTACGTCCTGGAAACGGAATCGCTCGAAGCGGCGATCGCCCTCCACAACGACGTCCCGCAGGGCCTCTCTTCGGCGATCTTCACCGACAGCCTCCGCGAGGCGGAGACCTTCCTCTCGGCGCGCGGTTCGGACTGCGGGATCGCCAACGTGAACATCGGCACCTCGGGGGCCGAGATCGGGGGCGCTTTCGGTGGCGAGAAGGACACCGGCGGCGGCCGCGAATCCGGCTCGGACGCCTGGAAGGCCTATATGCGCCGCCAGACGAACACCATCAACTGGTCGAAGGACCTGCCGCTTGCCCAGGGGATCGAATTCGGTCCCGCGGCCGGCGAAGGAGGCACGTAATGCCGAGAATCTGCCTGAGCCTGTTCTTGACGGGAGCTCTCGGAGCGTGCGGCGGCGAGCCGCCAGCTCCCGAACCCGAGCCGCCGGCGCCGGACGTTTCCGCCGCGGAGGCGCTGATCGCCAGGTCCATCGCCTACCACGATCCGGCCGGACTCTGGGACCGGGGCGAGATCGGGCTCCGAATCATGGAGTCCCGGCCGAACGGGGTCACCCGCACGGTCGAGGTGGGGATGGCGCCCGGGAGCGGCGCGATGGAGGTCCGCCGCGAGACCGACGCCGCGGTGGCGTCGTTCGCGGTGAGCGGCGAGGAAGTCCTCCGGCGAGCCGTGGACGGCAACGAGGAACTCGACGAGGCGGCGCTCGGTGAACACGGCCTCGACGCCGAGCGCGTGATGTGGCTCCGGAACTACTACCTGTTCGTCTGGGGGCTCCCGATGAAGCTGCGCGATCCGGGGACCATCGTGGACCCGGAGCCGGTGATGGACTCGTACGACGGCCAGGACGCGCTCAAGGTCCGGGTCACCTACGACCCCGATGTCGGTGGCGATACCTGGTACTTCTACTTCCACCCGGAAACGGCGCGGATGATCGGCTACCGCTTCTACCACGACGAGTCGGCGAACGACGGGGAGTACATCCACCTCGAAGGGGAGATCGAGAACGGCGGGCTGCGGCTGCCGGCGAAGCGGAGCTGGTTCTTCCACCAGGGCGAGGAGTTCCTCGGAGAGGACGAGGCGGTCTCCCTGACCGTGACGCCCTGACGCTCGGAGTCGCCGGCCAGCGGCCATGACGGCGCTCGTACTCGGCCTGCTGCTGTGGACAGCGCCCGGGGCGGCGCAGCCGGACGCGCGGCTGCTGGCCGAGGTCGGCCAGCGGCTCGGCGACGAGGACTTCGCCGGAGTTCTCGCGCTTCTGGATGCGGCCGGGCCGGACAGCTCGCACCCGGCGTTGCTGCGCCTCCGCGCCGAGGCCCACGTGGGGCTTCTCGACTATCCGGCGGCGGCGGCCGCCCTCGCGGGAGCACCCGCCACCCCGGACAACCTGGCGCTCCGCGCTCGGTTGCTCGCCATCCTGAGCCGGGACGACGAGGCTCGGGCGGTGGTGGCCGCACTGTTGGAGCATGACGGGCCGTTTTCGGGCGGGTCCCGGGTGGAACTGGCGGCGCAGCTCCGTGAGTCCGGCCTGGTACCGGAGTCGCGCCGCGTCCTTGGTCCTCCGGTCCCCGGGGAGTCGGCGGCGGCGGTCCTGGAACGCGCGCGGCTGCGCCTCGAAGAGGACGACTACGAGGGTGCTCTGCCGCTCCTCGAGGCCGCCCTCGAGGCGCCGCGCCCGCCGGCCGGGGCGGCCCGCGAGTTCGGCCGCGCGCTCGCGCTCCTCGGACGGCGCGACGAAGCGATCCACTGGCTCCGCCGGGCCGTCGCGGAATCGCCGCCCGACGAGGCCGCGCGGTTCCGGCTCGGCCAGTTGCTCGCTCAGGACCCGGAGCCCGCGCTCGCCGCGGAGGGGCAGCGCCTCCTTTCGGGCTACGAGGAAAGCCGGCTCCGCGCGCGCCGCCGTGACCTGTTGCTCGCCACGCTCGGTGAAGGGGGCCGGGACGAATGGGCGGAACTGCTGGGACTCCTGCTCGACGGCGGGGACCTCCCGGAGGCGGCGCGGGTGGCGCAGGCGGCCTCGGTCCGGTATCCGGCGGATCCGGTGTTCGCCATCGGAAAGGCCCGCGTGCATCTCCTGTCCGGAGATCCGGGCGCGGCTGCCGGCGTGCTTGCCCCGCTCGTGCCGGGGCCCGGCGAGCCGCTGGCAGGAGCGTCGCTGAGCGCGGCTCGCTGGCTCGCGGACGCGCGGCTGCGGGGAGGCGATCCGGCCGCCGCGGCGGCTCTCTTCGACCGCGTGCTGGCGGCGGGCGGCGAGGGGATCTCTCCCCGGATTCGCGCCGCCGCCGCGACCGCCTTCGCGATGACCGGAGATGCGGAGCGCGCGCTCGCCCTCTTCGACCAGGTGCTCGGGCGCACCTCCGGCCCGGCGCGCGCGGGGCCGCTGGCGGACAGCGCGCTGGTGCTCGAGATGCTGGGGCGCCCGGCGGAAGCCGAATCCCGCTATCGGGAATCCCTGGAGGCCGATCCGGCGAACACGGCGGCGTCGCTGGGCCTTGCCGAACTGCTGCTTCGTGCCGGGCGAAGTGCGGAGGCGGCCGAGGTGCTGCGTTCCGCCCTGGAGTACGCCCCCCGCGATGCCGCCCTCAGGGCGTTGCTGTCCCGGATCGGCGGCCCGGCTCAGGGTTCGTTCGAAGGTACGCGGGCGGCGGCCAGCGACCCGGTGATCTCATCCCAGGCCTCCGTGCCGACCACCAGCGTCCGGCCGTCGTCCGCCCGGAGCGCCCGCACCTCGCCGTCCGCGGAGACGCTCAACCGGACCGTTTCCGGCGCGGTCTCACTCGTGTCGCCGCCCTCTTCGATCTCCTCGGTGACCGCGATGGTCCAGACGGCGCCGTCTCCGGGCAGGCTCGCTTCGCCCACGTCGACAGCCTCGGTGGAGTTCAGTTCGTAGAGCAGGTCCTCGACCGCCACCGTGTCCACGACGACCGGCGCGGCGCCGCCACGCTCCATCGTCCATTCCCGGCCTTCCTCACCCTCCCGGCGGTGAAACGCCGTTTCGCCGTCGGGGGTCGTGAACCGGAGCGCGATGGTCCGGAAGGCCGCGAACCGGAAGAGATCGAGGGACCGAAGGCTCGCCAGTTCGGTCTCGGCCGCTTCACGGAGCGCGTCGAAGAGCGGCTTCCGGGCCACGAACACCAACGGGTCCGTTTCCAGCCGGGCGAAGACGCCGGGTGGGGTGCGGCTCTCGCCGCCGAAATGGACGGTCCGGGAGACGGCCTCCTCCCGTGGTCCGGCGACGAGGTCCAGTTCCGCCGTGAGCCGGGGCGAAGCCAGACCGAAGGGATCCTCCTCCCCTTCGTCCGGCGCTGGCGCTACGCCGGCCATCTCCGCATCCAGCAGTCGGGACGCGAACCGGGAGGCCTCATAGGGGTCCGCGGCGAAGCGATAGGGACGGAGGATGTTCCAGACGCCCTCGTCCCGGGCGACCTCCACCGCGGTGTCTCCCCCGGCGGTGACCTGGAGGCGCCGCGCCGCCGCCATCTCCAGCCGGAACACCCGCTTGTCCCGGAGGTCCCAGGCGCTTCGGTCGAGGTTGTCCGGAGCGAAGGCGGACGTCACCAGCACCCGTTCGCCGAGCTGGAGGTAGCGGTTCCCGGCCGCCGGGGTCTCGTCCCCGAAACCGCTGGTCAGCGGTTCGCCATCCGTCGGGAACAACCGGATGGTGAGTCCGGGTGGTGCGAGGCCGAATTCGGCGAGACCCGCTCGGTCCACGCCTTCGACCTCCCGCTCGAAACGCAGCGAGACGACGTTTTGCAGGAAGAGGTCCACTTCGCCGGAGTCCGCCGCTGATTCGGGACCACCGGCCTCCGCGACGGTGAACCCTTCGCCCTCGCGGGCCAGGCGCACGGCCGGTTCGCCGGGCCGCTCGATCTCGATGGCCTGGATGGCCGCCTCATCCACGCCGAAGACCGGGTGTCCTTCGACTTCGGCGCTCTCTTCCCGCTCGAACAGCGCGATCCAGCCGGCGACCGCCAGCGCGGCGAGGAGCGCGAGGAGCGTCGTCCGGCGCATGGAGCCTCTCTGTCAGGGCGTCTGGGGGCAGGGGTCTTTCGCCGCCCGCGGCGGCGGTGCCGGCCTGAAGGCCGGCGCTCCCTCCCTCACCTTCGCGACCACCAGACGGTGACGCCCCAGATGAGGAAGAACCCGGGCAGGAACACCAGGCTCAACAGCACCACGTTCCGTACCTGCGCGGACGTCATCGTGATCCGCCGGTCCTCGGCCGCGCGCGGACGGATCGCGATCAGGTCCTCGTCCTCGGTGAGCCAGTTCACCATGTTGAGGAACAGATCGGCGTTCCCGAGCGGCGCGAGCGCCAGGTTGTTCCCGATGAAGTCGGAGTCCCCGACGATCACCACGCGGCCCTCGGGGGCTTCGGCGGGTTCCTCGGGCTCTCCGTCCGGATCGGCCTCCGCCTCCGGGTCCGCCGCGGCTTCCGGACCCGGCGCCGCCGCGCCCGCCTCCTCCGCCGGTTCTTCCTGATCGCCGGTCGGAACGTGGACCGCATAGGCGAGCCGCAGCGGTCCGGCCCGCTCGTCCTCTCCGGCGTTCACTTCGCCGGTCTCCAGCTCGTCGGGATCGACTTCCCCCCAGGCGACGTCGGAGCTGAGGACGAGTTCCGAGAGGCGCATCCCCCGGGGAAGCTCGTCGGGCGGGGTGGCGATGAGGCTCTGCGCGAGCGGAAAGACGGTGGCCGCGTTCACGAAGCCCCGGGTGATCGGGTGGAACCCGTAGGAGGCGGCGAGCGGCACCTCCACCCCGAAGCCGAAGAGCTGTCCGACCCCGCTGGCGTCGATCACCACGTCCCCGGCCGGAGTCGCCCCGAAGTCTCCGGCCAGTCCGGTGAGTTCCTTCCTTGCGTCGGGCGCTCCCGGCGGATCCGGCGGATCGAGGAGCAGCATGGCCTTCCCGCCCGCCTGGACGTGCGCGGCGAGGGCGGCGGCTTCCGCCTCCAGGAGATCGAGGCGGGGGCCGGCGACGATCACGGCGGCCGCATCCCCGGGAATCCGGACCTCGCCGTCCTCGACGTGCTCGAGCAGCGCCAGCGGCGCAACCTCGTAGTTGGACTCCTCGAGCCGCGACCCGATGGCGGAGAGGCCGCCGGCGCCCGTCTCTTCGAGCGACCGCTCCTGGTGCCCGGTCGTGAAATAGATCCTTTTGGTCTCGCCCTTCAGGATCTTCACGATGGCATTCGTGATGTCCTGCTCCTGGGGCGCGGAGACGCGCTCCTGCCGCCCGCCGCTCTCCACGACGACGGTGCCGAAGGGAATCCCGGCTTCGGCAGTCGCCTGATAGGCCCGGGCGCGGGCGGGTTCCGCCTCCTGGTCGATGACCTCCCAGGCGACCCGGCCGCTCCGGTCGGCGTAGCGCTCGAAGAGTTCGACGGTGCGTCCGGCGGCGCGCGGCTGGTCGAGGACAACGAGGCGGATGTCGCGGTCGAGTTCTTCGAGGATCCTGATCGTCTGCGGGGAGAGGCTGAACTGGCCGCCGGCGGTGAGGTCCCAGGAGACGCTGCGCCGGTTCGCCACGTAGTTGACCCCCACCAGGACGCCGAGGAGCAGGAGCGCCGTCGCTCCGAGGTTCGCCCCCTCGCGCGCGCTCCGCCTGCCGAACGCGGTCCGCAGCCGGTCGAGCGGGCGGCTCACCCACGCCACCTGCGGGAGCGCACCGACTCCCGGGCGAGGTAGAGCCAGAAAGCGGCGAAGGACAGGTAGAACGCCAGATCGCGCGTCGCGATCACCCCGCGCGCGAATCCCTCCATGTGGCCGGTCACGGACAGATAGGCCAGGACGCGGCCGAACTCGCCGCCGCGGGCCCCGGCGAACTCCACCAGCCAGAGGACGAGCAGCGCCCCGAAGGTCAGCAGCCCCGCCACGATCTGGTTCCGGGTGAGGCTCGAGAAGAAGAGGCCGAGCGCCAGCAGGCCGGCCCCGAGCAGCAGCAGACCCAGATAGGCGGCGAGGACCGGCGCGATCTCGGGCCGGGAGAACCAGAACAGGACGCCCACGTGGAGTCCCGTCAGCGCCAGCATCCCGCAGTAGAGGGCCAGCGCGGCCAGGAACTTGCCGATCACGATCTGGCCGTCGGTGATCGGCGCCGTGAGCAGCAGCTCCATGGTGCCCGAGCGGATCTCCTCGGACACCGTGCGCATGGAGAGCAGGGGCAGCAGGAAGAGCACCAGGATCGCGGTGCTCGCCATCAGCCAGCGGAGCAGGTCGGTGTTCACGTTCAGCGTGCCGCCGCTGAAGCCGCCCATCTGGCTCATCCGCATCCCGGCTTCCACGAAGCTCTGGAGGTAGTCGGCGAAGAAGTACCCGTAGAGGAACGCGAAGGCGCCGAAGAGGACGTAGGCCACCGGCGAGGCCAGCGCGGCGCCGATCTCGCGCCGGGCGATGGTCAGCGCGTTCCTCACGGGTGTTCCTCCGGAGCCCCGGTCGCGTCGGAGCTGTCGCCGGTCCCGTTCGTCTCCGTCTCTTCGGTGGTGAGCGCCAGGAAGACGTCCTCGAGGCTCGCGCCGCCCCGGCGCAGGCCGAAGAGCGGACATCCGGCTTCGAGGAGCGCCCGCGCCAGGTCGGTCGCGATCGCGCGGTCTCCGGCCGCCTCGACCTGGAGCACCAGCGTCCGCTCCGCCGTCTCGGGGCCCGCCTCCACCCGTGCGACGCCGGGGACGGCCCGCAGTGCGGCCTCCGCCGCGTCCGCCGGCGCCGCCGTTTCGATTTCCCAGGTTCCGCGTCCGCGCTCGGCGGCGCCGAGCCGCGCCACGAGGTTTTCGGGAGTGTCTTCGGCGCGCAGCCGGCCGCCGGCGATGATCACCACCCGGTCGCAGGTGACGGTGACCTCGGGAAGGATGTGCGTGGAGAGGACCACGGTCCGTTCACCCGCCAGGGTGCGGATCAGCTTGCGCGTCTCGTGGATCTGCTTGGGATCGAGACCGGCGGTCGGTTCGTCGAGGACCAGCACTTCGGGCTCGTGAACGAGCGCCTGCGCGAGGCCCACCCGCTGGCGGTAGCCGCGGCTCAGCTTCCCGATGATGCGCTCCCGGGCCTCCCCGAGCGCGCAGCGCTCGATCGCGCGCTCGACGGCCGGCCGGATCCCGCCCTTCGGGACTCCCCGGAGCCGCGCCGCGAACTCGAGAAAGGCGGTGACCTCCATTTCCGGGTAGAGCGGCGGGTTCTCGGGCAGATACCCGATCCGGCTCCGGACCTCGAGGGGGGACTCCGCGATGTCCAGGCCGCCGACCAGCACCCGTCCTTCGCTCGGCGGCATGAAGCCGGTGATGACCCGCATGGTGGTCGTCTTCCCGGCGCCGTTCGGTCCCAGGAAGCCGAGGACCTCACCCTTCGCGACGCCGAAGCTGAGGTCTGCAACCGCGAGCGTCCTCCCGTAGCGCTTGGAGACGCGGTCCACCTGAACGAGGGGTTCCACGGCTGTCTGGAGGAGGGGGCTCTCGATGAGGTTCGGTACTCGCGGGCTCTGGTTTCCGGGGCGGCGGAGCACGGCCGGCCCGGCAGTCTATACTGGCAGCGGGGCTGATCCTGCCCGAGATTGCCATGCGTTTTCGCCGCTTGTTTCTCCCTTCCGGGATTGGCCTTGCCGTGCTGCTTGCCGGCCTGATCCCGATCACGATGGCGGCTCCCGGCTGCGTCAACCGGGAGGACAACGCGACCGCCTCGCGGATGAGGCTGACCGAGCTCGTCGCCTACTGGGCCGTGCGCGGCAGGGACTCCGAGGGCAACAACTACATCCGGCCGGCGGTCCGTTTCCGGGTCACAAACACCAATCCGGCACCGGTCGAGTACGTTCAGGTGATGTCGGTGTTCCGCCGCGAATCCGCGCCGGACGAGGCCTGGGGCACCGGCTACGTCCACTCCGTCGCCGAGGAGGCGCTCGCTCCGGGCGAAGCAAGCGGGGAACACACCCTGCGCGCGGATTCCAACTACCTCTCGCAGGGCGCGCCGGAGCGGATGTTCGAGAACGAGCTCTGGGAGGACGTGGAGGTCGAGATGTTCGTGCGGGTGGGCGCTTCCTCGTGGATTTCGCAGGGGAAGACCGTGGCGCTCCGCCGGCTCGGTCCGCCCGGCGTCGAGAAGTACCTCGAACCGATCGAGGACGAGCCGATCTACGGCATCGCGCCGGGGCCGGACGACGTGCCGGAGTCCGAACCGGAGCCGTCCCCCGAGAACCCTTCGGTAGAGCGGTAGCGGCGCCGGCGTCAGCAGGCGCCCGATCCGGCGAAGCGCCGCTGGTGGTCCCAGGCGGCGAAGCGGTCGGTCATGCCGGCGATGTAGTCGCAGACCACCCGTTCCGGGGACGATCTCCCGATCCGCTGCCGGAAATGGGCCGGCAGGTCCTCCGGCCGGTCCAGGTAGTGGCGGAAGAGGTCGGGCAACCGCCGCGTTTCGGCTTCGGTCGTGTCGGCCACCCGCGGGTGGCGGTAGAGGCGCTCGTGGAGGATCGTCTTGAGTTCCCTGAGTTCTTCGCCGTGGCGTGCGGGAAGCTCGACGACCGGTGACCCGGACGCGGATGCTTCCGGGACGTTCCCGTCAGGCGCTTCGATTCCCGCTTCCCGGATGCGCCGTTCGGTCTCGCCGGCGAGCGCGATCACGAGGTCGGCGATGACCCGGCGCAGCAGGGTGCGGACCCTGACGCGCCCGTAGTGCTGCCGCTTTTCGAAGGACCCCGGCCAGTGTCTCCGGAAGAGCGCGGCCCCCTCCAGGTCCCCGACGCCGATCAGCCCCGAGGAGAGGCCGTCCTCCATGTCGTGGGCGCTGTAGGCGATCTCGTCGGCGAGGTCCGCGATCTGCGCCTCGAGGGGCGGCGGTCCGAGACCGCGGAGGTCCTCCGGAACGAATCCCGACCGGCTCGAGTGGGCGAAGATCCCGTGACGCGATTCGCGAGTGAGGTTGAGCCCCGGAAAGTCCGGGTAGGCGCGTTCGAGCTCGTCCACGATCCGGAACGACTGGATGTTGTGCTCGAACCCGCCGTGGTTTCGCATCAGTCGGTCCAGCACCTCTTCTCCCGCATGGCCGAAGGGGGTGTGGCCGAGGTCGTGGGCCAGCGCGACCGCCTCGGTGAGGTCCTCGTTGAGCCGGAGCGCCCGGGCGATCGTCCGGGCGATCTGCGCGACCTCGAGGGTGTGTGTGAGCCGGGTGCGGTAGTGGTCGCCTTCGTGGTTGATGAAGACCTGGGTCTTGTACTGGAGCCGGCGGAAGGCGCTCGAATGGACGATCCGATCCCGGTCGCGCTGGTACGCCGTCCGGAACGGATCGGGCTCCTCCGGCCACCGCCGTCCGGCGCTGCGGGTGCTGCGGCAGGCGGCGGGGCGGAGGCCCCTCTCTGCCTCCACCGGTCCCGCTAACCCGGCGCGTAGTAGCCGAGCTTCGTCCGGACGCGGAGGTCGGGACGGGTCGTCTGCACCACGATGCGCCGCCAGGCGCCGTCCTGCCGCGGGTTGTTGGAGATGTAACCGACGTTGTACTGGCTCTTGAGCTCTTCGGCGATCCGGGCGTACACGGAGTCCAGTTCAGCCAGTTCGGCGGGGAAGAACCACTGGCCGCCGGTCTCTTCGGCCAGGTTCTTGAGGACGTGTTCGGCTTCGGAGAAGCGCCTCCCCCGCCGGCGCGCGGTGTTCTGCAGCGAGATGGAGTAGATGACGACGTCGGTGTCCTTGGTCAGGTCGAGCACCTGTTCGAAGGTGACGAGAGAACTGGTGTCCCGGCCGTCGGACAGCAGGATGATGGCCTGCCGGCGGGCTTCCATCCGCTGGCGTTCGAGCGAGCGGAGCGAGATGTACATGGCGTTGTGCAGCTTGGTGGTGCCGCCCGCCTGGGTCATCCGGATGGCGTGCTCGAGCTCGCCGTGGTCGTTCGTGAACTTCTGCAGGATGTTGGCGTTGCTGCCGAACTCGACCACCTGCGCCACGTCCTCCAGCCGCAGGGTCCGGGTGAACCGGACCGCCGCCTCCTGGGCGAAGTTCATCTTGTCCACCATGCTCGCGGAGGTGTCGAGCAGCAGCACCATGCGGATCGGCAGGTCCTCGCGCGAAAAGGCCTCGATTTCCTGCAGGATGCCGTCCTCGTAGACCGAGAAGTCCTCCTCGATCAGGTCGGTGATGAACCGCTCGCGCGCGTCGGTGACGGTGACGTTGAGCGAGATCAGGTCCACCGTTACCCGGAACTGGTAGGCCTGCTGGACGAGAGGACCGGCCGCCGCGGCCAGGCCGCCGAGGACGAGGGTCAGGGCGCCGGCGGCGACGATCCCCCGCCATCCCCGAAAGGACCGGCGGCCCGCGCGGAATTCCATGAGCAACCCGCTATTCTGACGCAATTCCCGCGCTCTCTCCCGTGTTCCCCGTCCCTTTTCCGGGCTTGCCGGAAAGCCGCCAATCCGGGTGACGGTGTCCGATCACTCCGGACCGGGCGCCGGCGCCGCGGTCTCGGACCCGACCGCCGCGGTTCTGACCGCGAGCGACGGGTGCGCCGCCGGGGTGGTTCCCGACCGTTCGGGGGTCGTCGCCCGCCGGATCCTCCTGGAACTCGGGTTTCGCATCGCCGACTCGGCGATCGTGCCTGACGAGGTGGACGCCATCCGGGAAAAGGTGAGCGGCTGGGCCGCGTCCGGCATTCGCCTGGTGCTGACGACCGGCGGCACCGGGCTCGGCCCCCGGGACCGTACGCCGGAGGCGGTTAAGCCCCTGCTGGACCGTGAACTCCCCGGCTACGGCGAATTGCTGCGGTCGGAGGGTCTCCGGGACACGCCCATGGCGGTCCTCTCCCGGAGCCTCGCGGGGAGCATCGGCGCCACCCTGGTGATCGTCCTTCCGGGGAGTCCGCGGGCCGTCGAAAGCGGGCTCCGGACGCTGGCTCCGACGGTGCCCCACGCTTTGCAACTCCTGGCCGGAGATACCGCGCATCCGCGTTCCGTAAACGCTCGTAACGATTGATATACTTGGCCAATTCCAGCGCGTCGCACCCGGCTTGAGCCGGTGCGCAGACTCCGAAAATGACACCCGAAGAACTGCAACTGCACGAGGCGAACCTGCTTGCCAAGAAGGCCGCCATCGAGAAGCTCGTGCACACGCGCGCCTTCTCGCGGACCCCGCCGCACGGAGATGACGGGGACCGCTCGATGGTGGCGAACGACGACGAGATCGTGATCCAGCTTCAGCAGAACGACGCGAAGCTGCTCCGCGCCATCGACAAGGCGCTCGCCCGTATCGAGGCCGGCGAGTTCGGCATCTGTTCCGACTGCGAAGAGGAGATCCCGCGCCTCCGGCTGGAGGCGGTTCCCTGGACGCGCGTCTGCGTCCCCTGCAAGGAACGGCAGTACTCCTGAACGCCCCGGTTCGGAGCTTCCGGAGCGCCGGCCTCCGGCCGGCATCGCGCGGTAGCGCGAAACCCGCGCCGATGGCGCCCCCGGCTTGGAACGCCGGTCACCAGACCGGCACGCGCGGTGCTCCGCACCGCGCACGGCGCAGCCCCCTGCGGAAAGGTGGCTCTCGCCTCGGCATGAGGCTCAACCGCACTGATGGCGCCGCCGGCCTGGAACGCCGACGTCGGGTCGGCGCCCGCGAACCGTCATCGGAACACATGAGGTAACCCCGATGGATCTCGGAATCACCGGACGAACCGCTGTCGTGGCGGCGGGAAGCCAGGGGCTCGGCCGCGCGGTCGCCGAGGCGCTGGCTGCGGAGGGGACCCGGGTCGCCATCGGAGCGCGGGGCCGGGACGCCCTCGACCGCACCGCCGCCGAGATCCGGGACCGTCACGGGGTGGAAGTCCTCGCCCACCAAGTGGACGTCGGGGACCCGGATGCCGCCTTCGGGTTCGTCCGGGCCGCCGAGGAGCGTTTCGGGCGGGTGGACATCCTGGTGACGAACGCCGGGGGCCCGCCCCCGACCCGGCTCGAGGACACGACGCCCCAGCAGTGGCGCGACGCGCTCGAAGCGAACCTGCTCTCCTGCGTGAATCTCGTGCGCGCCGCCCTCCCCGGAATGATCGAGCGCCGCTGGGGCCGGATCCTCGCCATCGCCTCGGTCTCGGTGAAGCAGCCCGTTCCCGACATCATCCTCTCGAACACCGCCCGCTCCGGCATCGCCGGGTTCATGAAGTCGCTCGCCAACGAGGCCGCGCCCCACGGAGTGCTCGCCAACGTGCTCTGTCCCGGCTACACGCGCACCGCGCGGCTCGTCGAGCTGGCGGACCACATTGCGGAGAAGCGGGGCTGTGCGGTGGACGAGGTCTACGCCGACTGGTCGAAGGACATTCCGCTCGGACGGGTCGGAGAACCCGAGGAGTTCGCCGCCGCGGCCGCCTTCCTCGTCTCCGAGCGCGCCAGCTACATCACCGGCACGGTGCTCGCCGTGGACGGCGGCCACATCAAGAGCGTCACCTGATTTCGGCCGGCGAGCGGAACGCTCGATGGCGTCTCTCACGTTGACCTAAAGCCGCCGATCCGGTACCTTCCGCGCGCCGTCCGTTCCCGTATTTCAGGAGTGCTGAGTACCCCGTTTTGAACTCCCTGCTCTGGCTCATCCCGGTCATTCCCGGGGTGGGTGCCGCGATCAACGGACTCTTCGGAAAGCGCCTCGGCAAGCGGCTCAGCGGCCTGCTCGCCTGCGGGTCGGTGGCCGCCTCCTTCCTGATCGCGCTGGGGTTCTTCTTCACGGTCTTCCTCGCCGAGGGCGGGGCGTCGGCCAGGGTCGAGCAGTCCCTCTTCTCCTGGATCCCCAGCATGGGGGTGGACTGGGCCTACCGCCTCGATTCGCTCTCGATGGTGATGACCCTGGTGGTCACCGGGATCGGCCTGCTGATCCACATCTACTCGCTCGGTTATATGAGCCACGACGCGGGTTTCAGCCGGTTCTTCAGCTACCTGAACCTGTTCACCTTCTTCATGCTGAACCTGGTGCTGGGCGCGAACATGCTGCTCCTGTTCATCGGCTGGGAGGGAGTGGGGCTCTGCTCCTACCTGCTGATCGGGTTCTGGTTCGAGCGGCCGGCGGCGGCCGCCGCGGGGAAGAAGGCGTTCATCGTGAACCGGATCGGGGACGCCGGCTTCATCATGGCCGTGTTCCTCACCTTCGTCACCTTCGGGACGCTCGACTTCTACGGGGTGATGGGGCAGATCTCCGCTTCGGAGATGCAGGGCGGAGTGCTGACCGCCATCGGGGTGCTGCTCTTCGTCGGCGCCGCCGGCAAGTCCGCGCAGATTCCCCTCTACGTCTGGTTGCCGGACGCGATGGAGGGCCCCACCCCGGTCTCCGCGCTGATCCACGCGGCGACCATGGTGACCGCGGGCGTCTACATGGTGGCCCGCAGCGGCGTCCTCTTCGCGCACGCCCCGGCGGCGATGGCGCTGGTCGCCACGGTGGGAGCCGTGACCGCGATCTTCGCGGCGTCCATCGCGCTCTTCCAGAACGACATCAAGAAAGTCCTCGCCTACTCGACCGTCTCGCAGCTCGGCTACATGTTCCTGGGCGCGGGCGTCGGGGCCTTTGCGGCGGCGATCTTCCACCTGATGACCCACGCCTTCTTCAAGGCCTGCCTCTTCCTCGGTTCCGGCAGCGTGATCCACACCATGGAGCACGCCGAACACGCCTCCGGCGGGCATCGCCACTACACCGAGATGCAGGACATGCGGAACATGGGCGGCCTCGCCCGCTACATGCCCCGCACCGCGTACACCTTCATGATCGCGACGGTGGCGATCGCGGGGATTCCGCCGCTCGCCGGGTTCTTCAGCAAGGACGAGATCCTCTGGAAGACCTTCGAGGGCGGCCACTTCGCCCTCTGGGCGCTCGCCGCGGCGGCCGCCGCGATGACCGCGTTCTACATGAGCCGGCAGGTGATCATGACCTTCTGGGGCGACTTCCGGGGCGGCGCGGCGATGGAGAAGCACCTCCACGAGTCGGCGCCCTCGATGACCGTCCCGCTGATCATCCTCGCGGCCGGCTCGGTGGTCGCGGGTTTCGTCGGCGTCCCCGCGGCGCTCGGCGGGGCCAACCGGATCGAGCACTTCCTCGAGCCCGCCATCTACGCCGGCGGTCACGGCCCGGCCCCGATCCCCCACGCTTCCTACGCCGTGGAGTACGCCCTGATGGGACTCTCCGTGGCGCTGGCCGCCGCCGGCATCCTCTACGCCTACCGCCGCTACTGGACGGGACCGACGCGGGACTCGGCGCTCGCCGGCAGCCGCGCCTACCGGACGCTGCTCAACAAGTACTACGTGGACGAGATCTACGACGCGACTGCCGTCCAGGGCGCGGTGCGCGGCGGCGAGGGCCTCTTCCGGTTCGACCAGAAGGTGGTGGACGGCGCCGTGAACGGTTCCGCGTCGCTCACCCGCCTCAGCGGGGACCTTTCCGATCTGAGCGATCAGAACCTCGTGGACCGGGCCGTCAACCTGGTCGCCGAAATCCTGGCCGCCGCCTCCACGCGGTTCCGGCGGCTCCAGACCGGGCTGTTCCAGAACTACGCCCTTCTCATGTTGTTCGCAGTGGTCCTGCTCGCCGGGGCCCTCACCCTTTGGAGCTAGCAGCCCGCATGGACACCACGACTAGCGCCGCCAGCTCCGGATAAGCCGAATGTTCGAGAACAACCCCTTCAACTTCCCGATCCTCTCGCTGGTGGTCTTCTTTCCGGCGATCGCGGCGCTCTTCATCCTGTTCTTCGTCAAGAAGACCGACGAAGACCGGATCCGCTGGCTCGCGAACGGCGCGGCGCTCATCGGGTTCCTGATCTCGCTGCCGCTGTGGTTCGCGTTCGACGCCGCCGGCCCGCAGTTCCAGTTCGGAGAGCGCTACGAGTGGATCCCGAGCATCGGCGTCGAATACAACCTCGGCCTCGACGGGATCAGCCTGCTGCTGGTCCTGATGACCACGCTGCTCGGCTTCATCGCCATCCTGTCGTCCTGGAAGGCGGTCACCGAGCGGGTCAAGCAGTACTACGTCTTCCTGCTGCTGCTGCAGACCGGAATGCTCGGCGTCTTCGTGGCGCTCGACTTCTTCCTGTTCTACGTGTTCTGGGAAGTGATGCTGGTCCCGATGTACTTCCTGATCGGGGTCTGGGGCGGCCCGAGGAAGCTCTACGCGGCCATCAAGTTCTTCCTCTACACGCTGGTGGGCAGCGTCCTGATGCTGCTCGGCATCCTGGCGCTCTACTTCGCCCACCACGGGGCGACCGGCGAATACACCTTCGACCTGCTCCGCCTCATGGAGACCTCCTACGCGTCGGGTCTCCAGTTCTGGGTGTTCCTCGCCTTCTTCATCGGGTTCGCGATCAAGGTTCCGATGTTCCCGTTCCACACCTGGCTTCCGGACGCCCACGTCGAGGCGCCCACCGCCGGCTCGGTGATCCTGGCCGGGGTGCTGCTGAAGATGGGCACCTACGGCTTCGTGCGGTTCTCGATTCCGCTCCTGCCGGAGGCCAGCCGCGAAGCGGTGTGGTGGGTCGCCACCCTCGCGATCATCGGGATCGTCTACGGAGCGCTCGTCGCGCTCGTCCAGAAGGACTGGAAGAGCCTCGTCGCCTACAGCTCGGTGAGCCACCTCGGCTTCGTGATGCTCGGCGTCTTCGCGCTGAACACCCTGGGTCTCGAGGGCGGCATCCTCCAGATGATCAACCACGGGCTCTCCACCGGGGGACTCTTCCTGCTCGTCGGCATCATGTACGAGCAGCGCCACACCCGGGAGATCGCGGCCTACGGCGGGATCGCCAAGGTGGTGCCGAAGTACGCGGCGCTCTTCCTGATCATCGCGCTCGCTTCCATGGGCCTTCCCATGCTGAACGGGTTCATCGGCGAGTTCCTGATCCTGCAGGGCGTCTTCCAGGTGGACTGGGTGTACGCCGCGTTCGCGGTCTCCGGCATCGTGCTCGGCGCCGCGTACCTGCTGTGGCTCTATCAGCGGGTCATGTTCGGCAAGCTCGACAAGGAAGAGAACAAGTCGCTCGCCGACCTGACCAGCCGCGAGAACGCCACCCTGGTGCCGATCGTCGCGCTCTGCATCTTCATCGGCGTCTATCCCAAGCCGTTCCTCGAGAAGCTCGCCGTTCCGGTGGCGGCCATCGTCGAGCGCGTCTCTCCCGAGAGCGCGCAGACCGCCGAGGCGCCGCCGCTGCCGGCCGAGCTGGAGGAGGAACTCCGGGGCAACGCCGCCGTTCCGAGCGACGACTGATCCCGCGGCTGTTCCCCTTGCCTCGGCGGGAGAATGCCGCCGATGACCCCGGAACCGCCGGTGGCGCCGCGCGCCCGGCTGCTGACCCTGCTGAGCCTCGGCTTCTCGGTGCCGATGGCGATCGTAATCGGTGGCGGCGCCGGCTGGCTGCTCGACCGCTGGCTGGGGACGGAGCCCTGGCTCTTCCTGGTATTCCTCGGCTTCGGGATCGTTGCCGGGCTACGGAACGTGGTGCGCGCCGCCTCGGCGGTGGCGGAGAGCGACCCGCCTGAAGACACTGGCGGAGAGGACTCATGACGGATTCGGCGAGGCCGGCGGAGGGTCGCGAAGAGCGACTCACCCGGCGGGCCATTGCCCTCGGAGCGGCCGCCGCGCTGATCGCACTCGCCTTCGGCCCCCGGATCGGCCTCTCCGTGCTTGGCGGGGCCACCATCTCGGTCCTCAACATCGTCGCGCTCCGCCGGGTTGCCGGCGGGCTGACCGCCGACCACTCAGCCCGGTCGGCAATCCTGCTGGCGGCGCTTACCGGGGTTCGTTATCTCTTGCTCGGGGGCGCGCTGGTTGCGATAATTGCGGTCTGGAACGCCGACGTGATCGGCGTCGTGTGCGGGTTGGGCGCGCCGAACCTGGCCGTCCTGCTGGAACTGCGAAACGGGGGCCTTCGGGCCCTTCGTACACCGCAACCCTCTCTTCCCCCGGATGATCCGGAGGACAGCGAGAACCCCCCGCCGGGCGCCTGACCGCACGTCCTCCCGATCCGACCATGGAAATCCACCACTACTCAGCCTTCACCCACCTGATCGAGCAGTGGTTCCAGGTCCATCCGCCGGACCACGTCGTGATGGCGGTGTTCGTGGCGGTCCTGCTGTCGGGGTTTGCGATCCTCTTCCGCCGCCGGATCTCGGTGGAGAACCCCGGCCGGCTCCAGCTGATCCTCGAAACGCTCGTCGGCGGCCTGCTCTCGCTGCTGCGCGAAAACGTGGGTCCGAAGGGCCGGCGGTTCCTGGGCCTCGTGGGCACGCTCGCCCTCTTCATCTGGATCAGCAACCTCTGCGGGCTGGTGCCCTACCTCTCATCCCCCACGGTCAGTATCAACATGCCGGTGGGGTGCGCCATCGTGGCGTTCCTCTACTACAACTACCAGGGGATCCGCGCCCACGGCGCGAAGAAGTACTTCGCCCACTTCCTGGGGCCGAGCCCCTGGCTCGCGATCGTGATGCTGCCGGTCGAGATCATCAGCCATGTCAGCCGCATCCTCTCGCTTTCGGTCCGGCTCTTCGGAAACATTTTCGGCGAGGAGCTGGTCGTCGTGGTGTTGGCGTTCCTGATCCCGTTCGTGGTGCCGCTCCCGATGATGGCCTTCGGCGTCTTCGGCAGCACCCTGCAGGCGTTCGTCTTCACCATGCTCACTGTCATCTACCTCGGTGGCGCGGTCGCGGCCGAGGAACACTGATCCAAGGAGAAAACCATCGTGTCCAACAAGTTTCGGACGACCCTGCTGGCCGTCTTCGGCGTGCTCGCCGCTTCCCCGGTCTTCGCCCAGGGAGCCTGGGACCCGGTAGTCAGCCAGTGGGCACTGATTTCGGCGGGTGGCGCGATCGCCATCGCCGCCGCCTTCGGCGCCACGGCGCAGGGACGCGCGGTGGTCGGCGCCTGCGAGAGCCTCGCCCGGAATCCCGGCGCCGCGCCGCAGATCCGGTTCTCGCTGCTCCTCGGCCTGGTGCTGATCGAGTCGCTCGTCATCTACGCCTTCGTCACCGCGCTGATCATCTTCTTCGTTCTCTGGAACGGGTAAGTCGGAATTGGTGCGAAACGGGCGAACAGCCCGTTTCGCACCAATCCGACTTTGGGGGAACGCCGGTCTCCAGACCGGCATAGCCGTTCGCGACCGGTAGCCGTGGATCGGGCGAGAGCCCGGATCCACGGCGGCCGGCGCGTCGGCGTAACCGCGCGACCTAAATCGCCGTGATGGCGCGTCGCAATCGGCTGAAGCCGGAAGAGGCACAGGTTCGTTCCAACAACCGGTGGACCCAAGGGAGCGCCGGTCTTCAGACCGGCACGCGCGGGCCCGCAGGCCCGCGGAACCGCACCACCCCACCCTCTTTCGCACCCCACTACCGCCCGGACCGACTGGTAGGGTGAACCCATGGTCCGCCCGTTCCTCTGGGATTCCGAGCGCAAGGTCCTCCACGTCCTGGACCAGCGCCGGCTTCCTTCCGAGACGGTCTGGATCGAGTGTGCTGACGCACACGCAGTCGGGGACGCCATCCGCGAGATGGCGATTCGGGGGGCTCCGGCCATCGGCATCGCAGCCGCCTACGCGGTGGTGCTCGGGTTTGCCCGCGGCGGCGGGGACTCGCCGGTCTCCCGGTTCGAGGACCTGGCGGCCGCGCTGCTGAATACCCGGCCCACGGCCGTCAACCTGCGAGCCGCCATCGCGTGCATGCGCGCCCGGTTGGAACCGCTCGCCACCGCTTCGGCCGCGGAACGGGTGCGTGCGCTCGAGGCCGAGGCGGACCGGATCGCTGCCGAGGACTTGCGGGCGAACCACCGTCTCGGCGCGCTCGGCGCGAGCCTCCTGCCCGGCGAGGGACCGGCGCGCGTCCTGACCCACTGCAACGCGGGGAGCCTCGCCACCTCGGGCTACGGGACGGCCCTCGGCATCGTCCGGGCGTTGGCCGAGTCGGGGCGTGAAGTCGAGGTGTTCGCTTCCGAGACCCGCCCCTATCTCCAGGGCGCCCGGCTCACCGCGTGGGAACTGATGGCGGACGGCATCCCGGTCACCCTCGTCACCGACGGGATGGTCGGCTCGCTGCTCGCCGCCGGGGACATGGATGCCGTGGTCGTGGGAGCCGACCGGATCGCGGCGAACGGGGACTCGGCAAACAAGATCGGCACCTACCAGGCCGCGGTCCTCGCGAAGGAACACGGCGTGCCGTTCCTGGTGGCCGCGCCCTTCTCGAGCGTGGATCTCGAGACGCCGACCGGCGCGGAGATCCCCATCGAGGAACGCGGCCCCGAGGAGGTCGTCGAGATCGCCGGACGGCGGATCGCGCCGGAGGGGGTTCCCGTCTGGAATCCGGCCTTCGACGTGACCCCGGCCCGCTACATCACCGCCATCGTCACGGAACGGGGCGTCGCCCGCCCGCCGTTCGGTGCGTCCCTCGCGCGCCTGGCCGGTTTGCAGCGCCAGTGAGTGCTATGTGCTAGCATGATGCCATCACACGTCGAGTGGAGGTCTTGTCATGGGCAGTCTCACGATCCGAAACCTGGACGACAGTGTGATCCAGGCGCTCAAGGCCGAGGCCAGGGCGAACCAGCGTTCCATGGAGGCGGAGGCCCGGCATGCGCTGACGGAGCGATTCGACCGGATTCAGCGGATGGTGCGGCTCCGGGAGCGCACCAATGCGCTTTCCCGGCTCACCGAGGGCATTCCACAGACCGATAGCGTCCTGCTGCTGCGCGAAGACCGTGACCGGTGAGGCTCACGGTTGACGCCAGCGTCGTCGTCAAGTGGTCTGTCGCCGAGGAGTTGGCCGAGGCCGCCAAGCTCCTGCGCGCCCACCGGTTGGAGCTGCACGCTCCCGACCTCCTGCTCGCGGAATTCGTGAACGTCCTCTGGAAGAAATCCCGACGAAGGGAAATCCCGGATGTTGAGGGTTACCTTGATGAGACACCGCGTCTCAAGGAAGACATCACCCTGCACTCCATGCCCAGCCTGATTGGCCGTGCCGGCCGCATCGCGCTGGCCCTCGACCACCCGGTCTACGACTGCCTCTACCTCGCCTGTGCGGAGGAGACCGGGTCGTCGCTCGTGACCGCCGACGAGCGGCTCGTGAACAAGGTGGACGCGAGCGCCCTGGCGATTTCCGTCCGCTATCTGGGTGACCACGACTTCGCCGACGACATCGGGCTGGCGGCGGTGGCGCCCGTGATTGCCCGAGGGACCGTCGAAGGGCTTGCCGAGGCTTACGATCTCCTGACCGCGACCGGTGAGGCCGATGCTTCGGTCGCGCGCGCCCGCCTCGTCGCGCTGGTTGGCGCCCTCTCGGCGGATGAGCGTCTCGACCTCCTCGCCCTGGGGTTGTTCGGACAACCGAACGGGCCGGATTGGCGAACCTGCCATGAACAATCCAGCGGCGAACTGGCCGGGGCCGACGTGGACCACCTTGTTGGCGGGGGCCGGTTTTGGAGGCGCGGGGTCGAGCGCCTGTTCGACGCTGCTCGATAACTGCCATGCTCATCCTCGGGATCGAGACGTCCTGCGACGAAACCTCGGCGGCAGTCGTCGAAGACGGCCGGCGCATCCTTTCGAACGTCGTGTCGTCCCAGGTCGCCCAGCACGCGCAGTTCGGAGGGGTGGTGCCCGAGATCGCTTCCCGGCAGCACCTCCTGAACCTGTCGCCCGTTGTGCAGCAGGCGCTCGAGGACGCCGGGATCAAGATGGACGACGTCGAAGCGGTAGCGGTGACGAACGGACCGGGGCTGATCGGGGCCCTGCTGGCCGGCGTCTCGTTCGCCAAGGCGTTTGCCTTCGCGCGCGGGATTCCGCTGGTGGGCGTGGATCACATCGAAGGGCACATCCGGGCGTGCTACCTCGAGGACGGCGAGGTTCCCCATCCGGCGCTTGCGCTCGTGGTCTCCGGCGGGCACACGAACCTCTTCCTGCTCGAGGCCGAGAGTTCCTACCGGCTGCTCGGCAAGACCCGCGACGACGCCGCGGGCGAGGCCTACGACAAGCTCGCCAAACGGCTCGGCCTCGGGTATCCGGGCGGGCCGATCCTCGACCGGTTGGCGCAGCGGGGCGACGCGAACCGCCACCGCTTCTCGCTCCCGCACTTTTCGGACGGGGCAAAGCTGGACTTCAGTTTCTCGGGGCTCAAGACCCAGGTTCTCCGGCTTATCGAGCACGAGGGCATCGAGCCGCTGGCTGATGGCGAGGACCCGTTCGACCGCGAAGACCTCCGCGATCTGGCGGCCAGCTTCCAGTCGGCGGTCGTCCGCGCCCTGCGCCGGTCGATGGACCGGGCGCTTCGCATGTTCGAAGCGAAGGCCGTGCTGTTGACGGGCGGGGTCGCGGCCAACTCGGCCCTGCGGGCCAACTTCCAGGCGCTCGGCGAGGAGCGCGGCCTGCCCGTCTTCTATCCCACCATCGCCCTCTCTACCGACAACGCCGCGATGATCGCGGCCGCCGGCCACCTGGCGCTCCTCCGGGGCGAGACCGCGGGCCCGGACCTCACCGCCGACACCGAACTGCGGCTGGGCGAGACCGGGCCGCGCCGCTCCCGGCGCCACCGCTGAGTTCCGAGGTGCCCGATCCCGGCCGGGTCACTGCCGTCTACCGGACCCAACCGGGCTCCGTCGCGCCGGAAGAGTTGGCGCGCCTCATCGCCATCGAGCAGACGGTCGAGATCCCCGAGGCGCTCATTCCGCCGGGGAGGATCCAGGACGAAGTCGTCGGCCGGGTCGAATCGGTGACGCCCGAACCCGAGGACCCGGGCGCGCACCGCATCACGATCAGCTACGGAGCCGAGCTGGCCGGGGACCTCTTCGGACTCCTGGCGGTCGCGATCGGCAACGCCCCGATGTACGGCGGGGTGCGGCTCACGGAACTGCAGCCGCCGCGAGCGCTGCTCGAAGCGCTGCCGGGTCCCAACCACGGGGTGGAGGGAGTGCGGCGGCTATGCGGGGTGCTGGGACGGCCTCTCCTCGCCACCGCGCTCAAACCGCAGGGCTCCAGCGTGGCGGAGCTGGCCGCCATCGGAGAAGCGTTTGCCCGTGGCGGCGGCGACCTGGTGAAGGACGACCAGAACCTGACCGACGACTTCGAGGCCTTTCGAGGCCGCGTTACGGCATGTGCGGAAGCCGTGGAGCGCGGCAACCAGGCAACCGGGCGCCGGTGCCTCTACCTCCCCCACGCCGGCGCCCGCGCCGAAGAACTCGAGCGGTACGTCGAGTTCGTCGCCGAATCCGGGCTCCCCGGAGTCCTCATCTGCCCGATGATCACCGGACTCGACACGATGCGCGCCCTGGTGGAGCGCTATCCGTTGATCTTCATGGCGCATCCCTCCCTGACCGGGGCGTACACCCACGCTCCCGGCCACGGAGTGGCCCACGGGGTCCTCCTGGGGACCCTGTTCCGGCTGGCCGGCGCCGACATCTCGGTGTTTCCGGACGCGGGCGGACGTTTTCGCTACACGGAGGCCGAGTGCGCGGGAATCACCGGGCGGCTCCGCGAACCGCTCGGAGCGCTCCGCCCGGCCTGGCCGTCCCCGGCCGGCGGGATGGGCCCGGCGGATGTCGGCCGCATCTGCACGACCTACGGCCCGGACACCGTGCTGCTCATCGGCGGCGCCCTGCTGGGCCATCCGGAGGGCATCGAGGCGGGGACCCGCGAGATCCTCGACCGGATTCGCGAGGTCCATCCGGAGGTCTCCATCGAGCCCGCGGACCCTCCACGGCCCTCCCTGCCGGAACCACGCCGGCTCGCCTTCCGCCGGGACTGGAACTGGGAGGGCCGGGACAGTTCTCCCTACAAGGACGCCGGCGACCTCACCTTCCGGGGGGTGCGGCGGGTCGAGCTGGTCGGCAAGTTCGGGGAGCGCACGCGCTCCGATCTGCGCTACTTCGAGGTCGAGCCCGGCGGCCACACGAGTCTCGAGAAGCACGTCCACACCCACGTCGTCATCGGCGCCCGCGGGGAGGGGGTCCTCCTGCTCGGAGACCGGCGGATGCCGCTCCGCCAGCTGGACGTCGCCTGCGTCGGCCCCCTGGAGTCCCACCAGTTGCGGAACGAGACCGAGGAACCTTTCGGGTTCTTCTGCGTGGTGGACCACGACCGCGACCGCCCGATGCGGGCGGGATAGGGGCGAGGACCTCGGTTTCCGGGCGCGCACCGCGCTCCGGAGCCGGCAGGCCCGTCCCTAAGCGATTTCTTCCGCCAGTTCCCGAAACCGGCAGAAGGCGTTGGCCAGCCGCATCTGGTCCGGCGTCTTGCACTCCGGGAAGAACAGCTCCGGGCTCGCCACCACCACCGCGAGACAGCGCGCCCGCGACGTCGCCACGTTCAGCCGGTGGGACGAATAGAGGAAGTCCATCCCCCGCGGAGCCGCTTCCGGGGTTGAGGTCGCCATCGAGAAGAACACCACCGGAGCCTCCTGGCCCTGGAACTTGTCCACGGTGCCGACGCCGCGCACCCGATCCCCGAGCTGGCCGTCCAGCAGGGCGAGGTGATCGTTGTAAGGGACTACGACCAGGATGTCGTCGGGGGTGATCCGGCGGCTGACTCCCCGGTCATCGGTCCACGACGCGTTATCGAGCAGGCCATCCACGAGTTCCCGGATCCGTTCCGCTTCCTCGGGGGATTCCGTCTGGTTGCCTTCGTGCGTCACGGGAACGAAGCGGATTCCCGCGCCCGGGAGCGGCCCTCCGCGGACTTCCTGCCGCGCCAGGCCCGGCCGCGCTTCCAGCCGTCCTTCGTAGAACTGCTCCGAGGTGAACCGGCAGATGTCCGGGTGCATCCGCCAGGTCGCTTCCAGGAACAGGCCGTGGTCGGCCGGCATCGTCTTGCGCTCGCCGAGGAAATGGCCGAGTGCGGAGGTGGCGGACCCCTCCGGGTGGACGCCCTGGGTGACCTGGTCGAGCTGGGCGGGATCGCCGAGCAGGACGAGGCTGTTCGCGGCCGGCGCCGAGGCGAGCGCGTCCGCGAGCGCGAACTGCCCGGCTTCGTCCACGACCAGGACGTCCACGGAGTCCATCATGTCCCCGCGCGCCCAGACCCAGGCGGTACCTCCGATGACGCGGATCGCGGCATCTCCCAAGGCCGCCGGTGCAGCGCCGGAGGCGGGCTCGATCCGGATGCGCGAATCGTCGCAGCCATCCCTCGTGGTGATCTGAACACCCTCAACAGTGACGTTCTCCTCCGTCGCCGCCGAACACACGCTCTCGAGCAGGTTCGTGATGACGCGGTGGCTCTGCGCGGTAACCCCCACCCGTCGGCCGGCCGCGAGCAGCGCGGTGACGATGCGGGCGCCAACGTAGGTCTTGCCGCTGCCCGGCGGTCCCTGGACCGCCAGCACGCCGCGGTCGAGGCCGAGCGCGAGACGGCGGGCCGCGGCGAGGGTGTCCTCACCAGGGAGGACGAGCGGGACTCCCGGCACGCCGTCGCGCGGCGGGATCCGGCGAAGCAGATCGAAGGCGGCTCGGCGCGGGCCGTCATCGGCGAATCCCTGGTCCGCTACCAGTTCGCCGAGGCGGAACACGGAACCCGGCTTGGGCACCGGGCGCACGTGCTCGTCCGGCACCAGCGCCCGCGGATGAGGCTGGCGCAGGGCCGTGCTGCTGCGTTTCAGCGTCACGGCGCCGTCCGTGATCGCGAACACCTCGCCCGCGGATTTGCCGGTGTCGAAGTCCTCGACCTTCTTGCCGGTCTTGATCCGGTGTTCCTGGGGCGGAAATCGGTAACGATGCAGCACGGACCGCTTTTGCGGCCCCAGGTCCTGGTCAAACTGGAGCCCGCCCAGCGGCGCCGGGTCCTCGATCAGCTCCTGCGCGTCGAGGTCCTTCACGCGGAAGTACTCCCACCACTTCGACTTGTCCTCCCGCCGGTAGTAGTCGAGCAGATGGCCCAGGAGCCGGCGCACGTCCGCCTCCTTCTCCGGACCCTGTGCGAGCCGGGCGACGAGTTCCGAGACCCGCCTCGCCGCCTCCGTCTGTGACTCTTCGTCCTCCGGGGTGATCCTCACGACCGGCCGCTCCCGCGGGCCGATGCGGCCTGTCAGTTCCAGCCGGCGTTCTTCAAGCCAGCCGTGAAGTTCGAGCGTGGACACGCAGTCCTCGCGGTTGTAGCGGCGGATCAGTTCCCGGTCCTCCGCAAGCACGCCCGCGTCGGTGTCCCCGGAATCGAGCATCGCGTCCATCCGGGCGCGCGCCCGGTTCGCTTCGAGGAGCTCCTGTTCCCGCTCGAAGCCGTAGAACGGCTCCATTTCCTTGATCGAGTAACTCTCCACCGACGCGACCACCCCCTGCCGGACCACCTGCAGCAGGTCCACGAAGACCTGGCGCCGGAGGAGCCCGTCCATGGCGTCCTCGCGGGTCGCGTAGCGGCTCATCAGGCGCTTCAGCGCCCCGGTCTCGTAGCCCCCGTAGTGATAGATGTGGAGGTCGGGGAACCGTTCCCGCCTCGCGGCCACCAGATCCATGAAGTCCTCGAAAACGCGGCGCTCCTCGGCGCGGGAGAAGGCCCAACGGTCCTCGTAGTGGCTGTCGCGATCGACGAAACCGAACAGGTACTCGAGGGCCTCGTCCGCGCCGGGGCGAGAGCTCTCGATGTCGAAGAACAGGTCCCCTTCAGAGAGTTCCGGGAGCTTCAGCAGTCCGCGTCCGTTCTCGGGAGGCAGCACGAGTTCGTAGAAAGGCCGGTTCCGCTCGCGGCCGGTGAGCTGCGTCTTCGCCTGCCGGTGGATGCGCTGGAGGACGGCCGGCGCCACCCGCGCGAGCGGCGGGTCCAGGGGTAGCGAAAGCCGTGCGAGGCCGGTCAGCGTCGTGATCCCGCGCGCCTCGAGCCGCCGGCGTTGATGACGCGTGCTGTTCGCGACCAGCGAAAGGTGATCGTCCGCCCGCCGCCGGTCCCTGCAGGCGGTGTTCCAGTCGCACCGCTCGCAGAACTCGACCGGCTCCGGGTAGGTGCCCGGTAGGGCGGCGCAGTGCTCGTCGAACTGCCGCGTGAGGGCGCGCTCGAACGCGGCGAAGTCGGTGACCCGGAAGCTCTCCCGTCCCTGGCCGCGGCCGAGTTCGAGGCGCATCTGCACCGGAACCGCGCCCTGCGCCCGCTCCAGAAGCCGCGAATAGACGGCGATCTGGAGCACCGCGTCGGCCTTCGGCACGGTCGCGAGCTTGGCGTCCGCTACCTCGTAGGACCAGTCGCCGAGAGCGCTCGGCTGCGGGACCCGCACCAGGAAATCGGGGTAGCCGCTCCACCGTCCGTGGACGAGGCGCCCCTGGTGGATCACCGCCACACCGCGCCGCATGGCGTCGAGGGTCCGCTCCCTTCGTTCCGCGAAACCTGCGGAATGACCGATCGTTTCGACGCTGCGGCCCTCCGCGCGGTAGCGCTCGAGGATCTCGGCCTCGTGCTTCTTCCCGGCCTCGATCAGCGCTTCCAGCCGGGGGTCGTCGTACTCGGGCGGCCGGGACAACTCCCCGAGCGCCACCTTCTGGGAGAGACTCGTCAGGTGTCGGCAGGCGAGGAACCGGCTGAGGTCGGTGGGAGCGAACCGGAGCCCGCCGGTTCCCGTGTGCATCGGCTGAGGCGGCGAAGTCTATGGATGGGAACCGCAGACGTTCCCGAGTCGTCTGCGCCCTTACCCGGCCCGGGGCTCCCACAGCCGCCGGATCGGCACGGCATGGAGCCGCTCACCGAAGCGGGCGCTCGTTTCTCCGTCGTAGAGCACCACGCCGCCTGCGAATCGTTTCCCGACAGCGCTCGCCAGCTTGCGGAGCCCCCGAAAGTCCCGTCCTCTTACCGTGGACGATGCCTTGACCTCGACCCCGGCCAATGTTCCGCCTCCCTGTTCAAGGACGAGATCCACTTCGACACCGTCCCGGTCACGGAAGTGGAAAAGCCCGGTCGGCTCGTCCCGCCAGCCGGCCTGGCGCTTCAGCTCCTGAAAGACGAACGTCTCGAGGAGCTGGCCCAACAGCGGCCGATCCCGGTGCATCTCCTCGGCGCTAACTCCGAGCAGCGCGCATGCCAGCCCCGTGTCCGAGAGGTGGAGCTTCGGCGTCTTGATCAGTCGGCTGGGTCGATTGCTCTGCCAGGCGGGGAGGCGCTCCAGCAGGAAGATCCGTTCCAGCAGCGTCAGGTAGTTCCGGATTGTGGGACGCGTGAGTTGAAAGGGGGACGCCAGAGCGTTGACGTTGAAGAGCCCGGCGGTCTGGGCGGCCGCGTACCCGAGGAGGCGGGGCAGGGCTTCGAGCGCCCCGATCCGCGCCAGATCCCGCACGTCGCGCTCCACGAGCGCCGCCAGGTAGTCGCGGTGCCAGCCGGCCCGGCGCCGTCCCGCCGGAAGGGCAAGCGCCGCCGGGTAACCGCCGGCGGCGATCCGGTCGGCCAGTTGCCGTCCCAGCCGCTCGCTCGGCGCCAGGGGAAAGCCCTCGCCAAACAGCGCGTCGAGAAAGTCAGGTGTCGCCCGCGCGATCTCTGTCTGCGACAGGGGATGGAGCCGCACGACCCGGAGGCGGCCGGCCAGGGAGTCCGAAAGCCGCGGCAGGAGCAGCACGTGGGTGGAACCCGCCATCAGGAAGCGGCCCGGCACGCGCCTCCGGTCAATCGCCATCTTGAGGGCCCGGAAGAGCGCCGGCGTCCGTTGCACCTCGTCCAGGATCACCCGCTCCGGCAGATCCGCGACGAAGCCGATCGGGTCCGCCTCGGCTGCGTCCCGTAGCGTGTCGTCGTCGAGGTCGAGATAGACGTAACCGCGGTCCTGCCCTACGCGCCGGGCCAGCGTGGTCTTTCCGGATTGCCGGGGTCCGTGGATCAGGACCGCCGGAGAGTCCTCCAGGGCTTCTTCCAGTCGGGGTGCGACAAACCGGGGATAGAGGAGGGGTCGAACCATCGGCAGACTGTAAGCTATCGGGTCGGCCAAATGAAGGTTTATTGTCCGGCCGATTGAAAATCACAAGAGCGGCAGAATGAAAACTCGATGACCAGCACGACGAATGAGCAAAACCGGACGCCATTCGGTCGGTGATATAACGCCGAACCGCCCCACCTCACCTTAGGAGGCGTCATGGCGAACGGATCCGGCAGCACCCGCGAGTTCACGCTCCGGGCACTTCTCCTCGGCCTGTTCATGGCCGTCGTGCTGGGAGCGGCGAACGCCTACCTCGGCATTCGGGCTGGCCAGACGGTGGCGGCCACGTTCCCGGCGGCGGTCGTCTCCATGGTCGTCATCCGGGGTCTCTTCAAGGGCAGCCTGCTCGAAGAGAACATCGCCCGGACCACGGCCTCGGTAGGCGAGGCGCTGGCCGCGGGGGCGATCTTCACGCTGCCGGCGTTCCTGATGGCGGGCGCCTGGGAGGAGTTCAACTACTGGGAGAGCACCCTGCTCATGCTGGTCGGCGGTCTGCTCGGCATCCTGTTCGTCGTCATCCTGCGGCGGAGCATGGTGACGGACCCCGAACTCCCGTTCCCCGAGTCCGTTGCCGCCGCCGAGATTCACCGCGCCGGACAGGGCGCGAGCGGGGGCCGGTTGCTCTTCCAGATGATGGGCGTCGGCGCACTGATCGAGGTCCTCAAGAACTCGAAGGGGATCCAGCTCTTCACCGACCGGATTTCGGGGGCCCTGGGCTACGGCTCCTTCCAGGGCTCGGTCGCCGTGGGAGGCCAGTCCTTCGGCGCCGCCGCACAGCCGGGGGTATTGCCGTTCTCCACCCCGGCGGCTTCGCCCGCCTACCTCGGCGTCGGCTACATCATCGGCTTCCGCCTCGCGGCTTTGACCTTTTCCGGCGGGGTCTTCGCCTGGTGGTTCATGATCCCGGCGGTCCTCTTCTTCAATCCGGAGTTCGCCGACGCGGGCAAACTGGCCGCCGCGGGCGCCGACTGGACCGCGGTCAGCAGCGTGGTCTGGGCGGAACTGGTGCGGCCGATCGCGGTGGGAGCCATGATCGCCGGGGCGGTCTGGACACTGCTCCGGATGCGGAAGTCGCTCGGCGAGGGACTCAAGCGGTCCATCGGCGAGTTGAAGACCGGGCGTCCGGCCGGTTCGGGCGAGGAGAAGGACCGCGACATCCCCTTCAGCTGGACGACCGCGGGAGTCGTGGCGCTCATCATCCCGACCTTCTTCCTCTACAACTACTACACCGGGCAGCCGCTCGGGGCGCTCGGTTCGGCGATCGTGATGATCGTGGCCGGGTTCTTCTTCTCGGCGGTAGCCGGCTATCTCGTGGGCGTGATCGGGAGTTCCTCGAACCCGGTTTCGGGACTCACCATCTCGACGCTGCTGCTGGCGGCGCTGCTGATGACCTTCCTCGGGGTCACCGGGACCGAAGGCGTGGCGGCGGTGCTGGGGGTGGCGGCGGTCGTCTGCTGCGCCTGCGCGGTCGCCGGCGACATGCTGCAGGACCTGAAAGTGGGCCAGATCCTCGGCGGCACCCCGTTCCGCATGGAGTGGGCCGAGATCATCGGGGTGGTCTTCGCGTCGATGTTCCTGGTGCTGCCGATGATGCTGCTCCACCAGGGGGACATCGCCGCGGGCGGCATCGGGGTCGGCGGGGAAGAGCTTCCGGCCCCGCAGGCGGGACTCATGGCCCTGCTCTCCCAGGGCATCGTGGGCGGCGACATGCGCTGGCCGCTCGTGGTCTTCGGGATCGCGCTCTGCCTCTTCCTGATCCTGATCCAGGCGCCCTCTCCGATGCTGATCGCGGTGGGGATGTACCTGCCGCTCCAGACCACCTTCGCGATCTTCGTCGGCGGCTTCTTCCGCTGGCTGAGCGACCGCCAGATGGCCAGGCTGCCCGCGGAACGCCGGACGCTCGGGGAAAGCGCCGGGACCCTCATCGCATCCGGGCTCATCGCGGGCGAGGCGCTGATGGGCGTCGGGCTCTCCGGGTTCGCGGTCGCGGAGTTCCAGTTGCCGGTGCTGGTGTCGACGCCCTCCGGCATTCCGGGATTCCTGGTGTTCGTCGTGCTCGGCTGGTTCCTGATCCGGATCCCGCTCCGCCACGCACGCGGGTAGGGCTGTGGCGGAGCCCGGGACCGCCGGCCAGTCCTCCCGGTGGGGGCCTTCAGACCGGCACCGCCAGCCGCAGGCTGGCGAAGTGCGCGGCACGCTGCTCCTGACGAGGCCGGGATTCGTTGCGGGCCGGCGAGGGGCGAAGCTGCGGGAGCGGAGCGACCGGAAACGCGCCGCGCCCGGTCCGCGCGGCCTTCCGGTCAGTCGGGGCCGCCGAGCGGCCCCGCGACGCTCCCGGAGTCTTCCAGCATCCATTCGTAGGCTGGCTGCACGATCACTTCCGGCGGCGGGTCGAGCGGGAGTGGCTCGCCGGTCAGGGTGAGCAGCCGTCGGCGGGCGCGGGGAAACATCGCGCCCGCCTCGACGAGTCCCCGGATCTCCCGCTCGGCAACCGCCGGATCGAAGACCTCCGCGCTCACCTGGATGAGTTCCTCGGTCCCGTCGGGAGTGCGCGCCAGGAAATCCACTTCCCTTCCCACCGGAGTCCGTACGTAGGTCACCCCGAGGCCCCTCCGTTCGAGTTCCGCGTGGACCGCGGTCTCCAGGGCGTGGCCCCGGTTGTCCCGCCCGACCCGTTCCCACGCCGCGATGAGGCCGGAGTCCACCGGATATGCCTTGCGGGGATTCACCATCCGCTGGCGTGCTGACGCGGACTCCATCCACACCAGGCGGACAAGGAAGCAGTCCGCCAGGTGCGCCAGCAGTTCATGCACGGTGTCCTTCGAGACGGCAAGGCCCTCGGCGCGCATTCTCCGGTGAAACTTCTCCGCGCTGAAGAGCCCTGCCGGGGAACCGAGGAGCTGCCCGACCAGCCAGCGAAGCGCCGTCGGATTCCGAACGCTGTGGCGTTCGATGACATCGCGGAGCACCGCGATATCCACATAGTCCCGTAACAACCGGACGCGGTTCTCGACATCGAGACCCTGGGCTTCGGGAAACCCGCCGGCCGCGAGCCAGTTGCGGAAGAACCCCTCCAGCCTGGCGCGCGCCGCGCCGACGAGACCGGACGCCTCCGCGGGAACCGGCTCCCCGTGGTGGCGGAGCGCCTCCTCGAACGAGAACGGAAAGATGCGCACTTCCCATCCGCGACCCCGGAGCGAAGTCGCGACCTCGCGCGACAGGAGGGCGGCGGAGGAACCGGTCACGACGACTTCGGTCCCACCCGAATCCAGCAGCCGGCGGACGAAGGTCTCCCATCCGGGGACGTTCTGTATCTCGTCGAAGTGCCAGACGACGGGACCGCGCTCCCTGGCGTTCAGGAAACGGCGCGCGCGTTCGTCCTCCAGGAAGCCAAGGTCGCTGCCGTCGAGGCCGCGGAGCCGTTCGTCCTCGAAGCTGACGTAAGGCACGTTCTCGGGGGCCAGGCCGCCAGCGAGACGCTCCCGCCGCAACTGATGGACGAAGGTGGTCTTTCCGGCGCGCCGCATCCCGACCACCGTCGTGGCCTTGCCCGCAAAGCGGACGAGGCCGGGAATGCGCCGCCAGGTTCCGGGATCGGCGGGGATTCCGGGCGACGCCGCAACGCTCTCGACCAAGGCTTCGCGCAGTCGTGGTGACAGGTGACGGGAGATCAGTTTCTACGTTTTCCGAGGATTTATGACTCTATCATTTATCCGCGTAGAAGGGAGAGTAGTGAATCCGGGGCTGTCCTTGTTCCCGTCATCTGGGGGACTTGGCTATGGCCGCGGCGCGGCCCCGGTTGGCTGCGGGAAGCACCTGGCCCACGGCGCGTGCCCCCGGCGGGATCGGATTCGTGACGGAAGGGATCGAGGGTCGAGACGCGGAATGGCTCGACGTCCCGGACGTTCCGGGTTGCGACCGTCAGCGTTGGATTCGCGCTCCCGCGCGATGCCGGTCTGAAGACCGGCGGTCCCGCGCCGGTGGGCCCAGCGAGTACTCCCGAAACACGTAGTTGCCGCCCGTCGTCGGGACCGCCCGCGCGGGATCGTCGAGCTGGGGGGCGCTGACGAAGCGCTGCCTGGCGACCACGGTCGAGGTGCGGTAGCCGAAGATCGCCGGCTGGAGCGCCACCAGGTCCCGGTTCAGCTCCAGGTAATGCCGCTCGCGCGCGGACCGGTCGAGGATGGCTCTCCCGGCCTCGATGCGGGCGTCGATTGCGGGATCCCCGAGCCAGGACATCGCCGACCAGCTTCCGGCATTGTCGCTGTGGTACATCGCCGTCAGGATCGAATCCGGATCGGGCGTGTAGGCACTGACGTCCACGGTATTGGCGTGGGGCGTCGTCTCGGGGCGGCTGGCCCGGTCCAGGACCAGGGCCCAGGGAGCGGAGGTGATTTCGACCCGCACGCCGATCTCCGCCATGTTCTGCTGGAAGAGGAGCGAGGCGCGCTCGGTGTTGCCGACCTCCGTGACCCACTGAATCTCCACCGGATGCTCGTCGGGGGCGTAGCGGGAGAGCGCGAGCTCCCGCCGTGCCGCCTCCAGGTCGCGTCTGGGTTTCGGCGCCTCCGGGTCGTGACCCAGGAGCCGCGGCGGCACCGGTCCGCGGCTGGGAACACCGTTCGCGAACGTCTCGTCCACCCGCAGCAGCCGGAGCAGCGCGTCGTAATCGAACGCGAGCGCCAGGGCGCGGCGGAAGTGAACGTCGTCGGTCGGAGGACGCCGGGTGTTCAGCATGATGAAGAAGCTCGACGTGCCCCGGTCGTGGGCGAGCTCGACCTCCGGCGAGCCGGCCATCGCGCGCAACACCTCGGGCGGCATGCTCAACCGGGTGATCTCGTGTTCGCCCCGCGCCATCAGCGCCCGTACGGTGGGAACCGCCATCGAGTACTTGAGGCGCACGATCTCGGGCGCTCCGGGCGCGAAGGGCTGATGGTGTGCCTCGGCACGGTGCAGCAAGGTCAACTCGCGCGGGTCGTGGCTCACGACCTGGTAAGCGCCGCTTCCCGCGGCTTCAGCGGAAAGAAAGGTCTCCGGCTGGCCTTCCACGCGCTCGCGGTTCACGATCGCCACCCGGGTGAGCGCGGCGACGAAGGGCGCGAACGGTTGTTGCAGCGTGAACCGGACCCGCCCCGGGTCAGCGGCGGCCGCGCTTTCGACCTCGGGGAGCAGGTAGGAGTAACCCCGCTGCAGCCGGGTCATGCGCTCCATCGAGAAGACGACGTCCTCGGCTTCGACGGCGGTGCCGTCGTGGAAGCGGGCGTCTTCGCGGAGCGAGAAGGTGTACGTCCGCCCGTCCTTGCTGACGGTCCATCCGGTGGCGAGGTCGGGGACGACGCTTCCGTCAGGGGCCGTGCGGACGAGGAAGTCGTAGACGTTCATCATCAGGATCGAATCGGCGTAGTCGGAGCCCTTGTGCGGGTCGAGCTCGCCGACGGCGGCGTCGTTGACGCGCAACAGACGCCGTTCGGGCGGCTGGCAGGCGGCCAGCCCGACGGCGACGAGGACGGCGAGGCGCCGGCTCACTCGACGGCGCAGGTCGGCTCGGACCCGATCCGGCTCCGGTTGCGCGCGACGAGGTCGTACGCCGCCTGGCCGATGCGGTCGAAGACGGGAAAGAAGAACGCGATCATGCCGGCGATCGCGAGGCTGCGCGCCCAAGCGGGCCCCCAGTGCAGGCTCAGCAGGATTCCGAGCATGACGAGGTGGGTGACCGGGTTGTAAAGCAGCATCAGCTTGAACGCCTGGAAGCCCTCGGCGATGCGCTCGCCGTCCACGACGACGTGCAGGCGCTTCGCGAGGGCGTCCCGGGAGATGCCGAACCGGTCGCCGGTTCCACTCTGGAACGTGGTCCACCGGAACGCGCCTTCGAAGTCGAGGGCCTCGAACCACCGCTTCGTCTTCGCGCAGATGCCGCAGTCGCCGTCGTAGATGACCTCGGTCGTCGTCCGGGGCCAGCGGGCGAACGCGAAGTAGGCGGCCGGCGCGACGTAGAGGAACAGGACGAACGTGATCCCGGTAAAGAGCGTCATCGCCGCGTGAAAGAGGATCCCGAGCCAGATCGCGAAGACCCACAGCCGCGGCCAGGCGAAGCCCACGAAGAGGCTCAGCTCGGTCGCGATCGTCGCCCAGCACATGAACTTCGACAGCGCCATCGGCGGCAGCAGCGCGGCGGCGCGCAGGTAGAGGTCGTGCTCGAGGTTGACGGTCCAATGCTCGAAGAACTGGCCGGAGAGCCAGTCGGTGTCGAGGATCTTGTTGAGTCCGGCGCCGAAATAGATCATCGCCACCTGGATCCGCAGGAGCCAGACCGACCGCGCGGACGTGTAGAGGCCGATCAGCGTGAGCACCGCCCCCATGAAGAACGTGTTGTTGGCCCAGTAGACCCGCGACGCGGCGATCCCCACCAGGATCGTCATGCCGACCACGAAGGACGCCAGCCGCACGCCGCGGTTGAAGAGCAGTGCCACCGAACCCGCGAGGAACAGGACCTGCAGCGCGGTTCGGAACAGCTCCGGGTCCCCGATCCGGTCGAACACGGACAGGAAGGGGAGGAACGGGTCGGGGAGCGTCGTCACGTGGCCCGTCGCCAGCATCGTGACCACGAGGAGCTTCGCCGACAGCAGGAGCGGCGCGGGGAGCGCCGTACCCGTGAGCCGCAGCGGGTTCCACGACGGCGTCATGACGGCCTTAGCGGGGCGGCCAGGTCCACGTTTCTTCGGGATGTCCGTTGACGGTGTAGGTCACGACGACCTCGGCGCCGTCCTCCCGTCCGTAGGTCTCCTCGTACTGCTGGACCTTGTCGAGCGCGTGCTGGATGGCCTGCCAGTTGCCTCCCTCGGCCGGCTGCCGGTAGCGCGCCAGGATTTCTTCGGCGCTGAGCTCGCGCCCGTCGATGACCACCGCGATCGAGTAGAGGTTCTGCGAGTCCATCGGCGCCCAGCAGAAGTAGCGCGACGGGACGAAGCGCGCGTAGCCGATCATGACGACCTGGAAGACGAGCAGCGCGATCGCGGCGACCGTGCGGGTCATGAACCGAGCGTACCCCTTCGCGGCGGGTGCTTCTCCCACACCGCGCTCACCGTCCAGCCGACGGCGACCTGGACCAGCAGCGATGCCGAGGCGACCCACTGGAAGCTCACCGGGTCGCCTCCGGTCTCGGGATCGAAGCCGAAGATCGGTCCGGAGAAGGCCACCAGCGCTGCCGCGACGATGCCCGCGAGGGTGCCGACCGTAGCCCCGACGGCGCGCACCCGGGGGATGAACAGGGCGAAGAGGAAGAGGCCGAAGATGGGTCCGGTCAGCAGGTTCGACGTCTTGGACGTCACCTCGGTGATGTTGCCGGGCACGAGGTCCATGACGAAGCTGCCGAGCACGATGAGTCCCCCGGCCGCCGCGGCGAGCCAGCGGGCCTGCCGGAGATCCCGCGCGTCGTCGCGCCGGCGTTTCCGGAAACGACCCACGAAGTCGGTCAACACCACCGCGGAGATCGAGTTCACGCCCGAGTCCACGCTGGACATGGCAGCCGCGAACATCGCGGCGACGACGAGTCCCGCGACCCCGGCCGGGAGCCGGTTGGCGATGAAGAACGGGAACACGTGGTCCGCGTCGGCGCGGAGCGACATGCCCGCGCCGAGCTGTCCGGGAAAGGCCTCGAAGTAGCCCAGGAGAGCCACGCCGACGAGCGCGAGCACGATCGTGACCACGGCGATGGCGGCCAACTGGGTCCCGTAGGCCCGCCGGGCCGCGCGCAGGTCGGTCGTCGCCATGAACCGCTGCACCGAGACCTGGTCGCCGCCCGCGGTGGCCGCGTACCAGACCATCGTGGAGACGACCGTCCCGAACGCGGTGACCCGCACGGCCGGGTCGAAGCTGAACAGGGGTTGCGTGTCCCAGTTGGCCTGCCAGGTCGTCGGAAACCAGCCGAAACCGCCGAGTTCCACGGTGACGATGCCGAGCACCAGGAGGGCTCCTCCGAAGAGGAGCAGCGACTGGATGCAGTCGGTGACGACGACGGCCCGGAGGCCTCCGAGGGACGTGTAGATGACGGCGACGGTGGCCGTGAACAGGACGACCAGGGGTACGGCGGAGGGCCCGGCGCCGATCATCACCGTCAGCGCCACCGCCGCCGCGTAGACCACGAGCGACATCCAGGCGAGCCGCAGGAGGATGAACATCGAAGCGCCCAGGACCCGCGCCCCGGTTCCGAGGCGCACCTCGAGGAGCTCGTAGGCGCTCGTCACGCGGTGCTTCATGTAGACCGGAAGGAGGCCGTAGGCGACGACGCAATAGACGAGGGGGAGTCCGACGAGCTGGACCAGCAGCACCGGCCCCCGCCCGAGGGTTTCGCCGGGTACAGACAGGTAGGAAACCGTGCTCACCAGCGTCGCGAACAGCGAGACGCCGACGGCGATCGGATTGAGGCGGCCGCCCCCGATGAAGTACTCCTTGGTCGAGGACTGGCGCCGGCCGTAGTACCAGCCGAGCCAGAGGGTGAGGCCTGCGTAGGCGGCGAGCACGAGCCAGTCGATGGCGGCCAGGCCTTGATTCATGCGCGGGCTCGGGTATAACACAGCCCCGTGACGGAAGGGAGACCCGACCCATGACGCCGGCGGACGCCAGGAAGACCATCTGTGGACCGTTGATCCCGGTCATCACCAACTACGCGGACGACCTCAGCGTCGATCACGACGCCATCCGGGAGAACGTGAACTACGTCGTGGACCGGGGCGTCCGCACGGGCAGCGGGGTGCTGCTGGCCGCCGGCGCCGGCGGCGACTTCCCGATGCTGACGCTCGACGAGCGGAAGGCGGTGTGCGAGACCATCGTGCGGGCGGCGGCCGGCCGGACGCCCGTGCTGATTGGCGCTCAGGACACGAACCCCGCGGTGTCCGTCGAGCTCGCGCGCTTCGCCGAGGACATCGGCGCCTGGGGCATCCAGCTCGCACCCGGCTACTACTACGAGTCGTCCCCCGAGGACTGCTACCGGCTGTTCGAGACGGTGCACGAAGCCACCAGCACGCTCGGCATCATGATCTACAACACGCACTGGGAGGCCTACGACATGTCGCTCGACGACGTCGAGCGGCTCGCCGAACTGCCCCGTTGCCTTGCCCTCAAGTGGTCCACGGCGCGCGGCACCCTCGACTACCAGCGCGGGGTCGTGCGTTTCCGGGACCGCCTCGCCGTCATCGACAACCACGGGCTCCAGGGCCTGACCCACCTGCTCGGCGGGCGGGGATACATCACCCACCTGTGCACCGTCTGGCCGGAGCACGACCTCGAGGTCTTTCGGCTCCTGGAAGCCGGCGACTACGCCGCGGCGCAGGAGCTCCTGAGCACCGTCAACTGGCCGTGGTACGACTTCCGGGTGCGGATGTGGCGCCGCACCGGCGCGGAGAGCCCCGTCGTCAACGCGGCGCTCGAGCTGACGGGCCGGAGGGGAGGGCCGAGCCGGCTTCCCACCCGCCGCCTCGACGAGTCCGAGCGCGGGGAGCTGAGGCGGATCCTCGCCGACGTCGGGGCGCCCGGCGTTCAGGCGAATTCCTGATCGACCGCCTCGTCGTCCGGCCGGGCTGGCTTGAGGCGCTCCTCGGCTTCGTCGACGACGGCAACATTTGACAACAGGCGCCGCGTGTAGGGGTGCTGCGGTTTCCGCAAGACGGAGTCGGTCGGTCCGAGCTCGACGAGCCGCCCCCGGTAGAGCACCGCCACCCGGTTCGCGACCGAGTTCACCAGCGCGAGGTCGTGGGTGATGAAGAGGTAGGCGATGCCCAGGTCCTGCCGCAGCCGTTCGAGCAGCCGCACGACGCGCGCCTGCACGAGAACGTCGAGGGCCGAGGTCGGTTCGTCGAGGACGATCAAACGGGGCCCGGTCGCGAGCGCGCGCGCGATCGCCACCCGCTGGCGCTGGCCCCCGGACAGCTCCGAGGGGAAGCGATCGACAAACCGCTCGGCGAGATCTACCTTGTCGAACAGCTCGACGAGGCGCGCCCGCCCGCGGGGGAGCCCGTGCACGACGAGGGGCAGGGCCACGTTGGCGCCCGCGGTCCTGCTTGGGTTCAGGGTCGAGAGCGGGTCCTGCGGGACGAGCTGAATGGCCTTCCGCTCGGCCCGGGTACGGCTTCGATGGGCAAGTTCGCCGTCCCGATACCGGATGCTGCCCGCGGTCGGTCGTTCGAGCCCGACGACGAGGCGCCCGAGCGTCGTCTTGCCGGAGCCCGACTGCCCGACGACCGCGAGCGATTCTCCTTCCGCAATCCCGAGGGAGATCCCGTCCAGCGCGACGACGCGGCCGTAGCGCTTGCCCAGATCGCGGACGGCGAGGAGTTCAGCCATCTGCGGCCCCCGACAGCCGGGGAACGCTCGCGAGGAGCGACCGGGTGTACTCGTGGGAGGGAGCGCGAAGGATCTGCCGCGTCGGACCACGCTCGACGATCTCGCCCTCCCGCATGACGTAGACCTGCTCCGCGAAGGCGCGGACGAGCCCCAGGTGATGGGTAATGAGGAGCACGGCCGTCCCCTCGTCGCGCGCTCTCCGGGCGAGCAGCTCGAGGCTCAACTGCTGTATTTCCGCGTCGAGCGCGGTCGCGGGCTCGTCCGCGACGATGAGCTCCGGTTCGTTCACCAGCGCGGCGGCCAGCAATACGCGCTGCGCCATGCCGCCGCTGAGCTGGAACGGGTAGGACCGCAGGACTCGTTCCGGATCCCGGATCGCGACGCTCTCCAGCAGCGCGGCCAGGCGGCTCCGTTCCCGGCTCCGGGCGATGGCCCGGAGCTGGTCCTCGACCCGGAAGACCGGGTTGAGCGCGCTCATCGGGTCCTGGAACACCATGGTCATCCGTGATCCCCGAAGTCCGGCCCATCCTGCCTCGAAGAGATCGGTTCCGTCGAAGCGCACGTGTCCGGTGGCGCTCGCGGTTGGCGGAAGCAGACCCATGATGGCCCTCGCGGTCATGGACTTGCCGGAGCCCGACTCGCCGACGAGCGCGACGCGCTGTCCGGCCCCGACGCTCAGGTCGAGGCCGCGGACGACCCGGGCCGTCGTGCCTCGACGCCGGATGACGACTTCGAGTCCTGCGACGTTCAGCACGATTCGTCCGCTCCGAAGAGGTCGCGAATGCCGTCGCCCAGCAGGTTGAAGCCGAGGACGGCGATCACGATGCCGAGGCTCGAGAACACCGTGGGCCACCAGACGTCCGGCAGCAGCGGCGTCCCCGCCGCCACCATCGTGCCGAGGTCGGGCGTCGGGGGCTCCGCTCCCAGCCCGAGGAAGGAGAGCCCGGCGCCCATGAGAATCACGAAGCCGGCGTCGAGCGTCATCTTCGTCAGGATCGGTCCCCGGGCGTTGGGCAGGATCTCGCCGAACATCGTGCGGAGCGGGCCGGCCCCGGCGGTCTCGGCGGCTTCCACGTAACCCTCGGTCCGGATGGAGCGGGTGACGTTGTAGACGAGCCGCGTGTACCAGGGCCACCACGCGAACGAGACCGCCACCATCGCCATCGTCAGCGACGGGTCGAAAAGCCCCAGGATCGCCATCGCGAGCACGAGCGACGGGACCGCCAGAAAGATGTCGGTCGTCCGCAGGATGACGGTTTCGAGCCAGCCGCCGAGATAGCCGGCGGCAAGCCCCGTCGTGACACCGATGGGAACGGCGAGCAGGAGCACCACGCAGGCGAGCAGGAACGACGTCCGGTAGGCGAAGAGCAGCCGGCTCAGAAGGTCCCGGCCCACCCCGTCGGTCCCGAGCAGGTGGTCGGCGTTCGGGGGGTGGTAGGCGAGGTCGACGTCCACGAAGGCCCCCGCGTGCGACGGATAGGGCGCGAGCCACGGGGCGAGGATGGCGACCAGCACGAGGCCTCCGACGATGACGGCGCCGAGGAATCCGCTCCGGGTCATGAGTCCCGCCGATACCGGATGCGCGGGTCCACGAAGACGGTCACGGCGTCCACGACCGCGTTCACGGCCACGAACAGCAGCGTCATGACGAGCACCGTCGCCATCATCCCGTTCAGGTCCTTGTAGAGGATCGTGTCCACCCCGTAGCGCGCGAGCCCCGGCCACGCGAAGACCTTCTCGACGAGGAAGGCGTTGCCCATCAGCGCCACGAGCTCGAGTCCCAGGATGGTCAGTACCGGGATGGAGGCGGGCCGGAGGGCGTACTGGAAGGCGACCCTCCCCTCCGGGACCGCGTAGGCGCGGGCGAACTCGATATAGGGCCTGGCCGCCACGTCGACCATGCTCGCCCGCATGATCCGCGCGGTCTGGCCGAGGGCAGGGAGTGACAGCGCGACCGCCGGCAGGACCAGGTGGTGGAGGGCGTCCGCCGCGTGCCGCCACTGCCCGGCGAGCAGGGCGTCGGTCACGTAGAGGCCGGTCACGCGCTCGGGCGGGAGCAGCCATTCGGAGAGCCGTCCGGCGATGGGAAACAGCTCGAGCCAGAAACCGAACACCAGCATGAACGCGACCGCCCAGACAAAGGTGGGGGTGGTCACGGCGATCACCGACAGGAGACGTAGTCCGTGATCGAGCCAGGTGTTCCGCCGCATGCCGGAGGCCACGCCGAACAGGACGCCGCACCCACCCACGAACACCATGGCGAACAGGACGAGCTCGAGGGTGGCGGGAAAGGTGTTCCGGATGTCGGCGGACACCGCGCGGCCGGTGTAGAGCGAGATCCCGAAGTCGCCGGTGAGCGCCTGTCTTGCGTAGCGGGCGTACTGCACCGTGACCGGCTCATCGAGCCCAAGCCGCTCCCGGAGCGCCTCCACCTGCTCGGGGGACGCCGCCGGGCCGAGCGCGAGCCGCGCCGGGTCCCCGGGAACGACCCGGGCGAGGACGAAGATGAGGACCGAGACGCCGGCGACGACGAACACGCCGCCGATGACCCGGCGCACGAGCCGGTTGATCAAACTGTCTGCCAGTCGCCGCTCGCCTCGACCGCGTGCGCCACCCGCAGCACCGTCGCCTCGTCGAGGTGTCGGCCGACGATCATGGCCCCGATGGGGAGGTCGTCGGACACGCCGCAGGGAACGCTGATCGCCGGGTGTCCGGTCACTCCGAACTGGCAGGTGTTGTTGATCATCTGCATCGCGAACCGCACGCTCTCGCGCGGCGAGACCTCGCCCGTCGGAACCGGGGTGGCGCGGCACGGCACCGTGGGCAGCAGGAGCGCGTCACAGTCTTCGAGCACCTCGTCATAGGCGGCGACGAGCGAGCGGCGCACGTTCTGGGCCTTGCCGTAGTAGCGCCCCCGGTACCGCCGTTCCAGGTACTCGGCGGTGAGCAGCATGGACTTCGCGGATGGCGACAGCGCGTTGGGATCGTCCCGCCAGCCCTTCCGCTCGAGGAGCGCCGTGTTGTAGAAGCCGAGCCAGTTGGTCCCGACGTTCGCGCGGCGGTACTGGTAGGCGTTTCCCTCGTTGTAGAGCGCGTAGAAGATGTGCACGCCGTCCGGGTGCATGGGGATGGAGACGTCCTCGACGTGCGCGCCGCCGGCGGCCAGGCGTTCCGCCGCCGCCCGCACCCGGTCGTCCACGACGGGCTCGCTGCCGACGAGGCCGATGTCGTCCCGGGGTTCCTGGCCGAATCCCTCCCGGACAACGCCGATGCGCAGGGACCGGACGCCCCGGTCCAGGCCGTCTTCGTAGTCCGAGGTTCGTGGCGTGACGCCCCGGGTCCGGGGGTCCAGCGGATCGGGCCCCGCGATCGCCGAGAGCATCCGGGCGACGTCCCGCACGTTCGTCGCCATGGGGCCGGGATGGGTCATGGTCATCTCGTTCGAGAGGACGCCGGTGTAGGGGACGAGCCCGTAGGTGGGCTTCAGTCCGCAGACACCGCTCCATGCCGCCGGGATCCGGATTGAGCCCCCCTGGTCCGCCCCGAGCGCCAGTTCCACGTCCCCCGCGGCGAGCGCGGCGGCGCTTCCCGTCGAGGATCCTCCGGGGGCGTGCGTCGGCTTCCTCGGATTGCGCACCGTGGCGAACTCGCCCTCCTCGGTGCCCACCCCGGCGGCGGAGGCCGTCTTTCCCGCGATGACCGCGCCCGCGTCGAGAAGCCGGGTAACGATCGTGGCGTCGATGTCCGGAACGAAGCCGTGGACGATGCGCGAGCCCGCGTGCATGGGAAGTCCCGCGACGCAGATGGTGTCCTTCACTCCGACGCGCATGCCGTAGAGCGGCCCCGCGGACGCTCCCTCGATGCGGGAACGGACCGTCCAGGCGAAATACGGGTTCTCCTCGGCCGACGGCCGCCAGACCGGGCCGCGCGGGTACTTGACCTCGGGCTTGGGCTCGGGGAGCTCGTCCAGGCGCCCGCAGGAGTGGAGGAAACCCCGCATCATCTCCCGGTAGGACGCGGCTTCCTCCTCGGTAAGCGTCATCCCGAAGGCCTCGCCGAGCTTTCGAACCTCGGCCGTCGTGGGAAGCTCCAGCTCGGTCACGGCCGGAACAGGCCCCACGATGCGATCTCCTCCTCGGGAGGAGGCTCGGACCCGCCGAGCCGGCTCGGCGACCACGTCCCGGCGAGCATCTCGGCGTACTTGAGGGCCGCGATCATGGAATCGATCACGGGCGCCCCGAGTTCCCTGGTGAGCTCCTCGTGAAAGCCGTACTTGGCGGTGCACCCGAGGATCACGACCTCGGCGCCGTCGTCCTCGATGGCGCGCCGCGCCTCGTCGCGGAGCCGTGCGTGCGCCAGCTCGGGCTCGGCGCGGATCGCCTCGACCCCGAGCCCGATCGCCCGCATCGACGCCATCGCGTTCCCGTGGCCGTAGCCGCGGACGAGGTCCGTCATCTTGGGAATCCACTTCCGGCGTCCGACGAGGATCGAGAACCGCTGGCCCAGCGCGCGGGCGATCGCGGTGGATGACTCGCACGGTGCGGTGACGATCGCGCTTCCGGAGATCTCGCGCGCCGCGCGCAGCCCCATGTCGTAGAACCCGCCGAGCACGACGGCGTCGTGGTGGTCGCGGCTGGCGCGCACGATGCGGACGATGTCGGCCACGGCGATCGCCTCGTAGGCGTGGTACTCGAGGTGGCGGGGCCGGTCCGGAGGCAGTGACGTTACGGAAACGGCGGTGTCCTTCCGGGCGGCGCGCCTGAGGATGGCCTCCATCTCGCGGGCCTCGCGGGAGTTGGCAACCGGCCGGACATAGAGGATGCGCATCAGGACCAACCGAATTGTTCGCGAGCCTGGCGCTCGGTGATGTAGCCGTTCCTCAGGTCTTCGGCCACCTTGTCCCGGGGGCGCTCTCGAGGATCGCCGAAGCCCCCGCCGGTGCCGGTGATGAGCCGTACGACATCACCCCTTGCGACCGGCAGGCGTGTGACGCTCCCGTGCCGTTCGACCCTCCCGCCGCGCCGGCGGATCTCGATGCGGTTGGGCGAGCCGTCCTGTCCCCCTTCGAGGCCCCAGCACGGAAACCGGTTCCGCCCGAAGATCGCGGTGAGCTAGGCGTTCTCGGAGTCGATCTCGTAGTCCAGGACGACGCCCTTGCCGCCCCGGTATCTGCCCGCGCCCCCGTCCTCGGTGTGGAAGCCGTAGCGGCGGACGCGCACCGGATGGCGCCGCTCGGTGACCTCGACGGGGATGTTGTAGGTGTCGCCGTTGCCGGGGCAGAACTGCCCGCTCTCGCCGTCCTTGCCGCAACCCGCGCCCCAGCCCCCGGCCAGCGGCTCGACGAGCAGGCTCAGTCCGCCCGAGCCGGGTTCCTCCGTCTTGAGGATCGTGGCGCAGACGGAAAGGAAGGAGCCCGCCGGCAGCCGGTTCGGGACGTGCGGCGCCAGCGCCTTCCAGACCAGGTCGATGACGAACCCGCCCGACTCCCAGTAGGTGGAGGTGGGCGCCGGCCGCTGAGCCGTGAAGAGGGTGCCGTCCGGACAAGTGACGCGGAGTGGCCGGAACATCCCGCCGTTCGTCGCGAGGTGCGGTGCGGTGATCGCGCGGAAGATGCCCCGCGCGCGGGACTCCATCCCGGTCCGCGTCGTGTTGATCGAGCCGGCGGCCTGGGGATCCGTGCCGGTGAAGTCGATGGTGAACCGGCCGTCCTCGATGGTGACGGCGGTCTCGACGTGGTACGGCCCGCCTCCGAGCCCGTCGCCGCCGATCCGGTCGCTCGCCGTGAACGTCCCCTTGGGAAGGCGTTTCAGCTCCGCCAGCACCATCCGTTCCCCGTAGTCGAGCAGGCTGTCCATCGCCTCTAGCATCGTCCCGGCGCCGTAGCGTCCGAAGAGTTCCAGAACCCGCGCCTCCCCGACCCGGTTCGCGGCGACCCCGGCCCAGAGGTCGCCGAGCGTCTGGTCGGGAAGGCGGACGTTGGCGCGGATGAGCTCGATGAGCGCGCCGTTGACCTGGCCCCGCTCCATGAGCTTGACCAGCGGGAACTGGAGGCCCTCCTGGTAGACCTCGGTCGAGTCCGTGGTGAAGCTCCCGGCGGCCATTCCGCCGACTTCGGTCCAGTGCGCCTTGTTGGCCACGAACGCCACCAGGCGTCCCTCGTGGAACACGGGCAGGACGAGCGTCACGTCGGAGAGGTGCGTGCCGCCGCCCTCGTAGGGGTCGTTCGTGATGAACAGGTCGCCGGGCTCGATGTCGCCGCCGAACCTGTCGAGGGTGCTTCGCACCGCGGCGTCCAGCGTCCCGAGGAAGGTGATGACGCCGTTGCCCTGCGAGAGGATCTCGCCCCGCGCGTCGGTGATGCCGACCGCGCAGTCGAGCGTCTCGTAGATGATCGGGCTCATGCTCGTCCGCTTCAGCGCGGCGAAGATCTCCTCCCCCACGGCGCCGAGCGCCCGGTGGATGACCTCTTTCGTGAACGCGTCCGGAGTCATGGCGCGCCGTGCTTCAACGTGAGATGCAGGTGCCCGTACTCGTCGACCCGGGCCAGACGGCCGGGCGGGAGGACACACGTCGAGGCGTCCTCTTCGATGATGGCGGGACCGGCGATCTCCGCTCCCGGAGGGAGCATTTCCCGCTGATGGATCGCGGCGTCGTGGTGTCCGTCTTCGTCGAAGTCGACGCGCCGCGTTCCCGTGTGGGCGTCCGAAACGGAGAAGCCGTTCACGGCGAGCGGCGGGTGGTGCGCGCTTCCCAGCGCGCCCCGGACGGTGACGTGCAGGTTCACGAGTTCGACGGCCTGGTCGAGGCGGAACGTGAAGGCGCGTTCGTGAGCCTCGTGGAAGCCGGCGAGCGCGGCGCCGATGTCATTCGGAAACGAGATCTTGACGGTGTGCTCCTGGCCCCGGTAGCGCAGGTCCGCGTAGCGCGAGCAGGTGAGTTCGATGTCGGGACTGTCCCGCCCCACCTCCTCGAGCGCCCTGCACTCGAGGTCGGCGAACGCCGCCCCAAGCAGCGGCGCCGTGGAGTCGTCGAGCGGCGTGATGCGGGTCTGGACGAAGTCGCGGCGCAGGTCGGTGACGAGCATGCCCCACGCCGAGAACACCGCCGGGTTCCGGGGCACGATGACCTTCCGGAAGCGAAGCGCTTCGGCGAGGGCGACGGCGTGCAGCGCGCCGCCGCCGCCGAAGGCCACCAGGGTGAAGTCGCGCGGGTCGTAGCCCCTGTCGATCGAAACGAGCTTGAGCGCGGTCGCCATGTCCGCGTTGGCGATGCGGAGCACGCCGGCCGCGAGCGCCTCTGCAGTGACCCCGAGCGTGTCCGCGAGGGGGACGAAGGCCCGCCGGGCGCGCCCGGCGTCACCCGCGATGCGTCCCCCGAGCAGGTTGGACGCTGCGATCCGGCCGGTCAGGACGTGCGCGTCGGTCGTCGTCGGCCGGTCGCCGCCGCGCCCGTAGACCGCCGGCCCCGGGTCCGCGCCCGCGCTCTCCGGTCCCACCCGGAGCTTTCCGCCGGCGTCGATCGCGGCGATGCTGCCGCCCCCGCTGCCGATCTCGACGATCTCGATGACCGGCGTCCGGATCGGATAGCCCGGCTCCGTCGCCGTCCGCTCGATGAAGTAGTCGGTCGTCACCCGGGGCTCGAGCTCCGGAACGAGCGCGCACTTGGCGGTGGTTCCGCCCACGTCGATGGTGGCGAGGTTTGACTCCCCGAGCGCGTTTCCGAGCTCGATCGCGCCCAGCACCCCGCTCGCGGGTCCGGACTCCACCATCGCCACCGGGTTGCGGGCGGCCGCGGCGACCGTCGTGGCGCCTCCGTTCGACTGCAGGATGAAGGGCGTGACCGGAAGACCCTGCTCGCGCAGCCCGGCCGCGAGCGAATCGAGATAGCGGCTCGTGACCGGTTGGACGAACGCCGACAGCACCGTCGTGCTCGTCCGCTCGTACTCGCGCCACTCGCGGCAGATGTCGGACGACAGCGCGATGGACACCTCCGGCCAGAGCCGGCGCAGCTCCGCTCCGACGGCGCGCTCGTTCGCGTCGTTGGCATAGGAGTGGAGCAGACACACCGCGATCGCCTCGACGCCCGCTTCCCGGAAGTCGTCCACGATTGGGGCGAGTCCTTCGAGTTCCGGCGGCTCGACCACGCGCCCCTCGGCATCGGTGCGCTCGGCGATCTCGCGCCGCAGACGCCGCGGCACGAACGGACGCGGCTTCCGGAACGCGAAGTTGAAGAGATCCGGCCGGTTCCCCCGGGCGATCTCCAGGACGTCGCGAAAACCGCGGGTGGTGACGAGCGCCGTCTTCGCCCCCTGGCGGGACAGGAGCGCGTTGATGACGACCGTGGTGCCGTGCGCGAAGAATCGGACCGCCGTCGCGTCCACCGTCCGGGTCGCCTCGAGGACGCCGCGCTGGAACGCAGGCGGCGTGCTGTCGACCTTGTGGGTGACGAGGCGGGCGACCCCGCCGCGCTCGTCGAGCTCGTACCCCACGAGATCGGTGAACGTGCCCCCCACGTCCGTCGCGATCCGCATGCGAGCGATGCTACCGGGGCGTCATGCCGGTGTGAATGCCTCGCGGCGCTGATCCGCGCAGATGGCGCGCCGGCTTGGAACGCCGGCTTCAGCCGGCACAGCGGCCCGCAGGGCCGCGGGCGGTTCGTTGCCCGAACGGCGTCAGGGCTCGCGCTCCAATACGATCCGGACTGGCTCGCCTGGGAGAGCGCCACGCCGTCTGCCTCTCCCTGCGGATTGACCCGGCCGGCCTCCTGGGCCCGCCGGTACTTGGGACCGGCAAACCGGGATCGACAGCAGCCGGCCGAGTGGGCCAGCACGGAGGTGACTCACCCATTGCCGGAAGTTAGCGGCCCTCTTGGGTGGCGATGCCGACCTGAACCCGGCGGGCTCTTGCCTCCGCGCCCTCAGCCCCGGGTGGCGTGGCGGGCGACGACGGTGGCCACGGCTTCCGTGAGGCGCTTGGCGTAGGCGATCTCTGGGACGGTGTTTCGCCGGCCGGTTGTTTCAGGGTGTTTCCGGATTCAGCCAGTGCAGACCGGCGAAGCGAGCGAAGTCGTGGTCAAACGACACCAGGGTCGCACCGTGGGAAATAGCCAGCGCTGCGAGGTGGGCGTCCGTGGTGAGGTTGCCACCCGTGCCGGAGGAGATGAGGAGACGGCGGAGATGAAGCCAATGCTCCTCGGTCTCCGTGACCAGACGAATGCCGGGCTGAGCCAACCAATCGCTGACGACTTCGCCGGCCTCTTCCACGCCCAGCGGGTGGGGAAGGATCCCCGGGCGGGTCGTCAGGCGGAGGAAACCGAGTAGCACGGTCCAGGTGAGCCCCGTTGGTTCGTTACTCGCGATCGCCGATTCCAACCATGCGCACGCCACCCGATGTTGCCTGGAGGAAGAGTTGACCGCGTAGATCAGTACGTTCAGGTCGACGACGGTCACTTGCCTGCGTCCAGCTTGCGCGCGGTCTCTTCGTCCTCGAGAGCCGCGGCGATCCGGAGCGAATGCTCCAGATTCACCAACGGTTCGCCGAGTGCGAAAACTCGCTGCCGGAAGCGACGCGGGGCCTCCGCGCGGGCTTCGGTTGCGAGGCCGGCTCGCAGAGTGTCGTTTGCGACGCGGGTAAGCGAGCTCTTTCGGGTGCGGGCGAGCGCCTTCAGTTCCTGCAGGATGTCATCCGCAATGGCGAGCGTGGTTCGCATGGAACGCATCATAACATCATGTAGAGAACATCAATACATCACACGATCCGGGCCTGGGTTCCACCCGCCGCCGGCGGGCGGTGCCGGTTCGTTGTCCCGGTGGGGACTCCCTAACGAGTGGCGTGCCGGGCGACGACGGTGGCGACCGCTTCCGTCAGGCGTTTGGCGTAGGCGATCTCGAGGAACTCGTTCGGGCCGTGGGCGTTCGAGTTCGGGCCGAGGACGCCGGTGATGACGAACTGCGCCTCGGGGAACTGCTCCCCGAGCATGCCCATGAAGGGGATCGAACCGCCCTCGCCCATGTACATGGCCGGCTTGCCGTAGGCGCCCATGGAGGCGTCACGGAGGGCGTCGCCGAGCCAGGGCGCGAGCGCGGGAGCCGACCAGCCCTGCGCGGGCTCGTGGAAGTGCAGGGTGACTTTGGCGCCGTAGGGTGGGTCCGGTTCCACGACTTCCCGGATCGCTTCCTGCGCCGCCCGGGGGTCCACCGTCGGGGGAATCCGGATCGAGAGGTTCAGCGTCACCTGGGGCAGCAGGACGTTGCCGGCCTTTTCGAGCGATGGCAGCCCGCCCTGTCCGGTCACCGCCAGGTTCGGGCGCCAGGTGCGGTTCAGGATGAGTTCACCGGTGGGGACGCCCGGCCGGCCCGTGTTGCCCGCCCAGGGAAAGCGGCTGAACGTGTCCGCGCCCAGGGTCTCCGCCGCCGCCTCCGCCTGCGCAACCCGCTCCGCGGGAATCTCGGCGTGGAGCGCCTCGGGAATGATGCGGTCCGTCGCCGGATCCTCCAGCCGGTCGAGCAGCTTTCGCAGGATCAGGAAGGGCGGGGGGACGACCCCACCGGCGTCGCCCGAGTGGACGCCCTCGGTGAGCACCTCGGCCTGCAGGGTGCCGCCCACCATCCCGCGGAGTGAGGTCGTGGACCAGAGCTGGTCGTAGTTCCCGGCGCCCGAATCGAGGCAGATCACCAGATCGGGACTGCCGATGACGTCGGCGAACGACTCCATGTAGGCGGGCAGGTCCGGCGAGCCGCTCTCCTCGGAGAACTCGACGAGCAGGACCACGCGGGCCCGCTTCTTCCCCTCGCGGCGCACCGCCTCGAGCGCGGCGAGCGCGCAGTAGAGGGCGTAGCCGTCGTCCGCGCCGCCCCGGCCGTAGAGCTTGTCGCCCTCACGGACGGGGCTCCAGGGCCCGAGTCCCTCCCGCCAGCCGACCATCTCGGGCTGCTTGTCGAGGTGTCCGTACATCAGGATCGTGCCCTCCGCCTCGCCCGGGCAGTCGAGGAGCAGGAGGGGCGTCCTCCCCGGGATCCGCCCGACGTGGAGGGTCGCGTCGTCCGGGGCGTGCTTCTCCATGAACGCCTTGCACATCTGGAGCGCGTCCTCCATGTGGCCGTTCGCTTCCCAGTCGGGGTCGAACAGCACCGAGACGTTCGGAACGGCGACGTACTCGGTAAGGGAGGGGAGGATCTCGTCCTCCCAGAAACGGTCCAGGAATGCGCGGGTGTCGGTCATGGCCGCGATTGTAGGTTGCGATGGCCGTAGGTGTTTCGCTGCCCTTGCGGGCAGCGGTGCCGGTCTGAAGACCGGCGTTCCCGGCCGGATCACTGCGGTCGCGTCCGGTAGAGTGGCTTGCCCCGGATGCCATGAACGGCTTCACCGACCGCCTCTGGCGAGCGCTCGAGACCGGCGCGGCGCTCGCCCTCGGACTGATGGCGGCGCTCGTGATCTACCAGGTGGGGGCCCGCTACCTGTTCGGCAGCCCCCCGAGCTGGACCGAGGAACTCGCCCGCTTCCTGCAGGTCTGGCTGGTGCTGCTGGCGTCCCCGATCTGCGTGCGGCGCGGGATGCACCTTGCGGTGGACTACGTGACGCCCCGCCTGGCGCCGGGGGCGGCGCTGGCGCTCCGCACCGGGGTGCTGCTGATCTCCGCGCTCTTCTGCCTCGGCCTCGCCTTCTACGGCGCCCGGCTCCTGGCGGTGGCGGGCTTCCAGACCTCGCCGGCCCTCGGGATCTCGATGGTCTGGCCCTACCTGGCGGTGCCGGTCAGCGGGGTCCTCATGGCGGTGGCGGCGGGGGTCCTCATCGTTGCCGGACTTCGCCGGCGGGCGGAGGACGACGAGCCGTGATCCCGGCCCTCCTCATCACGCTGGCCCTCCTGCTTCTCCTCGGGGTGCCGGTCGCCTTCGCGATCGGGCTGAGCGGCATGGCGGCCCTCGTCGCCGACGGCCAGATCCCCTTCGAGATCATTCCGCAGCGGGCTTTCGCGGCGCTGAACTCGTGGGCGCTCATGGCGGTGCCGCTCTTCATCTTCGCCGGGGAACTCATGAACGCCTGCGGGATCTCCCGGCGGACGGTTGAGTTGGTGGGGCGGCTGCGCGGCGGGCTCCCCATTGTCTCGGTGGTTTCGTCCATGTTCTTCGCGAGCATCTCCGGAAGCTCCAGCGCCAGCACCGCGGCGGTGGGGTCCATGATGATCCCGGCAATGCAGGAGCGCGGGTATCCCACCGGCTTCGCCACCGCGCTCCAGGCGGCGGGCGGCGCGATCGGGCCGATCATCCCGCCGAGCATCATCATGATCGTCATGGGCTACGTGACGGAGACCTCCATCGCGGCGCTCTTCGTGGGCGGCATCGTGCCCGGGTTCCTCATGGCGGCGGCGCTCATCGGCATCAACATCCGGCGTTCGCGCCGCTACGAGGCGGCGTTCGCCGCGTCCGGAAACGCGCCGCCCGCCCCGGACGGCTCCCTCGGCCGGGCGATCCTGGGGGCGCTCCCGGCGCTCGGGATGCCGGTGGTGGTGCTCGGCGGCATCCTGGCGGGGATCTTCACCGCCACCGAGGCCGCCGGAGTGGCGGTCGCCTACGGCCTGGCAGTGGGGTTCTTCGTCTACCGGGAACTCCGTCTCCGCGATCTGCGCCCGCTGCTGGTGAGCGCGGCGCTCCGTTCCTGCGTCGTGCTCTTCGTCGCCACCAGCGCCTTCCTGCTCGCCTGGATCATCGCGGTGGGCCGGGTGCCCGACCAGGTGGGAGGGCAGGTGGAAGCCATGGCCGGTGGCCAGCTCTCGTTCCTGATCGTCTGCAACATCATCCTCATCGTGGTGGGCATGTTCATGGAGAGCATCTCGGCGATCATCGTGATCATGCCCATCCTGTTTCCGCTGGCGCTCCAGCTCGGGATCGATCCCATCCACTTCGGGGTGCTGGCCTCGGTGAACCTCTGCATCGGGATGGTGACGCCGCCCTACGGGGCGACGCTGTTCGTCGCCTGCACGATCGCGAAGCGGAGCATCAGCGACATCGCGGGATGGACCGTGCGTCCGGTGCTCGCCATGGTGGCGGTGCTGGTGCTGATGACCGTTTTTCCGGACGCGGTGACGATTCTGCCCCGCTGGCTGGGGATGCGGTGATGTTGCGCCCGTTCCTTTCCATCGTGGCGGCTGGTGCTCTGTTCGCCGGCTGCGCGCCGCCGGAGGAGCGCCGGATCACGATCAAGGCCAGCACCAGCACCGCCGCCAACGAACCGGCGGTGAAGGGACTCGAGGTCTTCGCGGAAGAGGTCGCCGCCGCGACGAACGGCCGCCTCGCCGTCGAGATCTACCCGAACAACGCGCTCGGGAACGAGCGGGACGTGATCGAGCTCACGATTATCGGAGCGGTCGAGCTCACCACGCCCTCGAACGCGCCGCTCGCCACCTTCGTGCCCGAGCTGCTTGTCTTCGACCTGCCGTACCTGTTCCGGGACCGCCCGCACATGTACGAGGTGCTCGACGGCCCCATCGGGCGGCGTTTCGAGGGTCCGCTCGCGGAGCGGGGGCTGGTGCTGCTCGGCTACTTCGAGGCCGGTCTCCGCCACGTGATGACGCGGGACCGGCCGGTGGAAAGGACGGAGGACCTCACGGGGCTCAAGATCCGGACCATGGAGAACCCGCTCCACCTGCGGGCTTTCGAGGCGTTCGGCGCCAACCCGCTGCCCATGGCCTACGGGGAGGTCTACACGGCGCTCGAACAGGGGGTGATCGACGGCGCCGAGGCCGCCCGCTCGAACTACCTTTCGAAGCGCTTTTTCGAGGTGGCCCCCAACTGGTCGGAGATCGGCTGGATGTACCTGGTGCAGCCGCTGGTGATGAGCGAGCGGTTCTTCTCGTCGCTGTCGCCGGAGGACCAGGCGGCGGTTCGCGCCGCAGCCCGGAAGGCGGTGGACGCCGAGCGCGAGGAGTACCAGCGCCAGGATGCCGAGGCGCTCACCACCCTCGAAGCCGCGGGGGTGCGGTTCTCCCATCCGGAAACCGGCGTTCTCCTGGAGTTGGCGCGCGAGGTGTGGCGGAACGCGGGGGACGATGTGGACCTGACGCTCGTCGAGGCCATCACGGGGCACGACGTCGAAGCGCCGTAGGCCATGGACCCCCGCCGCGCGCTGGAACTGGCGGAGGGTTCTCGCACGGAGCTGCTTCGGCTCCTCGAAGCACTGATCGAGGCGCCGAGTCCGTACGGCGCGTCCGGCAGGGAGGCCCAGGAACGGTTTGGGGCCTACCTGGAGCGGAACGGGTTTGCGGTTGAAACGACCGAGGACTCGTGGGAACCGCTTCGCGATCACGCCGAGTTCAGCCCGCCGCCCGCAGCGGTCGAGGCGCCGGTGAACCTTGTCGCCGAGCCTCCGGAGTCCTCGGGCCTCACGCTCTTTGCCCACGTGGACACCGAGGCCGCATCGGAGGGCTGGAGTTCGCCACCCACCCGTGCCACGATGCGCGACGGACGCGTCCACGGCCTGGGTGCGGCGGACGACAAGGGCGGGCTTGCCGCGGCGGCGGTGGCCGCCGCGATCCTCGCGCGGGATTCAGGGAAAGCGCCCCGGGTGGCGAGCGTCCACGGCAAGGGCGGCGGAGCGCGGGGGACCCTCCCGGTCTTTTCCCGGATGGAGCCGGGAGACGCCGTCTACGTGCATCCGCCCGAGAACGGGGTGGGGCTCGGCGTGCTCAAGAGCGCGAGCCGGGGGGTCGTGGACCTGCATCTCCGGGTCACCGGCTGGTCCGGGCGGCCTCGGGAGATCGGGACCCCGGAGAGCGCACCCTTCGCGGAGGGCGGCGACGCGCTGGCGGCGTGCCTCCGCTGGGTCGAGCGTCTGCGCCGGGGCGAGCTTTCCGACTCCGAGATCAACCTCGGGCGCGTGGTTGCCGGTCAAGCCGCCGGACTGACCCCGGTTCGGTGCGAAGCCGAGGTCCGGGTCCTTTTCCGCGGGAAGAACAAGGCGCGCGGGGTGCTGGAGGCCTTCCGCCGTGCCGCCGAAGATCAGCCGGCACAGGCGTCCGGAGGACGCTTCGGGTACGAGGCGACAGCCCCCGGACTCCGCGCGAACCCGGCCGAGACCGGCTGGGACGATTCCCTCGCCATCGAGTTGCGTTCCGCGGTCGTCGGCATCACGGGCCGCGAACCGGTCCCCTACGCCGATCACCTGGCGAGCGACATCCGCTTCCCGATCCGGCTTTGGGACGCGGCGTCGCTCGGAATCGGATCGCTGGGCGGGAACTTCTACGGCCCCGACGAATGGGTGGACCTGGAAGACCTGGTGCGCCTGGTCGCGGTGCTGGTGCTCTTCGTCGCGCGTGCCGGCTGAAGCTGGCGTTCCAGGCCGGCGGCGCCATCACGGCCCTACCGCGTAGCCAGCAGGAAGAGACGCGGGAACGGATACACCGTCGAGCCGTCCGCACGGCGCGGATACGCGTCACGCAGCCTTTCCCGGTACACCTTCAGGAACCGCTCGAGGTCGGCGCCGGCCAGTCCATTCAGGACCGGCCGCAGCCCGGTCGCCCTGACCCATTCGAGAACGGCGTCCTCGCCTTCGAGCCGGTGGAGGTACCCGGTTTCCCAGATGTCCAGGTCCGCCGCCTGCGGTGCGAGCACGTCGTAGTAGGCGCCGGGATCGAGCACCCAGTCGCGCGCGGCGGCCCCCGCCACCGCCTCGTCCCCGAGGCGCGAGCCGCCAGCCCCGCCGTTCGCCAGGGTCTCGCACATCAGCGTGTGCGATGGCTGGGCGTGGCTGAGCGGCATCTGCACCGCCAGACAGCCGCCCGGGGCGAGATAGCCCAGCAGCCGCGGAAAGAGCCCGTGATGATCCTCGAGCCAATGGAGAGCGGCGTTGGAGAAGATGAGGTCCGGCGCCCGCTCCGGTTCCCAGTCCGCGATGTCCCCATGGACCCACTCGATGCGGCTTGGTTCCGCGCGGGCTTTCGCGAGCATCCCGGGGGAACGGTCGAGCCCCACCACACGGGCGCCGGGGAACCGCTCCGCGACGATGCGGGTGATGGCTCCCGACCCGCAGCCGAGGTCGTAGACGAGCGACGCCCGGGTGATGGGAACCCGGTCCAGGAGCTCGAGCGCCGGCCGGAGGCGAAAGTCGCGGAACCTGTCGTACTGGGCCGGGTCCCAATCGCCGGCGGCGGCTTGGGGCCGGCCTGTTCCGGGCATCAGCTCGGGGAAGCGGCCAGCACCACGTAGAGCGCGCCGCTGCCGCCGTCCTCCCGGCGCGCCTCCCCCCAGGCGGCCACGAGTTCCGGCTTCCAGTCCGCGAGCCACTCGGGCACGCGCCGCGCCAGCACCGGCCGGCCGCCTTCGGAGCCGTAACCCTTGCCGTGGATCACGCTCACGAAGCGGTCTCCCCGGGTCTGCCGGGCCCGGAGGAAGTTCTCGAGCAGGCGGCGCGCCTCGTCCCGGGTCTTCTGGCGCAGCGAGATGGCGCAGTCGTCCCGCACCCGGCGTTTCCCGCTCTGGAGATCGCGGAGCAGCGCGTGCGGTGACGGGAGCGCGACGGCCACCGGAAGGTCGCGGACGGCGACCACGAGTTCCGCCGGAGTTTCGGCAACCGCCTCGGCGAACTCGGCCCGATCGCGTTCCGTCGGGCCCTCCGCCTCGGGGAATTCCAGGCGAGGCGGCTTGCGTTTCCTCGATGGGTCAGGCACGCATAGACTCCGAAAAAGGCGACCGGCTCGGTTCGAGGGAGGGTATCGCCATGAGGAAGTGGAGGAATGAGGCCTTCTTCGGCGCAGTTTGCGCCGTCCTGCTCCTGCTTGCGCCCGTCGGTTGCGGGGTGCAGGTCGGTGACCCGGATTCACTCCGATCCGCCGGCGCGGACTACGGCATCCCCGACTCGAAGGAGCGCTTCGCCATCCAGCGGGACGCCATCGCCGAGAAGCTCCAGACGGCGCTCCTGCCGGCGATGCGGAACCACGGGATCGACATGTGGATCGTGCTGGACCGGGAGAACAACGAGGAACCGCTCCACGTCGAACTCGGAGGCGGCTTCGCCGGGGTGCGCGGCGCCTTCATCTTTCACGACAACGGCTCGGACACGGTCGAGAAGCTCTACTACGGCTCGCACGAGCAGCCGGCGAACTCGGTCATCGCCCAGGTCTACGACGAGACCATCTACTACGGCTACAGCCGCGAAGGTTTGACCCCGCACCTCGGGAAGGCGGTCGAGGACCGGGACCCGCAGCGGATCGGGGTAAACACCTCGCACACGCTCCCCGAGGCGGACGGCCTCACGGTGGGCCTCAGGAACTTCCTGGTCGACGCCATCGGCCCCGAGTACGCGAGCCGCCTCGTCTCCGCCGAGTTGCTGGTCCGTGATTTCCGGCTGCAGCGGACCCCCGCGGAGACGGTGATCTACACCCAACTGCTGGAGTGGACCGCCCGCTGGATGGAGGAGGCGCTCTCCACCGGGAACGTGACCACCGGGGTCACCACCGCGGAGGACGTCGCCTGGTGGCTGCGGGACCGGGCGCTCGAACTGGGGCTTACCGGCGGGGGCACCGTGCGCGTCGTGCGGGAGGGCGAACTGCTCCCGATCCACGATCCCGACATTCCGCTCGAGCCCGGCGACATCGTCGGGATCGACGGCGGTCTGCGTTACCTCCACTACGCGATCGACATCAAGCGGACCGCCTACATCCTCCGGCCCGGTGAGACGGAGATGCCGGAGAGCCTCCAGGAGGTCTGGCGCACCACCCACGAGATCGGCGACTACTACGCGAGCCTGATGGTGCCCGGCGCCGTCGGTTCCGAGACCTGGTCGGCGATCGGCGCCGAGATGTCGAGCCGCGGCTACCGGGCCGTCGGCCCCGACGCCGGCGGCGACGCGGTCACCACCACGGAACCGGAGGTCGGGGTCTACGGCCACTCGGTCGGCAACGTCGCCCACGACATCGGCGCCCGCATTGCCGACGACATCCCGTTCGCCTACGGGGACCGGGTGCGGTTCCCGCTCCAGGCGAGCGAGTGGGTCTCCATCGAGTTCCACGTGAGCATCCCGGTGCCGGAATGGGACGGCAAGACCTGGTACGCGCGCTTCGAGGAGACCGCCCAGATCACCGAGGAGGGAGTGAAATGGCTGATTCCCACCCAGAAGGAGTTGTTCCTCATCGAGCCGGCGAACTGATCCCCATCCCGGCCGTCGTCGGGACTGCCGTGCTCGCGCTCGCGGGCTGCGCCCCGCCCCCGCCCCCGGCGGGTCCGTACAACCCCTACGGCGTTCCCTCGGAATACGAGCAGTGGGAGCTGAAGCGCACCATCGTGGAGAAGAAGCTCGACCGGGCGCTGCCGCCGGCCATGAGGAATCACGGCATCGACATGTGGATCGTCATGGACCGGGAGAACAACAAGGAGCCGCTCCACGACGAGGTCGGAGGTGGCTACCCGGGGGTCCGCGGGGTGTATCTGTTCTTCGACCGGGGAGAGGAGGACGGTGTCGAGAAGGTCTTCCTCGGCTCCCACGAGCAGCCGAACACCGCCATCGTGCCGCACCTCTTCGACGCCACGACCTACTACGGCTACCACCCGGAGGGGGTGGCGCCGCTCCTCCGGGACGCGGTGGCCGAGCGCGACCCCCAGCGGATCGGAATCAACCGCTCCTACACGCTGCCGGAAGCCGACGGGCTCACCCTGGGGCTCCTCGAGTACATCGAGAACGCCATCGGGCCCGAGTACTCGTCGCGGATCGTCTCGGCAGAGTTGCTGGTGCGGGACTTCCGGCTCCACAAGGTTCCCGAGGAGACCGAGGTCTTCACCCAGCTCCTGGAGTGGTCCGACCGCTGGATGAAGGAGGGGTTCGATGCCGTCGTTCCCGGTGAGACCACCGCGGCCGATCTCTACTGGCTGATGGAGCAGCGGGCCCGCGACGTGGGACTTGAGACCGGCGAGAGCGGGTCCAACGTGGCCCGGATCGTCCGCGAGGGTGAGCAGTTGCCACTTGCGAGCGAACATCCGATCGAGCCCGGCGACATCGTCGGCATCGACAGCGGACTCCGCTACCTCGGCTTCGAGACCGACATGAAGCGCACCATCTACGTCCTGCGCGAAGGGGAGACCGAGCCGCCGCAGAGCATCCGGGACGCCTGGCAGGAGACCCTCGGGGTCGCCGACATCTACGTCGAGGAGATGATCCCGGGCCGGACGGGGACCGAGGTCTGGTCCGCCATCGTCGAGCGGGTCCAGGACCGCGGCTATCAGGTCGTGGGGCCGGACGCCGGCGGGGTCGCCGTCACCGACACCCGACCGGAGATCGGCATCTACGGACACTCGGTGGGGAACAACTCGCACGACATCGGGGCCCGGGTGGCCCAGGACTTCCCGCTCGCCTACGGGCAGCGGGTGCGGTTCCCGCTGGTCGAGGGCGAGTGGGTGTCCGTCGAGTTCCACCTGAGCACCCCGATCCCCGAGTGGGGCGGAACCACCTGGTACTCGCGCTTCGAAGAGAACGCCCAGCAGGCGGCCGTGGGGGTGAACTGGCTCATCCCGCGCCAGGAACGGCTGCTGCTGGTGGCCCCGGGGGGTGGTCTGGTCGGTCCCGGAAACGAATAAGGTTGAGCCCGTGCGCGTTCGCGCTCTGGCCTTCGACGTCTTCGGCACCGTGGTGGACTGGCGCTCCACGGTGATCCGGGAAGCCGAGGCTTTGGGCCGCGCCAAGGGCCTGCAAGTCGATTGGACCGCGTTCGCGGAGGCGTGGCGGGACGGCTACCACCCCGCCATGGACCGCGTGCGCCAGGGAGAGCTGCCCTGGAAGAGCATCGACGAGCTGAACCGGATGAACCTGGACGCCCTGCTGGAGCGATTCCGGGTCGAGGGTTTCAGCGAGTCCGAAAAGGAGGACTTCAACCGCGTCTGGCACCGGCTCGATCCATGGCCCGATTCGGTGGCGGGCCTTCGAAGGCTGAAAGCGAAGTTCACGCTGACGACGCTGTCGAACGGGAACGTGGGGCTGCTCGTGAACATGGCCAAGCACGCCGGGCTTCCCTGGGACCTCGTGCTCTCCTCGGAGCTGATCGGACACTACAAGCCGGACCGGGAGGTCTACCTGAAGGCGGCCGAACTCCTCGGGCTGGCGCCGGGCGAGGTCATGATGGTCGCGGCGCACAAGTACGACCTCAGGGCGGCGGCCGAAGCAGGCCTGCGGACGGCCTTCGTTGCCCGGCCGATGGAGTGGCCCAACCGGCGGGTCGACCTTTCGTACGAGGACGCGTTCGACGTCAACGCGAGCGATTTCCTGGATTTGGCTGCGCAGCTCGGCGCGTGATGGCGCGCCGGCGTTCCAAGCCGGGTGCGCCACCCAACTGGGTGGAGGCAGGCGCTCGGTCCGAGCTATCGGGAGTGGATGAGCAGGAGCTCCGTCTGGAACGGGATCAACTCTTCGAGTCCCTCCGGGCCCACCACCGCGATCTCCTCGTAGCGGGCCGACCACTTCTTCCCGTTCCACTCCGGGATGGGGACGCCGACGTGGAACTCCATGGCGACGAACTCGCCCTCCACCAGCGGGAAGCGCACCCGGTCGCCGTAGGCGAAGGGCAGGTCGGGGGCGACGCGGGCGCCGATGTCGTGCAGGTCGTTGCCCAGGGAGTGACCGTAGAGGGCGATCTCGTGTTCGGGCCCGACGTTCCCGACGCTGGGGTCGGTCCGGGTGTCCCGGACGTAGCCGTCGCGCTCCGCCTCGGCGATGATCGCCTCGTAGATCTCGTGCCCGATGGCGCCCGGGACCATCTTGCTCGCGTAGAGGCGCGAGGTCTGCACCGCTTCGGCCCAGACGTCCCGGATGCTCTGCGGCGGTTCGGTCTCCCCCGGCCCCAGCACGTAGGCGGTCCGCTTCATGTCGGACTCGAACTGGAGGTAGAAGAGCCCGGCGTCCACGGCCACGATGTCGCCGGGCTGGATGGGGATGTCCGCGGCGTGGCGCGGCAGCAGGTCGCCCTCCCGGACTACCCGCACGGTCTGGAAGCTGCCCATGCCCAGCTCCAGCGCCTTGTCCTCGAACCACCCGGCCATTTCGAGGGCGGTGGTCTCGCCGGGGACGACGTGGGGTCCGGTCAGCCCTTCCGTCTCCCAGCGCGCCGTCCATTCGGTGAGCTGCCGGTAGAGGTCCCGCTCGAGCGGCGTGCGCAGGTTGCGGAAGTCCCGGATCAGCAGTTCCGCCGACACGAGGCGGTCGGAATAGGGGCTGCCGATCGCCTCCACCAGCACGTCCCGGAAGGCGACCGTGAGACCGTCGGCTTCGGGAAGCGTCCGCGACGTGTTGATCCCGATGCGCTGGGGGTCCCGGCTGTGGACGGCTTCCCGCAGGTGGGGCGTGATCCCCTCCCCGCTGTAGCCGTAGTAGACCTTCTCGTCGTAGACCTGTTCGATCACCGAGTCGCCCGGCTGAACGTGGGAGCCGAGGTAGATCTTCTCGGGCTCCGCGCCCCCCGCGTCGAAGAAGATGTAGGCGGAGCGCACGCCGGCGAAGCCGCCGCCGATCTCCTCGTGGAGCGGGTCCGGGTGGTTCTCGCGGTCGAGTACGATCCACATGTCGATGCCGTGCGTCCGCATCGCCGGGAGCAGCGCGGTGCGCAGTTTCTCCTCGACGATCGCCGTCTTGATCCGGGCCCGTTCGAGAGCTCCGGGGACGCCGTAGCCGGACCCGGCCGCGCTATCGGGCCCCGGGGCCGGCGCCGGGGTGCAACCGGCCAGAAGGCCGCAGAGAAGGACAGCAGTCAGGCGCACGGAATTCACCTCGGGAGGAGAGCGGTCGGGGCGGCGCCGCGGAGGCCCCGCCCCGGCCAATGATTTCAGACGATCAGAAACGCAGCTTGGCGCCGAGCCGGAAGATCCGCGGCGGCACGAACGCCAGCACCCGCCCGAAGGCGCCTCCCGAAAGGCTCTGCGTGTTCGTGATCGTGTTGATGTTCAGCGCGTTGAACACGTCGAACTGGAGGGACAGGGTGCCCAGGTCGCCAAGCCCCAGGTCGTAGGCCGCCCTCAGGTCCAGCACGTTGGCGGCCTCCCAGTTCTCGGCGTTCCGCTCGCCGGCGAAGGCCCGCACGTTGCCCTGGTTCAGCCGGCGGCCGAGCGCGGCCTGCGCGTTCACCGTGCGAGTGAAGTTGTTGCCGCTGATGTACTGGTAGAACCCGCTCAGGGTCAGCCCGAAGTCGGCCTGGTAGGTGCCGAGCACCTTCATCAGGACCGGCGTCGAGTTCGCCACGCGGGTGCCGTCCACGAGTTCGGGATTGTTGAGCGGGAACTGCGGCTGGCCGCCCAGGCGCCCGCGATCGTCGGGAATGGCGCGGTCCACGTTGTCGAAGGAACCGGAACCGTAGTTCTCCGACTGCTGGCCGATGGTGATCGACCCCATGAACTGCCAGTTGGACGCCAGCCGGCGGTGCAGATTGAACTCGAAGCCGCGGTACTCGTGTTCGAAGCCCGGACGGGTGGTGAGGAAGTTGGGGGAGAGCCCGGTCTTCGAGGCGTCGAGCTCGTAGAAGGTGATCGCGCCGCCGTCGTCGCCGGTGCCGAGCGCCCCGTCGGGCCCCGGGTCGGTGCCGGTCACCGCGGTGAAGTCGGCAGCCGAGATGCCGGTATTCGTGATCTGGGTGATGTCCCGGTCCCGCCGCCACATGACGGTGGCGCTCGCCGAGACGTTCGCCGCCACCTCGCGGGTCAGTCCCACCGTGAACTCGTCGGTGTAGGTCGGGTCGAGGTTCCCGTCGATCGTGACCGGGTTCGCGCCGGCGTCGAAGACGCTGAGCACCGCGCCGGCCTCGTCGATGGTGAAGTTCCGGTCGCCGTTCAGGTCGTTCCACTCGTGCTTCCGGTTCCGGTCACCGGCCACGCTGGCCAACTGCACCCGGTCGAGCCAGAGCACCCAGTAGTAGCGGCCGTAGCTCGCCTTGAAGAGCGTCCGGGCGTCTCCGGTCAGGTCGAAGACCATCCCGAGGCGGGGGGAAATGGTGTTCCAGACGATGAGGTTTCCGGTGCCCTCCTGCGAGACGGGATCCAGGAAGGCGCTGGCGGGCGCGGTGACCTGGTCGAGGGAGTTCGCCTGCCAGTCCCAGCGGGCGCCGAGGTTCAGGCGCAACTGGTTGTTCACCGCCCAGGAGTCCTGGAGGAAGGCGGACCGCTGCGGCCCGGTCGCCGCCACCGCCCCCGACGCCCAGAGGATGACCTCCGACGGCTCGCCTTCGAAGAAATGGAGGCGGTGGTCGGCCGGGTAGGTGTTGCGGGCCACCCCGCCGCCCTGGTTGCCGAAGGCGCGGATCTGCCCGATCTCGAAGCCGGCCTTGAAGTCGTGGTCCCCGCCCCAGTCGGTGCGGTACCAGGACACGGTGGTGGCCACGTTCCGGAGGTTCTTGTGGACCCCGAGTTCGAGGGGCGGGGCGTCCGACCACTGGCCGGTCGCCAGGTCGAGGCGGGCGGGGGTGTTCGCGACGTCCACCTCGGGCTGGGCCCGGAGTTCGAAGCCCTGGTCCATCACGTTCGCCTTGAAGGCGACCAGCACGTTCGGGCTGGGAGTCCAGTCGTCGCGGAAGGTGAACAGCCGGGCGATGGGCGCCCCCTGCTGGTTCCAGGTGGTCGGCAGCGGACGCAGCGAACTCAGCGACCGGTTGAACCGCTTCTTCTGGGCCATGTTGAAGTAGACCGAGAAGTTGTGGTTCTGGTTGATGGCCCAGTTGATCTTGGCCGACGGGTACCAGAGCACCGTCTCGTCGATCGGGAAGCTTCCGTCCGGGTTCTGGGTGCCGGTGACGAACTTCTGGACGACCTGGTGGCGATGCCCGGCCCACCACCAGAGCTTGTCCTCGATGAGCGGGCCGCCCACCTCGGCGCCGACGTCGAGATACTGGTTCAGGTTGCTCGCCCGGTCCACGCCCAGGCTCATGAGGTTGCTGTCCACGTTGTCGGACTGCATCCCCTCGTTGCCGAAGTAGAGGCTGGTGGTGCCGCTGAAGTTGTTCGAGCCCGACTTCGGCACGATGTTCATCACCATGCCCGGCGTCTGCACCTCGGCGCTGTGCGAGCTGACCTCGATCTGCATCTCCTCGAAGGAGTCCACGTCGAAGTAGAACTGCGAGCCGCCGTTCGACTGGTTGTCGGTGACGTTCGCGCCGTTCAGGACGTAGATGTTCTGGCCCGGGAAGACCCCGTGGCCCCGGAAGGCGAGCTGGTTCCCGGTCTCGGTGCCCCCGACGTTGATCCGGTTCGTGGTGACGCCGGGCACCTGGGAGACCATGGCCCAGGGGTCGCGCGCGTTCGGGACGTTCTCCATCACCTCCTCGGTGAAGTTGAAGGCCACGTCGGTGGCCTGCGTCTCGATGACCGGCGCCTCCCCGGTGACCGTGACGGTCTCCTCGAGCGCCGCGACGCTCAGTTCGGCGTTCAGCGTGAAGGTGGTGTCCGTCGAGATGCGGACGCCTTCGTAGACCTGCTCGCCGAACCCGCTGAGCGCGAAGGAGACCTGGTACACGCCCGGCGGAATGTTCGCGAGGCGGTACGCGCCGTTGCCGGCGGTCACCGCGCTGCGGGATCCGCCGAGGATGTTCTCCCCGGAGATGGTCACCGTGGCGCCGGGGAGCACGCCGGCCGAGGCGTCGGTGACCCGGCCCTGCAGGGCGCCGGTGATTTCCTGGGCGGCCAGCGGCAGGGAAACGAGAAGAACTCCGAGAAGAAGAGTGAAACGGCGCATGGTGACCTCCCCCAAGGCATGTGGTGGAACCGGGACCAGGAAAATCCGACCCCTCCGGTCGGATATATCAGATCGGCGCGACAGGCTTCAAATGGGGAAAGTCCAGCAACGCCGCGCTCTCACTCTCTTTCGTGGCGCCCACGGCTTGGAACGCCGGTCTCCGACCGGCACCCGTCCCGCGCAGCGGGGCGGAACCGCATCCCGCTCCTCTCCTTCACGGCGGAAACGGCTTGGAGCGCCGGCTTCAGCCGGCACCCGGTGCGCGAGAACGCAGCGGAACGAGACGGCTTTACGCGCCTTGGCGGCCCACCCGGAAGGGAACGTCGGCTTCAGGCCGGCAGTCGCGCCGCGGAGCGGGGGCCGTCCCGCGTCCTCTCACACTTCGAGGCCGTCAAGGTCCACGACGAGAGGGGGAGCGTCTCGGCGGGGTCTCGGCGATGCATCGAGATCCAGCCAGATGTCCCGGCGATGCTGTGCCAGGCTGTGGCTCGCAAGCATCAAATGGAGCCGGGACGGGCGAATGCCGCTCTGGTCGTAGCCGCGAGTGTGGCCTGGTTTTTCCTTGGGGTCGGGATGTGTGTCGCGGTAGAGATCGACAAATCCGAGGTTCAGGATCTCCTGTAGTGCATCCTCATCCTCCGGCCCGTACATGCCCTCGCGCCGACCGTCAGCCTCGAATTTGACGTTGAAGTCTCCGCACAGCAGCGCGTCCTGTCGGCTGTAACCCTCCTTTGCGACGTGGTGCCGCAGTTGGTTCAGCCATGCGACCCTTTCGGCGATGATGTCGGGCTTGCGCGTCAGGCCGTTCGGTCTGTAGGGGGCATAGACCGACGCCACCTGGAGACGGCCAATTCTCACAGTCAGGAACCGTGACTTGCCTTGCGTGGCGTCCGGCAAACCGAAGTCCACCACCTCCGGCTGCGGCAGGTCTCGGTGGCTCAGGACGGCTACTCCGAGGTATGGCCGGCGACCGCCGGCACAGCAACTCTCGTAGTCGATTTCACGGAGATCCTTCTCGGGAAAGTGCTTCTTGTGGCCGGTCTTCTGGATCGTGACGATGTCCGGCCGCCCATCGGGATGGATCGCCTTTAGCCAATCCAACACCCGGGCCGCATCGTTCTCGTTCCACTTCAGGGCCACGTTGGCGATTCGTATCAACGGCTCATTCCTCCGCAGGCGAGAGGCCTGATTGTGCCCGACGCCGAGAGACATGGGCCACACCAGCGGACGTCAATCCAGGCTCGGAGCCTGGCCGTCGGGAGAACAGCGCCGTTCATTACTGGGGACGGGCTTCAAACGTGGAAACCCGAGCGGGCTGACCGAACCCGGAATTGCCCGGTTGCGTGCGGCGCTCGGCGTCCTCCGTGGGGGCGAACCTCGCCGCTGCTAGTGTGAGTCCCACGAAAGCGGGGGCATCGAGTGCAAAACGTTCAGGGATTCGGCGGGTTCTTCTTTCGGGCCAGGGACCCGAAAGGACTCGCCAATTGGTACCGGGACCACCTTGGCATCAATCCCGCCCCGACGAACATGGAGATGGCGCCCTGGGTGACCGATTCCGGGGTCACCGTCTTCGCACCCTTCGCTGCCGACACGGACTACTTCGCAGCCGACAAGACCTTCATGCTGAATTTCCGCGTGGCCGATCTGGACGCGATGATCACCCAACTGAAGTCCGCGGACATCGAGGTCAGCCACGAAAGCGAGATGGAGGGCATCGGCCGTTTCGCCCGCATTCACGACCCCGAGGGAAACCCGATCGAGCTTTGGGAACCCGCGTCGTGACGTCCCGGTCCTGATCTCCGGCCCGCCATGACCCCGCGGCGCGGCGCGAGCACGCGCCGCTGGATCGCTGCTGCGAGAATGCTGCCCAAAGGCAGAAACGGCTTGGAACGCCGGTCTCCGACCGGCACCCGCCCCGCGGAGCGGGGCGGAACCGAACCTGCTCCCTGCGATGCGGTTCCAGCGTTCGCGCTACGCACCCTCAGGCCGACGAATCCCGCACGTCCACCGTCAGCGGACGGTGATCGCTCATCCGCCATTCGCCGTAGGTCCCGACCTTCACGCCGGTGATCCGGGCACTCCACGATTCCGGCAGGAAGCAGCTAGAGCGACAGCGACACCGCGCCTGTCTGCCCGTTGTAGACCATCACTCCTGACCGGAGCAGATCCCGACCGATCAAGGCCACGATTCCCTGTCCGGCGAGGTTGACACCCAGGCATCGAGGCCGGGTAACGCGCCCGAGTTCGTTGATGTGGACGACTGCGGCGAAGAGAGGAACTTCGGTTTCTCCCGCCGCCGAATTGATCCGGCCCGACCCGACGATGCTCATGCCGACATCGCTCGCCTTCGTGATGTCCACACAGGTCTGGGTGGCCCCCGTGTCTATCAGAGCCCAGCCCGAGATCGTCGCCTCCGGTTGATGGATCGGGGCCAGAGTTACCTCGACGAGCGGGCCGTGGTGCCAGAGAGCGTCGGGAGCTGCCTGCGCGTCCTCGGTACGGAATTGCAGATTCAGGGTTGGCAAGTGAGTGGCGCCCCGATCGTCAGCGCGGGTACTGACGCCCTCACCTCCCCCTCGGTTGGAGACATCGCCAGGAACGGGCCCGCCCCGAACCGTTCCGCTCCCCGGGTGACCGCCTCTTCCAGGGTCTCGAAGTCCCCGTAGACCTCGTCGCGGCGGATCACGAGGTAGCGATTCCCGTACTTGCGGGCGAGATCCGCCCGGTTTTCCTTGAGGAACCTCTTCTCGGTCTCGAGGAGTTGCCTTGCCATGCGTTGCCTCGGCGTCCCCTCAACCGAATCATCGCGTAGCCGAACGGCGACGACCGATGGGGGCAACACCAGCATGATAGGCGAACCCACGACCGTGCGCCTCCATGTTGTTCCGACCGCGGGAACACGGCCCGACGTCAGAGCACAGAGTCTCGGTCAGCGACAGGCACTCGTCAATGTCCTTGCCCGGCCAGCAGTTCCCGGTCGTCAGGCGCACCTTGGTTCCGTCCGGGGATTCCCTCTTCCAGTCAACGCGGCCGCGGAAGCGCGGCCTGGAGCCTCAGTAGAAAGTCCGCGGTGGGCGGCGAACCGAGTCTCTCGGCGGCCTCCGCGTGCTCCCAGGCGGCGGCGAACTCCCCCTCCGCCGCCAGCACGATCGCGAGGTCGCGGTGCACCGGGCCGTCCTGCGGATCGCCGGCCAGCACCGCGCGGTAGTGCCGGACGGCCGCCTCGTTGTCTCCCCGGTAGGCGAAGAGCCCGCCCAGCGTCCGGTTGGCGTCCGGGTCCGCCGGATCGGCTTCCAGCGCGCGGAGGAGGTGCTCCATCGCCGCGTCCCGTCGGCCGAGCATGAGGAGCGCACTGCCCAGATTCACCCGCGCCGCGACGTGCTCCGGGCGCGCCGCGAGGGCCTCCTCATAGCGCTCGGCGGCCTCCTCGAAGCGCCGGGTGCGCACGTAGAGGTTGCCGAAGTTGTAGAGGATGTCCGGGTCGCCCGGTTGCAGGCCCAGCAGGTGGTCGTAGAGCGCCTCGGCCGCGTCGAAGTCCCCGGCGGCTTCGGCGCGCAGCGCCCGCTGCTGATAGCCCCGCGCGGACACCGCCTCGTCCCAGACCTCCGTGAGCACCGGATCGTCCACCGGGACGAGGTCCGGAAGGTCGCGGGCGGCCTCGGCCGCCCCGCGGGCCGCGACCGTGTCGCCCCGCCGGGCGTAGAGCCGGGCGAGTGCGGCGTGGACCGGCCCGGCCCGCGGGGCGAGCGCGGCGGCTCGTTCGAGCCGTTCGCGCGCTGCCTCCAGTTCGCCGCGCCTCAGGAGCAGACGGCCGATCCCGAGTTCGGCGGGCGCCGCGTCCGGCGCGGTCTCGAGGGCCTGGCGGTAGCGATCCATCGCCGGTTCCACGTTCCCGGCGCTCTCCAGCAGCTCCGCGGCCAGCAGGTGGACGGGCGCGTAGCGGGGATTCAGCTCCGCCGCACGGCCCGCCGCGGTGAGCGCGTCCTCCGGCCGGATGTTCCTGAGGGCGGCGGCGCGCAGGTAGGGCCAGCGGAAGTCGGCGGGGTCGAGTTCCTCCGCGCGGAGGTAGGCCTCGTCCGATTCGGGCTCCAGGCCGTGCGCCTGGAAGGTCCTCCCGAGCGCTCCCCAGGCCTCGGCCGACCCGGAGTCTTCCGCTACCAGGCCCCGCTGCCGGGCGATCTTCTCGCGCACCTGCGGTTCCATCTCCGCGGTGTCCGGGTCGGGGATCCGGACGGCCTGCCCGGGCCGCGCGGCCGCCCCGGAGACCGCGGCGACGCTCAGGACCGCCGCCAGCATGCGGGGAGCGGAGCCGGCGCCGGGCTTCCGGCTTCCGGCGGCGGGGAGCATGGGGTCCACCTCAGGTCGGGGCGGGAGGCATCAGGACCGGATGATCTCGTCCGCCCAGAGCCGCCGGAGGAACTCGAGACACGGCAGGACGGTGACCGTGCCGAACTGAGCGGGCCGTTCCCCCAGGTACACCCCGAAACACCGCAGCCGGCCCGGCGCCAACTCCCGTTCCAGTTGACGGAACCCCCGCTCAAAGCGGCGGTCCCAGCGGCGCGAGGTCTTGATCTCGATGGCTACGAAGCCCTCGCCGGTCTCGCAGAGCAGATCCACCTCGGCGCCGGCGTAGTTGCGCCAGTAGTGCAGCGGATAGTGAAGGCCGCGGTACTGGACGTACGTCTGCAGTTCGTGCCACACCAGCGCCTCCAGCAGGGGGCCGGCTTCTTCGGGCGCGGGCGGGTAGGGGAGCCGGCCGGAGCACGCCCGGGCGACGCCGGGATCGAAGAAGAAGAACTTGTTGCCCCGCGCCTCGCGGTTGCCGAACTTGCTCCGCCACGCGCGCAGCCAGCCGCCGAGCAGGGTGTCGGTGAGGATCTCGAAGTACCCGTCCACGGTTCGACGGCTGATCCCCGCGTCGCGCGCGATGCCCGCGACATTCGTGACCTGGCCGTTCTGGCGCGCCGCGATCTCGAGAAACCGGGCGAAGCCCCCGAGATTGCGCGTGAGCGCCTCGGCCTTGACCTCCTGCATGAGATACGTCTCGACGTAGGACCGCAGAAAGGCGACCGGGTCCGCGCCCGTGACCGCCTGGGGCAGCATGCCGAAGCGCGTCCGTTCGCCAACGTCCATCTCGAAGGACAGTTCCCGGGAGACGAGCGGCGGCATGGCGACCGTGATCGCCCGCCCGGCCAGCAGGTTGGCGCCCCCGCGGCGCAGCTTTCGGGCGCTCGACCCCGACAGGACGAACCGCACCCGGCGTTCCTCGATGAGCCGGTGCACCGAATCGAGCACGGCGGGAACCTTCTGCACCTCGTCGAGAACCGCCCACGCACCGGGCGGCAGGCCCTGGAGTTCGTGCCAGAGCGCCGCCGGCTCGGCCAGGAGGCGCAACGCTTCCCCGGCGTCCAGCAGGTCGTAGCGAGGCGCGTTCGGGAAGCGCGCCCGGATCCACGTGGACTTCCCGGTCCCCCGCGGCCCGAACAGGAAGAAGGATTCGGCCGGCGGGGTCAGGAGACGTGGGTAGATCAATGCCGATATTCCGGGAATAATGCGATCCTACATCACATTTATACACGCATCCCGAAAGCCGGCGATCCGGAACCCCGGGGAGCCGGCGCGCCGCCGTTCCCCGGAGAGCGTCAGCGCGGCGCGCCCCCGTCCGTGGAGCCGATGGTCATGCTGCGCTGATGCCGCCCGGCGCGCTTCGCCCAGGCGTCCACAGTGATCTCCATGGGCCCGTCTCCCCGGACCGTCCAGGAGACCGTCTTCCGCGACTCGTCGGCGCCGGATCCCCAGCGGCGGATGTAGGCCAGCTTGCCGAGGATGTGTCCGGCGTCCACCTTGGCTGGCCCGCTGACCTCGCCTCCCTGAACCCGAATCTCGGCCAGGATCGGATAGTCGAGGTCGATCTCGAGCGCCTTCCGGGTCACGTAGGTCGAGAGGTAGCCCTGGTTCTGCAGCACCGCCGTCACCCGGTGCTCGCCCGGGGAAACCTCCTCGGCATCGAGTCCGATGATGCGGAGCAGCGGCGACCGGCCGGCGATCTCCATGAGGTACTGGTAGTGGATCTCGCACTCGAACTGGAGGCGGTCGTCGATTCCCTGGGGGAGGCCCCGGTAACCGCCGATCTCGACCTCGCCGAGTTCGGGATGCTGGTACGGGGTCCACGGAGCGAAATAGACGCCGTCCTTCTCCTCGTCCACCCAGCGCAGGATTTCGTACTGGGTGGTGTAGCCGTCCTGGTCGTAGTCCCGGCCCGCTCCCGAGATCTCGGGAAGCAGGCTGTGAATGCCGACGTGCATGTAGGCCCAGTCGTTCGAGAAGCCGTGCATCGTCTCGCCGTAGCGGCCGGCCTTCACCTCCTGGGCGTACCAGTTGTTGTTCATCACCCCGCCCTTCGAGAGCCAGGACCAGACGGCGCCGAGGCGCGTGTAGAAGTCGTTGTCCTCCGGCGGCATGTACTCGAAGGGATGGCTCATCGGCGGGCGCACGATGTAATTGCGGGCGCCGCCGCCGGAGTGGATCGTGTAGGTGAAGAAGATGTTCGGGTGGGTGACGGTGAACTCCGCGACCGCCCGGACCTCGGGTAGCGAGAACGGATAGGGGCCCGCGCCGGGCTCGTGCCGCTGCCATTCGGCCGACCAGTTCCGGTTGAAGTTCGTCTCTTCGCGCTCGTCGCTCACCTCGGGGTTGAGGTCCTGGCCCTCACGGTAAACGCGGTAGCGGCTTTGGGGGGAAGCGAGTCTCTCGAAGTCCGCCGGATCCTCGAGGGTCGTGGGAACGAAGTTCCAGCGGCCCCCGTCGCGGGTGCGGGTCTGGAGCATGAGGCGCTCGTCGATCCAGCTCGGGTAGTAGTTCCCCTCGGGGTCCCGGACCCGCATCTGGGTGATGTAGCCGTCGCCGTCGAGGTCCCTGCCGTTGTGCTCTTCCGGCTTGTGCTCCGGCCAAGCCGGGTGCCGGGTCAGGGCTGTCTCTCCGCCGTCGGCGTCGAAGATGGGCATCACGTAGAAGGTGCGGGTGTCCAGCATGCGGGTGGCCACCGGGTCCTTGCCGTAGCTCGCGAGCGCGGCCTCGGCGAAGTACCACATCATCTGGCGGCCGGTGACCTCGACGGCGTGGATGTTGCCGTCGAACCAGAGCGCCGGTTTCTCTTCGCCCGGTCCGGTCTCGAAGTTCGTGATCTCGAGGACCACGAGGTCCCGCCCCTGCCGGCTCTTGCCGATCACATGGGACCGGGCAAGGTTGGGATGGATCTCCGCCAGCTCGTGCAACCGGTCCGTCACCTCCTGGTGCAGGGGGTAGGGCCAGCGCTCGAAGTCGAAGTCGACGTCCTCCGGAATGCTCGCGAACTGGCCGGCCTGCACCGGCAGCGCGACGAGCAACAGAACAGGAAAGAGAAAGCTGCGCATGACCGTCCTCCCTGCGGGAAACCCCGCGACCGTTCGGGTGTACCACATCGCCCCGCCGCCCCGCGAACGGGTCTCGGAGCGCCAGCCTCCGGCTGGCATCGCCCGCCCAGCGGGCGAGACCCGCCTATCGCTGTCCAGACGCGCGGCGCGCCGGCCGAAGACACACGGCCCAAGCCGCTCCACCATGCGGACCCCACGCCGCTGCTAGGATGGCCAACCCCGTTCCCGTCGTGTCCCGCCGCTCTTCCAGCCTCGCCGCGCTGACGTTCGGGGCCGTCGCCGCGAGCCCGTTCGCCGTCACCGCGGCCGCCCAGTACGGCTACTTCCCGGATCAGCCCGAGGCCGTCGAGGTGGCGGACCTTGCGCGCCGTCCCAGCTTCTACCACGAGAAGGCGGTGCTCACGCGCGGGAGGCTGGGTTTCTCCGTCGGTATGGGGTTGAACCAGCGGGTGATGGCGCTCGAGGATCCGGAGTCCATCGACGAGATCCTGATGGCCCAGCCCTACATGAGCAGCAACGACCTCGCCTTCATGGGCGCGGGCGAAGTGGAGGTCGAGGGCTGGTTCTTCGCCACCCGCATGGTCGATGAGTTCACCCTGCGCTCGCATCCGATCCTCCGGAACTATCCGTACGACCCTTCGTGGGGCGATTCCATGGACATGCGGAGGGAGGGTTTCCTGGCCATCGTGGCGGTGACCCCGATCGGCGACACCGAGAGCGTGGTTTCCGAGCGGGAGCGCGAGGCGGCGGCCGAAATGGCGGCCGGCGACGCGATCAAGATCGAAGCCGGAAGCGCCGCGGCTCTCACCCTGGACCAGTTGATCGCCGACCCGGAGCCCTGGCTGAGCCAGCGGGTCGAAGTGATCGGCAAGTTCCGGGGCAACAACCTCTTCGGCGATCTCTCCATCAAGGACAAGAAGACGCCGCGCGACTTCGTCATCAAGACGGCCGACGACGCCATCTGGGTCACCGGGATGCGTCCCGCCGGGAACGGGTTCCGCTTCGATCCCACCCGCCGCCGCGATACCGGCAAGTGGCTGCGGGTGTACGGGAGGCCGTGGACCTCGGACGGAATGGTCTACCTCCGCGCCGAGCGGCTCGAGCTGACCGATCGTCCCGACGACGACTCGCTGGAGCCGGTGGACATCCGGGTCGCCGAGAAGGAAGCCCGGGAGGCGGACGTCAGTCCGCTCCGCGTGGTCTTTTCGCTGCCGCTCGACGGGGAACGGGAGATTCCCCTCGACAGCGAGTTTCGGGTCCAGTTCTCGAACCGGATGGCGGCGGAGAGCTTCCACGCCGCGGTGGACCTCCTCTACGGCGACGAGCCCTACGAGGACAACCCGTTCCCGGAGCTGGAGGTCACCTACGACGACGGCAGCCGGAGCCTGCTCGTGATCCCCAACGGGTCACTCGATCCCGAACGCGAGCTCCACCTCATCCTCTACCGGGAGATCGAAGACGAGCACGGCCAGCACCTCGAGCCGCAACCCCTGGCCGCCGAATGGGATGACGATGCGGTCTGGGTGCTCTCCTTCCGTACCGCCTCCCAGTGAGCGGCGTCCCCCGCTCTGACGCCCCGCCGGTCGCCCTCACCATCGCCGGGTCGGACTCCGGGGGCGGCGCCGGCATCCAGGCCGACCTGAAGACCTTCGCGGCGCACGGGGTGTACGGGCTGTCGGCGGTCACCGCGGTCACCGCGCAGAACACCGTGGCGGTGACCGGCGTCCAGGAGATCGAGCCCGAACTGGTGTCCTCCCAGATCGCCGCGGTGGTCTCCGACTTTCCGGTGGGTGCCGCGAAGACCGGCATGCTGTCCTCCGCGGCGATCATCCGGGCGGTGGCGCAGGCGGTGGACGACCACGAGTTGTGGGTCGTCGTGGATCCGGTGATGGTCGCGAAGAGCGGCGACCGGCTGCTGCGGGCGGATGCGGTGGATGCGCTCCGGGACGACCTCCTGCCGCGGGCGGCGCTCTTGACCCCGAACGTCCCCGAGGCTTCCGACCTGACCGGTCTTCGGGTAGAAAACGAAGATGAGATGCAGGCCGCCGGTGAAAGGCTCCTGGGGATGGGCGCCCGGGCGGTGCTCATGAAGGGGGGTCACCTGAACGGCGACGCGGTGCTGGATCTCTTCCTCGAGGGGAGCCGCGTCGTCCGTCTTCGGGGTCACCGGATCCACACCCGCGCTACCCACGGGACCGGCTGCACGCTGTCGGCCGCCGTGGCGGCGAACCTCGCTCTCGGCCGCACCCTGCCCGTAGCGGTGAAGCGGGCGCGTCAGTACCTGCGGACGGCGATGCTGCGGGCCGCTCCCCTCGGCCAGGGACACGGCCCACTGGGACATCTCCCACCACCGTCCTGATGGAACGATTCCGGATCACCGCCGAACCGCTAGACGAGCACGCCATCGCTGAGGGACTCTCCACCTCCGAGGACGGCGCGGTCGTCGTCTTCTCCGGAATCGTGCGCGCGCAGAACAAGGGGCGGAAGGTCCTCCATCTCGAGTACGAGGCGTACGAGGCCATGGTCTACCCGGTGTTCGAGCGGGTGGCCGAGGACGTGCGGGAGCGTTTCGGGGTCGAGCGCCTGCGGATCCACCACCGGATCGGGCGGGTGGACATCGGCGAGTCCAGCGTCCTGGTCGCGGCCGCCTCGCCGCACCGCGGCAGCGCCTTCGAGGCCGCCCGCCACACCATGAACGAGATCAAGCGCATCGTGCCCATCTGGAAGCGCGAGTTCTTCGAGGGCGGGGACGTCTGGGTGGAAGGGCCGAAGGAGCCGGTGACCGAATGACCGGGTCCGCCGCAGTGACGGTGCTGCTCTTCGCGGCGGCGCGCGAGGCAGCGGGACGCGGGCGCCTGGACGTCCCCTACCGGGAGGGAATCACGGCCGCCGAAGTCTGGAAGGACCTGGAGCGCGAGCGTCCCGCGCTGGCGCCGCTGGCCGGCTCGGTCAGCGTCGCGGTGAACCACCGTTTCGTCCCGCGGGACACGGTGCTCGCCGCCGGCGACGAACTGGCCTTCCTCCCTCCGGTCAGCGGCGGCTGAACGCCGCCCCGTTCCGGCCCTTCGTCAACCTGCGTCCCGGATCTCGCGCAGGTGCCACCATTCCCTGAGGCTGGCGCATTTCGCCACCCCTCTCCGCCGGTCGAAGGTCAGCCGGAACACGCCGTCCAGCTCGACGACCGCGCGGTTGGCGGTCCTGCGAAAGCGCCGTCCAGCCGGCATGGACCTCGTTGCCGGAAACCGACCAGATGTCGTAGGAGAAGGTGACATCTTCCTGCGAGTCCGCCGCGCCTTCCTGCCAGTACCGCCTGATCTCCTCCGACCCTCGCATCACCTCGCTGAAGGGGGTTTCCCGGTACTCGGCATCGGGATGAAAGAGACGAACCACGGCGGACGGATCTCCCTCGACCCATGCCTGACGATACGCATGCAACCAGTGCTTCGCTTCCTCCACCGTCATTCGGGTCACCTGACATCCTCCGATCACGTCTCCACTCTAGTGCCTCGACTCCCACCGGGGAAAGGACCGCCATGCCGTCTCACCGCCTTCTCGCCTGCGTCTTCATTTCGGCCCTGAGCGCCACCGCCGCCGCGCAGCCGCTTCCGCCCGGCATCACTCCGGAACTCGTGGACCGGGCTCGCGACCTGCTCCGCAGCGTTCCGTTCGCCGACGGGCACAACGACCTGCCGAGTTCGCTGCTCGATGTGGTCCGCGGCGACCTCGACGCCCCCGGCGCCGATCTGAGCCGGGTGCAGATGGAGCTTCCCGCCGACATTCCGCGGCTCCGCGAGGGTGGGGTCGGGATGCAGTTCTGGTCCGCCTTCGTGGACACGGACTTCATCGCCACCGGGGACTCGCTCCGGCAGGCGATCCGCCAGATCGACGTCATCCACCGGTTCGTGGACCGCTACGAGGACTTCGAGTTCGCCCTCACCGCCGACGACATCGAGCGGGCGTACGCCGCCGGACGCATCGCCTCGATGATCGGCCTCGAGGGCGGGCACGCGATCGAGGGCTCCACCGCGGCGCTCCGGATGTTCTACGAACTGGGTGTCCGCTACGTGACGCTGACCCACTTCCGGACCCACGACTGGGCGGATGCGGCGACCGACGTTCCGCTGCACCGGGGCCTGTCGCCCTTCGGCGAGGAAGTGATCCGTGAGATGAACCGCCTGGGGATGTTCGTGGACCTGTCGCACGTGAGCGCCGAGACGATGCGCGACGCGATCCGGATCAGCGAGGCGCCGGTGCTCTACTCCCATTCGGGCGCTCGCGGGGTGAACGCCCACCCGCGCAACGTGCCCGACGACGTGCTGCGGCTGCTCCCCGCGAACGGCGGGGTGGTGATGATGGACTTCATTCCCGGCTACGTGGTCCCCACCCCTCCCGAATGGCTCGCCCGCGAGGGCATCGAAGCCGAAGAGGACCGGGCGGCCATGGGGATGGGCGCCGCGGAGCCGGTCTGGGGGGCGCTCCGGAACCGCGAACGCGAGCGCCTCCGCGCCGAGTTCGAGGACGAGGCAGAGGTGACCCGGCGTCTCGCCCGCTGGGAGGCGGACAACCCGATGCCGCGCGGCACGGTCTCGGACGTCGCGGCGCACATCGAGCACATCCGCGACGTCGCCGGCCTCGCGCACGTCGGGATCGGGTCCGACTACTACGACCCGGGCGGCCCCTCGATGGTCGAGGGACTCGAGCATGTGGACCGGTTTCCCGTACTCTTCGCGGAACTCCTGCGCCGGGGCTGGTCCGAGGACGACCTCCGCCAGATCGCCGCCGGCAACCTCCTCCGGGCGCTCAGGGAGGTCGAGCAGGTCGCGGCGGAGCTCCGGGAGACGCGGTCCCCGTCCATCGCCGACCTGCGGGGGGTGGGGGCGCGGTAGAGTCGGTTTGCCCCGGAGCACGGAGGGCAGCCATGACTCCTGATGGAAAGCACGAGATCACCTTCCACCTGCCGCCCGCACTCCTGGAAGGTCTCGACAACGCCGCGCGGCGACTGAATTGCCGCCGCGCCGAGGTCATCCGGCGGGCCGTCGAGAGCTATCTCGACGACTTCGATGACTTCACCGTCGCGTCGGGACGCCTTGGGGATTCCAGGGATCCGGTGCTTGACTGGGATCAGGTCCGAGGCGGCCTATTCCGTTGAACCGGGTGGGGCGCCAGCGCGAAAGTCCGATCCGCGAGGGAAATCAGTCCATCCGGCCGCGTAGCCGGGCGGCGCGCCGTTCGAGTTCCTTCCGGTAGCGGCGGCTCGTTTCCCGGCCCATCTCGATCCGGGGAAGCCGTTCCAGCGCGTCCTCGACGTGGGTGAGGGCGCGCGCCGGTTCCTTCCGCTGGTGCTCTTCGTGCTTCGCGAGCCAGACGAGCACGTCCAGCCGCTCCCGGGAATCGACGATGCTGACCCGGCGCCAGAGTTCGATCGCGCCGTCCCAGTCGCCGAGCTGCTTTCGCCGCTCCCCGAGGTCCAGCAGGCAGCGGTCGCGGTTCCGGCCTGAGAGCCCGGCGGAAAGCGCCCGCTCCAGCAGCGGGATGGCGACCTCCGACTCCCCCCGGCGCCAGAAGTGGTGTCCAGCGCCGTGCAGGTCCGCGGGATCGTCGCTGTACCAGTCCTCGTCCATCCGTTCGAGCGCCCTCAGTGCGAGCGCGGCCAGCGTGACGATGTCGTAGCGGTTGTGCGCCAGCACCGATTCCATGGCGGGGTGGTGTCCGTAGCGGAGGAAGTCGAAGAACACCTGGGGGATCCGGTCCCCTGGGATGTCGTCGTCGCGCTCGACCTCGAGGAGCTCCCGTTCCAGCGTGGAAAGGCGGGCGTTCTCGTGGCGCGGCTTGAACAGCCGGCGCGCCGGATGCAGCAGATCCAGATGACGCGCGTCCCGGAACGGGGAACGCACGCCGTTCAACGCGAAGCGGGTTTCCAGTAGCGGAAGGTCGAAACTGCCCCCGTTGTAGGTCACGAGGTCGCGGCGGCCGGCCGCCAGCACCGCCAGTTCCTCCAGCATGGCCGCTTCCCCCAGCGGGTTGCGCAGGAGGAACTGCGCGACCCGGAAGCGGTCCTCTTCCACGAAGCCGACGCCGATCAGGAAGGCGAAGGTGCCGGTGCCGCCGGCGAGTCCGCTGGTCTCGGTGTCCAGGAAGAGGGCTCGCGAAAGGTCCACTCCCGGCTCCTCGGGGCGGATCTGGAGGCGCGCCGCCGCCTCCTCCGAAACGTCCAGCAGGCGGACGAGGTCGGCACCGCCATAACGTGACGCCAGGGGGACGTCGTGGTCCTCCCGCGAGAAGGGCTCCTCCGGAGGCGGCGCCGTGTCTTCGGCCTCCGGCTCCGCGGCCGTTTCTTCCACGCTCACCGAGGGCCCCGCCGAAGCGGCGTCCGTCCGGACCTCCCGAAGCGCCGGCCGGTCCGGTTGCGGGCCCGCGTCCGCTCCCGGAGTCCCGGCGGGCCCGACGCGCAGCTCCTTCCAGCCGCGCTCGGTCCGCCGGATGAGTTCCCGCGCCCGCGCCAGCCGGGCCCGCTTGTCGTCCCCGGCCGGTCCTTCGATTGCCGCCGGATAGGGTGGTGGCTCCGCTTCAGGGACCGGCGGACCGGCAGGCGCCGGGGAACCCGGACCGGCGGGCACGATCCGCGCCCGGCTTCGCCGGAGCCGCTCGGCAAGGGTGCTCCGGTCGGCAGTCATCGACGGCGTCAGGCAGTGCCGGCGGCCGAGGCGGCCACCGCTTCTTCACGGTTCCGGATTCCCGCGAGAATCGCCAGCGCCGCCGCCTTGCCGTGGCGGCCGATCTCGCCCACCGGCCCTACGCACGACGGACATCCCGACTGGCACGGGCAGCGCTCGATCAGCCCGAGCGTCTCGGCGAGCAGGGTGGCGCGGGACTCCCAGAGCGGCTCCGAGAAACCGATGCCCCCCGGATAGTTGTCGTAGATGAAGATCCGGGTCACCGCATCCGCTTCGCCGGGCCCCGCTTCCGCTGGTTCCGGGTGAGGCGCCCCGCCATCGCGCGAGCCTGTCCCGATGGCGGACCCGATGTCGTGGGCTTCGCACATGAGGAAGGTGGTCGCCACCGCGCGCATCGCATTCCTGATCCCGCGGATGCCGTCCCGGCGGTCTTCGGGACCGAAGGGAACCGCCGCCAGCACCTCGGGCGGAGCCTCGAGCCAGAACGCGGTGGTGTGCATCTCGACGGCGGGCATGTCGAGTTCGCCGGAGCCGACGTTCTCGCCCGTGAAGAACTTGATTTTCTTGAAGCCGACGACCTGCTTGACGACGTGGACCTCGCCGTGCGACGCCGGCGCGGACGGTTCCGGCGGCGCCTCGAAGGCGTCGAGGATGGTGACTTTCGTGTGGGTGACCGCGTCCGTGTAGTAGTCGCTGTCGATGGGGCGGACCTCGGCCCGGCGCTCCTGGTGGTCCAGCCGCTCGACGTAGTAGGTGTCGCTCTCGAGCATGTAGATCGCCTTCTCGTGGAGGGTCGAGTGGGCGCTCACGAAGTCCACCTCCGCGATCACCCGTCCGCTCTCCCGGTCGTGCACCACGAAGTTGTCGGAGCTGATGGAGCGCAGGCTCACGCTGTTCGCCGGATAGGAGTCGGCCGTCCAGAACCACCGGTCGCCGGCCCGGTAGAGGATCCTTTCTTCCTCGAGCACCCCGAGCAGCTCTTCCAGGTCCTCGTCGCCGAACCTCTCCCCCTTCCGGAACGGCAGCTCGAAGGCGGCGCACTTGAGATGCTCGATCAGGACCTGGAGGTTCTCGGGATTGATCAACCCCCGCTCGGGCGTCCCTTCGAAGAAGTAGTCCGGGTGCTGGATGACGAACTGGTTGATCGGCGTCGAGTTCGCCACCAGCACCGCCGCCGCCGTTCCGCCACGGCGTCCCGCCCGTCCCGCCTGCTGCCAAGTGGAGGCGATCGTTCCCGGGTAGCCGGAGATCACCGCGACGTCGAGGCTGCCGATGTCGATCCCCAGTTCCAGCGCGTTCGTGGAGACGACGCCGAGGACGCTCCCGTTCTTGATGCCGTCCTCGATCTCCCGCCGCTTCTTCGGCAGGTAGCCGCCGCGGTAGCCCCGGATCCGGTCGCTCTGGTCGGGTCGGGTCTCGATGTCCTGCTTGAGGTACTTGACGAGCACCTCGGTCTGGGTGCGGGAGCGGGCGAACACGATCGTCTGCAGGTTGCCCTTCAGGAAACCCCCGGCGATCCGGCGCGTCTCGCCCATCGCCGAGCGGCGGATTCCGAGTTCCGGGTTCACCACCGGAGGGTTGTAGAACAGGAAGAAGCGTTCCGGCCGGGGGGCGCCGCTCCGCTCCACCAGGGATATGGGGCGCTCGGTGAGACCCTCCGCCAACTCGCGCGGGTTCGCGATGGTGGCGGAACTGAGGATGAACTGGGGGGCCGCGCCGTAGTGGGCGCAGACCCTCCGCAGCCGGCGGAGCAGGTTGGCCAAATGGCTGCCGAACACCCCGCGGTAGGTGTGCATCTCGTCGATGACGACGAAGCGCAGGTTCTCGAAGAGCTTGGCCCACTTCGTGTGGTGGGGGAGGATGCCCGCATGGAGCATGTCCGGGTTCGTGACGACGATGTGCGCGCGGGTGCGGATGCTGCGCCGGGCGTCCCCTGGGGTGTCCCCGTCGTAGACGTCGGCGCGGACGTCCTCCCCGAGCAGATCCTTCAGATCGAGGATTTCCTTCTTCTGGTCCTGCGATAGCGCCTTGGTCGGGAAGAGGTAGAGCGCGCGGGCGTCGGGCTCCCGGAGGATCCGGTTGAGGACCGGCGCGTTGTAGCAAAGCGTCTTGCCGGAAGCGGTCGGGGTGACCGCGGCGACGCTCTCCCCCGCCTCGACCCGGTCGAGCACCTCCCGCTGGTGGGAATAGAGCTGCTCGACGCCGCGCCGCCGGTAGGCGTCGCGCAGGCGGACATCGATGTGTTCCGGAAAGTCCCGGTAGTCGCCCGGTTCCGCCGGGAAATGGCGGAGCGCGGTGACTCCCCGGAGTGCGGCGCCGGCGTCGAGTTCGGCGACCAGCGACCGGATCGCGGCGCGCCGCTCCGGCGCCGTGAGGGCAACGCCGGAGCCTCTTCCGGGACCATCCAGGAGTACAGCCGGTTTCATGGGTCTGGGGTCAGGCGCCGGAGAAGTCCGATGCGTGCAGAAATCCCGCGGCTGAACGGCACTGTATCCGGCCCCGGTGACAAATCACGCCACCCTGGCGGAAGCGTGTGGGAATCGAACCCACCATCCCGGGGACTAACCCGGAATCAACGGATTTGAAGTCCGCGGAGGCCGCCAGACCCCATGCGCTTCCAGGGGGAGGGGATCCCGGTGGATCACCGGTTCACCGACCGCTGGCCCCATCTTCGGCGCCGGTGCTCCCGGTGGCGGGCGCGACGACCTCGATGGCGGCCTCACGCATGGTAACCGCGAGGGTGCCTCCGTCGGGGCTCACGCTCGGTTGGAGTGCGCCGAGGGCGCCGGTCGTCACCTGTTCCGTCGCGCCGGTGGCGATGTCCACCCGCCACACCTGGAAGGGCCCGAAGCCGTCGTTGCGCGAATAGAAGAGCGACGCGCCGCCGGCGCTCCATTCGGGCGCGCTGTAGGGTTCGCCATTGGCAAAGGTGATGACGGCGGCGGGGGTGCCACCCGCCGCCGGAACGGTGTAAACGGTGACGCGTCCGTCCTCGAGCGAGCGTCCGTAGAAGGCCAGCCGTTCCCCGTCCGGTGAGAAGCGGGCGCCCATGGCATAGCCCTCGAACCCGTCGAGCGGGACGCGGACGGGGTCGCCGGCCGCGAGCCCCGTAGCGGGGTCGACGGCGATCGTGTACACGGACCCCGGGTTCTCCTCGCCTGGCGGGCCGTGACTGCTGAAGGCGAGCGTCCGTCCGTCCGGACTCCAGTCCGGCTCTCCGGTGTCCGCGCCCGGTCCGAACCGCGTGAGTCGCCTGGGTCGCTCGTTCCCGCCAAGCCGGACGATCCAGATGTCGTCGCTCTGCTGCTGGTGCCCCTGGAAGGCCAGCCACTGGCCGTCCGGCGACCACGCGGCGCCGTAGTCTTCGTGCTCCTCCGAGAGAAGCGTTCGGATGGGGCCGGCCGGGGCGCCCTCCGCGTCGAGGTCCAGGACGCCGAGGTCGAAGTCGACGGGCATGCGGAGGCGTCGCCAGGAGAACGTGATGAAACCGAGCGCTCTCCCGTCGGGGCGCCAGGAAGGCAGGAAGGCGCTCGCGGGACCCGCCGTTGTCACATCGGTGGGTTCCCCTCCGGTCACGGGCACGAGGCCCACCGCGGTGCGCGTGTGGTAGACGCTGAGAGCGACGCGGCCGTCGGCGAGCGGCGTGACCGCGAGCACGTCGTGGCCGCCAGGCGCCAGCCGTTCGGCCGGGGCGCCGTCCAGCGGCACGCGCCAGCCGGCCAGGAGCGAGTCGTCGGGCCCCGCCGCCGCGAGATAGAGCGTGTCTCCCCCGGGGGACCACTCCACGCGGCTGTCCCATCCGAACCGGAGGTCGGTGGCGAGCGTGCGCGTCTCGCCCGTCGCGATCTCCGTCACCGCCACGTCCGCGCGGTACCCGCTCGCGACCTGAAGGTGCGCGACCGTGCGCCCGTCGGGAGATCGCACCGGCGCGGCCCAGCCCCCGGCATCGTCGACGAGCACCGTCGCGGGGTCGGATCCCGGCGCGTACGCGACCCACGCCGTATCGGCGCCCGCGTGTCGAAGCGCGGTCACGGTGCCGTCCGGCAACAATCGCGGATAGTCGATGCGTGCGTCCCCGGGATCCACGACGCGCGACTCCTGGCCGCTGGCCGGGTCCAGGGTCCAGACCCCGTGACTCTCGGGCCAGCGGTCGACGTAGACGACCCGCGAACCGTCGGGCGACCAGGTCACCCGCGACCGCCCCGCCGGCCTCGTCGTCACCACGCGGCCGACCCCGGCCGCCACGTCGTAGACCGAAAGCGACCTGGTGTTCGCGGCGTAGTCGGCGAACACGACCCGGTCGCCGGCGGGCGACGGGATGCCCGGGTAGGCGTCGTAGAGGTCTGTGTGGACGTGTCGCGCGAGCACGATGTCCGGGACCTGTTCGACATCGCTTCCGCACGCCGCCGCCGTGATGAGTGGCGCCGCTACGAGGCCACCGCACACGGCCGACAGAAGCCGTGACCGGTCGAGCCGACGCCGAGACTCGGCTGGCCGGCAGGCGGGCCGAGAAACCGAAAACGGCTTCCCGCTGGGTGTATGCGCTGGCGACGACCCGCCGCGAGAGCAGGTCATCTCGTGACGGTTTCGCAAGTTCCACCCCCTGGTGGAGCTGACGGGGATCGAACGAACTCCCTAACTCCTTGGTTTTAGGAACCGATCAGGATCACAAGCCGGATGTTACCCCACGCCGGTCCCCACGCCATGCCATGCCCTGCCAAATCGTGCAGAGCCCCGGGTCGGGGGTAGACACGCGTAAGCGTTCGGTCGTGGGTGTATGAGGGTCGACTCTATCGGTTGAGGATGGCCTTCCAGTTCCGTCGGAGGGGTCTGAGCCAGATGTCCTTTTTGGGCTTGTCGTAGAGGTTGTTGATGTCGTAGCGGCCGCGGCCCTT
>JAJDVI010000024.1 GCA_022826195.1 Acidobacteriota bacterium
GTCGTGCGCGGCGCGGAGCGCCGCGGTGCCGGTCTGGAGACCGGCGTTCCAGGCCGGCGGCGACGTCAGTCCGTGGTGGGGTAGCGGATGTCGGTGACCAGGAACTCCTCGAAGAAGTCGAGCATGTCGTGGAGCTTGTCGATCGTGTTCTGCCTCCCGTAGACGTAGTACCCCTCACCGGGATACGCCTGGTAGCGGACGATCTTGTAGTGCTGGTCGAGCTTGCGCGCGAAGTTCAGCGCGGCCTGCGGCTGGTCCTCGCGCATCCGCCAGCCGGCGGCCACGCCTTCGCCCTGGATCACGAAGGTCGGCGTCGTGACCTGGTGCGCCTTCAGGATGGAGGAGCTGTTCAGGTAGGTCTCGCGGTTTTCGGGATACGGGCCGAGTTCGTACTCGACGAGCTTGATGTGCTGGAGCTCGTGGACCGTGGAGTGGAACTCGGTCATGTCGCCGTAGCCCGACAGCGAGATCGCCGCCTGGAAGACGTCGGGGGCGAAGGCGACCGCCGCCATGGTCATGATCCCGCCGTAGCTGGTGCCGGTGACCCCGATCCGGTCGGGGTCCACGTCGGCGCGGCCCTTCAGGTAGTCCACTCCCGCGAGGACATCCTCGAGGTCGCAGTGGCCCCAGCAGCCGTTGTTGAGGTCCTCGAAGGCGAGCCCGTAGCCGGAGCTGCCGCGGATGTTGGGCATGAGCACGACGTAACCGCGCTGGGCGAAGAAGTGGACCTGCTGGTGCCGCCGGAACTGCTCGTCGAACTGCGACGTGGGTCCGCCGTGGATCCAGACCACGCCGGGGAAGCGTTCGCCGGGCGCCGCGTCCGGCGGCCGGTGCACGTAGGCCTCGATGGTGAGACCGTCGGTGCTCGGATAGCGGATCTTCTCGGGGAGGTGGACCCGGGGCTCGGCGTCCGCGCCGATCTCGCTGTGCGCCAGCGCGCTCTCTCCCGAAGCGACGTCGAGCACGAAGAGCTCCGCGGGACGCGCCGGGGTCTCGAAGGTGTAGCTGATCCGGTCCCCCTCGGGCGACCACTCGGGACGGAGCGCCGCCCCGTTCTCCCGCTCCACGAGCGTCCGGCCCCCGGACCCGTCCGCCGCCGCGAGCCGCAGGGAATGCACGCCGCCCCGGTTCTCGGTGTAGCTGACCCAGGCGCCGTCGGGCGACCAGCGGGCGTCGCTCTGGTCATGGTCGGAAGCCGCCAGCGGCCGGGGCTCGCCCCCGGCGCGGGGCGCGATCCAGAAGTTCAGCCAGCCGCTGCGCTGCGAGCGGAAGAGCAGGTGCTCGCCGTCGGGCGACGGCTGGGCGGCGCCGAAACCCCGGCCCGCGCGGTAGTCGAAGAAGCCGCGGTCTTCGATGACCGTGCGTGGCTTCCCGCCGTCGGGGGCGGTCTCGATCACGTCGTGGTCCACCCAGCGGTCGTCCATGCGCACGTAGAAGAGCGCCCCGGAGTCCGGCGCCCAGCTCGGATACCCCTCGTAGAGCGGGTCGCTGGTCAGCCGGTGCACCTCCCCCCCGGGGACCGACACCTTCCAGATGTCCATGTTGCCGAAGCGGTCGCCGGCGAAGGCGATCCATTGCCCGTCCGGAGACCAGGCGAGCCCGTTCGCCCGCGCCGAAAGCCGGGTGAGCCGCCGGTCCGTGCCGTCCTCGGCCGACCACAGGTAGATGTCCGGCGCCCCGTCGCGGTCGGTGGTGTAGGCGACGAAGCGCCCGTCGGGCGACCAGACCGGCTGCGGGGCTCCGAGCGATCCCACCCCGCTGAGCGTCAGGTCCTCGGTGAGGACCCGGAACGACCCGGTCTCGGGGTCCACGCCGCCGAGGTCGCCGCCGGCCGACACGAAGGTGATCAGGGATCCGTCCGGCGCCCACTGCGGCGAACGGCTGCCGCCGACCGCGGCCCGGAGGTCCACCAGCTCGGCGGCGCCGATCGGGCCGCCGACCTCGTCGGCGGACGCGGGCGTCGAACCGCCTTCCTCCAGCGAACACGCGAGCCCCCCGGCGAACGCCAATCCGATTGCGACGACAAGAACACGGTGCAGTCTCATGACCCCTCCTCGGTCCGGCCGCGGCCCCCCCGGTGGCCGGATCACACAACGGAGACTACTGGATGCGCTCAGCCGGATTCCGCGCCGGCGAGGTTTCGCCGGATCTCGCGATTTCTCCGCGTGGCCAACTCGGACGGCTGGCCGCGCGCGCAGAAGCGGAGCCCCTTCAGATCGCGGTGCGGCCGCTCCACGACGACCCGCCCCGCTTCGTCCAGCCGGGCTTCCAGCGTAGCCAGGGCCGCCCCGAAACGGGCGTCGTCCCTCGCGCGTTCGAAGAACGACAGGACGTACACGTAGAAGAACAGGTTGTAGCGGAGGAACGGATACTCGACCTTCAGGAACCGGCTCCCGATGCCCCAGTGACAGGGTCCCGCCGGCAGCCGCGTCTCCCAGTGGTCGAGCAGGGATTCCACGGCCCGCCCGACCACCCCGTTTCCGCGCCGGTACGCGGGAACGTGGCGGAGGACATCGAGGACGTTCAGGGTCGCGCCCGGGTTGGCGCACTCGGTTTCCGGCCCGCGGCCGAACCGGGTGAAGTTGCAGCGCCATCCGCCCGTATCGTGCGCGGCCCCCATGAAGTAGGCCATCGTCCGTTGCAGCGCCGGGTGTTCCGTCATCCCGAACCGGCACAGCACGCGCGCGGCCTCGGCGGTGTAGCACGGGTAGAGCGGCGCCCTCGGGGCGAGGCGGACCCGGCCGTCGTCGCGGCAGGCGCCGAGGACGATCTCCAGTCCCCCGGCCACCGCCTCGTGGTCCGCCGGGACGCCGAGTTCATGGAGCATGCCCAGGCACGCGAGCGTGCTGAAGGGGTTGCCGACGTAGCACCGGCCATCCGGCGTGGCCCAGTAGTCCGCCCCGTTGTCGTACCGGCGGGCGAGGATGGCCTCGATGTCCGATTCGTGTTCCGGCATCTGCGGACCCCAAGGTGGGGGGGTCGTCCATCCTACCGCCCGGGCGGGCGCCGCTGGCGAGGGCGGGGCGTCGCCCGCGGGCCCGGTTGTGCAATCGCATCTTCCCTGTCGGAGCCGGTAGGCTCTCCCTTCGCAATTCCCCGCGGCCGGGTCCGCAGACCCGCCACAAGACCAGGAGGAGACAGCATGTTCCGAACCAGGACCGGCGCGGTCAGCGCCACTCTCTTCACCGCTTTGCTGCTGCTCGGGGCCTGCGCCCCGACCGAGGAGACGCCGCAGTCGAACGCAGTCGTGTTCGAAGGCGCGACCGTCATCGTCGGTGACGGCAGCGACCCGATCCAAAACGGCGTCTTCGTGGTCGAAGACGGCCGGTTCGTCGCCGCGGGCGGGGCGGACGAGGTCATGGCGCCGGAGGGCGCCGCGCGCGTGGACCTCTCGGGCCGGTTCGTCATTCCGGCGCTCATTGACACCCACGTGCACCTCTCTGTGCCTCGCGACGCCCTGATCGACGACCTGCAGCGGCGCGCCTACTACGGGGTCGGCGCCGCGGTGAGCCTCGGTCACGATGACGGCGACGCCACTGCCGCGGTCCGGGACGCTCCGGTCGCGGGCGCGGCCCTCGCCATGACCGCCGGGCGCGGGATCACCCGGCACGAGCCGGGGCGTTCGGAAGTCCCCTACTGGATCAACACGCCCGACGAGGGCCGCGCCGCGGTCCAGGAGCTCGCGGCCGCGAACGTTGACTTCGTGAAGATCTGGGTGGACGACCGGGGCGGCCAGTACGACAAGCTGACCGCGGACCTCTACGGCCCCATCATCGAGGAGGCCCACGAGCACGGGCTCCGGGTGACAGCCCACATCTTCTCGCTGGAGGACGCGAAGGGGTTGCTGGAGGCCGGGGTGGACTCCTTCGCCCACAGCGTCCGCGACATGGACGTGGACGACGAGTTCGTGGCGATGGTCCAGGAGCGGCCGAACGTGGTCCTGATCCCGAACCTCGGGGCCCGCGGGGGCTACGAGGACATGAGCTGGCTGTCGGGAACGCTGTCCGGCGAAGAACTCGAGGCGGCCCAGGCGGCCCACGAGGAGCGGCCCGAGGCGCACGAGTCCTTCGGTATCCAGGCGAGGAATCTCGCCCGGCTGAACGAGGCGGGCATGACGATCGTCATGGGCACCGACGGCAACGCGGGCTGGCGGCCCCACATCGAGATGCGGGACATGGTGGAGTCCGGGATGACCCCGCACGAGGTCATCGTCGCCTCCACCAGCACCGGCGCCGAGTACCTGATGCTGCATGACACCGGCAGCATCGCGGCCGGCAAGAGCGCCGACTTCGTGGTGCTCGAGGCGAACCCGCTCGACGACATCATGAACACCCGGAGGATCGCGTCCGTGTACCTCCGGGGCGAGGAAGTGGACCGGGCCGGCCTGAGCGCCGGCTGGGTCGGAAGCCCGTAGGGCCGCTGCCATGAAGCACGCGCACACCATCAGTTGGGCGATCTTCGCCCTCCTGGGAGCCATCACCGTGGTGATCTCGCTGACCTCGCTCAGCGCCGCCTACCTGAACCCCGACGCCGACCTGATCGGCGGCCGGTTCACCCCGGCCGAGGTCGCGAACGGAGACGCGGAACTCGCCGCGGCCCTCTCCGCCCGTCGCGGCACCGCGGCCGCCTTCGGCCTCTCCTACGGGATCCTGCTGTTCGGGATCGCCTGGGGGCCGTACCGGAGGCGCGGCCGGCTCTTCAAGTGGCTCCTCATCGCGAGCCTGGTGAACGCCGTGGTCATCCTGCTCCGGGCGCCGATCCTGAGCGTCGGGCTGGGGCTCGTCACCGCCTTCGTCCCGCTGGCGCTGATCCTGATCGCCGCGGCACTCGGGGTGGTGGCGAAGCGCCAGGCCTGACGACGACCGGGCGTCATGGCGCGCCGGCGTTCCAGGCCGTTCCCGCAACCTGAGCCCGGTACGCTTCGTTCCCAAGAGGACACGCCCCATGCGCATCGTTTCCCTGGCCGAGATTCAGGCCGCCATCGTCCCGGAGGCCGCCGTCGAGGCGGTGAAGGCGGGGTTCGTCGCTCACGCGAAGGGGCTCGTGCACTGCCCCGAGCCGACGCAGATCGTCTTCCGCGACGAGGGGCAGGAACAGCACGGCGAGTGTCACGTCAAGTCCGCGACCTGGAGCGGCAACCCGTACGTGGCGGTCAAGATCGCCTCGGGGTCCTACCGGAACGCGGCGCGCGGCCTGCCGGGGGCCGGCGGCATGGTGCTGCTGATCTCTGCGGACACCGGCCTGCCGGTGGCTTTGCTCCACGACGAGTGCTGGCTCACGAACGTCCGCACCGCGGCTGCCGGGGCCCTCGCCGCCGGGCTGAAACCGGTCGCGAAGGACGCGACGCTCGGCGTGATCGGCACCGGGACCCAGGCGGAGATGCAGGCCGAGATGATCTGCGCCCACCTCGGGCTCTCGTCGGTCGCGGTCTGGGGCCGCTCCGGGGAGAAGGCGGCCGCGCTCGGCGGCCGACTGCGGGCCGGCGGGCTCACGGCGACCCCGATGGACACCGTCCACGAGGTGTGCCACGCAAGCGCCATCCTGGTCACCACCACGCCCGCCACGAGCCCGGTCGTCCAGCTCGAGGACGTTCCCGGGACGCTCCACATCGTCGCCGTCGGCGCCGACACCCCGGGGAAGACGGAACTGGATCCGCGCATTCTGGGCAGGGCTCACACCATCGTCACCGACGCCCACCAGGAGTGCCTCAGCAACAGCGACTTCGGCGCCGCGGTGCGCGCCGGGGAGATCGCCGAGGACTGCGACGTTTCGTTCGGCGAAATGCTGGCGCTCGCGGAGCCGGACCCGCGGATGGCCGAGGACGGGATCTCGGTGGTGGATCTGACCGGGATGGGCGTTCAGGATCTGGCGATTGCGAGCATGACGCTGGAGGCGCTGGGGGATTAGGCGTTTCGCGGCCTGCGGCCGCGATGCCGGCCGGAGGCCGGCGCTCCGACACGCCGCGAGGCTGGTGAGGTTGCGGCGTGCGCGGCGCGGAGCGCCGCGGTGCCGGTCTGGATGGAGACCGGCGCTCCCTTGCTCCGGTACCCTCCCCGCCCCATGGGAGAGCTGGCGCGCGCACTCGCGTCTCGGATCGAGGGGGACGTGCGGTTCGACCGCGCGAGCCGGATCCTCTACTCGAACGACGCCAGCATCTACCAGGTCGAGCCGCTCGGGGTGGTGATCCCCCGCCACACCGCGGACGTGGCGGAGGCGGTCCGGGCCGCCGCGGAGGCGGGCGCTCCGGTGCTGCCGCGCGGCGGCGGCACCTCGCTCGCCGGACAGGCGGTCGGCGAAGCGGTGGTGCTCGACCTGTCGGTGCACTTCCGGAGCGTGCTCGAGATCAACCGGGAGGAGATGTGGGCCCGGGTGCAGCCGGGGGTGGTGCAGGACGCCTTCGGCGCCGCGCTCGCCCCGCACGGACTGCGGTTCGGCCCCGAGACCTCCACTTCGAACCGCGCGAACCTCGGCGGCATGATCGGCAACAACTCGGCCGGGGCCCGCTCGCTCGTCTACGGCAAGACGGTGGAGAACGTCCTCGACGCCACCGTGGTGCTGCCCGACGGGAGCTGCGAGCGCCTCGGCTGGCTGAGCTGGGAGGACATCCGGCGCCGGGCGCGGGGGAACGGCGCGCTCGCCCCGCTGCTCCGCGAGCTGCTGGCGCTGCGGGAGGAGTATTCGGACGACATCCGGGAGCGGTTCCCGCGGATCCCCCGGCGGGTCTCCGGCTACAACCTCGACGTGCTGCTCGACCCCGGGGGGGTGAACCTGGCGCACCTCGTCGTCGGCTCCGAGGGCACGCTCGGCACCGTGGTGGAGGCGCGGGTGAAGCTCCACCGGCTGCCGCCCGCGGTCGGACTCGCCGTCCTGCACTTCGACGCGATGCTCCCGGCGCTCGAGGCGGGGGTGGTGGCGCTCGACCTGCGTCCGACCTGCGTCGAACTCGTGGACCGGATGGTCATGGAGCTCGCCCGCGAGTCGCTCGAGTACTCGCGGCGCCTCCACTTCATCGAGGGCGAGCCCGGGGCGCTCATCCTGGTCGAGTTCGCCGGCCACAGCCAGGCGGAAGTGGCCTCCAAGCTGGCCGACCTCGAACGCCGCCTCGGAAACCGCGGCCGCCCCCACCTCCGCGTCCTCGACCCGGCGGAACAGAAGAACGTCTGGGCGGTCCGGAAGGCCGCGCTTCCGCTCCTCCTCAGCCTCCCCGGCGACAAGAAGCCCATCGCCTTCGTCGAGGACACCGCGGTCGAACCCTCCCGGCTGCCGGAGTTCATCCGCGGGTTCGAGGACATCCTCGCCGGCCGCGACACCGAGGGGAGCTTCTACGCGCACGCCGGCGCCGGCTGCCTGCACATCCGGCCGCTGATCAACCTGAAGGACCCCGCCGAGATCCGGAAGATGGACACCCTCGCGCAGGAGATCTGCGAGCTGGTGCTCGACTTCGGGGGCGCGATGAGCGGCGAGCACGGCGACGGCCTCGCGCGCAGCCACTTCAACGAGAAGGTCTTCGGGGGGAGGGTCTACGACGCGTTCAAGCGCCTCAAGGCGGCGTTCGACCCGGCCGGCATCATGAACCCGGGGAAGGTGGTGGACGCCCCGGCCATGACCGACAACCTGCGCTACGGGGAGGGCTACCGGGCGGAGGAACTGCCGGTGGTCTATCCATACCAGCGCCACGGCGGTTTCGCCGGGGCAGTCGAGCTCTGCAACGGGGCCGGGGTCTGCCGCAAGGAGCTGGTGGGGACGATGTGCCCCTCGTTCATGGCGACCAAGGAGGAGGAGCACTCCACCCGCGGCCGGGCGAACCTGCTGCGGGCGCTGCTCGACGGGCGGCTGCCGCCCGAGCGGGAGTCGGAGGACCGGGTGCTCCAGGCGCTCGACCTCTGCCTCGGCTGCAAGGCCTGCAAGGCCGAGTGCCCGTCCGGAGTGGACATGGCCCGGCTCAAGTCGGACTTCCAGCACCGCTACTACCGGGACCGGAAGCGTCCACTCGCCGACCGCATCTTCGGCGCGCCCGACGTGCTGGCCCGCTGGGGAAGCCGGTTCGGGCCGCTCGCCCGGTGGGTGGACCGGCGGGGCTGGGCCGCCTCCCTGCTGGCCCGGACCATCGGTTTCGACCGGCGCCGGAGCCTCCCGGGCCTCGCCCGCCAGCCCTTCGCCCGCTGGTTCCGGAGGGTGGAGGCCGCCTCCCAGCCGGCCGCTCCGCGGGGCGAGGTGGCGCTCTTCCCCGACACCTTCACGAACTACTTCGAGCCGCAGATCGGGATCGCCGCCTGCCGAGTGCTCTGGGCGCTCGGCTACCGCGTGGCGTTGGCGCCCGAGGTCTGCTGCGGCCGGCCGGCGATCTCGCGGGGTCTCCTCGACCGGGCCGGCCGGTTGGCCCGGGAGAGCGTCCGGGCCCTCGGCCCCATCGCCGCGGCGGGAACGCCGATCGTCGGGCTCGAGCCGTCGTGCCTCTTCAGCTTCCGCGACGAGATCCCGGAGCTGGTTCCCGAGGAAGAGCGGGCGGCGGCCGAGCACGTCGCGCAGCGCGCGGTGCTCTTCGACGAGTTCCTGGCCGATCACTCGGAGGAGCTCGCCCGGCTCACCGGCGGCCGCGGCGAAGGGTCCCACGTCCTCGCCCACGGACACTGCCACCAGAAGACGTTCTGCGGGACCGGCCCACTCCAGGGCTTGCTCGCCACCACCGGAGCCCAGGTCACCGTCGCCGATTCGGGTTGCTGCGGCATGGCCGGCAGCTTCGGCTACACCTCGGATCACTACGAGATCTCGCTGGCCATCGGTGAGCGCCGGCTCTTCCCGGCGGTGCGGGGGCTCGCGACCGAGGACGCGCTGGTGGCGGCCGGGACCTCGTGCCGGCACCAGGTGTTCGACGCGACGCACCGCACCGCGATCCACCCGGCGGAGTACGTCGCGCAGTACCTGGCCGACGGCGGCGGGCCGGACGCGGGCGCCTAGCGGAACCCTCCGGTCGTCCTCTCCGTTACCCCGTCTCCGGAGAGTCCGAACGATGAACGATGAGCGAAGAGAGGTCCGCATCGCCGCGATCTTGGGGACCACCCGCCCGGGCAACGTCACCTCCAAGGTCCTGGCCCTCGCCGTGGACGAACTGTCGGGGAACCCCGACGTCAGCGTGACCTGGCTCGATCCGGCGGGGATGGAGCTGCCCTTTCCGGGCCAGTCCGGGGACTTTCCCGACCGGGATCGTCTCCAGGCCGCCATCCGCGAGGCCGACGGCCTGATCTTCGCCACCCCCGAGTACCACGGCAGCTACGCGGCGGCGATGAAGCTGGTGATCGAAAACCTCGGATTCCCGTCGGTGCTCGCCGGCAAGCCGGCGGCGCTCATCGGCGCGGCGTCGGGCGCGATCGGGGCGGTCAAGGCGCTCGAGCACCTGCGGAGCGTGCTCTCCCACGTCGGCGCGATCGTCCTTCCGGGCCCGGTGTCCGTCGCGGGCGTCCACAAGGTCTTCGACGCGGAGGGGCGATGCCTCGATGAGGCGGTCGCACGCCGCACCCGCAAGCTGGCGGCGAACCTGCTCGATTACGTCGAGCGGAGCACCTGCCCGCGGGCGGGGCTCGAGGCGTTCGCGCGGCGCGGGTAGGAAGCAACGGCGCGTTAGCCGCCGCGTTCAGAGTCCGGCCGGATTTCGGGTGTCGGGCGCCGGGCCGAGGCGTGTCTGGATCTGCGTTTCGACGCTGGTGAGCCGGGTTTCGACGCTGGTGAGCCGGGTTTCGACACGCGCCATCCGTTCGGAGAGCTCGCCGATCTGCTTCTGGAAGTCCAGCATCTGGTTCTGAAGTTCCAGCATCTGGCCGCTCAGGGTCGTGAACCCGAGCGCACCGGCGGCGAGCATCGTCGCAAACATGGTGACGAACATCGTGACCAGCAGCCTCTCGGTCCGGGTGAGCGGTTCGCGCGAGTGGCCGCCGTGTTTCCCGGCGGGCTCCATGGCTCCGCGGGTCATCGGTTCACCCCGTTCATCACGCAGTTGAGTATAGGGCTCGCCCGGGGTCCTCGGCGAAGGGGCGGGTGTACCCGTGGGCGTCTCGATGCGTTCGTTCATGGAAGAGTCCTCCATGATGCATAGACGCAATTCGAGCCGATTTTTTCCCGCCTGGCGGCGCTTTGTGGAAAAGTCGGTTTGAAGTGCGCCAGGGCGCGCCGGGCCGGAGGCGATCGGGACGCGCGACGTAACCCGGTGAGGAGGGAGAACCCCGCGTTCAGCGCGGGTGGCGTTCGCGCCCGGGTCGCTCCCGGTCCGGGGGCGCGCCGGCCGCGGCCGCCCCGACCTGGGCCTCGAAGCGCCAGTCGCTGTAGCGGCGCGCCCCCTCGTAGGTGCGGAAGCTGAGGAGGTCGCTGGTGCTCACCACCCCGGTGATCCCGGTGACCGTCCCCGGCGCGTCGCGATCGGTACGCTCCCCGTCTTCGTCCCGCTCCCCGGAAGCCCCGCCTTCGTCCCGCTCCCCGAACTCCGCACCCGCCGGGTTGGTGGGCCGCGCCCGTGCGCCGATGACGCCCGCCGCGGAGGTGGCGGGCGCCGCCGCTGCCTCGGCGCGCAGGATGCGGAAGCTCCGTCCCGTCATCGGGTCACGCCAGGCGCGGCGGAGGTACTTGCCCTCCACCAGCTCGTCGAGGGTCTCGGGAAGCGTGCCCGGCCGGTCCTGCTGGAAGCGCTCGAGCGCGCGCACGATCGCCTCCCCCCGGAAGAGCAGTTCCGCTTCGTCCTCGCGCTGGACGGCCTGGCTCCAGAGCGTCACCGCGGCGCTCAACCCCACGCCGAGCAGCGTGATGCCGATGAGCACCCCGAAGAGCACGTAGCCGGCGGAGGAGTTCCCGGCGCGGCTACCACTCACGGTACGGGCGTCCATCGCTGCCGATCTCCTCCGAACGGCTGCGGACGTCGGAGACCCCGGCGGGAGCGTCCGGGAACATGGGGTCGTAGCCGTCGCGCACCTCCTCCCAGAGGATGGACTGGGTGACGGGGTCTTCGGGGATCTCCCGGAGATAGCCGGAGACGACGAGGTCGGCGAGGTTCGCCGGGAACTCGTCGTGGTCGGCCCGGTACTGGTCGAGCCGCTCCCGGATCGTCGCCAGGTTGTGCTCCAGCACCGCCTCCTTCGCCTTCGCGATCTGCGCCTGGTAGCGGGGCACCGCGATCGCGAACAGGATCCCCAGGACCAGCAGCACCAGCACCATCTCGATGAAGCTGAACCCGGCGGCGCCACCGCCGCGGCGAGTGCGGAGGGTCCTCGTCACCATGACCGGTAGAGCGTGCCGTCGAGCGCGCGGCGGGGCGAGGCGGAGCGGACGTCGTAGACGTTCTGGCCGCCCCAGGAGAGGCGTCCCGGATCGTCCTGGTAGGAGCGCAGCATCCAGTCGGCGCGCCCGGTCATCGGGTCCGTCGGCAGGCGCCGGAGGAACCGGAGCACCGGGGCGCGGCCGTCCGGACCCCGGGGGCCGGGCACCCCTTCCACCAGCGCCTCGAGGTCCGGCGGGTAGTTCTCGTGGTCGGGCTCGATGAAGTCGGGATCGATCTCGCCGGCTTCGGCGGCCTCGTGGTAGGCGTCGATCGCCATCCGGAGGGTCCGCAGGGTGCGGCTCAGCTCGAGTTCGTCGGCCCGGACGGAGGCGACCTTCGCCACCGGAATGATCCCCAGGGCCAGCACCGCCAGGATCCCGGCGGCCACCACCAGCTCGATGAGCGTGAACCCGCGCTGGCGTTCGGGACGGAAGGGCCGCATCAGAACTGGGGCACCGAGGCGAGGCTGAAGAGCGGCAGGTAGATCGCGAGCAGCACCAGCGCCACGAAGCCGCCCAGGATCAGGAGCACGACCGGGGTGAGCAGGCTGAGGAGGACGGTCACCCGGTTCTCGATCACCTCGTCGTTGAAGTCGGCGACCGAGGAGACCATCCGCGCGAGGTCGCCGGTGCCCTCGCCCACCCGCACCATCTGGAGCGCGAAGCCGGGGACCTCGCCGGTCTCCGCCAGGGTCTCGACGAAGGAGCGGCCCTCGCGGACCGCCCCGGCGGTGGGCTCGAGCACGCTCCGGAGGTGGCGGTTGCCCACCGCGCGCGCCGCCACCGGGATCGCGCTGACGAGCGGCATTCCCCCGGCGAGCAGGGTGCCCAGCGACCGCGCGAACTGGGATACGCCGTACAGCCGGAGCACTTCGCCGATCGCCGGCACGCGCAGGACCGCGCGGTCCCGGAGGCGCTTCGCCCGGGCGGTCCGGGACCACGCCGCGAAGACCAGGGCCGCGGCCAGCAGGCCCGCGACGACCCACAGCAGGTGGGTGCGGACGAACTCCGCGGCGGTCAGCAGTGCGGTGGTCAGGGGCGGCAGCTCCTGACCGAACCCGGCGAAGAAGGGGACGAAGTTCGGGACCACCCCGAGCAGGAGGTAGGCCGCGGTCCCGAGCAGCGCGGTGAGCAGGAAGGCGGGATACACCATCGCGGCCGTCAGGCTCGACCGCGCCTTCACCGCGACGCGCATCGCGTCCGTGAACCGGACGAGCATTCCCGGGAGGTCCCCGCTGGTCTCGCCCGCCTGGAGGCACGCCGGATAGACCGACGGGAAGAAGGAATAGCGGGTGACGGCGGTACTCATCGGCACGCCGGACCGGACCTCGGCGAGGATCGTCTGGACCGCCTCCCGCAGGGTCGGGTTCTCCATGCGCTCGACCATGATGCCGAGCGACTCGGCGAGCGGCAGCCCGGCGCCCAGCAGCGCGGCGAGCTCCTGGTTGAAGAGCAGCACCTCGCGGCTGCGGACCGGACGCCGGCGCCAGAGGGGCGTTCCGCCCTCGAAGAGGCGGCCGAACGCGGCGAACGACGACAGCCGCCGGACCGCGAAGACGTGCAGTCCCTGTTCCTGGAGTTCCTGGCGGGCCGCGTCGGCGTCCCGGGCGGTCAGCCGGAGCCGCCGCAGGTCGCCCGCGGGCTCGCCGACCTGGCACAGGAATTCGGGCATGGCGCTTTCCGCATGGTAAACGTGAGGGCGACCCCCGTGCTGTTTCCGGCATGCGACCGCTAGACTCGTTTCCATGAGTCGAAAGAAGACCGCCAGGAAGAAACGCCGGTTGCGCTCCGCCGGAGCGCATGGGGGAGGCTTCCGCAACGAGCAGGTGCTTTCCGAGAACCGGAGGGCGCGGCGGAACTTCGTCATCCTCGAGCAGTTCGAGGCGGGCATCGCGCTCACCGGCGCCGAGGTGAAGTCCTGCCGGGCTGGCGGGGCGAACCTCAAGGACGCCTACGGCCGCGAGCGGAACGGCGAGATCTTCCTCGTGAACTGCCACATCGCACCCTATGTGAACGCGCCCCCGGAACAGGGGAATCCGGAGCGGAACCGGAAGCTGCTGCTCCACGAGGACGAGATGCGGCGGATCGCGGGCAAGCTGACCACCGCCGGCCTGACGCTGGTGCCGCTCCGCATCCACCTCCGGAACGGCTGGATCAAGGTCCAGGTGGCGCTCGCGAAGGGCAAGAGCAACCGTGACCGCCGCGAGACGCTCCGGCGCCGCGAGGCCGACCGCGAAGCGCGCGAAGCGCTGGGTTAAGGGAGCGCCGGCCGCCGGCTGGCACCGCGGCAAAGGAGGGCCGCGAAACCGCACATGACCGACATCAACGAAATCGGCGCCACCGCCTTCGTCATCGCGGCCATCCGGGCCGGCGAGCCCGAAAAGCCGCAGCCGCTGTTCCACGACCCCTACGCCCCGTGGTTTTCGAACGACCGGGCCCGCGCGGTCGCCGGGCAACTGGACGTGGCTTTCCCGCCATCGACCAGCATGGTCCGCTTCCGCACCCGCTACTTTGACCGATTCGTCGAACGCGGGATCGCGGCCGGGGCCCGCCAGGTGGTCCTCCTCGGGGGCGGCTTCGACATGCGCGCCCACCGATTCGCCGGGGCCCGTTTCTTCGAGGTCGACCAGAGGGCCGTCCTGGAGTTCAAGCGGGCGACGCTGGCGGAGAACGGGATCGAGCAGCCGCCGTCCCTCTTCGCCAACTACCTCGACGCCGACGTTCCGAGCGGCCTCGCCGATCTCGGCTTCGACCCCGCCGCGCCGGCGCTGATGGTCTGGGAGGGCAACACCATGTACCTGCCCCCCGAGCGCATCCTGCCGTTCCTCAACCGGCTCGCCGAGGCCATGACCTCGTTCCGCATCGCCTTCGACTACTTCGCCATCGATCTCCAGGACCGCGAATCCGTGGACCCCGTAGACCGCCGGAGGCTCGAGGACGTGGAGCGGGCGATGGGCGCCAGCTTCCCGACGGGGTTCGCCGACCTGAGGGTGTTCGAGGACCAGGCGCCGTTCCGGGTGGCCGAGGACGGCTCGTTCGCCGGCCTCGCCGAGGAGTTCGGACTCGGCGAAATGGTGGCGGCCTATCCCGAAGACTGGCGCGAGACGCTCAAGCTGTACCGGTACTGCGTCCTGGAGCGCAGGTAGGACTCGGAGCGCCGGCCTCCGGCCGGCATCGCGGCCCGGGAGGGCCGCGAAACCGCACGGCGCTGCCTTCCCGTGACGGCGCGACCACTGTCCCCCCTCCATAGAATCGGTTGCCCGCCACCGTACCGCCAACGAGAGGTCCCCCATGCCGTCAGCCACGAGAATCACCGCCCTCTCCATCCTCTCGTTCGCCCTCCTCGCCGCCCCCTCGGCCGCCCAGGACGCCCCCGAACCGCTCCCCGTGGAGACGCTCCTGTCGCTCTCCTCATCCGTGGGCGGCGAGACGCCGCGCTGGGCCCCGGACGGCGACCGCATCCTCCTGGGCGGCGCGAACCTGCGGCTCATCCGTGCCGAGGGCGGCGCGGTCAGCGAACTGCCGGTGTCCACGGGAGGCAGCGGTCACTTCCTCGCGTCGGCCGAGCCGCGCTGGTCGCCGGACGGACGCTGGATCTCCTACGTCTCGGACCGCAGCGGCACCCCCGAGATCTGGCTCTGGTCCGTCGAGAAAGGCGAAGCGCTCCGCCTCACCGGGAACGGAGGGCGGCTGATCAAGGGCTACTCCTGGTCGCCGGACGGGCGGCGGATCGCGTTCGCCGGCAACCGTCACGGGCAGTACGACGTGTGGACGGTGGAGGTCCCCTCCGGGGAGGCCCGCCGGCTGACCGACGGACCCGAACTGGAGGTGTATCCCGCCTGGAGCCCCGATTCGCAGTCCGTCCTGTTCGTCCGGCTCGACGGCGCCTGGATGGATCACACCATCGTGGAGGTCCTGGCCGGCGGCGGCGAAGAGCGGGTCATCGTGCGCGACCAGGACTTCTTCGACTACGGGGAGGGGGGCACGTTCGGCCATCCCCTCGTCTCCCCGGACGGCGCCACGGTCGTCTTCCCGTCCTACCGCTCCGGTTGGATCAACTACTGGAAGGTGCCCCGTTCGGGCGGAGAACCGAGGCCGCTCGCGTCGGCCGAAGCCGACCAGACGGAAGGCGCCTGGTCCCCCGACGGCGCCGGATTCCTGTACGTCGAAAACCACGGCGGCACCTACCAGCTCCGCGTCGCGCCGGCGGGCGGCGGCGAGCCGCAAGTCATCGCGGCGCCCGCGTCCGGAATCGTCGGGGCCCCCCAGTGGTCTCCGGACGCCGACCGCATCTCGTACACCCTCGAGACGCCGACCCGGCCCGGGGACCTGTTCGTTCATGACCTCGCAGCCGGGAAGTCGTCCCGGCTGACCGATTCGGTGCCCTTGGAAGCAATCGAGCGCCGCCTGGTCATACCCGGGAAAGTGGCGTTTTCGAGCGGGGACGGCCTGGAAATCCCCTCCTATCTCTACCGGCCCGCCGCCGACGGCCGCCATCCCGCCATCGTCTGGACCCACGGCGGACCCACGTCGCAGTGGGAGGACAGCTTCGAGCCGGCCATCCAGTTCTTCGTGCAGCGCGGCTACGTGGTCCTCCTGCCCAACGTCCGCGGCAGTTCCGGGTACGGCCGCGCGTTTGAGGAGGCGAACGACGGCTGCTGGGGCAAGTGCGACTTCGCGGACGCGGTGGCCGCCGCCGACTACCTCCGGACCCTCCCGTTCGTCCACCCCGAGCGCATCGGGACCACCGGCACCAGCTACGGAGGGTTCATGTCGTGCGCGGCGGTGAGCTTCGGCGGCGAGACCTTCCGGGCCGTGATCGCGGCGTCCGGCTACTGCGACCGCGTCACCTTCTTCGACGACGGCGAGTTCCGCCACCTGCAGCAGTTGCGCAAGGAAATGGGGCGGCTCGCGGAGCACCGGGACCGCTACCTCGCGAACTCCCCTTACTACCACCTCGCCGGCGCGCAGGCGCCCGTCTTCGTGCTCCACGGCGAGGGCCGCTATCCCGGCTCCCCGCAGATGACCGAGTTCTTCCGCGAACTCCAGCGCCTCTACAAGCCCGCCCGCTACAAGTCCTACCCCGGCGAGAACTTCTACGTCCGGGGCTTCGACAACCGGATCGAGATGCTCGCCGACATGAAGGCGTTCTTCGACTTCTACCTCCTGGGCAGGGACGTCCAGCTGCCGGGGGTCGGGTACCTCGAGGAACTCGAGGGCGTCTCCCACTGAGGAGTGGCGCAACGGCTTGGAACGCCGGTCTCCAGACCGGCACCGCGGCGCTCCGCGCCGCGCACCTACAATCCCTGCACATGAAGTCCAAGCTGGCGCTCGCGCTTGCCGCGGCGCTCCTCTGCGCCGCGGTCGCCGCCAGCGGCCAGGCGCAGCCCACGCCGCAACCGCCCCCCGACCAGGAGGCCGTGCGGGAGATCGTCCGCGAGTACCTGCTCGAGCATCCGGAGGTCATCGAAGAGGCGATCCGCGCGCTCCAGGCGAAACGTCAGGCCGACCAGGTGGCCAGGACGCGGGACGCGCTGGTGAAGAACCGCGTGGCGCTGGAGGACCACCCGATGTCGCCGGTGTCCGGCAACCCGGACGGCGACGTGACACTCGTCGAGTTCTTCGACTACCAGTGCGGCTACTGCAAGCGCTCGCTCGAGCCGGTCATGGACCTGCTGGAGACCGACCCGGGACTCCGGGTCGTGTGGAAGGACTTCCCGGTGCTGGGGCAGGTCTCGACCTTCGCCGCGCTCGCGTCCATGGCGGCGCAGAAGCAGGGCAAGTACCTGGAGTTCCACAAGGCGCTCATGGGCTCGCCCGAGCGCCTCAGCGAGGAGTCGGTGATGGAGATCGCGGGGCAGGCCGGGCTCGACGTGGCGCGCCTGCAGCAGGACATGGCCGACGCGGAGGTCATTTCCTACCTCCAGGACACCCAGCGTCTCGCCCGCGAACTCGGGATCAACGGCACCCCGGCCTTCGTGATCGGGAACACGCTGGTGCCCGGCGCCGTGGACGGCGCACAACTCAAACAGCTCATCGCCCAGGTCCGCAGCGGCAACTGACCCCCGTCCCCGGCGCAAGCAGCGCCCCGGCTTGGAACGCCGGTCTCCAGACCGGCACCGCGGCGCTCCGCGCCGCGCCCGTCGCAACTCCACGTCAAAGCACGTACGGCTTGGAGCGCCGGCTTCAGCCAGCACCCGCCCGCGCAGCGGGCGGAACCTCCCCGTAGAATCGGCTGTCGGCCTCCGGGCCGCCCACGGGAGGTTCCCCCTATGCCCTCACTCAAGAGAATCACCGCTCTCTCGCTCCTCTCCTTCGCGGTCCTGATCGCCCCGGCGACCGCCCAGGACCTCGAGACCCTCCGCCCCGTCGCCGACCAGGGCGCCGCCGAGCGCGCCAAGCTCGCCCAGGTGATCGTGGACTCCGTCTTCAGCTTCGGCGAACTCGGTTTCCAGGAGGTCGAGACCTCCCGCTACCTCACCGGCGTCCTCCGCGACAACGGCTTCGAGGTCGAGGAGGGGATCGCCGGCATCCCCACCGCCTGGATGGCGCGCTGGGGCTCCGGCTCGCCGGTGATCGCGCTCGGCAGCGACATCGACGGCATCCCGAAGGCCTCCCAGAAGCCCGGTGTCGCCTACTTCGACCCGCTGGTCGAGGGCGCCCCCGGCCACGGCGAGGGCCACAACTCCGGCCAGGCGGTGATCATCGTGGGCGCGCTCGCCGCCAAGGAGGTGATGGAACGCGAAGGGATCCCCGGGACCATCGTCATCTGGCCGGGGGTGGCGGAGGAGCTGCTCGCCACCAAGGCGTGGTTCATCCGCGCCGGCTACTTCGACGACATCGACATCAACATCTTCACCCACGTGGCCTCCGACTTCGGGGTGAGCTGGGGCCAGGGCAGGGGCAGCGGCCTCGTGTCCGTGGAATACACCTTCGAGGGCGAGTCCGCGCACTCCGCGGGCGCGCCGTGGCGCGGACGCAGCGCGCTCGACGCGGTCGAGATCATGAACATGGCCTGGAACGTGAAGCGCGAGCACCTGCGCCTCCCGCACCGCTCGCACTACGTGATCTCGAACGGCGGCGACCAGCCGAACGTGGTGCCGCAGCTCGCGTCCGTCTGGTACTACTTCCGCGAGCTCGACCAGCCCCACATGAAGGAGCTCTACGAGCTCGGCAACACGATGGCCGAGGCGGCGGCGGCGATGACCTCCACCAAGGCGTCCTGGCGGATCCTGGGCCATGCGTATCCGCGCCACTTCAACAAGCCGGTGGCGGAAGCGGTATGGGCCAACGTCGAGCGCGTTGGTCTTCCCGAATGGAGCGAGGCGGACCAGACGCTCGCCAGGGGACTGCAACGCGAACTCGGCGTCGAGGAGCGCGGTCTCGTCATGGAACTCGGCCGGATGGGCGGCCCCGCGCCCGAGCCCCGGCTCGGCGGCTTCTCCGACGACATCGGGGACATCTCATGGAAGGTGCCGACGGTCACGATGCGCTACCCGTCCAACATCCCGGGCGGCCCCGGCCACCACTGGGCGAACGCGGTGGCGATGGCGACCCCGATCGCGCACAAGGGCGTGACCGCCGGGGCACGGGTGATCGCGATGACGCTGATGGACCTGTTCCTCGATCCGTCGCTGGTGGCGGCGGCGAAGGATTACTTCGCCGAGCAGACCGCCGAGCATCAGTACAGCCCGCTCATCGGGCCGAACGACCCGCCGGCGATCCATCTGAACAAGGAGCGGATGGACGCGTTCCGGGAGGCGATGCGGCCGTTCTACTACGACCCGGAGCGCTACGACACCTATCTCGAGCAGCTCGGGATCGAGTACCCGACGGTGCGGGAGGGCGAGCCGGAGAACTGAGGCCCGCGAAGGTCAGGCAGTCCGGGGTTCGCCCCGGAAGACCTCCCGGCGATGCCAGGCGACGAACACTGAATCCGGTTGTTGCGAGGGTTCTTGCGGTTCCCGCAGCGCACGTCCCTTCGCATCCACAAGCTCGCGGAACGCCTCGCTCGTTCCGCTGATCTCCTGTGAAACGAGCAACTCGAACCCACGGCTTCCAGCTCTTGCAAGGCCAATGGCCCCCCGGTCCAGAGCGTGATGGTGCAGTTTGCAGAGGGCCAGTCCGTTTGGCACACGGTCCGGGCCACCGTACGCGTGCCACTGGATGTGGGCGGCATCGAGTCCCAGCAGATCGTCGTCGAGTCGGATATCGAAATCACAGATCGCGCAACGACGCTCATAGGCGGTCAGGACAGCGCGCCGGAAGTTGGGGTCGCGCTTGCGCCGTCGCGCCGCCGTGTATGCCGCTGGCGTCTCGAGCGCCATGGATTCCGACAGGCCCACGGCATCTCGAATGGACGTGTGGAACGAGTCGGGGAAGTGGCCGTTCAGGAGTGTCACCACAGCCGTCTCGATAAGTTCCGGATCGCGACGCAGTAGCTGATCCACGGAGTTCGGGAGCCCGCCCAGCACACCAAGTTTCCGGAGCATCGAAGCGGAAACGGAACTCCCACCCTTCCTCTTGTGAAGCTTGTCCGCGTCCGGAATCTCCCAGAGCCCATCGGTCTGCAGGTGCCAGAAAGGGAATTCGGGATGGGTGGCCTTTCGTGGAGGCCCGAACCGTTCCAGCAGCCGGCGCATCCGGGCTTCCACTTCTTCGTAGCGAACGAGCCGGTTCTCATCCCGCGAGAGGCGACCCAATGTGAGGAGGAGAAGGAGCGGTTTGTGCGGTGCTCGCACGCCGCCGCGCTTCCAGACGTTGAGACTGTCGAGCGCCTTCAGGAATCCCTCTCTGTTCATGACTCGCCCGATCTCGACACTAACAGGCGCTCCCCTTCCCGGGGGGCGCAGGGCGCTCCGGTCGGCCGGCCGCCACTTTGGGGTCGCCGGAGCTTCGGCCACGAGAATTGTTGAAAATCGATTGGCCGCCGTTCGATATTCAACAATGATCAGGCCACGGGACCACGGTCTCGCACTCCCTGCACCGCAACGGATCGGAATCGAGACCGGGCGGTCCGGGACTGCGGAGGAGGGAACGGACGCGGTCCGGCCCCGATCAGGAGCCGGGCACCGCTTCGCCCACGCCGCTCAGGTCGGCGCTCGCGACGATCAGCGGATCCGGACGCCCCACGACGTGTTCGTCCTTGTTCGTGTAGGGCAGCGCGGCCAGGAAGTGCCGCATGCAGTTCACCCGTGCGCGTTTCTTGCAGTCGGACTTGACGATCGTCCAGGGGGCGTCGGCGGTGTCGGTGTAGAAGAACATCGCCTCCTTGGCCGCGGTGTAGTCGTCCCACTTGTCGAGCGACTGGCGGTCGATGGGTGACAGTTTCCACTGCTTCAGCGCGTCCTGCTCGCGGGACTCGAAGCGGCGGCGCTGCTCCTCGCGGGTGACCGAGAACCAGTACTTGAAGAGCCGGATTCCGCTCCGCACGAGCATCCGCTCCAGCTCGGGCGCCTGCCGCATGAACTCGAGGTAGTCCCTGCCGCCGCAGAACCCCATCACCCGCTCGACGCCGGCGCGGTTGTACCAGGAGCGGTCGAACAGCACGATCTCGCCGCCCCGCGGCAGGTGGTGGACGTAGCGCTGGAAGAACCACTGGGACTGTTCGTCCTCGGTCGGCTTCTCGAGCGCCACCACCCGGGCGCCGCGCGGGTTGAGGTGCTCGGTGAACCGCTTGATCGTCCCGCCCTTCCCGGCGGCGTCCCGGCCTTCGAAGAGAAGGACGATCTTCTGGTTCGTCGCCTTCACCCAGTCCTGCACCTTGAGCAGCTCGACCTGCAGCGCGGCCTTCTGCCGCTCGTACGGCCGGCGGGCGAGCTTCCGCTGGTAGGGGTACTCCCCGGTCTCGAAGAACCGCCGGATGGCGTCCCGGTCGCGTTCCCTGACCGCTGGCTCCATCCAGTTCTCCTCCGTGGCGACCACAGACTCCGTGGGGGCGCCACCCGTTTCCCGTCCCACGGGAATTGAGGCTAACACGATGCCGGGTGGGACGGGAGGGCCGTCGGCGGGATTGGCTCTATTGGCTACAGCGGTTCCGAATCGCCGCCCGTTATCCGACCAGGTGGTAGCGCCGAGCACGGGTCCGGCCTTCCGCTCGGGCTCGGCCGGCGCGCCTGAGCCGTTCCAGAAGCCGGCGGGCCTCCGCGAGCGTGACCCCGAGCAAATCTGCCGTCTCTCGCGTGCTGATACTTCCCTTCGCCCGGATCGCTTCCAGCAGGCGCGCCGACGACTCTTGGGAAATGGCCGCGGCCGGGTCGTCCGCCGCTTCCGGGAGTACATAGCGGACGCCTCCCCGATTCCCGACTTGGCGGAGCAGTCCTTTCCGGACCGCGCCCGCGATGATCGAGTCCACGCGCGCCCCGAGGAACAGGCGACGGAGGACGCGCGGTGTCACCGCACCGTCTCGGCGCGCGACGACCAGGGCGTGCCGTTCGTGGTTCGTCAGATCCTGACCCTGGAAATCCCGCAGCCAGAGCTGGTCGGAGATCGGGACCGCCTGTCGGTTGCTCAGCGTCACGGTCACCGATTCCGGGGTCGCTTCGATGCGTGGCGGGTCCATGAGTCGGCGGTCCATGGCCTCGAACATCCGGGAGACCCCCTCTCCGTATTCCTCGACCACGCCAAGGGTCTTCAGGACGCGCATGACACGCGGGTTCCGGCTGTAGTGCTCAGTGCGGATGTTTTCCGCGGTGACGTGGCCCGGCAAGGAGCCCGGGCTTCTGATTTCGACACGGTCGTCCCATACGGTTACATCCACCGTGGCATTCAGCAGTTGGTAGTCGCGGTGCGCGAGCGCGTTGGTAAGCGCTTCCCGAAGCGCCTCGGGTGGATACTCGGGAAGCCGCTCGCGCTTCAGCCCGACAACCGCCTCGACCGTGCGAGTGTGCTGTTCGACGAACCGGAGACAGCGTTCGACGGTCGGAACCAGTGGGCCGGCGATTTCCGTCCGCTCTGTAGTGGGCCCCGGGCCAGGGCCGACGCCGAGACGCCTCACCAACTGGACGGCGGCACCCCGGAGGAAGGCGCGGGGGTCGGCGGCGAACAGGACGACCGCGGCTCGAAGGACGACCGGGGGACCGGGCGGGGCGGGGCGGGCCACACCGAGGTCGGCAAGCGCCCGGAGTATCCGCTCGCGCTTGACCCCAGGGCGCCCGTCGTGGGCGAGCGCCGCGTTCACCGAATCGAGGTCGAAGTGGTTGGCCTCCGCGACACTTACGGCTTCGTCTTCCCCGGCACGGCTTCCGCGAGCCGTGACGAACCGGGCCATCGCTTCGCCACGAAGGGGGACGGACTGACTTCCACGGCGGCGGAGCAGGCGACCCTGGGGGGTGGTCACGATGCGGTCGGATACTTGTGGTACGGCGGTGATCGTGAGTTCCCGGTCTCCCACGCGCAGGCTCCGGACTTGGACCTCGACATCGCATTCGGCCGCGCGCCGGGTGATCTGTTCCCGCGTGCGTTGCGACAGGGGGCAGCCGACGATGGTCCGGTCGTCCGTTACTCCGTGGATCAGGAGGCCTCCGTGCGTCATTGCCATTGCCGCGATGGTGTTCGCCACGTCGGTGGAGACGCTCTTCTTGAAGTCGAGCTGTTCGTGTTCCTGATCACCGAACAGTTGCCAGAATTCAGGCAGGTCGAGGGCTTCCGGGATTTCGTTCCAGCGGGGAAATCGCGGCATGATTGGTTTATTGAACTTGAAAGATTTCGAGTTTCTGCGATCTTCAGATGCTTAACTTTTTGTAATGTTGAAGAGCAGGGTGGGGTTTTCGTTCCGGTGGCATTTTAAGCCAACTTGAGAGAACTTAGAGGGAATGCCACTTTGTTGCCTAAGTTTTTATAATCTTGAAAGTCGATATCAGGGGTCGGCGGGCCGGGGCTCCGGTCGATGACGTGGAGCTCCGGTCGATATCGGAAGTCGTTCGCGTCGTCAGGGCGGCTGGGGTCCACGATGTGCGCGGTGCGGACCACCGCGCGTGCCGACCGGAGGTCTGCATTTCGTCGGTTCCGAGGGGTTCCGAGAAGTGCCATGATGTTCCCGTAACACGCTGGTTTGTCAATGACTTACCGTGCTATACTGTTCCCCAGGGGAACGGCGCCGACCCCGCCGT
>JAJDVI010000067.1 GCA_022826195.1 Acidobacteriota bacterium
CCCCCTCACCGGGCCCCCACCGTTTAGGCAGACCCGCGGGCTTGTTTCGCGGGAATCCAGCGCGCCACCGCGGCGCTCCGCGCCGCGCCCGTCGTGACCTCACCCACCACAATCCCACGTCATGCCCACCATCGCCCCTCCCAAGGAACAGATCCCGTTCGACCACCTCACCCGAATCGACATTCGCGTCGGAACCATCCTGGAGGTCTCCGACATCCCGAACTCGCGAAAGCTCGTTCGCCTGAAGGTCGATCTCGGCTTTGCGCCCCGGACCGTGGTCGTCGGGATGAAACAGGAGCGAGAAAACCCGAAGGAGATCGAAGGCTCGCAAGCCCTCTTCGTCGTCAACCTGGCGCCCCGCAAGATGGCCGGAATCCTCTCGGAGGCGATGCTCTTCGACCTCGGGTATTCCGACGGGATCCCGCCGGCGCTCGCGATCCCGGAACGACCGGTCCCCAACGGGACGCGGGCGGGCTGAAACAGGGAGAGTCCCCATACACTGACTCCATCGGCTCCATGCCCGACTCCCAGCCCCTGACCGGCCAGGTCGCCCTCGTCACCGGCGGCACCCGCGGCATCGGCCGCGCCGTCGCCGCCTTCCTCCTCGACGCGGGGATCCAGGTGGTGCTGACCGGGACGAACCGCCAGGCGGCGGAAGAGACCGCCGCTCAGCTCGCCGCGGAATCGCCCACCGGCGCCCCCGCCCACGGCGCGGCGTGCGACGTCACCGACGACGCGAGCGTCGCCGCGCTCGCCGGCTTCGTGCGCAACCAATGCGGCCGCCTCGACGTCCTCGTGAACAACGCCGGGCTCGGGATCTACCACCCGACCCCCGAACTCTCGCTGGAGGACTTCCGGCGGGTCGTGGAGACGAACCTGACGGGCGTCTTCCGGGTGACGAAGGCCGTGCTGCCGCTCCTTCTCGAAGCTGCGGAGGCCGCCGAGAACGATGCGCCCTCCGGCGCGACCGTCATCAACATCGGCAGCCTCGCGGGGCGGCACCCCTTCAAGGGCGGCGCCGCCTACAACGCCTCCAAGTTCGGGCTCGTCGGCCTCAGCGAGGCGATGATGCTGGATCTCCGGGAAGCGGGCGTCCGGGTCTCGACCGTCATGCCCGGCAGCACGGCGAGCGGTTTCGCGGGCCGTTCCGCGGACGACGGCACGGAGTGGAAGCTCTCACCGGAGGATGTGGCGGAGGCGGTGCTTCAGGTCGTGCTGCAGCGCAGCCAGGCGCTCGCCAGCCGGATCGAGCTGCGCCCCAGCCGCCCGCCGGTGAAGCGGCCGGCGGACTGGCGCCTCCGCCAGAAGAGGTGAACGGGCCCGGGGAGTGATCTACGAGGCCCTCCTTTCCGCCGGCCTGCTGATCGTCTTCAGCAAGCTGCTCGAAGGGGTCCTGCGGCGCTTCCGGCTGAACGCCATCGTCGCCTACACCGCGGCGGGAATCGTGCTCGGCCCGGTCACCGGCGTCGTGGACCCATCCGGCGAGGTCCACGTGCTGCTGGGCGTGGGGATCTTCCTGTTCTTCTTCCTCATCGGGCTGGACGAACTCGACATCTCGGGTTTCCTGGCGGCCCTCCGCAGCCGGTGCTCGGTGGCCGCGGTGGTGTCCGTGGTCGTCTCCCTGCTGGCGGCGCTGGTGGTCACCTTCAACATCGGCTTCGACTTCGGACTGGGCCTCGGGTTCGCCGGCTCGCTCGCGGTGGCCGGCGTCCTGTCGCTCACCAGCCTCGGCGTCCTCGCCAAGGTGCTGATCGACGAGGGGAAGCTGCGGACCCCCATCGGCATCGAGATGTTCACCATGGCGCTCATGGCCGAACTGCTGGTGCTGCTGGTGGTGGGTTTCTCGGTAGGCGAGCACGCGGCCCATCCGACGCCCGCCGGCATCCTCACCCTGGTGGGTCAGATCGCCGGCTTCGTGGTGATGACCTGGCTGTTCGCGAGCCGGGTCCTGCCGCCGCTGATCGTCCTGTTCCGGCGGCTGCTCCGCGTTCCCCAGCTCTCGTTCGGGGTCATCCTGGGCCTCCTCTTCCTGGTCGTGGTCGGCGCCGAGGAGATCGGACTCCACGGCTCCCTCGGCGCTCTGCTGTTCGGCGCGGCCGTGTCCCGGCTGCCGCATCAGGTGCGGCGGGAACTCGTCCCGGGGATGCGCAGCGCCGCTGACGGACTCTTCGTCCCGCTCTTCTTCAGTTCGGCGGGGCTCTACCTGAGCACGTCCTTCACGGCGCTCGCCCCGTGGACGATCGCGGCCCTGATCGCCATCCCCGCGGCGGGGAAGTTCGGCGGCGCCGCGCTCGGGGCCGCGGTCGCCCGCATCGAGCGGCCCCTGGTGGCCGGCGCCGGCCTGATGGCCAAGGGGGTCGCCGAAATCGCCCTCCTCCTCGTTCTGCGCGAGACCGGACTGATCGGAGCCGATCTCTTCTCGCTGCTCGTCCTCATCATGCTGGGTTACATCCTGCTGATGCCGCCCATCATCGGGCGCGCCGTGCAGGGCGCCGAAACGGCCGAACCCTCGGTCACGGCCGCCGAACTGCCGCCGTCACTCCTCCGCTTCGCCCTCGACAACGTGACCGTCGGGGACGTCATCGATCCGGCGCGATCCCATCCCGGCCCCTCGGTCCCGGTGCGGACCTTCGTCGAGAACTGGGTGGTCCCCCACCAGCAGGGCTACGTGGTCGCGGAAGACGGGAAGCTGGTGGGGATCGTGTCCCTGGGAATGCTTCGTTACCTGCCCAAGCAGTCGTGGGCGGAGACTCCCCTCGGCAACGTGACCCGCGTCAACACGCCGAACACCTGGTCGGACGAGCCCGTGGAGGACGCCCTGCAGCAGATGACTGAAGCGTCCCTGACCGTGCTGCCCGTGCTGGACCGCGAGACGAAGCGGTTCGTGGGCGCCATCACGAGTCAGGAGATCGTGGAGCTGATTACCTCGGAGGCGCGGGGCGGGGAATAGCGGCCGCGGCCGGTCGGCAGGATGCCGCCCAAGACCTAGTGACGGTGTGTGAAGCCGTTCCTCTTGTTGTGAAAGTAGCTACGCGCGACCCGGTTCCCTCGGGTAGTTGGCCGAGAACGCCGCGTCGCCCCGATCTTGAGAAGCCTTGAGTCCTGTCGCCTGGGCCGCCGCGACGACGACCGCTCGCTATGTTGCCACCAAGCCGTTGATTGTTGTCCTCAGGCCTAGACAATAGCACCAGTCGACGCGCGCCTTTGTTCGCCCGATTCTCGGTGGGGAACCAACCCCTTCACGCCAGCTGTCCTAGGCTGTTCCCATTCATACGGTGACGAGCAATTCCTCGCTGATTGTTGTCTGCAGTGCCCCCAGAGGTACGATCCGCTCATGGACACTGATGATCATCCCATTGAAGTGATCTTGAAAGAGGCGCGCCGGTTCATGGTGCCGCTCTATCAACGCAAGTACCAATGGACTGACAAGCAACTTGTTCCATTCTGGGACGACCTCAAGGCCAAAGCACGTGAAGTCTTGGATGACGACAATAGATTCCAGCACTATATGGGTGCATTGATCTTGTCACCTGTTGGCGCTGCGGCTCAAATCGGGATCACACCCAAGGTTCAGGTGATTGACGGCCAGCAAAGGCTGACTACCTTCCAACTCTTCTTGGCGGCCCTCCGTGAGGTCGCGCGTGAGCACGGCTGCTCGGATGTCGTCGAACACGTACAGGACTACCTGTTCAACAGCCTCAAGAGCAAGGACAGAGACCCATTGACGCGATTCAAACTAACCCCAACCCCATCGGACCGCGTTCTGTTCCAAGACATCGTGAACGGTTCCTACTCGTCTGTCCGGGCAAAGTACCGGCCGTACTATTGGGGCAACCGCGTGCCAAAAAACACCCAGGCCCGAGCCCTGCGTGCATACGATGAGTTTCACAAGCGAATCACAACCTTCGCGCAATACGGACCGCTCGATGATGAGGAACAACTTGCGGTAACCGACGAAACCGACACGCAAGAGGCCATCGCACCCCGACTCGAGGCGCTCTTGTCAGGCCTACTGGCGAGAATGAAACTGGTCGTCATAGTCCTTGGCGAGGACGACGACGCGCAGGTGATTTTCGAAACGTTGAACTCCAAAGGGGAGCCCCTCCTCGCGATGGACCTAGTTCGAAACAACATCTTCCACCGCGCCGAACGGGAGCGATCATCGATCGATGATCTGTATCGTGAGCTTTGGGATCCGTTCGATGCCTACTGGTGGAGGGAGCCTGCGCCATCAGCACGGCCGCGCAGGCCCAGGATTGATCACTTCCTTGCTCATTCCCTCGCGGCGGAGACAGGACACGCGATTTCAATGCGGGAACTCTATGCAGAGTATCGGCAGTTCGCAGTACCTAAGGGCCGACCGCGGTTCGCGAGCGTAGAGGATGAACTACGCGTGTTACGACACTACGCGCCGCTCTACGAGACCCTAGAGGGGCGGAGGGAATCCGATCAGACACTTGTTTGGCTCGGCAGGAAGTTCTCAGCGTGGCAGATCACGACGGCATACCCAGTGGCGATGCAGCTCATGCATGATTCTGTTTCAGCCGAAGAGCGACATCAGGTAGGTCGGTTGCTATACGCATACATCGTAAGGCGTTGGCTGTCGGGGCTCACAATGAAGAACCTCAACAAAGTATTCCAGTCTCTTGCACAGGTCTTCGCGAAAGACAAGCCGTCAGTGGCGAACATGAAGTCGTACTTTTCGTCACATACAGGAGCGAGCATCCGGTATCCAACGAACGACGAGTTATGCCAAGGAATCGCTACCCAGCCCGTGTACTTTGGCACTCAACGAACGAGGCTGAAGGACATACTCTGGGAATTGGAAATAGCAAGCAGATCGGCCCTAGCCGAGAAGGTGGCTATTCCGGACAGCCTTTGGATAGAACACGTGCTTCCGGTTTCGTGGAACGAGGCATGGCCGTTCGTCGACGAACCTTTTGTGAAGCGTACGTCCGAGGAGAGGCACGCGAATCGCCGCAATCGGCTGATTCACACCCTCGGGAATCTGACTCTGCTGTCGGACAGGCTGAACATCTCGGCGGGAAACGCTAGCTTTGAAGAGAAGAATGCCAAATTCACCGAGCACTCCGGCCTTTTTCTGAACAAGTGGTTCCGCAACCGAAGTTCTTGGGCGGAGCCAGAGATCCTCGAGCGGAGCGAACACTTGGCGCAACTCGCGCTGACGATATGGCCCGACCTATGAGTTTCCGGGAGTCCCGCCCTCGGGACGCGTCCGTTATCTGCCCAAGCAGTCGTGGGCCGAGACTCCGCTCGGCAACGTCACCCGGGTCAATACCCCGAACACCTGGTCCGACGAGGCCGTGGAGGACGCCCTGCAGCAGATGACCGAAGCGTCCCTGACCGTGCTGCCCGTGCTGGACCGAGAGACGAAGCGGTTCGTGGGCGCCATCACGAGTCAGGAGATCGTGGAGCTGATCACCTCGGAGGCGCGGGGCGGGGAATAGCGGCCCGCAGCCGCCCGGGATCAGGTTGCGGCCACGAACTCCGCGAGCAGGTCGTTGAACCGCTCCGGGTACTCCCAGAACATCGCGTGACCGCCGAAGACCTCGACCCGTGACTTCGGGCAGTGTTTCGCGAGGAATGCCTTCGCGGTCTCCGACCAGTGCTCGGCGACCACGAACAGCGACGGGATCTCCGCGTCCACCTGCTTCGCCTCCTCGAGGTAGTCGCCGAACGAGGCGTCGGCAAGCAGATGGGCGGCCATGAGCGGCGGCGTGGCGAGCGACTGCTCGACGATCCACTTCGTGACCTCCGGGGACATCTCGCCCTCGATCATCACGTTGTCGGCGTACCAGGTGATGACGCCGCGCTGGCCCGCCGGCGTCTGAATGGCCTGGAAGAACCCGCGGAGTTCCGGGATCGAGCCCTCGACCCAGTCGCTCGGGTCCTCGCTCATCCCCAGCGGCGGCATGTCGATCGCGACGAGTCCGCGAATCCCTGCCGTCCCCTGGCTGCGGATGTAATGCCAGGCGGTCATGGATCCCGTGGACCAGCCCACCAGGACGGGATTCTCGACCTCCAGGTGTTCGAGGAGCTTCGCCAGGTCCGCGGCCTGGGTGGCGTAGTTGTTGCCGTCGGTGGTCACCGTCGAGCGCCCGTGGCTGCGGGGGTCGAACGAGATCACCCGGTGCGAGCCGGAGAACGCCGCGAACTGGTGGTCGAAGACTCTGGTCGTGAACGTCCATCCCGGAATGAGGACCAGCGGGACACCTTCACCGACGTCTTCGTAGTAGATGTCGACGCCGGGTGCGACCTCGAGATAGGAGCCGATGCGCTCGTTGGACATGGAGTTCTCCTTTGGGTAGCTCAGCCGCCTCCGTAGATGCTGCTGTAGGCGTTGATGGCGGGCACCCCGCCGAGGTGGGCGTAGAGGATGCGGGAACCGGCGGCGAAGTAACCCTTCCGGACCAGGTCGATAAGCCCCTGCATGGACTTCCCCTCGTAGACCGGGTCCGTCATCATGCCTTCCAGCCGGGCCACGAGGCGGATGGTCTCGTTCGTCTCGTCCGACGGCACGCCGTAGGCGGGATGGGCATAGCCGCCCATCAGGACGAGGTCGTCATCGGTGATCTCGCGCCCCAACTCCACGAGGTCCGCCGTGTTGCGGGCGATGTTCATCACCTGGGCGCGGGTACGCTCGAGCGTCGCGGAGGCGTCGATGCCAATCACCCGGCCGGCGCGGCCGTCCTTCGCGAAACCGACGAGCATCCCCGCATGGGTGGACCCCGTGACCGTGCAGACGACGATGTCGTCGAACCGGAACCCGAGTTCTTCCTCCTGCGCGCGGACCTCCTCCGCGAATCCGACGAAACCGAGCCCGCCGTACTTGTGGACCGAGGCGCCGGCGGGGATGGGGTAGGGCTTTCCGCCGCGCGCCTTCACGTCCTCGATGGCCCGTTCCCAGCTCTCGCGGATGCCGATATCGAATCCTGCGTCGACGATTTCGATCTCCGCGCCCATCAGCCGGCTCAGCAGGACGTTGCCGACCCGGTCGTAGACGGGATCCTCGAAGGGCGCCCAGTGTTCGTGGACCAGGCGGCACTTCATGCCGAGTCTGGCGGCGGCGGCCGCGACCTGGCGGGTGTGGTTCGACTGGATCCCGCCGATGGTGACCACTGTGTCGGCGCCGGACGCGATGGCATCGGGGACGATGTACTCGAGCTTCCGCAGCTTGTTGCCCCCGAAAGCGAGGCCCGAGTTGCAGTCCTCCCGCTTCGCGTAGATCTGCACTGCGCCGCCGAGGTGGGCGGACAGCCGGTCCAGCCGCTCGATGGGCGTCGGGCCGAAGGTCAGCGGATAGCGCTCGAATCGCTCCAGCATCGCGGTCCTCCTTTTGTCGCGTGCGCGCCCGCCCCGGTGTTCCCCCGGCGCTACCCTATGCGATCCAATGACGAAAGAAAGACAGACACGACATTTGGACCATGAGGAGGCGATGCGGCGGGCCATCGCGCTCTCGCTCCGGGCGATCCGGACCAACAAGGGGTTCCCCTTCGGTGCGGTGGTCGTGAAGGAAGGCGAGGTCGTCGGCGAGGCGCACAACACGGTGCTCTCCGAGAACGACCCGACCGCGCACGCGGAGGTGAACGCGATCCGCGCGGCGTGCGCGAGGCTCGGGGATTTCTCGCTGGAGGGTTGCGAGATCTACGCCTCGGGCGAGCCGTGCCCGATGTGCCTCGCCGCGATCTACTGGGCGCGGCTGGACCGGATCTACTACGCGAACCGCAAGGAAGACGCACACCGAATCGGCTTCAGCGACGATTCCTTCTACTCCGAGATCCTGTTGCCCCCGCGGGCGCGCCGGGTCCCGATGAGCCGGGTGCTGGGAGAAGAGGCGCACGCGGCGTTCGTCGAGTGGGACGGCCGCCCCGACAAAGTGACCTACTGAGGTCGGAGCGCTCGGAGCGCCGGCCTCCGGCCGGCATCGACCGCCGCGAGGCGGTCGAAACCGCGCCACGCCTCTTCGCGTCGGTCGCGGATTCGGTGCGCGACGCGTATCGTTGGCTCGGGGAGAACGGCCAACCGGCCGATTGCGATGACGGAGTTCGAATTCCACCGCCTGCTGGTCTGGGGGATGCTCGGCCTCGCCGCGGTGACGTTTGGGTCCCTGTTCCGCCGCACGGCGCCCTACGGACGACACTACGCGGGCTCCGGCTGGGGCCCCGATATCTCCAGCAAGGTGGGGTGGGTCGTCATGGAATGGCCCGCGGTCCTCTTCTTCCTGTCCGTTTACCTGCAGGGGGCAGCGGCCGCGAGCGTTGTGCCGCTCGTGTTCCTGACGATGTGGCAGGTCCACTACGTGCATCGGACCTTCATCTACCCGTTCCGCGCGCGCTCGGCCGCGAACATGCCACTTGTTGTCGTTATGTCGGGTCTCGCATTCAACCTGGTGAACGCCTACATCAACGCCAGGCTCGTTTCCGAACTCGTGGAGTACGGCGATTCGTGGCTGAGCGACCCGCGATTCGTGCTCGGAGCGACGATATTTGTCGGCGGATTGATCCTGAACATCCACTCGGACAACATCCTGTTCCACCTGCGAAGACACAGAACGACAAAATATGGCGTCCCTCACGGCGGAGCCTTCCAGTACGTCTCCTGTCCCAACTATCTCGGCGAGATCGTGGAGTGGACGGGCTGGGCCATCGCCACCTGGTCGCTCGCGGGTCTCTCCTTCGCCGTGTTGACGTTCGCCAATCTGGCGCCCCGGGCGGTCGCCAACCACCGCTGGTACCGCCAGAACTTCCCGAACTACCCGCCGGAGCGCCGCGCCCTCATCCCCGGGGTGTGGTGACAGATGACGCAAGGGCTTGGAACGCCGGCTTCAGCCGGCACAGCGGCCCGGAGGGCCGTGGAGAGCGCTTCGCCACTCGCCCCGGGTGCGCTTAGCTGACCGTGGTCTCAAACTTCGCCGGCAGCACCACTTCCAGCATTTCAAGGTCATCGGACGGGTCTTGGATTCCCACGCTGACGTGAGGCGGTAGCACGAAGGCGTCGCCGGCAGCGACATCGCGGCGGGGATGCCCGTCAACCTCTAGTGACATCGACCCCTCCCGCACGAATCCGAACAGGATGTCGCCGTCGTGCAGGGCCGCGGGGACGGCAACTCCCTGAACGCGCCGCGCCACCTGAACACCCGCGATGCCCTTGGTGGCCTCCCCGATTCCGGTTTCCCTCGCCTCGAACCCCGGGATCCGCCACGGCTGCCAGGTCGCTTCCGCCTCGCGGTGCAGCACGAACTGCGTGCCCTGGAACTCCCGGCCGGGCCGGAAGTGCGGGGTCGGCAGTTCCATCTCGTGATCGATGGTGGTGAGGTGTTCCGCGGGCACGCCGATCTCGATCACCTCGAATCCCGCCGACGACTCGAGCACCCGGTGGCGGATCTCGGGGGGCTGGATCACGCAGTCGCCGGCGCCTAGCACGAATGGCGGTCCCTGGTCCTCGTACACGAGCCGCACCCAGCCGCGGTGGCAGAAGATGAGCTGGAAGCCGACCGTGTGGTAGTGGACCATGTCGTCCACGGGACCCGCGTCGGCGATCCTGATGTGCGACGCGATGATGGCGCCGCCGAGCCGCTGCGGCAGGAGGTCCCGGTAGTGCATGCCGGCGCGGCCGATGACCCACGAATCGCTGTCCGCGAGCCGCCGCACCACGAAACGGTGGGCCGCCTCCGGTATGACGAGCGGCGGGTCGGCATCCTCCACCGTGATGCGGTGGCCACCGGGGGTCGTCAGTTCGGTCCCTCCGTCCGCGAACGCGTCCGGATCGTCCACGTAGAGCCGTAGCGCCACCGGAGCGGGGCTGGCGCTCCACTCGAGGAGGATCGCCGTCCCGTGTCCGGAGAGCGCCGCGAAGGCCGGCGCGTCGGCGGGCCAGATCCGGTCGAGGCGGAATCCGAGCGCGTCGATGAAGAACCGCATGTCGGCGTCGAAGTCAGGCGTGGGAACCCGGATCTCCGCGCGGCGGATCAAGCCCGGACGAGTCACGGGGGAGGCATCGTCCGGCATCGGTCTCGGGCGGCAGAGGCTATCGCGGTGTCACCGGAAGCCGTGAACGCCCGCATCTGTGCGTTACCGTTCCGCGCCCACCGACCGGGGGAGCCAAGTACATGACGACCGAGCCCATTACCGTCGCGCTTTTCGATTTTCTGCGAGACCTGCGGGACAACAACGACCGCGAGTGGTTCGCGGCCAACAAGGGCCGCTACGTCACCGACGTGCGCGATCCGATGCTCGGGTTCATCGCGGATTTCGCGGCGCCGCTCGCGGAGATCAGCCCCCACTTCGTGGCAGATCCCCGCGCGAACGGCGGCTCCCTCTTCCGGATCTACCGGGACACCCGGTTCTCGCGGGACAAGACGCCCTACAAGACGAATGTCGGCGCCCATTTCCGGCACGCCGCCGGCAAGGACGCGCACGCTCCGGGCTTCTACCTCCATCTCGAACCCGGGATGTGTTTCGCTGCCTGCGGCGTCTGGCGGCCGGACAATCCGACCGTGACGAAGATCCGTGAAGCGATCGATGAAGGGCAGGAGAACTGGACCCGGATCACGAAGGCCCGGGCGTTCACCGAGACCTTCGAGCTCGAGGGCGAGTCGCTGAAGCGGCCGCCGCGGGGCTACGAAGCCGATCACCCCCTGGTCGAGGACCTGAAGCGCAAGGACTTCGTGGCGCTTACCAGCTTCTCCGAGGAAGAGGCGCTGCGGGACGACCTGCTCGACTGGTTTGGCGGGATCGCCCGGCGAGGGGCGCCGTTCGTCGAGTTCCTGTCGAACGCGGTAGGGGTGGAGTTCTAGGGATCCCCTACGGCGGGTCCAGCTGCCGGGAACGTTGACATGCAAGCATCCGCTTGCATATAATGACCCCGGACATGCAAGGGACACCCGTCTTAGACTGGCCTTGTGGACGTGTACCGCGCGATCGCCGACCCGACCCGGCGAGCCATTCTGGATGAGCTCGTCGATCGATCGGGTCAGTCGCTGTTCGAACTCTGCTCACGCCTGATCATGAAGCACGGCATCAATTCCTCACGCCAGGCGATCACCCAACACCTGGACGTCCTGGAGGCCGCCGGGCTGATTCGCACGAGGCGCGAGGGGCGGTGGAAGCTCCACTGGTTCGAGGGCGGCCCGCTGAAGGCCATCGGGGAGCGTTGGCCGATTTCAACAGATGAGAGGGAATTGAAAGAATGAGAATTCACCTTGCCGGCGTCCTGGTGGACGACCAGGAAAAGGCGCTTCGCTTCTACACGGAAACGCTTGGCTTCCAGGTGAAGCACAACATCCCGCTGGGACGTCACGCCTGGATCACTGTTGTATCGCCGGAAGCTCCAGAGGGGACGGAGTTGGTGCTCGAACCCGATGAGCATCCCGCGGCCCGTCCGTTCAAGGAGGCGCTGGTGAAGGACGGCATCCCGTATACCTCCTTCGCGGTCGACGACGTCGCAGCCGAACACGAACGCCTCACCGCCAAGGGTGTGCGATTCGTTCAGCCGCCGACGGACCTCGGGCCCGTCATTACCGCGGTGTTCGACGATACGTGCGGCAACCTGATCCAGATCCAGGAGGAGAAACCTCAGCCGTAACGGCCCCGCCACCGCACCGACTCAGTCCGCAATCCCCACCCCGGAGGACAACCCATGCCCGCCAGCGTCACCCCCTTCCTCATGTTCGAGGGCCAGGCCGACGAGGCCATGAACTTCTACGTCAAGGTCATCCCGGACAGCGAGATCCTGAACGTCCAGCGTCACGGCCCGGACGGCCCCGGCCCCGAGGGCTCCATCTTCGTCGCCTCCTTTTCGCTCCGCGGCCAGCCGGTGATGGTGAGTGACAGCTACGTCAAGCACGACTTCACGTTCACGCCTTCCATCTCTCTCTTTGTCACCTGCGAGAGCGAAGAGGAGGTCGCGGAGCTCAGCACCGCCCTCGCCGAGGGCGGCCAGTACCTGATGCCGCTCGACAACTACGGCTTCAGCCGCCGTTTTGCGTGGGTGGTGGACCGCTTCGGGGTGTCCTGGCAGGTGAACCTGCCGTAGCGCGTTTGGGACTCCCCTGGGGGGAGCGATGGCGGCCGGAGGCCGGCGCTCCGAGCCGTGGCGCCGTGAGGGTGAGTGGAGTTACGCCGTGCGCGGCGCGGAGCGCCGCGGTGCCGGTCTGGACCCGACTTCGCCACTTTGGACGTATCGGGATCTGTAAGTCGTTGACAGGTAGCCTGTTGGAAGAACGGGTGCCGACAGCTTGGCACTACGTTTGTGAGTTTTGTTCTGATCTCCGCCGGGTGCGGCGCCGGTGAGGGTGC
>JAJDVI010000068.1 GCA_022826195.1 Acidobacteriota bacterium
GGGATCGCGCCCACGGCGATGCGCAAAAGCACTAGCAAAAGGGGGGGTGGCTCTAGTTGCGTGGCAGAACGGCTCCGGAGTGGCCCCGCAGCCGTGCTTTCCTCGCCGGAGCCGGGCCAGGATCGCGCCTCGGGCCGGAGACTCCCGGCGAGACGGCGATGCGGGTCGGTGGCGCGCCGTCTCCCGATCCGCCGACCGCCGTGATCGTCGAGAAGGGCCCGTTCGTCCGCGTCACGGCGGCGGTCGTGGTCCAGAGGCGGCGCACCGGGCAGCGGTCCGAAGGTGTTGTATGTTCCCGCCGCTGCTCCACCCGGTGCGGCTCGCGGTCCCGGATCCCGTCGGCCGGTGCGCTCGAGAGTGCTCGAACTTCCCGCCCTTGCCCGTTCGGATTCGGGACTGCCGGGCCGTTGAGGAAGTGGCCCCAGACGTGACCCCCGTTTTCGGGGATCGTGTATACTCGCCCGCAATAACAACGACTTACGAGGGGTCTGCGGCGGTCCTGCGGGCCGCGTGCCGACCGGAGGTCGGCGTTCCAAGCCGGTGGTGCTACCACGACGAATGGAGGGATCCGGGTGGACGGCCGAACCGATCCGATCCGCTAGCATCGCCCGCCGCATGACGCCCGGCGCCCGCGAACTTACGGCCACCGAGATCGAGGACCTCGCCGCCGGCGCCTGGATCCTCGGGGCAGGGGGCGGGGGGAACCCCTACCACTCGCTGCTGAACCTGCGGGCGGAGGCCGCACGCGGGTTCCGGCCGGTCGTGATCCCCGCCGAATCGCTCGCCGACGACGACGTGGTGGCGGTGGTCTCGACCATGGGGGCGCCGCTGGTGGGTGAGGAGCGGCTCCCCGACCCCGACGTCGCCGCCCGCCCGGTCCAGGTGCTCGCGGAGCGTCTCGGCCGGCCCTTCGCCGCGGTCATGTCGCTCGAGATCGGCGGGTCGAACTCGCTCCAGAGCTTCCAGGTCGCGGCCCGCACCGGCCTCCCGGTGGTGGACGCCGACTGCATGGGCCGGGCGTTTCCGGAGGCCCAGATGACCACCTTCGCGATCGCCGGGCTCCGGAACTACCCCTTCTGCCTCGCCGACATCCGGGACAACGTCGTGATCGTGGAGCGCGCCGCGAGCTGGCAGTGGCAGGAGCGGCTCGGACGGGTGGCGGTGACCGAGGTCGGCTCCATCGCCGCCACCGCGAAGGCTCCGCGGACCGGCCGGGAGATCAAGGACCACGCGATCCTGGGCTCGGTCACCCGGGCCACCCGGATCGGCGCCGCCGTCCGCCGCGCCCGGGAACGGGGCGACGATCCCGTGGACGCGGTCCTCGCCTCGGAGGGGGGCCTGCTGCTCTTCACCGGCAAGGTGTCCGACATGGAACGGCGCACCACCCGCGGCTTCCTCCGGGGGGTGGCCACCATCGCGGGACTGGGAGCCGACCGCGGGTCCACGATGAAGCTCCACTTCCAGAACGAGTTCGCCGTGGCCTTCCGGGACGGCGAGCCGGCCGGAATGACGCCGGACATCCTCACCGTGGTGGACTCGTCGACGGGCGAGGCACTCGGCACCGAAGTCATCGCCTACGGGCAGCGGGTCCGGGTGATCGCGCTCGAGTCCCCCAAGGCCCTCCAGACCGAGGCAGGGCTCGAACTGGTGGGACCCCGCGCCTTCGGCTTCGATCTCGACTTCAGGCCGCTGTTCCCGTGAGCGGCCCCGCCGGGACTCCGGCGCCCACCAGCGCCGCATCCGGCGGCGCCGTGAAGCCGGCCCTCCGGGTCGGCGAGTTCGTCCCGCTCGCCGCCCTCCTCATGTCGCTCGTGGCGCTCGCGATCGACACGATGCTTCCGGCGCTGCCCGTGATCGGCGAGGACCTCGGTGTGGCTCGCCGCAACGACGTCCAGTTCGTCATCACGGCGCTCTTCGTCGGGCTCGGCCTGGGCCAGCTCGTCTTCGGCCCGCTCTCGGACCGGGTCGGACGCCGGCCCGCGATCCACGCCGGCCTGGTCCTGTTCATGACCGGGTGCCTGATGAGCATCCTCGCTCCCACGTTCGAGGTGATGATCGCGGGCCGGGTCCTGCAGGGCGTGGGAGCGGCGGGACCGCGCGTCGTGACGCTGGCTCTCGTGCGCGACCAGTACGAGGGGCGCCGGATGGCCCGTCTCATGTCGTTCGTGCTGGCGGTGTTCATCTTCATTCCCACGATCGCGCCGGCGCTTGGGCAGGCGATCCTCTGGGTGGCGAGCTGGCGCGCGATCTTTACGACGTTCCTCGCCATCGCCGCGATCGCCTTCGCGTGGTTCGCGCTACGCCAGCCGGAGACCCTTCCCGCGGCGCGCCGGCGGTCTTTCGCTCCCCGCGCCATCGGAAGAGGCGTTCTCGAAGTCCTCGGGATCCGTTCGGCGCTCGGGTTCACGCTCGCCAGCGGCTTCGTGTTCGCGCCGTTCATCGCCTACCTGAGTTCCGCCCAGCAGATCTTCCAGGAGGCCTACACGACCGGCGCGCTCTTTCCGGTCTTCTTCGGTGGACTCGCGCTTGCCGTCGGAGGGGCCTCGCTCGTGAACGGCCGCCTGGTGATGAAGCACGGGATGCGCCGGCTCTCGATGGGGGCGGCTGCCTCCACGGTGCTGATCTCGATCCCCATGTGGATGCTCACCTTCGTCTTCGCGGGACTCCCGCCGCTGTGGCTGTTCACCGTCTACCTTCTTGCCATCTTCTTCGCCTTCGGGCTCCTCTTCGCCAACCTCAACGCGCTGGCCATGGAGCCGCTCGGCCACCTCGCGGGCGTGGGATCGTCGGTGGTGTCGTCGCTGGCGGTATTCGTCGCGGTGCCGCTGGGAACGCTCGTGGGTCTCAGCTTCGACGGGACCATGTACACCCAGATCGCCGCGTTCGGCGTCTTCGGGGCGGTGGGTTTCGCGGCGATGCGCTGGGCCGCTGGAGGTGGCGCCGCGGAACCGGGTTCCGTCTAGCCGCCTGCGGGATCGGCCGCCAGCTCATCCGCGGCTTCCCGGCCGAACTTCGCGATGGCCTCCAGGGTTTCCCGGACGTCGTCCCAGGTCGTCGTGTGATTCAGGATGCAGAGCCGCAGCGTGAAGGCCCCCCGGACGAGCGTCGAGGAAACGAGCGCGGGCTCTTCCCAGAAGACGCGCGCGAGCACCTTCCGGTTCACCCGCTCCAGCGCCGCCGCGCCGAGCGTTTCGGAGGGGTTGGCCCGGAAACACAGGATGCCGAGCTGCGCGGGGCTGATCATCTCGAGGTCGGGACTCGCCTCGACGAAGTCCTGGCCCTGGGCGGCCAGATCGATCCCCTGCTGCACGGCGTTGCGGAAGGCAGCCATGCCGAACGTCTGAACCGACATCCAGACCTTCAGGGCGCGGAAAGCGCGGCTCGTCTGCAGGTTGCGGTCCACGAGGTTCGGGTGGTTGGCGCCCCAGACGGTGTCCTGCAGGACGTCCGGCCGGACGGCAAAGGCGTTCTCGAGGGTGCGGATGTCCTTCACGAGGAGGCAGCCGGCCTCATAGCCCTGGAAGAACCACTTGTGCGGGTCCAGCGCCACCGAGTCCGCCCGCTCGATGCCCCGCAGCAGGCGCTTTCCGTCCTCCGTCAGCATCGCGAAGCCCCCGTAGGCGGCGTCCACGTGGAGCCAGAGTTTCTCGGCGGCGGCGGTATCGGCCAACTCGGCGAGCGGGTCCACGGCGCCGGTGCTGGCGGATCCCGCGTTGGCGGAGATCACGATCGGATCCAGCCCCGCGGCACGGTCCTTCCGGATCGCCGCCCGGAGCGCCTCCACATCCAGACCCTGAAGTCCGCGGCTCGGGAGTACGCGGATGCGTTCGGAGTCCACGCCCACGACCCGCGCCGCCCGGGCGATCGCGCCGTGCGTCTGATCGCTCAGATAGACGACGGGGCGCTCCGGATTCCCGGCGCCCTCGCGAGCCGCAATGAAGGCGTTCAGCGTGGCGGAGGACCCGCCGCTGGCGAAGATGCCGCTGGCGCCCTCGGGATATCCGAGCCAGCGCCGAAACCACTCCAGGACGACGAGCTCCACCTGGCTGGGGCCGCTCGCCACCAGCCAGTTGATGGCGTTGATGTTGTATCCCGCGGCGAGAAAGTCCGCGAGCACCCCGGGCCAGGTCGGGGAGGAGGGAACGAAGGCGAAACAGCGCGGGTGGTCGAGGCGCGTTGCGAACCGGAGCACTTCCCGCTCGGCTCGCCGGAGGACGTCTCCCGCGGGTTGCCCGTCCTCGGGAGGATCTTCCAGGAGCGAATCCTCCAGCGCCTCGCGAAAGTCTCCGTCCCAGGCGTCCTGGGAATGCAGCCCCTCGATGCGCCGGACCAGAATCTCCGCGGCCTCCCCGGCGAGTTCCCGCATGAAGTCGGGCGACATCCGGAGACCGTCGCGCCCCTCGCGGGCGACTGAGGGCGACGGGGAGCCCGGCCGCTCGGTTCGACCGGGATGTTGTCCACCGTTGCCCGAGTGCCCGTCCACCGCGCGTCTCCTTCCGCCAACGTCGCCGTTTGCGCCCCGCATCCTATTCGGAGCGGCGTCGTTTTGAAACGCCGAGAATTGGTAGTGATGCGGAGCCGCCCGCGGGCCCCCTCCAGGTGACCGTGGGTCAGCCGGCCCCGCCGCTTGCTCCTTCGATCCGCTCCGCCAGACGGGCGAGTTGCTCGATGCATTTCCCCCAGCCGTCCACGAAACCCATGTCCGCGTGTTTCCGGCGGTCCTCGGCGTTCTTGTGAAGCGCGACGGCGGTGTACTTCGTGCCCTCGGGGTGTTCCTCCAGGGTGATGACCGCGGTGAAGAACGACTCCTCGTTGGGACGCCAACCGCCGCGGAGGGCGTCCGTGAACACGATGCGCCGGTTCTCCACGACTTCCAGAAAACACCCTTCGCCCCCGAACTCCGTGCCGTCCTCGAGACGCATCACCGTGTCGAAGGCGCCGCCGGGGCAGAATTCGTGCTTCTTGACGATCGTGACCACCGGCGCCGGCGCCCACCACCGCGCCAACAACTCCGGATCCTTCCATGCCGCCCAGATCGCGGCCGGAGGCGCCTTGATGATGCGGGATACGGTGAGGTCGGTGGTGTCGTTCGGCGTCAAGTCGTCTCTCCTGGGCGGCGGAGCCGTCTTCGATGCGGTCAGCGGACCGATCCTACCGAGGTGCATAGCCCCGTGAGCCCCGGAAGTGACTGAGATGCCGGCCGGCCGCGTCGGCGTGGACGTCGGCGGCACCCACACCGACGCGGTCCTGATGCGTGGCGGAGAGGTGCTCGCCGAGGTGAAGGCCCGGACCACGGAGGACGTGACGTCCGGAGTGGTGGCGGCGCTTCAGGGTGTGCTGGGGGATCGTGATGCGGTCTCCGGCGTTGCCCGGGTGGTCATCGGGACGACGCACTTCACGAACGCGGTGCTCACCGGGACGGGACTCGCCCGGGTGGCGGCGCTCCGGGTGGGGCTCCCGGCGAGCGCGTCCCTGCCGCCGTTCTGCGACTGGCCCGAGCGGCTCGCCGGCATCGTGCGCGGACCGGTCTTCATGGTCGCGGGAGGCCACGAGTGCGACGGGCGCCCCATCGTGCCACTCGACGAGAAGGCGGTCGCGGTGGCGGGACGGGAGATGCGGAAGTCCGGTTTCGATGAGGTCGCCCTCAGCGCCGTGTTCGCTCCGCTCGACGGGAGCGCAGAGGCGCGCGCCGCGGAGATCCTGCAGGATGTCCATCCGGACGCCTCGATCACCGAGTCCCGCCGGCTCGGGAGGATCGGTCTCCTCGGGCGGGAGAGCGCGGGACTGCTGAACGCCGCGCTGCGGCCGCTCGCGGCCCGCGTCACCAGGGCGTTCGCCGAGGCCGCGGCCGCTGTCGGGACGGACGCGCCCCTCTTCATCGCCCGGAACGACGGGACGATCGCGAGCGCAGGCGCGGCGGCCGACTTCCCGGTGCTGAGCCTTTCCTCCGGGCCCACGAACAGCATGACGGGGGCGGCGTTCTTGTCCGGCGCGTCGGAGGGCGTGGTCGTGGACGTCGGGGGGACCACGACCGACGTGGGCTATCTCCGGGCGGGGTTCCCCCGGGAGGCGCCGCGCGAGGTGGAGGTCGGCGGGGTTCGCACGCTCTTCCGGATGCCGGACCTGCTGTCCATCGCGCTCGGGGGAGGGAGCCTGGTGTCCGGGGACGGCGGCGCCGTGGGCCCGCAGAGCGTCGGGTTCCGGCTCGCGGAGGAGGGGCTCGTCTTCGGGGGGAGTGTCCCGACGGCGACCGATTTCGGCGTCGCCGCCGGCTGGGCCGCGATCGGGGACGCCTCGCGGACCGCCGGGCTCTCGCGCGCGAGCGTGGGCCGCTTCACCGAGGTGGTGAGGGACCGCATCGCCGAGGCGGTGGACCGGATGAAGCCGGACGCCAGGGAGTGTCCGCTACTTGCGGTCGGAGGCGGCGCTTTCCTGGTTCCGTCCGGGCTGGAGGGGATTTCCGAAACCGTCAACGTGCCTCACGCGGGGGTCGCGAACGCGGTGGGCGCCGCGATCGCGCGGATCGGCGGGGAGGTGGACAAGGTCTTCCACGACGTGGGGCGGGACGAGGCCTTTCGGCTTGCCGCCGGAGAAGCCGAAGCGCGGGCGGTGGCCGCCGGGGCGGATCCCGGCGGGTTGGAGATCGTCGAGCGCGAGGACCTGCCGCTGGCCTACCTGCCGGGCGACGCGCGGCGGGTGCGGGTGCGGGTGGTGGGGGAGGCGGGGTAGGGGAGCGGGTCTCGCGCGCTCGGCGCCAGTCGGCGGAGCGTGTTTCGCTGCGCGTTGCGCAGCGATGCCGGCCGGAGGCCGGCGCTCCGAGCCTAGCCCGCGTTGCGGAGGAGGTAGTCCACCAGCAGGTTGGACATCACCCGCATGCCGATGGCCACCGAGGCGTTGTCGGCGCGGAAGAACGGGGAGTGGTGCGGCCCCGTCGTAGTTCCCTCGCGGTGGACGCCCAGCCGGTAGAAGAAGCCGGGCACCTCGTTCGCGAAGTAGGCGAAGTCCTCGCCGCCCATCGTCGGGTCGAGTTCCTGCGTGTTCTCCACCCCGACGAGTTCCCGCACCGTGCCGATCATTTCGGCGGTGAGCTCGCGGTCGTTGATGGTGGCCGGGGTGCCGCGATCGTAGTTGAGCGAATAGGAGCCGCCGCCGGAGGTCGTGATTCCGTCCAGCACCTCGGCCATGCGCGCTTCCACGAGGTCCCGGACATCCGGATCGTAGGTGCGGACCGTCCCCTCGATGGCTACCGACTCGGGAATGATGTTGAAGCGCTGGCCCCCGTGGACCATGCCGACCGTCACCACCACCGGCTGGAGGGGATGCACGTTCCGGGACGCGATGGTCTGGAGCGAGAGGATGGCCTGGGAGGCCATGACGACGGGGTCCACGCCCGCCTGCGGCTGCGCCCCGTGGGTCTGGACACCAGTGATGGTCGCCTTGAAGTGGTCCACCGCGGCGAGCGCCGGTCCCGGCGTGTATCCGATCACTCCGAGCGGCAGTCCGGAAAGCGTGTGGAGGCCGAAGATCGCCTGGGGCCGCGGATCGTCGAAGACGCCCTCCGCGACCATCATTTCCGCGCCGCCGTCTTCGCCCGGCGGCGGTCCCTCCTCGGCGGGCTGGAAGATGAACAGGATCGTGCCGGGGATGTCCTCGCGCATTCCGGCGAGCACGGAGGCCACGCCGTACTGGACCGCGGTGTGGACGTCGTGGCCGCAGGCGTGCATCACGCCGACCTCCTGGTCGTTGTAGGTGGTGCGCACCCTGGATGCGAAGGGGAGATCGGTGTCTTCGGTGACCGGCAGCGCATCCATGTCGGCGCGTACCGCCACGACCGCTCCGGGCTTCCCGCCCTTCAGCACCCCGACGACGCCGGTGTGCGCGATCCCCTCGCGCACCTCGTCGAAGCCGAGCTCGCGGAGATGTTCGGCCACCATCCGCGCCGTCTCGAACTCGCGGTTCCCGAGTTCGGGGAACTCATGGATGTGTTCCCGGAAGGCGACCGTCTCCGCTTCGAAGCGGGACACCGCCTCCTGGATGCGGCCGTCCCAGGCGCCGACTTCCTGGGCGGCGGCCGGCGCCGCGAGGGCGGTGAGCAGAGCGAAAATGGCGATGCGGTGGAACATGGAGACCTCCGTCGAAACGGGCGGCGAGTGTACCGGGGGGACGCCAGTCCGCCGACTCGGACGAGTACAGTGCGGCTCGGTCGGCAGTAGCCTAAGACCAGTTAGCGGCGACGCAGGTTTCCCCGTGGTCACAGCATCAGGACGCGGCTTGTCGTCGCTGACAGCGGTCACTCCCCGAGCAACCCACGGAACCAAAGCAAGGCAGCCTCACCGTCTTTCCGTGCCACCTCGTCCACCGTGCGGCTGTGACGAATACCGTTACGCAGTTCCGCGAGCTGGTCGAAGCGCTTGACGAGCAACTCCTTGTTCGGAAACCGTGAGTGGAACCGCGTGCTGAGCGCCTTACTTGTGAGCGTGTCCTGAATCTCGCGGAGATCGGCATACTCGAGCTTGCGCCGGAGTGTCCCCATCTCGTTCGCATCGAGTCCCGGACTCTTCTTCAGTGCCCCCTCGATCCTGTCGTCCACCTTCTGGCGTACGTGTGGGGGTAAGTGGCCCACATCGCCGTCGAGGCCCTCGCAGACTAGGTTCCGCAGCGCCAGCTCAACCAACTCGACTTGGGCGTCCAGCTCCCGAAGTTGCGGTGAGAGATCCAGACGCTCTTTCACCAACAAGTCCTCGATCGCCTCCCGCAGCGTCCGTTGACGTTCGGTGAGGAAATCTTCGAAATCAGACGGGGTGAAGGGATCCCGCAAGAGGATGTCTAAGGAGGCTGGGGAGACGAAGTGCGACTCGAGCGTTGCGCGAACCGTCAGCTCGCCGTTCTCACCAATCAGTTCGGGCAGGTACTCGTTTGGCAGACGGTCGTTGATGACCCTTCGGTTTGTGCGAGCTGAGAGGGGCGTACGATTCAGGATCGTGTCTATCGATGTATCGAGTTTGTGATTCTTCCCCCAATCCTTAGGGACAATATGGTGGTCATCGAGCTCTCCATACTGAGGGACTGTGCCGGCCATCCAATCTCTGGCGCCACTCAGGACGAGGAGGTTGAAGATTCCGTTGTACACAGATGTCCCACGCTTTGTCTCACGCCGCAAGTCTAGGCTCGAAAAACGTGTCCGAAATTCTGTGATAAGGGACGGCTGTGCAGAATCACTATCGAACCAATTCTTCAGGGCTAGAAAGTCCCGAGCACTGGTCGACTCGACAGACCCAGAGTACCGATTCGTAAAGACACTTGCCCAATACCAATGCCGAATCTTGCGCTGCGCGTCCAATTGTCGGTTCGGGGGTAGCGCTCGAGCCGCAGCCTGCGCCGATGCAAAGGCTGGAAGAATCGAAATGTATGGCAAATAGCGAGAGGAGATAGCTCCAAACTCCTGAGGATGTTTGAGTAGACTGATGGCGCGCGCGAGTGAATCGACTGCCTCATGCCACCGTCGGTCGAAGTCTGCGATGTCCGGGACCAGGATCTCCTTCCGAAGGGAGCCATCGGGTTCGCGAACCTTCTTCTCTTGGCCCGGTAGTAGATAGTAGAGGTATTTTGGTGAGCAGTAGGCTTGGCACAGGATGGACATCACTTGAAGGATGTACACATTCATTCGCTCGGTCTCGACGAACTCAAGCTTCGGGGCGGCTTCGCGCCAACGGCGCTTTAGCTGAAGGCCCTTTGGCTTGAGTAGAGCGTTGATTAAGTCAAAGACGTCGAGTCGGATTCCACGGCTATTGATCTGCGTGAAGATGTCGCAGACCTTGTCGAGTTCGAGATCGCGGTCGAGCTCGATATAGGCAATCTGGTACTCCTCCGTGATTCCCTTTAGGTGTTCCCCGAAAGTCCGTGCGTTCTCGGCGTGTCGGCGCGCTCTTTCGGCCTCGATTAAGTCATCAGATTCTCTCGCCTTGGTTTCTTTCGAGAGCCAGTGTTTTTCGTAGTCTTGAACCCAGTTTGGCAGTTCCCAGCCCCCTGTCCCGACCACGGCGAGCGGGAACATGTGAGCATCGAACTGGGCTGTTCTGTCTGCTAGCAGTTTTGTCCCTCGTCGAGTCCAGTCGTAGTCGAACGCCTCGTCGTACACCTCTTCCATGAATCGATCTACGCGGATGAAGAAGAGAAAGCGATTCTGTCGGCTCGGTGCAACTTCGTCTGGTGCCACGAAAGCGTAGTACATCGCGGTCAATCGTTGCTGGCCGTCCAGTACGATGTGGGAAGCATCGCCGTTTCCCTTGAACCCGTAGAGCGGCTCACACGCGAGTGCCTCGAAGGTTGCGGATCCGCCCTTCCAGAGCAACAGGCTACCGATGTAGTAATCAAGAAAGATGGACCGCATGAGTTCTCGGATGTCCCAGGGTTTCCACTCGAACTCGCGCTGAAAGTCGGGGATCACGTAGCGCCCCTCGCGAAGGCGACCCAGGAGGGTTGTGAGGCTTATGTGGTCGGGCTTTTGAGCATCTTTCACGGATCAATCACTCCGATGACTGTGACGGGACCACACCGATCGGCTCGCACCAAGTGGCTGGGACCGGAACTTCGGAGGGTTACGTAGGCAAACGCGCTAGAGCGAAACGTCGCCGACGCCCCCGAATTCCAGGATGAACGCCCACTCCTCGGGCGTCACCCGCTGGACGGAGAGGCGCTGTCCCCGCTTCAGCAGCGACATGCCGGCGAGTTCGGGCAGGGTGCGCAGGACCGGGAGGCCGATCTCCTCGGGGAAGCGGGCCACGAACTCGATGTCCACCATGTACCACCACGGTTTCTCCTCGGTGGCGCGGGGGTCGTGGTACTTGGACTTCGGGTCGAACTGGGTGAAGTCGGGGTAGGCGAGGCGACAGACCCGGGCCACGCCGGCGATGCCGGGCGGCTTCGCGTTCGAGTGGTAGAAGAGGACGCCGTCCCCGATCTCCATCTCCTTCATGTAGTTCCGCGCCTTGAAGTTGCGGACGCCGTCCCAGTGGGTCCAGCCGTCGCGTTCGAGGTCGTCGAGGCTGTAGGCGTAGGGCTCGCTCTTCATGAGCCAGTAGCGGCGGGGGCGGTCGGTCACGGGGCGGAGGGTACCAGCGGGGTTTTTGGGTCAGGGTGAGGGTGGGCGCGTTTTGCTCGCCTCCGGGGAGCGATGCCGGGCGGAGACCGGCGTTGCAAGCGGTACGCGTCGTGAGAGCACGGGGGGTCACGACGGGCGCGGCGCGGAGCGCCGCGGTGCCGGTCTGGAGACCGGCGTTCCAAGCGGTACGCGTCGTGAGGGCACGTGGGGTCACGACGGGCGCGGCGCGGAGCGCCGCGGTGCCGGTCTGGAGACCGGCGTTCCAAGCCGTACGCGCCGGGGCGCTAGAGCAGTCGGAACTCGACTTCGATCTCGGCGAGGACGTCCACCGCCTGGCCGCGGTAGCGGCCGGGCTGGAAGGTCCACTCCCGGACCGCGGCGATGGCCTTGGCGTCGAGTCCGGCGTCGAGGCTGCGGATCACGCGGGCCGGCCCGACGCGGCCGCTCTTCAGGATGACGACTTCGAGGATCACGATGCCCTCGATCTTCCGCGCGAGGGCGTCATCGGTGTATTCGGGAGTGACCCGCCGGCGAAGCTGGGGCGGATCGACGCCGCTGCCGATCCGGTAGGCGCCCCCGCCGAACCCGCCACCGGTCCCTTCTCCGACGCCGTCGCCATCTCCCTCACCGAGCCCGCCTCCGGAACCGGTTCCCGCGCCGCTGTTGCGGCCGGGACCCCGGTAGGTCAGCAGGTCCGAGGCGTCGCGGATCAGTCCGGCCAGCGCTTCGGGATCCGGCGCGAAGGGAGCGTTGACGGCGTCCTCCAAAATTTCTTCAGCCACGTCCTCGGGATCCTGCAGGACCAGTTCCTCCGGCTCGGGGAGGTTCTGGGTGGCCACCGTCTGCACCTCGAGGGGTTCCGCCTCGGTCTCGTCACCGCCGCCGCCGCCACCGCCGCCCGGGCCCGGCTGGACCATGAAGACGAGGCCCGGCAGATCGAATCCGGATTCCTCGATCTCGTCCGCCGCGAAGACCCCGAACAGGATCAGCGCCAGGATGCCGCTGTGAGCGGTCATGGCCGAGGCGAACCCGCGACGCCCGGCCTGGGCGTCCAGATGATCTACCGGCTTCCCGGAGATCGGACTGATTTCCGGTCCGGAAGGAGCGAACGCCGTCCGCAGGTCATCCAGTACACGGCGGAGGAACGGGGTGTCTGGAGAATCTGGGGCTGCCACGCTGGGAACGGCGGCGCGCAAGGGCCGTGCCGCATTGTAGCGATGCCGGAGGCCGGCCACCGGCGCGTGGTACCCTGCGCGCCGCTCCTGGCGTCCTGACGCGTTCGGCGCTGCGGCCGGGCGTCCGAAAGCGGTGTGTTCCCCCGGCGCCGTCCGGCCGGGCGGGTGTTGCGGGCGGCGGTGTCCGGGTGGCGGATCAGCCCTCGCGCCGGCTCGGCATCGCTCTCGAAGGCGCCGGCTCTTCCCCTCGATTCCCCATGCTCTATCCGTTTGGCGGCCACGCTCCGGTCGTTCCCAGGACCGCGTTCGTCGCCCCCGGCGCCCGGGTGATCGGGGACGTGGTGCTCGGTGAGGACGTGTCGATCTGGTTCTCCGCCGTGCTCCGCGGTGATGTGAACTTCATCCGGGTCGGCGCCCGCTCCAACCTGCAGGACGGCGTGGTGGTGCACGTGAACGCCGGGGCCGAGTCCACCACGGTGGAGCAGGAGGTGACCGTCGGCCACCAGGCGATCCTCCACGGGTGCCATCTGGGACGGCGCAGCCTCATCGGCATGGGATCCGTCGTGCTCGACGGCGTTTCGGTGGGCGAGGAAGCCATGGTGGCGGCGGGGGCGGTGGTGCCGCCCGGCCTGCAGGTTCCGCCGCGCGTCCTGGTGCGCGGGGTGCCGGGGCGGGTCGCGCGCCCGCTGACCGATGCGGAGATCGCCCACCTCGCCGATTCCGCGGCGCGCTACGTGGAGCTGAAGGATCAGTACCTTGCTGAGCGGAGCGCCGAAACGCCGGAGCCCGCGCCGTGAGCGTTCCCACCCGTCCCACCCACCACTGCGGGGCGCTCGGCCTCGAGGACGCGGGCGGCAGCGTTGTGCTCATGGGCTGGGTGGAACGCATCCGGGACCTGGGAGGGCTGCTCTTCCTCGACCTGCGCGACTATCGGGGCGCGACGCAGATCGTGGTGCGCCCCGGGTCGGGACCGGCGGCGGTGGCGAAGCGCCTGGGGACGTGGTGGGTCATCGCCGTCGAGGGCGGAGTGCTCGCGCGGGAGGCGGCGACCGTCAACCCCGCCATCGACACCGGCAGCATCGAGGTCGAGGCGGAGCGCATCCACATCCTGAGCGAAGCCCGGACGCCGCCCTTCGCCCCGACGGATTCCGGGGGCGTGGCGGAGGAACTGCGCCTCCGCTACCGCTACCTGGACCTGAGGAACCCCCGGCTGCAGCGCAACCTGCGGATCCGCGGCCGCCTGGCCGCCGAGATCCGCGGTCACCTGGACGGCCACGGCTTCCTCGAAGTCGAAACGCCCTTCCTGACGCGGTCCACCCCGGAGGGAGCGCGGGATTACCTGGTGCCGTCCCGGGTCCATCGCGGCCGCTTCTACGCCCTCCCGCAGTCGCCGCAGCTCTTCAAGCAGTTGCTCATGATCGGCGGGACGGACCGCTACTACCAGATCGTTCGCTGCTTCCGCGACGAGGACCTGCGGGCCGACCGGCAACCGGAGTTCACCCAGGTGGACGTCGAGATGTCGTTCGCCGATCCGGACCAGGTCATCGAGGTCACCGAGGGGCTCTTCCGCCGGGCCCTCGGAGCGGTGGGGATCGAGGTCCGGCCGCCGTTACCCCGTCTCACCTACCGGGAGGCGATGGACCGCTACGGGGTGGACCGTCCCGATCTCCGGTACGGCGCCGAGATCCGCGATCTCACTGATTTGGCGCGGGGAACCGGGCACCCGCTCCTGGACCGGGTGCTCGCGGCCGGCGGCTCGCTCCGGGGAATCGCGGCGCCCGGGTGCGCGGGCTTTTCCCGGAAGCGCCTCGACGGCTTGCAGGCGGCGGCCGTCGCAGCCGGCGCCGGCGGCCTCCTGTGGGCGGCCTTCCCGGACGGCGAGGTCCGCTCTCCGCTGCTGAAGACGCTGGGCGCCGACCGTCTGCGGGCCCTGCTGGAGGCGGCGGGCGGGGGTCCCTCGGATCTGCTGCTGATGGTCGCCGGCGAGGCGAAGACCGCGTGCGCGGCTCTCGGGGCGCTCCGGCGGCAGCTCGGGGCGAGCGAGGGTTGGACATCACCCGAACAGTTCGCCATGGCCTGGGTGACCGAGTTCCCGCTCTTCGACCACTCGGAGGCCGAGGGACGGCTCACCTCGGTCCACCACCCGTTCACGAGTCCGCACCCCGAGGATGTGGACCGGCTCGCGACCGATCCGCTCAGCGTGCGCTCGCTCGCCTACGACGTGATTGCGAACGGCCACGAACTGGGTGGGGGCAGCATTCGGATCCACAACCGCGCCATGCAGCAGCGGGTCTTCGAGGCGCTGGAGATCCCGCCGGCCGAGGCCGCCGAGCGTTTCGGGTTCTTCCTCGAGGCTCTGGAATACGGGACCCCGCCGCACGGCGGCATCGCGCTCGGTTTCGACCGGATCGCCATGCTGGCGTCGGGCAGCGCCAGCCTGCGGGACGTGATCGCGTTCCCGAAGACCACCTCGGCCACCGACCTGATGACCGGCTCGCCGGCGGGGGTGGACTCGTCGCAGCTCGACGAGGTGGGGGTGGCGCTGGCGAACCGGACCGGGGGTCAGGAGGACTGACGCGCTGGACGCCGATCGGGGCGCTGCGCTGTTTCGCGGCCCCCTCAAGCCGCGATGCCGGCCGGAGGCCGGCGCTCCTCTCACTTGATCCGCCCGACCCCCGGTGTTAGCGTGACTTCGCCCATGAAGCGCGTGGCGGACCACGTTTCCCGCCCCGGCCTTCGCCGTATTCCGTGCTGAGTCGACCCAGGGGTCCGCTCGCAGCCGGATCGCTCTCCGAGAATTCCGCCGGTTCGCCGGATACCTCTGTCTCCGAGGCCGAGGCGCCCGAAGGAGCCTCCTCCGCCGTTCCCGCCCGAACGCAGTCCATGACCCGAATTCCCATCCCCGGCGAGGGAGGCCTCTCCTTCTTCGGCATTCGCGACCGCAACCTCCGCTCGCTCGAACACGACCTCGGTCTCACGCTCGCGAGCCGGGGCGACGTCCTGCTCGCGGACGGACCGGAGGACCGGATCGCCCTGCTCGGCACCGCGCTCGAGGGACTTGCGGAGCTCCGCCGCGACTTCGGCCAGCGCTACCGGATCTCCGACCTGCGGGCCGCCATCCGCATCCTCGGCCAGGATCCGGGCGCCTCGCTCCGCGAGTACTTCGTGGAGACGGTCGTCACCCCCTCCCCGGGGAAGCTGGTGCGGCCGCGGAGTCTCCGCCAACTGGAGTACATCCGGGCGCTCCGCGCCAAGGAGCTCGTGCTCGGCGTCGGCCCGGCCGGGACCGGCAAGACCTGGCTCGCGATGGCGGTGGCCGTGGAGGCGCTCCGGAACCAGCAGGTCCGGCGCATCGTGCTCACCCGGCCCGCCGTGGAAGCGGGCGAGAAGCTCGGCTTCCTTCCCGGGGACCTGATCGACAAGGTGGATCCGTACCTGCGTCCCCTCTACGACGCGCTTCACGACATGATGGACGCCGAAAAGGCGCAGCGGCTCCGGGAACGCGGGGTGATCGAGATTGCGCCCATCGCCTTCATGCGGGGACGGACCCTCAACGACGCCTTCATCATCCTGGACGAGGCGCAGAACACGACCTCGGAACAGATGAAGATGTTCCTGACCCGCATGGGCAACGGGACGCGCGCCGTGGTGACCGGGGACATCACCCAGAACGACCTGCCGCCGGGCCGGGTCAGCGGGCTCGTCGAGTCCCTCGGCGTGATCGGAGACCTCGACGGAGTCGGCCTCGTGCGGCTCGAAGAGAGCGACGTCGTGCGCCACCGGCTCGTGCAGGCGATCGTCCGCGCGTACGCGAGGAGCGAGCAGGCCCGGAAAGGGGCCCGGCGCGCCCGCGAGTTCGACGCCCCGGCGGTCTTCGCGGAGCCGCGCTAGGCGACGAGGGACCCGAAGATGAAGGCCCGAAGATGAAGGCAGGCCTGGCGAACTTCTCGCTGCGCACGTTCCTGCTCCAGCAGCGCGACCGCCTGTTCGCCCGCACCCATGTCGTGACCGCGCTCCTCGCGGTCGCCCTCGCGATGCTCATCTGGCCGGGACTCGGGCTCCGGACGCCGCTCTACGAGGTCGGCGAGATTGCCCCCCGGACGGTGCGCGCGACCGAGGACTTCACCTACGAGGACGCCGCCACCACCGAAGCGCGGCGGCGCGAGGCGGTGGAGCAGGTGCCGGAGGTCTACGACTTCGATTCCCAGGCGCGGGACGAGGTCCGCTCCCGGATCGCCCGTGGATTCGATTTCGGGCGGGCGGCCGTCGAGTCCGACATCGTCGGGGAACCCGATTTCGCCGAGACCTTCGCCGGCATGCTCGGCATCGGCGTGACCGCGGCGCAGCTCGGGCTGCTGGTGGAATCGGAGTTCGCCGAGGAGATCGAACAGAACCTCGCGGACACCGTGGCCAGCGTGCTGGCGCGCGACATCCTCGCCGAGAAGGGCGCCGTGGCCGCGCTCGGCCGCTCCGTCCTGCGCCGCGATCCGCGGACCGGAGAGACGGTTCCGCTGGCGGACTTCACCAACGTGCTGTCGGTGGGCGAGGCCGAGCGGGCGGCCGAGCAGCAGATCCTGGCGCTCTCGGAGCTGAACCGGACGCGCCGGCGGACGCTCGCCGGACTCGCGGCGCAGTTCATGCGCCCGACGCTGGAGGCCAACACGGTGGAGACCACCCACCTCCGTACCGAAGCGGAGCTGTCGGTGGATCCGGTCGTCATCCAGGTGCGGCGCGGCCGCACCCTGGTGCGCGCCGGCGACGAGGTGACGGAACTCGCCCGCCGCCAGATGGAGCGGATGCGGACCCCGCGGGTGGGAGCCTCGGGGTGGGCCGGGGTCGGCGCTCTCGGCTTCGCCGGCGCCATCGCGGTGCTGCTCGGGGTGCTGCTGGTGCCGGCGCGCCGGGACGAGAGCTGGGGGCGGCAGGCCTTCGCCCTGTGCGGCTTCCTCATCGTTCTCGGCCTGACCCTGACCCGCATCCTCGGGTTCGTGGGACGCGGCGCCGCCGCCCAGTTCGTGAGCGAGCCCTTCTCCGATCCCACGGTCTATCTCTGGGGGGTTCCCTTCGCGGCGCTCGCCCTGCTGGTCGTGATGCTCGAGACGCAGCAGTCGGCGGTGGTCACCCAGGGACTCTTCGCCGCGACGCTCGCCCTGATGACCGGAAACCTGAAGCTGGCGCTCTTCGCCCTGCTCACGGGGTACGGCGCCATCTTCATCTACCGGATCGCCGAGCGCCGCTCGCAACTGCTGCGGGTCGGGACCTTCGTCGGCCTGCTGGGCGCCGCCCTGGTGGTGGCGATGGAACTCGTGACCGGGGACTTCGGGGGCCCGAGCCGGCTGGCCCTCGGGGCGGTCAGCGCCTTCGCCGGCGGCCTGCTGGCCGGGCCGCTCGTGATCCTGCTCCTTCCCGTTCTGGAGTGGGTCTTCGAGCGCACGAGCGACATGCGGCTCATGGAGCTGTCGCAGCGCGACAACCCGGTGTTGCGCCAACTGGCGCTCAGCGCGCCGGGCACCTACCAGCACAGCGTGACCGTGGGGATGCTCTCCGAGTCCGCCGCCGACGCGATCGGGGCGAACTCCACCTTCTGCGCCACCGCCGCGCTCTACCACGACATCGGCAAGCTGAACCGCGCCGGGTATTTCGTCGAGAACATGCGGGGCGAAACGCCGCACGACCTCCTGCCACCCGAAAAGAGCGCGGACATCATCCGGCGGCACGTGACGGAGGGGATCGAGGCCGCCGAGCGGATGAACCTCCCCCGGGACATCGTGGACGTGATCCCGCAGCACCACGGGACCCGCATCATCAAGGTCTTCTACGAGAAGGCGAAGGCGGCCGCCGCCCGGAACGGCGACGAGGCCGAGGAGAGCCTCTTCCGCTACGCCGGGCCGCGCCCGCAGACCCGCGAGGCCGGCATCATCATGATGGCCGACAGCATCGAGGCCGCCGCCCGCAGCCTGAAGAACCCGACTCCCGCCGACTTCGAGCAGGTGATCGACCGCATCATGGGCGCCATCGTCGACGACGATCAACTGGCCGAATGCGACCTGACCCTCAGCGACATGGCCCGGATCCGCGAGAGCTTCCTCTCCACGCTGCAGGGGATCCACCACGAGCGGCTGCCCTATCCGGGGTTCGACTTCGGCAGACGGCCGCGGGGGAGCGCGCCGCCGGTCCCGCCGGTCGGGCCCACCAGACCCGAACCGGAGAGCGGGCCACCCGTGTCGGGCGAATCGCCGTTGTGATGCCGCGTCCGGAACCGGGAGACCCTCCACGAGAACCGGAGCCGCCCGGCTCCCGATTCACCGTCCAGAACCGCCAGCGACGTTTCGCGGTGGATCCTCCGGCGCTGGCTGCCTTCCTCGAACGGATCGCGGCGGACGTGGCGCCGGGCGATCGCCGCGGGGCCACCCTCCGGATCGTCTCGGACCGGAACATCCGGGCGCTGAATCGGCGCTACCGCGACAAGGACCGCGCGACGGACGTGCTCGCCTTTCCCGCGGATCCCGTTCCGGCGGAACTGCTGTCCAAGGACGAGGCCGTCTATCTCGGGGACCTGGTGGTCTCCGCCGAGACCGCCGCGCGCCAGGCGCGCGAGGCGGGCGTCGAACTCGGCGACGAGATTCGCGTGCTGGCGGTGCACGGCTACCTGCATCTCCTCGGTTACGACCACGAACGGGACCGGGGAGAGATGGTGAGGCTCGAGCGCGTCCTGAGGCTGCGGCACGGCCTCGCGAGAAACTGAATGCTCTGGGCCATCCTCCTCCTGGTCGCCGGACTCCTCGTCGTCCTGTTCGCGCTCTTCGAGATCGCTTTCTTCGCCTCGAGCCCGATCGCGGTGCGCGCCCTCGGCGAGAGCGTCGAGGAGGCGCGGACCCTGCGGGAGCGCCTGGCGGACCCGCTGGTGGTCCTCATCCCGGCCCGTTCCGGGCTCCTGGCCGCCGGCGCGCTCTTCGGTTTCGCGCTCGACCGGCTCGGGTTCGGAGCGACCGGCCTCCTGTGGACCTTCGGCGTCTTCGTCCCCGCCTGGTTCGTCCTCCGGGAAGTGGTTCCGGCCGCCATCCTCCTGCGCGATCCCGAGGAGGTGCTGCGGCCGCTCCTTCCCTGGTTCGGCCGTTGGGAACGGGTCGTGCGGCCGCTCGCCGAACCGCTCCGCAACCTCCTCCGCCGCGGCTTTCCGCTCCCTTCGGAGCCGGACGACGAAGCCTCCGACGAGGAGGTCGAGGCGTTCCTGGAGACCGGCGAAGAAGAGGGGATCCTCGAGGAGGACGAGGCCGCGATGGTGCGCGGGGTGCTCGAACTCGACGAAATGCTGGTTCGCGAGGTGATGACGCCGCGGCCGAGCGTGGTGTCGGTCTCGGACGAGGCGTCCCGGCAGGACGTCGAGCGGCTCGTCGCCGAGAGCAGGCACCACCGGATTCCGGTGTTCGGCGCCGCCGACCAGGTGGTCGGGGTGGTGGACGCCGTGGACCTGGTCGCGGTGCCCGGAAGTGGGGGCGAGCTTGCCCCGCTGCTGCGGGAGGTCCCGGTGGTTCCGGAGACGAAGCGGGTGGACGACCTGCTCCGGGAGTTCAAGCTTTCCAAGCAGACGTTCGCGGTGGTGGTGGACGAACACGCGAGCGTCTCCGGAATCGTCACGCTCCGGGACATCTCGGAAGAGATCGTGGGCGAGGTCCACGAGGACGACGAGCCGTTCGAGGAGGACCTGGTGCAGGAGGCGGACGGCGTCTACCGGGTGCGCGGCGTGGCGGAACTCGACGAGGTGGCGCGGCTGACCGGGTTGACGCTCCCCGATTCGCTGAACGGCGCCGCCTTCGACACGGTCTCCGGCTTCGCGCTCGCCGCCTTCCGGAAGATCCCGGCGCCCGGCGAAGCGGTGGAGCAGGACGGCCTCCGCATCGAAATCCTCGAGGCCGACGAACGGCGGATCCACCGGGTCCGCCTCGCGCGGGTCGCCGGAGACTGATTGACCGCCCGACCGCCGGAGCCGGACCCGTCCGACACCACGCAACATCGCGCCGGCTTCGTGGCGCTGGTGGGGCTTCCGGGCGCCGGCAAGTCCACGCTGCTGAACCGCCTCGTCGGCGAGCGGCTCGCCGCCGTGCACCGGAAACCGCAGACCACCCGGCGGCGCATCCTGGGGGTGGCGCGCCGCCCGGGGCTCGAACTGATCCTCCTCGACACCCCCGGGATCCATCGCCCGCGCTCCGGACTCGGCCGCGCGATGATGCGGGCGGTGGCCGACAGTCTCGGAGGTGCGGACGCGGCGCTCGCCGTGGTGGACGGAACGCGGGGGCCCTCCGGGCGCGACGGCGACCTGCTGCACCGGCTGGAGAGGTTTTCCGGCCCCCGGGTGATCGGGATCAACAAGACGGACGCGTCGCCGCGGGCGAGGCTGGAAGAGCTTGAAGCGTTCTACCGCGAGCGGGATCTCGGGCCGGTGGTGCTTTTCTCGGCCCGCACCGGCGCGAACGTGAACGCCCCGCATGGTTTCGAAGATGGGGAGGGGGACCGGACACCCCGCTCATTGGTCGGGATGCTGGCGGAGCGTCTCCCCTTCAGCCCGCCCCTCTATCCCGACGGCCAGATCACCGATCTCCCGGAGGCCTTCTTCGCCTCGGAGATCGTTCGCGAGCGGCTGCTCGAACACCTCCACCAGGAGGTGCCCCACGCCGCCGCCGTGCGGATCGAGGCGTACGACGATTCCGAGCCCCTCGTGCGCATTGCGGCCTCGCTGCTGCTCGATCGGGACTCCCAGAAGGGCATCGTGATCGGCCGCGGCGGCCGGATGCTGAAGCGCATCGGCAGCGAAGCCCGCGGCCGCATCGAAAAGCGGCTCGGGCGCCGGGTCTTCCTGGACCTGCAGGTCAAGGTGCGCCAGAAATGGCGCGACAACGCGGGCATTCTGCGCGACCTGGGTCTTTGAGGAGACGGTCCCCCGGGGTCCGCCCGACCTTGACTGGAAGGGGGGTTCGGCCTACCCTTCCGGCCTTCGGACCGGCCGTTTGGCGGCGGTTTCTTCCAGAATCGAGGCTCCTCTCCGTGTTGAACATCAGGCTTGCCCGCACCGGGCGGAAGCGCGACGCCCATTTCCGGGTGGTCGTGTCCGATTCGGTGCACGGACGGGTCGGCCGGATCGTGGAGACGCTCGGCTACTACCACCCCCGCATGCCCAACGACGCGGAAGGCCGGCTGCACATCAAGGCCGACCGCGCGCGTTACTGGCTCGGGAACGGTGCGAAGCCGAGTCTCACGGTCAAGAGCTTCCTGAAGGACGTGCTCGCCGAGCCGGCCCCAGCCGAAGAGAACGGATCAGGGGAAGACGGAGCCACCGCCGAATCCTAGGTGCGGGCCGGCCACCGGGCGTGGCCGCCGGACCTGCCGGGATCCGGCTGACGGCCTCCGGACCGCGCCCCTGAACCGGGCGGCCCGCCGCCCGCACCTTCCCAGCACACCGGACCCAGAGACAGCCCGCGCGATCATCTTCCGCCACCAGGCAGACGTGACCAGGAGACAGAGAGAACAATGGCTTCTGGCGCAACGGCATCCCGGCCCGGGCCGGGCACTCGGGTAGACCCGGCCGGCCACCGCGGCGACCCGCCGGCGGACCTCTCCGCGGGCGCTCCCGCGGCGACGGCCGCCGATGTCGTCATCGGGCAGGTCGTCCGGCCCTTCGGCCGCCGGGGAGAGGTCTTCGTCGAACCGCTGACCGACGATCCCGGCCGTTTCTTCGAGATCGGGAGCGCCGAGGTCGGCCCTGCGGACCAGCCGGGAACCCGGCGCGGCCTCGAATCGGTGCGCATCCACAAGGGGCGCCCGGTGATCCGGTTCGACGGCATCACCGACATCGGGTCCGCCGAGTCGCTCCGGGGGATGGAAGTCCGGATCGGCGAGGCGGAACGCGCGCCGTTGCCGGACGGCCGCTACTACTCCGACCAGCTCGTCGGCTGCCGGGCCGAGACCGAAGACGGGGCTCCGCTCGGCGAGATCGTGGACACGCTCGACACCGCCGGCCCCAGCCTCCTCGTCCTCCGCGGCCCGGACGGGTCCGAGGACCTCATCCCCTTCGTCGAAGCCCTCTGCGTCCTTGTCGAACCGCCCACCGGGGAGACCGCGGGGCGGGTCGTTCTCAGCGTTCCGGACGGACTTCTGGGACTGAACGCCCGCGGGGAAGGGTGAGCCGGCGTGCGCGTTGACATCCTGAGCCTCCTCCCCGGCATGTTCCGGGAGGTCTTCGACCACGGCATCGTGCGGCGGGCGCGGCAGGCCGGCCTCCTGCAGATCGAGACGCACGCGCTCACGGACTGGACCGAGGGCCGGTTCCAGCGGGCCGACGATGCTCCCTACGGCGGCGGGCCCGGGATGGTGATGCGCGTCGAACCGCTCGTCGAGGCCGTGGAAGCGATCGGCGCCCTCGACGCGGAGCCTCCCCGGGTCGTCCTGCTGTCGCCGCGCGGCCGGCAGTTCGACCAGGACGTGGTCGCCGAGCTCGCCCGCGAATCGCGGTTGCTGCTGGTGGCCGGGCGCTACGAGGGCGTGGACGAGCGCTTCGCCGCGCTCAGCGGCGCCGAGGAGCTGTCGGTCGGCGACTACGTCCTTTCCGGGGGAGAGATCCCGGCCATGGTCGTGGTGGACGCCGTGACCCGGCTGATCCCGGGCGCCGTCGGAGATTCCGAATCCGTTGTCCGGGAGTCGTTCGCGACCGGGCTCCTGGAGCATGCCCAGTACACCCGTCCCCCGGTCTTCCGGGGCAGGGAAGTGCCGCCGGTTCTCCTGTCGGGGAACCACGAGGCGGTGCGCCGGTTCCGGCTCGAAGAGTCGGTCGCGGTGACGCGAGACCGCCGGCCCGACCTCTTCGCGGCGTTTGCCGGACGTGGAAGGGCCGCCTCGAAACCGAATTCAGGTACGAAGGAGAAACCGTCATGAGTGTGAGTGAGCAAGAGGCCGTGGAGGCCCCCGAAGAGACCGCCCTGGCGGTGTCGGTGGACGCGGACGTCGAACCGGAGCCGACGCGGGTCAAGTCGGGGGCCGAGGTCATTCGGGAACTCGAGACCGCCGACCTGAAAGCGGACCGCCCGGATCTCCATCCCGGCGACGCGGTCCGGGTCCACGCGACCATCCGCGAAGGAGACCGGGAACGCATCCAGATCTTCGAGGGGATCCTGATCGCGATGAAGCACGGCGGAAACCGCCGCACGATCACGGTCCGCAAGACCTCGTTCGGCGTCGCCGTCGAGCGGATCTTCCCGCTGCATTCGCCCCTGGTGGCGAAGGTGGAGGTCGTCCGGTCGCACCACGTCCGGCGCGCCAAGCTCTATTTCCTCCGCAAGCGCAAGGGGAAGGCGGCCCGGCTCCGCGAGAAGAGGCGCTGATCGACGACTCGCCGGGGACGGGGCGCTCCATCGTCCACGACCTGGGCTCGCCAGGGCGCCCCGTCGCCTGCGCGATCAGCGCCGTCCGCGGCCTCTCGGCGGACCATCTCCTCGAACTGCGCGCGCTCGGGGTGGACTTCTTCCAGTTGCGCGACCGGGAGGTGTCGGACCGGGGGTTCGAACGGTTCCTCGATGCGCTTGCCTCCCGGGCCCGGGAGGTGCTCGCGCGCGTCCTCGTGAACGACCGGCTGGCGCTCGCCGCCGCGTTCCCGGTGGCCGGCGTGCACCTGCCGGAAGCCGGTCTGCCGGTCGCGGCCGTCCGCTCCCGGTTCCCCCGGGGGCGGCTGCTCATCGGCCGCTCGGTGCACGGGCTGGACGCGGCGGCCGCGGCTGAGCAGGACGGGGCCGACTACGTGATCCTGGGACCGGTCGCGCCGACGGGGGGAAAGCGCCCCTTGCCGCCGGACGTCTTCCGGGAGACCTGCCGGCGGCTGAGGATTCCGGTATGGGCGGTCGGGGGGCTGACCCCGGAGAACCTCGCAGACCTGCGGGACGTCGGCGTCTCCGGGTGCGCGGCCATCCGGTCGTTTCGGGATATGGGCTGCGCCAGCGCGTTCGTCGCCCGCTGCTCGCACCTCCGAACCGTGCGGCAACCGGTTCAGTAAACTGACGGGGTCCCCTTCATGACCACTCGTGTGGCATGGCTCTCGGCTCTGATCGGGCTTGCGGTTGCGCTGCCGCTCTTTGCCCAGACAGGGGCCGACGCCCAGCTCGAACGTGCCGCCGAACGGCGTTTCCGGAGCGCGGAGCAGTTCTACGCCGGCGGGCGCTACGGACAGGCTCTCCGCGACTTCGAAGCCATCGTGGAGACCATGCCGGAGAGCCGGCTCGCCGATGACGCGGCGCTCCGCATCGCGCGGCACCGTTTCGACGTGGAGGGGAACCCGGCCGCGGCCGAGGAGATGGTGGACCGGCTGTTCCGCGCGTATCCGGCTGGTGACTCGATTCCGGGGGCGCACCTGCTGCTCGGCGAGATCGCCATCCGCAGCCTTCCGCCGCGCCCCGAGGACGCCCTGGCGGAGTACGAGCGCGTCCTCACCGTGGGCGGCGCCGCGGGCTCTCGCTGGTCGTTCGCGGCGCTCACCGGGATCGCCGGGATCGCCTCCGACTTCATGGATGACCGGACCGTGGCGGGGGCCCTGCTCTCGGCGCTCCACGAGACGCGTTCCGCCCCGGCCTCCACCGCCGAGCGGTTCCGCGCCCGGATGCTGCTCGCGCGCACCCTGGCGCGGTTGGGGGAGTCGAACGCGGCCTTCGGCGAAGTCGCCGGACTCCGCGCCGACCTGCTGCGGGTGATCCGGGACGAGGCCGCGGACGGCGCCGAGGCGGCGGGTGGGGCCTTTTCGGCCGCGCGGCTCGCGGAAGAAGCCCGCCAGTTCGCCACCCTGGTCTCCCGCTACCAGTCGCCGGGTGGTCCCGCCTGGCGCTTCGCGGGAGCGATCCAGCCGCCGCAGCGTCTCGACCGGCCGCTCCGGGTGCGCGTCGCGGAAGGCAGCCTCCATGTGCTTGACCGGGACACCGACGAGTTGCAGACGTTCACGCCGGAGGGCGAGTTCGAAGCAGCGGTCGGCGTCGAGGACCCCCGGGATTTCGCTTACCCCGACGACGGCGCGGCGGGCGGCGGCGCGGCAGTCCCGGTGGTGGCGGCGGAGGAGGCGCTGATCGTCGGCGGAAACCTCGTGACGCTGCGCCTCGACAACGGCCCGGAACGCCTCCGCCGGATTCGCGCCCTCACCGTCACCCCCGAGGGCTACTGGGTGTGGGACGACCGGGAGAAGGGCGTGTTCCGGTTCGCGCGGTCGGGTCTCTACCTCGGGCGGGTGCCGCATCCCCGGCTGAACGAGGTGCACCGGATCGAGCGGCATCCAGCGGGACACCTGATCGTGATCGAGGATCGGCAGGGAGTCCTGGCTTTCGATGCGGAGGGCCGGCGGATCTTCCACCTGACGCGCGACTCCGGTTTCCCGGAACCCGTCGACGTCGCCTTCGATGCCCTGGGCAACTTCTTCGTGCTGGACCGCGACGGCCCCACTCTCGGCGTCTTCGACCGGGACTTCAATCCTCTTGTCAGGCTTGAGGGGGAGGCGTGGTCGGGAGGAGCCGTCCGCCGGCCGGTGTCGCTCGACGTGGGTCCCGACGGAGTGCTCTACGTGCTCGACGAGTCGACGCGCGCCGTGGCGGTGCTCCGGTAACGCGGCGTGAGACCTGTGCGGACCCGGGCCGTCCTCGCGGTGGTTCCCGTGCTGATGGCGCTTCTCCCCGCCGCGGCCGCGGCGCAGGAGACGGCCTCCGCGGATCCGGTCGTCATCGCCGGCGACCTGCGAACCCTCCGCCCGCAGACGGTAGACCCCGATCTGGCGGTGGAAGCGGTGCTGGCCCTCACCGCGATCCTCGACCAGCTGGATGCGGCCCGCGACCGGAGCGGCCGTCTCCCGGAGGTCGAGAACGAACTCTTCCTGCGCGCGCTCGAGTATCGCGCGCGAGCCCACGTGACCCGCGAGTCTCCCGAACAGGCTTCCGACGACCTGCGCCTGCTGATCCTGGCGGATCCGACGTGGCGCCTCGACGTAGCGGGTCTCTCTCCCGCGGTGCTGGACCTTTTCGAGGAGCAGCGGAGCGAGTTGCTCGCCTACCTCACCGTCCACACCGAGCCGGCCGGAGTCACCGTGTTCGTCGAGGACGAGCCGGTCGGCGCCACGCCGCTCACCGGACGGCCGGTGTTCGCCGGGCTCGTGACGATCCGGCTGGAGCGCCCGGGGTTCTCGGTCTACACGGAACCGCGCCGCGAAGTGCTGGCGGGCGAGATGATCTCCATCGAGCACGAGATGGTGCGCAGCCGACCGGTCCTTTCCGTGATCACGTCTCCCGCCGGGGTCACGGTGCGGGTCGGAGGCCGCGTCGCGGGCGTCACCGGCGGCAGTCTTCCGGAAGATCTCCGTCCGCTGGTTCCGCCGCGCTTCGCCCGTGATGAGTTCTCGGCGCCCCTGCAGCTCGGCAATCTGGAGACCGGGGCGAACGAGATCACGCTCGAGGCGCCCTGCCGGACCCCCTCCCGGTTCACGTTCCACGCCGACGAGGCGCGCGACTACCTGCCGCGGTTCGTGCGGCTCCGGCCTTCCACCGGAGGACTGCGGATCGAGAGCGAGCCGAGCGGCGCCACGGTGGTGCTCGACGGCGAGGAGCGCGGGGTGACGCCGCTCTCGTTCTCGGCGATGTGTTCGGGCGATCACGAGGTCGAGATCCGGCACGCCGCCGGCCGCTGCGCCCGTTCCGTCACGGTCTCGCGAGGCTCGCGAACCGCCGTTTCGTGCGAGGTCCTGCCGGTGCTCGCCATGGCTCCGAGCGACCCGGAGGGAATGTCCGACGCGGACCGCGCGGTCCGCCGGGTGCTGGAGGCGCGGGACGACTACTTCGTGGTGGACGGCGGGGACGAACCCGACGTCCAGGCGCGGGTGCGGGTGCGGTTGCCGGAAGCGGGCGCGGGGCCGGCGCAGGTCGAGTTCCTGGCCGCGGGTTCCCGGACGCCGGATGTCGCCCCCTTCGACCGCTTCGCTCCGGCCAGTGCGGGCGCCGCGGCCGAGCGGCTCCTCACGCCACCGGCGCGGCGCCGTTCGTGGACGGGCATGACGGCGGTGGCGCTCACGAATTCGGGCGCGGAGAACGGGTCTGCGGGTCTCCGGGTCACCAGCGTCCACCCGGCGGGTCCGGCGGTGCTGGCCGGGGTGGAACCGGGAGACGAGCTCCGCGAGGTCGAGGGCCGCCGCCTGTCCGACGAACTCGGGCTCGCCGAGCTGGTCGCCGGCGAATCGCCGGACACGACGATCGATCTCGTCGTACGGCGCGAGGGCAACGAGCGGCAACTGCGCCTCGTGCTCTCCGAGACTCCGGTGCTTCCTTCCCTGTCGGCCGAAAAATGCAACCGCCGGCTGGTCGAGCTGGAGGCGGACTTCGCGAGAGGGCGGAGTGACGCCACCCGGCAGCTCGAGGCGGGGATCTGCTGGATCCTCCTGGGAGATCCGGAGCGCGCCCTGGTGCGGTATCTGGCCGAGGTGAGCGCCGGAGCGGGCGCCGGCGTCGGTGAGGGAACCGTCCTCTACTACCGGGCGCTCGCCCTGGACGCGCTCGGAGAGCGGGCGCGCGCCGCGCAGGCGTTCGAGGCCGCGGCGGCCGTGCCCGGCGCCACCCTGGTAACCCACGACGGGCCGCTGCTCGTCCCCCTCGCCTCCCGGCGGCTCGGAACCGCACGGTGACGGAGCGGGCCGGCCCGACACCCGGGCTCTACGCGCTCGTCGTGGAGAACGTCCGTTCGGGCACGACTCCCGGAGAGCGTCTCGAGCCCCCGGTGCGCTACGAGATCCGGAACCGCGAAACGAGCGTCGGCCGCTCTCCCGAGTGCGCCATCCGTCTCGATGACATCTTCGTGAGCCGCAAGCACGCGCGGCTGGTGCTCCGGGACTTCGAACTGCACCTGGAGGATCTGCAGAGCACCAACCAGAGCCGGGTCAACGGAGCGCCGGTACCGACCCGGGTGCGGATCCATCCGGGAGACGTACTGCTCTTCGGCGGGGCCCGCTGCCGCATCGAATCCACCGCCGGGGTGGACCCGACGACCGCTGAGACCCGGGAGGCCGCGGGATCCGAAGAGCCGGCCGGCGCCGGCGGGGACAGGGAGATGCCGGCCGACGCCGCCGGGACGGGCGAGCCGGCCGGCGAGGAATCGATGCCGTGGCCTCCGGCCGAACCGCCGCGGCTCCACGTCGCCGGACCGCTCCCGGGGGAACCCGGGCGAACGCGGCTGCGGTTCCTGGCCGTGGTGGTGGTCGCACTGGCCATCGCGGCGGCCGTCCTGTACCTCCTTTGATGCATGGCCGTTAAACCCCGGGCGGTCCTTCCCGGCGCCACGGTGGGGATCCTGGCGCCGGCAAGCCCGGTGCAGCTCCCCTGGCTCGGAGCCGGCGAAGCGGAGCTCCGCCGCGTTGGGCTCGTGCCGCGCCGGTCCCGGAATCTGCTGCGGCGGAGCGAGTACACCGCGGGGTCGGCCGCGGAGCGGACGGAGGACTTTCTCGAGCTGCTCGAGGACGAGGAGGTGAGCGCGCTCTTCGGCGCCCGCGGCGGTTACGGCTGCCTGGACCTCCTGCCCCGCATCCCGGCGGATCGGCTCCGCCAGAGCCCCAAGGCGATCCTCGGAGGCAGTGATCTGACCGCGCTGCTGTCGCTCCTGTCGCGGGCGGGGGTCGTTTCCTTCCACGGCCCGATGGTCGCGCAGCAGATCGCCCGCGGCCCGTCGCGCTGGGATGCGGAGGAGACGCTCGGGGTGCTGCGAGCCCGCGAGCCCGGCTTCCGGCTGCCCTGGCGGAACGCGGAGAGCCTCCATCCGGGGCGCGCCGAGGGGGTGCTGCGGGGCGGCTGCCTCTCGATTCTGGCCGCGCTCGCCGGGACGCCGTTCGCGACCTCGTTCCGGGGCGCGATCGCCGTCCTCGAGGACATCTCCGTCAAGCCGTACCAGATCGAGCGGATGCTCACCCAACTCGCGCTCGCCGGACTGCTGGACGGCGTCCAGGGCATCGTCTTCGGCCGGATGCCCGGGTGCACCCAGCATCCGGACCAGGGATACACGACGGCGGAACTCCTCGCCCGGCTCAGCGAGCGGTTCGAGGTCCCCGTCGCCTTCGGATTCGCGACCGGCCACACCGACGAGGAGCCCTGCCGCACGGTCCCGTTCGAAGTGAGGGCCCGGATGGACGAGGACGGACTGACGCTGCTCGAAGGCGCCGTGGAGTGATCCACGGGTTCCGGGCGGGCGACCGCCTGCACGTGCTGGGGGTCGCGGGAACGGCCATGGCTTCGCTCGCCGGGCTCCTGACCCGGCTCGGCTACCGGGTGAGCGGGTCCGACCAGGGGGCGTATCCCCCAATGTCCACGCTCCTGGAACGCGAGGGGATCGAGGTCCGGACCCCGTTCGGGCCGGGGAATCTCCCGGACGACTGCGCGGCGGTGGTCGTCGGCAACGCGATCTCCCGCGGGAACCCGGAACTCGAAGCGGCGCTCGACCGGCGCCTCCCGCTCGTTTCCTTCCCGGAGACGCTCCGGGAGCTGGTCCTCCGGCGCCGGGCGCCGGTGGTGGTTGCGGGCACCCACGGAAAGACGACCACGACCTCGCTGCTCGCCTGGATCCTGCGGTCCTCGGGACTCGATGCCGGTTTCCTGGTGGGAGGGGTGGCGAGCGATCTCGGAGGGAGCTTCGCCCTGGGCGCTGTCGGGGAGCCCTTCGTCGTCGAGGGGGACGAGTACGACAGCGCCTACTGGGACAAGGGCCCCAAGTTCCTCCACTACCTCCCGGAGGTGGCGGTCATCGGGAACGTCGAGTTCGACCACGCGGACATCTACTCCGACTTCGCGGCCGTCCGCCGGCAGTTCTCCTTCCTCGCCCGGCTGCCTCCGCGCCGCGGACTGCTGCTCCTCGGCGCCGACTCGCCGGCGGCCGCCGAGCTAGCGGAGGCTGCCCACACGAACGTGCGGACGTTCTCGGTCGGGGGCGGGGAGGGTGCCGCGGCCGACTGGGTCGCCGCAATCGAGCCGAGCGGCCCGTCGGGAAGCCGCCTCCGGGCCACGTTTCGCGGCGAGGCGCGGCCGGACCTCCAGGGCCGGTTCTGGGGCCGGGCCGCGGCGCGGAACGTCCTGGCGGCCGCGGCCGCCGCCGAGTGGCTGGGGGTCGAATGGGAGGCGGTCCGCGAGGCGGTCCGCGACTTCTCCGGGGTGGAGCGCCGGCTGCAAGCGCTCGCCGCGAGTCCCGGCGGAAGGATGCTGGTGGTCCGGGATTTCGCCCACCACCCCACCGCCGTCGAGGCTGTCCTCGAGGCGGGGTCGCAGCGCTGGCCCGGCGCGCGCCTGGTGGCGGTTTTCGAACCGCGTTCCTTCACCGCCCGCAGCGCCGTCTTCCAGGACCGCTTCGCCGGGGCGTTCCGGCAGGCGAACCGCGTTCTCCTGGCGTCCCCCGCCGGTGAAACCCGCGGCCGCCGGCTCCCGGGAACCGCATCGCTGGACCTCGGCCGGCTGGCCTCCGACCTCGCTTCAGCGGGAATCCCGGCGGACGTCCTGCACGATCACTCCGCGCTTCTGGAGTTGGTGAGCGAGCTCGCCAGCGGAGACGAACCGACCGTCTTCCTTTTCCTCTCGAACGGCCACTTCGGCGGCCTCCCGGAGCGGGCTGCCACCCTCATTCAGGAATAGCCGAACCCACCGGCCTGGAACGCCGGCTTCAGCCGGCACAGCCCGCCGGAGGCGGGCGGAGCGCGTACCACACCTCGCGCAGATCGCACCCCCGGCTTGGAACGCCGGCTTCAGCCGGCACAGCCCGCCGGAGGCGGGCGGAGCGCGTACCACACCTCGCCCCGACACCCCGCCGGCCTGCATTCAGACCACCTGCCAGCCCGAGCCGGTGTGATCCGACCCACCGGCCAGGAAAGACGAACTCTTGCGCAATGTCGTCTCACGTTCCCGACATGCGCACCCAGTCTTCGAGCCGCAGGCCGGGAATCCGTTCGAAGTGTCGGGTGTTGCCGGTCACCAGGACGCCGTCGAGCGCCAGCGCGTGCGCGGCGATGGCGGTGTCGAAGTCCTCCAGGAGGACGCCCCGCCGCGCCAGTTCCGCCTTGATCTGCCCGAAGATGCCGCTTACGTCGTCGGTCCAGTCCGCGCGCGGCTGCGAGTCGGCGAAGACGCGGAAGCGATGGGTCAGGCGGGTGCGCCGGGCGGACTCGGGCAGCCGGGCCAGTCCATAAGCGATTTCGGCGAGAACGGGTTGCGGAATCAGGACATCGCCCGCGGACCTCGCGGTGAGCTGCTCCCATATGTGCGGATCGTTGTACATCGCGGCCGAAACGGCATTCGTGTCGAGGATGTACTTCACAGGTCCACGGGCCCTTTCCTGGTCCGGCCAGCGGCGATGATCCCGAGCATCTCCTGGACGGCCTCCCGGTCTTCGTCGTCGGTCGGCGCCGGCTGGAAGGCGCGCAGCACCTCGGGTCGCCAGCTGCGCTCGGCGTCAAGAGTCTTCTGTACAGCCCGAGCGATGTAGCGACTGCGGCTCATGCCCTGAGCGCGAGCCCTCTCGTCAACCGCCGCGAGCACGGGATCAGGCAGGTGGATGGTGGTTGGCATGGTCGTAGAATATAACCTATTCGTTCGGAGCGGTTCGCGTCCGGTTGGCCGCGGGAGCGTTGCGCGTTTCGCCTCGCTGAACTCGGCGATGTCGGCCGGAGGCCGACGTTCCGAACGGCTCGGCGGTTCCTACCGCCGGACGATGTGCGGGAGGAGCGTTTCCCGGTCGAGGTCGGCGCGCCGGGCGATTCTCGGGGTGATCGTCAGGATGATGTCCGACTCCGTCAGGTTGTCGGAGTTCTGGCCGAAGAGCCGCCCGATCACCGGGATGTCGGCGACTCCGGGCAGGCCGCTCAGGCTGCTGCGCTCCTCCTGGCGGATGAGGCCGGCGATCATGCTGGTCTCGCCGTTCCTGAGGCGCAGGGTCGTCTCCACGTTCCGGTTGCCGAAGGTCGGGAGTCCCGAGTAGCCGGTGCCGGACACGTTGTCGAGCCGCACCTTGACCTCGAGGGTCACGCTGTCGTCGTGGTGGATCCGGGGAAGGACCTCGATGCTGACCCCGACGTTTTCGTACTCGAACGTGGTGGTGGGCTGCTGGGCCAGTCCTCCGGTCGCGATGGGGGCGAACGTGGTGACCGGGACCGGGACCCGCTCGCCGAAATCGGCGAGGGCGGACTTGCCGTCCGACGCGCGGAGCTGCGGGTTGGCGAGCACGTGGGTATCGGTGTCGGAGCGGACCAGGTTCAGGATGGCGCCCGGAAGGCCCGCGATCTGGAGATTCCCGCGCTCGTAGGGGTTTTGCAGCACGGTGTCCAGCCGGGGGGTGAGCGCCACCGAAATGCCCTGTCCCTCGGTCTGGGGGGACAGCAGGGGAATCCCGTACTGCTCGAGATGGATGCGGTTCACCTCCATGAGCTCGACATCGACGATGACTTCGCCGGGACTCCGGTCGAGCGCCTCGATGATGCGCTGCGCCGAGCGGACCTGTTCCCAGGTGTCCACCATCGTGATCGAGTTCGTCCCCTCGTGGGTGGCGATCTGCCGGATCCCCAGCACGATGCGCAGGGCGTCCGAGGTCTGGACGAGGTCCGCCGAGGAGAGGTAGAAGGTCTGCGCGACCTGCCGCTCGTACTGGAGCCGCTTGTTCTGGGTGTCCGGCACGATGGTGATCAGGTGCGGCGACTCCACCCGGAAGAAGTGTCCGGTGGTCTCGGTCAGGCTCCGGATCGCGTCCTCGAAGGTGGAGTCCTCGGCCTCGATCGAGACCGTCTGATCCACGAAGTCCTCGTCGAAGGCGACGTTCACCCCGGCGATCTCCCCGAGGGTCAGGAGGACATAGCGGAGGCTCGCGTCCCGGAACACGAAGCTTGCGGGAGCCCGGGCGTCGTCCGGCACGTCAAGACCCAGCGGACGCGTCAGCGCCTCTTCCTTCAGCTCCGCGAGCGTCAGCGCTCTCGCGTCTTCGGCCTGCTCCTGGACCGCCGCCTGGATTACCGCCAGCCGGTCCCGGTAGGACGTCTCTTCCGGCGCGAGAATGATCGCCGCCCGCAGGGCGTCTTCCGCCCCCGCGTAATCCTCGAGCGCGGCGAGGCGCTCCGCCTCCCGGGCGTGCTGCTCCGCCGCCCGCAGCTTGGCGCGGGTCAGCGAGAGCTGGGCCGCCGAGTCGGAGGGGTCTTCAGCCACTGCCCGGGCATAGTGGACCACGGCGTCGTCGTAGCGGCCCATCCGTTCCGCCGTCTCGCCCGCCGTGAAGTGGCGGCTCGTGGCGCAGCCGGCGAGCCCGGCCGCGAGGAGGAGCAGGGGGATGCCTCGGAGGCCCCCTCCGGCGAACGTCACGGGCGGATGTCCGATGCCGTCACCACGTCCGTCCCCGGCGGGATGGTGAAGGTGAACAGCGAGTCGTCGGGCGAGGTTTCGAACCGGAAGTCGGTGAAACGGAACGTCGTCCGGTTCCCCTCCAGGTCTTCCGACTCGATCCCCTGGATCAGGCCGCTGTCGGCATCGACCGTGAGCGACAGCGCAGTGATCTCTGCGTTCGCCTGCCGCGGGACGAGCGCGACCGTGCGCAGGCCGGGACCCGGCGGCTCGCTCCCGAGCAGCGCGTCGAAGTGGTCGAGGATCGTGGCGTCCCCGGTCAGGAACTCGAGGGGGTTCAGCCCGCCGGTTTCCGTGTCGGCACCCTGGCCGTCGCGCCCGAACGAGCCCACCACGACCTGCTGGTCGGCGGGTACGTGGAACCAGGTGTTGTTCCCGTCGCTGACGAAGACCTTCGGCTCGGGCGCCTCGTAGTCCCAGCGCATCCGGGCCGGCCGCTTGACCGTCAACCGGCCCGTTTCCACCCGGTCGCGCCCGAAGATCCGCGGTGAGAACCGCTGCTCGAAGCGTGCCTCGAAGTGGGGCAGGGACTGGTGGTACGCCTCGACGCGTTCGATGAGCGCGACCGCTTCCGGGTCCGGCGCGGATCGCGGGGACGGCGTGGTTTCCGGTCCGGCCGTCGCTGATAGCGCCAGGCCGAACAGGACGACAAGAGCCGGGAGGATCCGCACACAGACGATTCGTCGCATGTTGGACTGTTCTCCCAGTGGTGGACGGCACGGGGATCGAACCCGTGACCTCGGCATTGCGAACGCCGCGCTCTCCCAGCTGAGCTAGCCGCCCCCGTGGCTGGATTTTGTTCAAGTATAACTTGACACTGTTGGAGCGCCGGTCGGAGGTCGTCGGTCCAGCCGTACGCGTCGAGAGGGTCGATAGCATTGCGACGTGCGCGGTGCGGAGCACTGCGGTGCCGGCTGAAGCCGGCGTTCCAAGCCGTACGTGTCACCTCCGCTCTTGAGTTCCACGCCGAGGCGGGAACCGCCATTTCCGGGTGGGGTTGCGACGTGCGCGGTGCGGAGCACCGCGGTGCCGGTCTGGAGACCGGCGTTCCAAGCCGGCGCGCTATCCGGACGGCTGCTGCTCCGTGCTGATCGACGCCTGTCGGAGGGCGTGGTCGGCGAGCACCAGGCAGGCCATGGCCTCCACGATGGGGACCGCGCGGGGGAGGACGCAGGGGTCGTGGCGTCCCCTGGCTTCCAGGGTGATCTCCTTCCCCTCGGAGTCTACGGTCCGTTGCGCCTTCCCGATGGTCGAGGTCGGCTTGAACGCCACCCGGAAGACGATCGGCATCCCGGTCGAGATGCCGCCCAGCACGCCGCCCGCGCGGTTCGTCTCGGTCGCCGGCCGCCCGTCCTTCATCACGAAGCGGTCGTTGTGCTCGCTCCCGAAGAGGCGGGTGCCGGCGAACCCGGAGCCGATCTCGAAACCCTTGCTGGCGTTGATCGCCAGCATCGCCTTCGCGAGGTCGCTCTCCAGCTTGTCGAAGACCGGCTCCCCGAGCCCGGGGGGGACGCCGCGCACGGAACATTCGACGACCCCGCCGAGGGAGTCCCGGGCGTCCCGCGTCCGCTCGATCAGCTCCACCATGCGGGCGGCCGCTTCGGGGTCCGGACAGCGGACCGGCGTTTTCTCCACGTCGGCGCGGGTCACAGTGTCCGGATCGACGTCGGCCTCGACGTCCTTGGTCCGCTTGACGTACGCGGTGCACTCGACCCCGAAGCGCTCCTCGAGGAACCGCCGGGCGACCGCGCCCGCGGCGACGTGGCCCACCGTGACGCGGGCCGAGGAACGGCCTCCGCCGCTCGGGTCCCGGATCCCGTACTTCGCCTCGAAGGTGTAGTCGGCGTGGGAGGGCCGGTAGACGGTCTTGAGCGCCTCGTAGTCGGCGGGCCGGGCGTCCTTGTTGTGGACCACCATCCCGATGGGGTGGCCGGTCGTCCGGCCGGCGATCACCCCCGACTGGATGGCCACCCGGTCCGCTTCCCGCCGCGGGGTGGTGAGCCCGCTCTGGCCGGGCCGGCGGCGGTCGAGCTCCGCCTGCACGTTGTCTTCGCTCAGCGGGATCCGCGGCGGACAGCCGTCCACGACCACCCCGATGGCCGGGCCGTGCGACTCGCCCCAGGTCGTGACCCGAAAGGCCTGGCCGATCGAGCTACCGGGCATCGCGCGCCTTCCGGGCGGCGTCCGCCATGGCCTGCACCGGGGCCGGGCGGCCGGTCCAGCGTTCGAAGGCGGCGGCGGCCTGCAGGATGAGCATCCGGAGTCCCGGGACGGTCCGTTTTCCCATCCCGGCCGCCTTCCCGAGGAGCGGGGTGCGGTCGGGGTGGAACACCAGGTCGAAGATCACCTCGTGGGCGGCGATCGCGGCGTCCGGGGCGGGACAGCCGTCGTGGTCGGGCGCCATCCCGGCCGGGGTGGTGTTGATCAGGATGTCACCCTCGCTGCGTTCCAGCGCGGCGAGCGGGGCATGCGCCACGCCCATTTCGTCGGCGAGCGCGGCCGCCTTCCGGTCGTTCCGGGAGACCACCACCGCTTCCGCGCGGTTCCGGGTCAGACCATAGAGGACGGCCCGCGCGGAGCCGCCGGCTCCAAGCACCGTGGCGCGCCGGCCGGGCAGCGACACCGCTTCCTCGAGCGAGTGGATGGCGCCCGTCCAGTCCGTATTGGCGCCCCCGAATCCTCCGTTCATCGGGATGATGGTATTCACCGCGCCGATGCGGCGCGCGTCGTCGTCGAGGGAATCGAGGTGCGGAAGGACGGCGCGCTTGTGCGGGATCGTCACGTTCAGCCCGCCCACCCCGCTGAGGCGTGCGGCCAGGAGGAAGTCCGCAAGTTCCGCCGCGGGAACGTCGAACGCGAGGTAGGCGGCTTCGATCCCCAGCCGCCGAAAGGCCGCCTCGTGCATCGGCGGACTGAGGCTCTGCCCGATCGGGCTGCCCACCACCCCGTAAACCGGCACCGGCGCGTGGAGCCTTCTCCCCCAGCGGCGATGCCGGGACCGGACGTCCCCGGCCGTGAGTTGCCCGGCGGCGACCGCCGGAAGGCCTTCGGGCGGCGCGTAGGTGGAGAGCGCGGCGCCGGCCGAACCGGCGATCACCCGCAGCGCTCGTCCCGCGTCCCCCATCGCGATCCCGATGGTGGGAGTCTTCCCGGACGCCTGGGCCCGAATCAGGGAATGGACCCGCTCCACGTCGGACCGTCCGGCGGTCCGCACCGCGACCTTGGTGAGCGCCGGACGCATGGACGCCATCCGGCTGGGAAGGGTCTCGAGGCCGGCGGGAACGCCGCTCAGGTCGTGGACCGAAGCCACGAGTTGCACGGCCGGGGCAGCGGCGCGGATCCGGCGCGCGTGCGCTCCTCCGCTCGCCAGGTCCGCCTCGAACTCGAGGTCGCACCAGGCCGCGCCCAGCCGTCCGGCTTCGGCGAGCAGCCCGATCCGGTCCTCTTCGCTTCCCGAGAACCTGCCTCCTTCGTCCTGCCGGCGCACGGTAGCGATCAGCCGCGCGAGGACCGGCTGGGGCAGGTCGCCGAGAATCGTGCACAGGTCCGCGGGCGCCGCGGCCTCGAGCGTGTCGAGCCGCAGTTCGATCAGATCGAGCGGCCCGGACCCGGCGGTGGCCGCGTCGAGGCCGGCGCGCACCGCCGCTACCGTCGCGCCGCTGACCGTGAGCGCCAGCCGCGGTCCGAAATGGGCCCGAAGCAGGGTCTCGAAAGCCTCCTCCTCGGCGGTCCCGTCGGAAGCGGTGCTCCACACGTCGGACTCCGCGGCTTCCCGGTAGAGGGGCGTCCGGCGCTCCAGCATCAGGGCCGCCTCCTCGGCGGGCGGGACTCCGGTCAGGGTTGGCCGCGAGTCCCGGTGCTTTGGCCTCGACAGCCGCTCGCGCAGCACCGCCGCCGGAGCGCGGATCCAGTAGACGGTCCCGAGTTGCCGCAGGCGGGGGATGCTGCCGGGGTTCTCGACGATGCCCCCCCCGCAGTCCACGATCAGCCGCTCGCCGCTCATGCCAGCGAGGACCCCGCGTTCCTCCTCCCGAAACCGCTCCCAGCCGAAGCGCTCCACGAACGCCGGGATGGGTCCGACGCGCGCCTCCAGCAGTTCGTCGGTGCTGATCCGCGTCCAGCCGACCGCTTCGGCCAGCTTCCGGGACGCCCGGCTCTTTCCCGATGCTCGGGAGCCGACGAGAACGACGTTCGGGAGGTCGGGGCCTCCGCCCGACGGGGCGTCCGGGCCTGCCGGCCGGGTCACGGGCCGGCCTCCTCCCCGGACACCCGCACGCCGAGCTCCGCCAGGGCGCGCCAGTAGTCCGGGAACGACTTGGCCACCACCTGGGGACTGCCAACCCGCACTCCCGGAACGCGGAGTCCCGTGAGCGCCAGCGCCATCGCGATCCGGTGGTCGCCGTGCGCGTCGAGGAGCGCCGCGCGAAGGGTCGCGGCGCTCTCCGCCGGTTCGATGGCGAGCCCGTCATCCATCGGAACCACATGGGCGCCGAGCCGGCCCAGCCCATCGGCGAGAGCCGTGATCCGGTCGCTCTCCTTGTGCCGCAGGTGAGAGATCCCGCGAATGATCGTGGGCCCCTGCGCGAAGGGCGCGATCGCCGCGAGCGTCGGGACGGCGTCGGGCATCGAACGCATGTCCACCGAGACCCCGCGGAGGCGGGAAGCGCCCGTGACCGTCACCCGCACCCCTTCCTCCGACGGGGCCTCGGAGACTTCGCAGCCCATGCCGCGAAGGACCTCGGGGAAGCGGCGTTCTCCCTGCGGGGATTCCGGGTCGAGCCCGTCCACCGTGACGCGGCCTGGCGCCAGCGCGGCCGCCGCGAGGAAGTAGCCGGCCGACGTCCAGTCTCCCGAGATCCGGTGATCGCCCGGCCGGTAACGCGCGCCGGCAGCCACCTGGAACCGCCGCGGTCCGGGCCGCTCGACGTTGACCCCGCAGCGGGCCATCACGCTCACCGTCAGGTCGAGATAGGGAGCCGATACCGGATCGCCCTCCAGCTCGACCGAGACCGCGCCGGCGGCGCGGGGAGCGGCGAGAAGCAGACCACTCGCGAACTGGCTGCTCTCGGTTGCGGGAACCGAAGCGATGCCGCCGTCCAACCGGCCCGAGCGGACCGTGAGCGGCGCGAAACCCCCGGTGGTCTCGATGTCCGCGCCGAGCGCGCCCAGCGCCGCCACCAGGCCCGCGACCGGCCGCTCCCGGATCCGTCCGCTTCCGGTGATGGTGATGGATCCCGGCACGGTGGCCGCCGCTGCGGTGAGAAAGCGCAGCAGCGTCCCCGACTCGCCGACCGAGACCCGTACGGGAACGCCGGGATCGAACGAGGATCCCGGGCTCGCCGCGACGGCAGTTCCTCGCACCTCGAGGCAGCCCCCGCGGCCGGCCGTGCTTCCGCCCAGCGCGTCCACCGCCGAGATCGCCGCCCGGATGTCTTCCCCCTCCGGAAGTCCGCTGAGGCGGGTCGTCCCGTCGGTGAGGGCGGCGGCGATCAGGAACCGGTTCGCCTCGTACTTGCTGCCGGGAACCCGGACCGCGGCGTCGAGGGGCGCCGCCCCGGGGGCGACCTCGATCAAAGCCCGATCGCGCCGAGCCCCGCGTCCACGACCTCCGCGGGCAGGGGAAAGGAATACGCCGGCCGTCCCTGCTCGTCCCGGTCCCGGACCCGGCCGATGTCTTCCAGCACCACGAAGCGCGGCTCGCCGCCGCGCGCCTTCTTGTCGCTCCTGAGCGCCGCCAGCACCGGCCCGCGTTCCACGCCGTCCGGCGCCCGGACCGGAAGCCCGAGGGAATCGATCAGGGAGTGCAGGCGATCCTCGGCCGCGGGCCGGAGGTATTCCGCGCGGAGCGCCATCCGGCTCTCCGCAATCATGCCGACCGCCACCGCGGCGCCGTGCGCGAAACGGTAGCCGCTCGCGTTCTCGAGGCCGTGTCCGATGGTGTGGCCGAAGTTGAGCACCTCCCGCTGCCCGCTTTCCCGTTCGTCGGCGGACACCACCGCGGCCTTGATGCGGACGGCGGCGGCGATGAGCCGGGTCAGGAGCCCCGGCTCGCGGGCCCGCAGGGCGCCGATCTCCGTCTCCATGCCCCGGAACAGTCCCGGGTCGCTCGTCGCGGCCATCTTGAGCGCTTCGGCGACCCCGTTCAGGAACTCCGGCTCGGACAGGGTCTCCAGGAAGCGCGTGTCGGCGAAGACGGCGGCCGGCTGCCGGATCGCCCCGACGAGGTTCTTGCCGTGCGGCGTGTTGATCCCGGTCTTGCCTCCCACCGAGGCGTCCACCGCCGCGAGGAGCGTGGTGGGGACCGCCACGAACGGCACTCCGCGGAGATACGTGGCGGCCACGAAACCCGCCAGATCGGTGACGACGCCGCCGCCGAACCCGACGAGCACCGTGTCGCGGCCCAGCCGGCGCAACAGCAGTTCGTCTTCCAGGCGCTCTTTCTCCGCGCGTGTCTTCGACGCCTCGCCGGAAGGCACTGCAAGGACGGGGGTCTCCCCGGGCAGCGCGGCCCGGAGCCGGTCCCCGTGATGCCGGAGCGCCTCGGCGTCGCCGATCGCCGCGATCCGGCAACCCGCGTGGTGTTCCTCGAGGAACGCCGGCAGGCCGTCCAGCGCGCCGTCTCCGACGGCGATCTCGTAGGAAACGTCCTGTCCCGGCGTCTCCACCGGAACCCGCTGCATCAGGTGGTGGGCGCCGGCCGGTGCCGCAGGAGGCGTCGCCCGACGGCCTCCCCCACCTTCCGCAGGTCGTCCATGAGGTTCATGAACTGATGCGGGTAGAGCGACTGGTCGCCGTCGCTGAGCGCCACCGCCGGATTGGGATGCACCTCGATGATGAGTCCGTCGGCGCCGGCCGCGACCGCCGCCAGGGACAGCGCCGGAACCAGCGTCTTGTTCCCGGCGGCGTGGCTCGGGTCGGCAATGACCGGGAGGTGGGTTTCCTGCTTCAGCACCGCAATCGCCCCGACGTCGAGGGTGTTGCGGTAGGCGGTCTCGAACGACCGGATCCCGCGTTCGCACAGGATCACGTTCGGGTTCCCCTGCAGGATGTACTCGGTGGCCAGCAGGAACTCGCGGATGGTGTTCGAGGCGCCGCGCTTCAGGATCACCGGCGTCTGGACCCGGGCCATCTCCTTGAGGAGGTCGAAGTTCTGCATGTTGCGGGCGCCGATCCGCACCACGTCCACGAGTTCCGCGGCGATCTCCACGTCCCGGACGTCCATGACCTCGGTCTCGACCAGCATGCCGGTGCGCTGCCGGATGCGGCTCAGGATGTGAAGGCCGTCCACTCCGAGTCCCTGGAAGGAATACGGCGAGGTGCGCGGCTTGAACGCCGAGGCGCGCATGATCTCCAGCCCGATGTCCCGGAGCATCAGAGCCGCCGTGGTGCCCTGCTCCTCGCTCTCGAGGGCGCAGGGCCCCCCGATGATCACCAGGTCCTCGCTGCCGAGTTGCTGACTCCCGATGGGGATGCGGGTGTTCGACTTGCGATGCGTCTTGTTGGCGAGCTTGTAGGGTTTGGCGAGCCCATAGACCTGCTGCACGCCGGGCTGGGTGCGCCAGGAGGCCTCGGTTTCCTGCGAGAGGTTGCCGAACACATGAATCTGGTTCCGGACCTCGCCGGGATGGAGCGCCCACTCGAGGGCCTTTTCCTCGATCAGCTGGGTCAGGTGGTCGATTTCCTGCCGCGTCGCCCATGGATGCAGGATGAGCACCATGGTCGCGAAGTCGGGAGAGCGTTTCGTCATGTCAGGTCGAGAAAGTTCTGGAGCAGTTGTCGCCCCGCGGGGGTGAGAATCGATTCAGGATGGAACTGCACGCCCCAGACCGGCGCGCTCCGGTGCCGGAGTCCCATGACCTCCTGGTCGTCGGAGCGGGCGGTCACCTCGAGCTCGCTCGGGAGCGGCTCGTCGGCGACCAGCGAGTGATAGCGGGTGGCCTCGAAGGGGTTCTCCAACCCGGCGAACAGTTCCTCGCCATTATGGCGCACGGCGGAGGTCTTGCCGTGGACGAGGCGGCGAGCGCGCCGGATCCGGCCACCGAGCGCCTGAACCACCGACTGGTGGCCGAGGCACACCCCCAGGATGGGAGTTTCGCCGGCGAGTTCCCGCACGAGGTCCACCGAGATCCCCGCCTTGTCGGGTGAACAGGGACCCGGGGAGATGACCACCCGCTCGGGCCTCAGTTCCCGGACCTCGCCCGGGGTCAACGCGTCGTTACGAACGACGTGCGGCTTTGCCCCCAACTCCCCCAACAACTGCACCAGGTTGAAGGTAAAGGAGTCGTAGTTGTCCAGGACAAGGGTCATGGCGGGCTGCTAGTCCAGGCCCTCGTGGGCCATGCGCAGGGCGGCGAGCACGGCGTCCGCCTTGTGGCGGCTTTCGTCGAACTCGGTGGCGGGATCGGAGTCCGCCACCACGCCGCCTCCGGCCTGGAAGTAGCCGACGCCGTCCTTGGCGACCAGCGTCCGGATCGCGATGGCGGTGTCGGAAGCGCCGCCGTACGAGAAGTAACCGACCGCGCCGCCGTAGACGCCGCGGCGCTCGGTTTCCAGTTCGTCGATGATCTCCATGGCGCGGATCTTGGGAGCGCCGGAGAGCGTTCCCGCGGGGAAGGTGGCGCGGAGCGCGTCGAAGGCGTCCATCCCGGCCCCGAGCTGTCCCCGCACCCGGGACACGATGTGCATCACGTGCGAATACCGCTCGATGCTCATGAAGTCCTCGACTTCGACCTGGCCGTAGCCGGCCACCCGCCCGATGTCGTTGCGGGCCAGATCCACGAGCATCACGTGCTCGGCGCGTTCCTTCTCGTCGGCGAGCAGCTCCGCCGCCAGCGCGGCGTCTTCTTCGGGGGTCCGGCCGCGAGGCCGGGTGCCCGCGATCGGACGGGTCTCGACCACCCCGTCTTCGGTGCGGGTCATCATCTCGGGCGACGCTCCGGCCACCACCAGCCCGTCGAAGTCGAGGTAATACATGTACGGAGACGGATTCACGACGCGGAGCGCCCGGTAGAAGTCGAAGGGATGGACGGTGAGCGGCGTCTCGAAGCGCTGGGAGGGAACGACCTGGATGATGTCCCCCGCGGCCACGTAGTCCTTCGCTCGCCGCACCATCTGGAGGTACCGGTCCCGGCTCGTGTTGGAGACCGGGTCGGGAAGCGGTCCGGCGGCGCCTCCGGGGAGTCCCAGCCGGTAGGGGAGCGGGGCCCGGATCTCCCGCACCGTCGCCTCGATCTGCGCCTCGGCGGCGTCGTAGGCCTGATCGGCGAGGCTTGGGTCCGGAACGCTGGCGTTTGCGACCACCTGGATCACGTTGCGGGCCCGGTCGAAGCCCAGCACGCTGTCGGTCAGCTGAAAGATGGCGTCCGGAATGCCGAGCGAATCGTCCACGCTGTCCGGGAGACGTTCGAAACGCCGTACCGCGTCATAGGCGAGATAGCCGACGAAACCGCCATGGAAAGGTGGCAGCCCCTCCACCTGCGCCGGGGTGACCTCGGCGAGCATGTCCCGAAGCGCCGACAGGGGGTCGGCGCTCTCCCAGGTTTCGACCCGGCCGTCGTTCAGGTGGCGGCGCCTGATCTCGGCGCCGCGGCTCTCGACGATGACACTCGGCTTCGACCCCAGGAACGAATACCGGGCCACGCTCTCGCCGCCCTCGACCGACTCCATCAGGAACGCCGGCCCGCGATTCCCCACCCGCAGGAAGGTGGAGACCGGGGTGTCGCAGTCGGCGAGAATCTCCCGCCGGACGGGAATCAGGTTCGCCTGTCGGGCGAGCGCGCGGAAGTCGGAACGGGAAGGAAGCAGCAAGGGTCCACCACGGGGGGCGGCGGCATCTTAGTCGGGCTGCCGGCGGAGGGAGCCCGCTTCCGGGCCCCTGGGCCTCCGGGTTTTCCCGCGCGCCCGGGGCTCGGCGCGACGCTGCGGCGCGCTCGAATCGTCCGTCCCGGTCAGGTCTGCGCGGGCGGCTCGAGCAGCCGCAACGAAGGGAAGCAGGTCCGGTAGCGGCCGGCGTCCCGGCTGATCAGGGTCAGCCCGGCCACCGCCGCGTGGGCGCCGATATAGAAGTCGGGGAGGGGCGAGCGCCGCGCTCCGCCCGCCCGCCGGTAGCGGGCGTAGGCGCGTGACGCCGGAAACCCTGCCTCGTAGGGCAGTTCCAACCGCTCGATCTCGAGGTCCCGGAGCCAGCGGTCCAGCGTTCGCGAATCGGGGAAGTCGAAGGCGACCTCGGCGTAGATGACCGGATTGACGGAGACCCGGCCCTCCGCGAGAGCGTCCTCCAGGGTGCGTTCCGACCACGGCCGCCAAACGGGATCGTCGGTCGAGACATCCAGCAGGATGTTGGAGTCCACCAGGAACACTCAGTCGTCCCCGCGGGTCATCTGCATGACCTCGTCGGTCGTTCGCGTGCCCGTCCCGGCGCCGCGCGCCCGGCGAAGCCGCTCCCGGACGAACTCGCGCCGGCTCAGGCGCGAGCGCAGCACGACGCAGTCCTCACCGGCTTCGAAGATCACTTCCGTATTCGGGAGGAGGCCGAAGGCCCGCCGCAACCGGTGGGGAATCGTGACCTGACCTTTGGAGGTAATACGCATCGTATTACATTCTAACCCATTCTATTCTTACCCTGGATGCCGGCCGGCCAAGGGCACCGCGCTGCGTGCGGGCCGTCAGGTGCGGGAGGACGGGGAGGCGTCCACCCGGACCGCCACCACGTCGGTGTCGTGGTACTGCTGGTGCCGTACCGACGAGGCGTAGTGGCGGAGCAGCCGCAGCGGCAACTCCTCTTCGCTCGGAGTTCCGGCCGCGCCCTCGGTCAGCATCGCCATCCGGTCCTCGAGATTCGTGTCGTCCATCGCCGCGATGAACTCGAGTTCGGCGCGGCTAGCGTCTCCTTCGGCGATGAGCAGCAGCCGCCGTTCCGCCGGCGCGTTCCCCGCATCCCGAAGCAGCACATGGAGGGTCTCCTCGCCGACGGCGCGGAGCTGGCGGACCATGTGTTCGTTCCAGCGGCGGTCGGCGGCGAGTCGCGACAGCACGCTGTCCACTTCGGCGAAGGCGTCCTCGTTGAGGGCGGTCCGGAGGCGCAGGCGGCGCTTTCGCCCGAGTTCGGCGAGCAGGTTCAGGAATACCACCGTGAAGCCGCCCACGGTCATGCCGTTTCCGAGCAGGTCGCTCCAGGGCCCCTGGAAGTAGTCCGGGAAAATCCAGCCGAACTTGAACCCCACCCCGATCCAGAAGGCCAGTCCGACCACGAGGCTCCGGCGCGAATCGAGGCCGTCCTGGATGATGATCCTGACGCCCAGGACGAAGAGCAGGGCGACCAGGATCAGGTAGTACGCGCCCACCGTCGGTCCCGGAATCGCGATGATCGCGGCCACGAACTTCGGCAGCACCGCGAACACCGCAAAGACGACACCCACGCAGACACCCACCGAGCGGGCCGCGATGCCCGTCAACTCGGCGACCGCGATGCTGTTCCCGTAGGTGGTGTTCGGAACCGTGCCGGCGATGCCGGCCAGGAGGTTGCCGACGCCGTCGGCGTTCAGGGCGCCCTGGATGGACCGGAAGTCGATCGCCCGCGGTTTCCTCCACGACACCCGCTGGATCGCGATGGCGTCGCCGAGGGTGTCCATGGCGCCGACGAGCGTCACGAGCACGAAGGCGGGAAGCAGCGCCCAGAACGCGGGGCCGAAGCTGAGGTCGAGCCCCGGATACGCCAACGCGGGAAGCCCGACCCAGGAAGCGGCCGCGATCCCCGAGGTGTCGTAGATGCCGAATCCCACGCCGCCCACCACGCATCCCGCGGAGATGCCGAGGGCCGGGGCCCACACCCGCCAGGCGCCGAAGGAACGGAGCGCGATCGCGGCCGTGACCAGCAGGGTCACGGCGGCGACGGCCGGCGCCGCCGCCGCCGAGGCGCCCTCCGGCACCTCGGTGAGCTTGCGAACGATCAGCGGCGCGACGTCCACCGGGATGAGCATCAGCACGGTCCCCGCGACGGTCGGGGTGAAGATGCGCCGCAGCAGGGACATCTTGGCCGCCAGCGCGAACTGGAAGAGCGCCGCGACGATGATCAGGCTGGCGAGGAGTGCGGGACCGCCCCGTTCGAGCGCGGAGACGCAGATGGCCAGGAACGCCGACGAGGTGCCCATGACCAGGATGTACCCCGCGCCGATGCGTCCGACCCGGCGGGCCTGGATCGCGGTGGTGACGCCGCTGATCAACAGCGCCGCGCACACGGCCCAGGAGAGGTAGGCATCGCTGCCTCCGGCGAGGCTGATCATGATGGTCGGCGCCAGCACCACGCCGGCCACCGAGATCAGCGCGTACTGGAACCCGAGCCCGATGGTGACCGGCAGCGGGGGCCGGTCGTTCGGTTCGTAGCGGACGTATTGCCCGGTTGGAGAGCCACCCGAATCCATACTCACGCGTCGTCTGTTTCGAGTGTACCGGGCTGTGTCGGATGCCGAGGCTCCTAAACTTCGGAACATGGACCTCGACGCGCTCCGCGCCGCCCTCGAAGCGGTGGACGAGGAAATCCTGGACGCCTGGGCGCGGCGCGATGCGATCACGACCGCCATCGGCCGGGTGAAACAGTCCGCCGGGCAGGCGATCCACGACCCCGAACAGGAGGCGCGCGTCGTGGAGCGCGCCCGCGTTCACGCCGCCGCCCGGGGCATTCCCGGAGACCTTGCCGCCGAGCTGGTGGGTCTGCTGATGCACTCCGCACTCGCCCGGCAGGAAGACGTCCGGTTGCGGGCCGAGGGGCAGGGGGCGGGCCGGCCCGCGCTGGTCATCGGGGGCGGAGGGAACATGGGGCGCTGGTTCTGCCGGTTCCTGACCGCCCAGGGCTATGAGGTCCGGGTGGCCGACCCCGCGGGGGGGCCGCCGGGCGTCGCCGCCGCCGCGGACTGGCGGGAGACCCGGGACGAGTTCGCACTGACCGTGGTGGCGGCGCCGCTCCACATCAGCGCCGGAATGCTGGAGGGAATCGCCGCGGAGCGGAGGCAGGGCCTGATCTTCGACATCGGGTCCGTGAAGGCGCCGCTCGCCCCCGGGCTTCGGGCGCTGGCCGAAAGCGGCTGCCGGGTCGCCTCGGTGCACCCCATGTTCGGGCCGGACACCCATGTGCTCCACGGCTGCCACGTGCTGGTCATGGACGTGGGGCTTCCAGAAGCGGCCGATGAGGCGGCCGCCGTGTTCGGGGGCTCGATGGCCGAAATCCTGCGAATGCCCCTGGCGGAGCACGATCCCCTGATCGCCTACGTCCTCGGGCTCTCCCACGCGCTGAACCTGGCCTTCCTGACCGCGCTTCAGGAGAGCGGAGAGCAGGCGCCCCGCCTCGCCCGCCTGTCGAGCGTGACGTTCGACCGGCAGCTACGGGTGGCGGCGGCCGTGGCGCGGGAGAACCCGCACCTCTACTACGAGATCCAGCAACGGAACCCGCACGGGCCGGCGGCCATCCATAGTCTTGCCGCCGCCGTTTCCCGTCTCGCGGCCGTCATCCACGACGACGATGAGAAGGCGTTCGTCCGGCTCATGAAGGCCGGCCGCCACTACGTCTCGGGCCGCGGCTAGCGGCCAGCCGCGCTACGACCTGCCGAGCAGGTCCCGGAGCGTGGTGACCGCGCGCACCGCCTCCGCGCCGGAGGCGAACGCGAGGGGCCGGAACATTCCCGCGTCCGAGACCCGCAGCAGGCCGAGTTGCGCCGTGACGGCGACCGCTTCCCGATAGCGGTGGTCGGGTGGAACGTCGCGCAGTTCCAGTCGCGAGGAGTCCGCCGCCGCGGTCCGGAGGGCCTCCGGGTCGAACTTTCCGAACACGGCGGCCAGTGACTCCGCGAGTTCGCCGCGGCTCACGAGGCCGCGCGGCTTGAACGTGTGGTCGGGGAAGAGACGGAGGTAGCCCGCCCCGACGGCCGTCTGGATCAGGCTGGCGGCCCAGCTTCGCTCGAGATCGATGGCGATCACCGGATCCGTGTTGCGGTCGTCGTCGGGTTCCCCGATCTCGGCCGCCAGGAGCGCGGCGAGCTGCTCGCGCGTGATGCGCTCCGCCTCCCGAATCGTGGTGTAGCGCTCGGAGACTCTCGCGACCTCGAGTCGCCGCTCCAGTCCCGCGGCGCGGTCCACGAGGTCCGCGAAGCCGGGCAGCGCGGGATCCCGGAGGATTCCGTCGAGACGCGTCAGGCTCTCGGAGAAGCGGCGCCCGTCGGCCAGCAACTCGGCCGCGGCCAGCCCGGAGAGGAGAGCCTGGCGCTTGCTCGCCGAGGGGTTTCGGGCGACGGAGTCGAACCACTCGCGCGCGGCGGCCCGGTCTCCGGCGGCGAAGGCCGCCTCGGCCGCCTCGAGGAACAGGTCCGCCGAATCGGGCATTGCCTCCAGCGCCGCCCGGTACGCCTCCGCGACCGACGGACCCGGTTCGCCGGCGCGCGCCAGTTCCCGGGCGCGCGAGAGCCGGTTCTCCGCCACCTCGAGCGCCAGCCCCGGCAGCCGCTCGGCGACCAGGGAAGCGTCCGGATCGAGCTCCGACAGGCGCTTCAGACTGGTGAAGAGCAGTTCCTGATCCGCGCTCTCGAGAACGAGGAGGAGGGCCCCGAGCGACGCGAGGACGTCGTCGGGCGCGGCATCGAGGGCCCGCCCGAAGAGTTCCCCCGCCCCCGGCCGGTCTCCGCTCCGGAGGGCGAGGAAACCAGCCGCCGCGAGGACTCCCGGATCGCCGGGGGCCAGGGCGCGGAGGGGCGCGAGCTGCAGGTCGGCTTCGCCCAGGCGTCCCGCAACGACAAGACCCCAGCTCTCGCTCAGGTCCCGTGCCGCCGCTTCTGGGAGACCCGGCCCGGGAACCGGCGCCTGGTCCTCCACGTACGCCCATTCGTCGAAGGGGACCACCGGGATCTCGGGCAGGGGGTTGCTGGCGCAACCCGCGCCCAGGCACAGCGATCCGATCCAGAACGTGGCCCGACCGAGAACTCGGCCACCGGATTCCGCTACCCGCAACACGCCGCCGAGTCTATCCATCAGGTGGCCCGGCCGGCACCCCTCAGCGGCGCTTCCGGGACAAAACTACAATGCGCCGATGCGCTTCCTCCTCCTTTCCCTCGTTCTCCTCGTTGGGGCTCCGGCCCCGGCGGCTTCCCAGGTCCAGGATGCCGAACGGCGCATCCTCGAACACGTCCGGGACACGCTGCAACCCGGCGAGCGGCTGCTGCTCTCGGCGCTCGTGGAGCGCTTCGAGGCCCCCGACGAGCAGCGGGCGCTGGGACGGCTCAACGACGTCTTCTTCCGGATGCCGCTCTTCATCGCCGAGTTCGAGGGCCGTGAAGGACGCCTGCCGACCCTGTCGGAGATCACGGGGCAGTTCTCGCTCTACGGCGAGGAGGCTGCCGACATCGTGCTGCGGATCATGGAATCCGATCCGCGCGTTCCCAAGTTCCTGGTCCGCGACGGTGACGGGAACCTCGTGTCCATCGACGAGGACATGATCCGCGCCGACGAGCGGTTCGCGGTCGCCGTGGACCGGAGCCTGACCGGCTGGGAGGGGCGCACGCTTCCGGAGGTCGCCGGAGAGCGGCTCCTCGGCGGGAACGCGACGCTCGCCGGCCTGATGGACGACGCGACGCTCGTCTACGTGTGGTTCACGAACTGCCCGCCCTGCGTCCAGATCGCGCCGGTGCTGCAGGCGCTCCACCAGGATCTCGGCGATCAGGGCCTCACGATCGTCGGACTGAACGCCGACCGGGTCCTGAAGCTGCCCTATACCGACGCGGACCGCGCCGCTCACCAGGACAAGGGCGGCGTCACCTTCGAGAACCTCCACCTGACCGAAAAGGATCGGGCGGAACTCGGGAACGTCAACATCTTCCCGACCCTGTTCCTCGCGGGGCGCGACGGGACCATCGTCCGCCATTTCGTGAACTTCCAGGAGCGGGAGACGCTCGAGCCGGCCATCCGCGAACTTCTTCCGTAAGGGGCGCGGGCGCCCCGCTGACGGGGCCACCTGCCGCCGGAATCGGTGGCGGCGGATTCTGCGTGGTGCCTTGACAAGAAATCACTCACATCTTATACTTCGGGCTAACTAAGGGCGCGTGTTGCCCGGCGTCTTCGTTCCATTCTCAGCAGGAGTCTTGAAGGTCCATGAGCAAGATCATCGGTATTGATCTGGGGACCACCAACTCGGTGGTTGCCGTGATGGAGGGCGGACAGCCCACCATCATCCCGAACGCCGAAGGCGGCCGCACCACCGCCTCCGTCGTCGGCGTTTCGAAGTCCGGCGAACGCCTGGTGGGCGAAGTCGCCAAGCGGCAGGCGATCACCAATGCCGCGAACACCGTGTTCTCCATCAAGCGGTTCATGGGCCGCCGCTATGACGAGGCCGCCGACGAGCGGGACTCCGCGCCGTATCAGGTCCTCCGGAAGGACGACGGCGGCATCGAGGCGCTGCTCGGCGACAACAGGTACACGCCGCCGCAGATCTCGGCCATGGTGCTCCAGAAGATGAAGGCCTCGGCCGAGGCCTACCTCGGCGAGACCGTCGAGCGGGCGGTCATCACGGTGCCCGCCTACTTCAACGACTCGCAGCGTCAGGCCACCAAGGACGCCGGCGAGATCGCCGGACTGGAGGTGGTGCGCATCGTCAACGAACCGACCGCGGCCGCGCTCGCCTACGGACTCGACAAGCAGAAGAGCGAGAAGATCGCGGTCTACGACTTCGGAGGCGGGACGTTCGACATCTCCATCCTCGAGGTCGGCGAGGGGGTGGTCGAGGTCCGTTCCACGAACGGAGACACCTATCTCGGCGGCGACGACCTCGACAAGCGGGTCATGGACTGGATCGTCGCCGAGTTCAGGAAGTCCGACGGGATTGACCTCGCGAGCGACCGGATGGCGCTGCAGCGTCTCAAGGACGCCGCCGAGAAGGCCAAGATCGAGCTCTCGACGACCCTCGAGACGGAGATCAACCTGCCCTTCATCACCGCCGACGCCTCCGGGCCGAAGCACCTGGCGCTGACCCTGTCACGGGCGAAGCTCGAGGCGCTGATCGGGGATCTCCTCGAGCGCACCCGCAAGCCCTGCCTCCAGGCTATCGAGGACGCCGGCCTCGCGGATGGATCGATCGACGAAGTCGTGCTGGTGGGCGGCTCGACCCGGATTCCACGGGTTCATGAACTCGCCAAGGAGATCTTCGGGGCGGAGCCGCACCAGGGCGTGAACCCGGACGAGGTCGTCGCGCTGGGCGCCGCGATCCAGGCCGGAGTGCTCGGCGGCGACGTCAAGGACCTGCTGCTCCTCGACGTGACGCCGCTGTCCCTCGGGATCGAGACGCTGGGCGGGGTCTTCACCTCCCTCATCAAGCGCAACACCACGATCCCGCACCGGGCGAGCGACGTCTTCTCCACGGCGAGCGACAACCAGACCCAGGTCGAGGTGCACGTCCTGCAGGGCGAGCGCTCCATGGCCGCCGACAACCGCACCCTCGGGAAGTTCAACCTGGTCGGCATTCCGCCGGCTCCCCGCGGGGTGCCGCAGATCGAGGTGGCCTTCGACATCGACGCGAACGGCATCGTCAACGTATCGGCGAAGGACCGGGCCACCGGCCGCGAACAGGCGATCACCATCACGGCTTCGAGCGGCCTCTCGAAGGAAGAGATCGAGACCATGAAGGCGGAGGCCGCGTCCAACGAGGAGGCCGACAAGCAGCGGAAGGACGATGTCGAGTTCCGCAACGAGACGGATTCGCTGGCGCACCAGGTCGAAAAGATGCTGAACGAGAACCGCGACAAGATCGAGAGTTCGGACGCCGAGGAGATCGAGAAGTCGCTCGCGACGGTTCGCGCCGCACTCGCCGACAGCGACATGGACCGGATCCGGACCGCGCGCGCCGAAGTGGAGAAGGCGAGCCACCGGCTGGCGGAGGTCATGTACAAGAAGTCCGCCGATGGCGAGGGCGCTCCCCAGGCACAGGATCCCGCCGGGGCGCCGCCGCCCCCTCCTCCGCCGGGCGGGGGGAAGCGCAAGGGCAACGGCGCCGCTGACGACATCATCGACGCGGAGGTCGTGGGCGACAACTGAGTCGATCGCTCCGGAGCCCGCCCGTGCCCCCTCCCGCCGACTACTACGCGGTCCTCGGGGTCGGGCGCGACGCGGACCTCCTGCGGATCCGGCAGGCGTACCGGCGGCTCGCCCGGCGCCTCCATCCCGACCTGAACCCCAACGACCGCGTCGTCGAGGAGCGTTTCCGGCAGATTCAGCGGGCCTTCGAGATCCTGGGCGATCCCGACCGCCGCGCCGAATACGACCGGCACGGCGGGGCGGAACCGACGCCCGCCCGGGTCCAGCGCGTCCACTACGGTTTCGCGGGGTTCGACTTCGGCGAGGAACCCGCGAAGGAGGAGTGGGCGCTCCACGAGATCTTCGGGGGATCCGAGGGCGCCGAATCCGGCGCCGCCGAGGCCGATCCCGACATCCACGCGCGGGAGCGGATCTCCTTCAGCGAATCGCTGAAGGGTAAGCAGGTCCGGCTGCGCGTGAACCGCCGGGAGATCTGCGGTCCCTGCGGGGGGCGGGGAGAACGCCCCGTCGGGCAGGCGGCGCCCCAGGGAATCGAGTGCGCCGCCTGCGACGGCGCCGGCCGCCGCCTCCGGCGTTACGGGCACATGGTGTTCTCGCGTCCATGCCGGCGCTGCGGCGGACAGGGAACGCTGTTCCACACCGCCTGTTCCTCCTGCGGGGGGCGCGGCAGCCGGATCCGTTCGGTCCGGGTGGTCGCGCGCGTGCCCGCCGGGGTTTCCGACGGGGCGACGGTGGTGGTGGACGGACAGGGGCACGAGCGGCTCCCGGGCGAACCGGCGGGCGATCTCCGGCTGCACGTCGAAGTCGCTCCGCATCCGGTCCTCGAGCGCCGTGGAGACAACCTCGTCTGTCCCTTGCCGCTGACGCTCGCGGAAGCCACGCTCGGGGGCCGCATCGAGGTCCCCACGCTCTCCGGGAACGTCGCGGTGCGGCTGCCGCCCGGAGTCCAGCCGGGCACCCGGCTGCGGCTTGCCGGGCGCGGGGTCCCCTCGATTCGCGGGGACGGCCGCGGCGACCTGTTCCTCGAGGTGCGGATCCACATCCCGGAGATCCGGGACGACCGGTCGCGGGACCTGGTCCGGGAACTGGAGGAGCGCTACCCGGAGTCGCCTCGCGACGCGCTCCGTGAGAAGCTTCGCCCCTGAGCGGGATTCCCGATGAGTGCCGAGCGCCGGAAGGGCGTCTACATGATCAGCGCGGTAGCCGAGCTGTTCGGAATCCATCCGCAGACGCTGCGGCTCTACGAGCGCGAGGGGCTGCTCCAGCCGTCGCGCACCGAGGGGAACACCCGCGTTTATACCGACGAGGACCTCGAACAGTTGCAGACGATCCTCAACCTGCGGGAACTCGGAGTGAATCTCGCCGGGGTGGACATCATCCTGAACATGCGCGTGAAGATGCAGCGAATGCAGGAGGAGATCACCCAGTTCACGGACTTCATTCACCGGGAACTGTCGCGGGAGGAGAACGCCCTCAGCGAGCGCGCGAGGAACGCGCTGGTGCGGCTGCCGCGGAAGGACATCGTCCCCGCCGGTTCGGGCGCGGAGGCCGGCCCCGCGGGCGGCGCCGCTCCGTCCCGTCCCCGAAGTTCGTAGGAAACGACGCTTGCCGGCAGTGCAGACCTGTCCCGACTGCGGTGACACGGGGTGGAAGCCGACCTCCCGGCCCGACGGGTCACCCGCTGTGGCGGCCTGCAATTGCCGGGACGCCGCGCCGGCTCCGGCCCGTCTCGAGGACGTCGGCGTGCCGCCCTATTTCTGCGAGCGGGCGCGGTTCGACTACTTCTTCAAGGTGTCTCCCGCCCTCGAGCGCGCCCGGCAGACCGTCTACCGGTGGGCCGACTCGTACCCGGACGTCAAGTCGGGACTCCTGCTCACCGGGCCGGCCGGAGTCGGCAAGACCCACCTCGCGGTGTCCCTGCTCCGCCACATCCTCCTCGAGCGGGGGATCTCGGTGAAGGCGCGCTTCGAGTATGTCCCGCGGCTTCTCCGGGAGCTTCAGCGGGTGTGGAACGATCCCCTGCTGATCGACGAACGCCGGCTGGCGGAGGTGACGCGCGCCGAGATCGTGGTCCTCGACCAGCTCGGGGCGGACACCGGGTGGGACAAGCGGGTGCAGGAGCGGCTTCTCTACATCCTGAACCGCTGCATTCTTGGCGACTGCGTCCTGGTCTGCACCACGACGTTTCCGTTGCAGGCGGCCGAGCAATCGACGCTGGCCGACCAGATCACCGTCCGCGGGGTCTCGTTGCTGCACGAGGCCTGCCGGGTCGTCCCGATGCCGGGCGAGGACTATCGCGATAAGGTCATCAACCCCGGGTTGAGTGTCTGACAGCCAGTTTCAGCCCGCTGCACCACCGAAGGAGATTTCAGGTCATGCGCACCCTTCTCACCGCACTCGTCTTTTCCGTTGGGATGCCGGTTCTGGGACTCGCCCAGAGCCCGGAGCCCGACAAGCCGCGCCCGATCCCGATCCGGGACAGCGTCTTCATCGAGGATCTCACCTGGATGGAAGTGCGCGACCTGATCGCGGACGGCAAGCACACCGCCATCGTGGCGAGCGGCGGCGTCGAGCAGAACGGCCCCTATCTGGTCACCGGCAAGCACAACGTGCTGCTCCGCGGCGTGACCGAAGCGATCGCCCGGGACCTCGGGAACGCGCTGGTGGCGCCGATTCTCAAGCTGGTGCCCGAGGGCGATTTCGATCCGCCGACGGGTCACATGCGCTATCCGGGGACCGTGGGTCTCAGGGAGGAGACGTTCCGGGCGGTGCTCCGGGACGTGGCCGCGAGCCTCCGGGCCAGCGGCTTCGACCACATCATTTTCCTCGGTGACAGCGGCGGCAACCAGGAGGGAATGAAGGCGGTCGCCGAGGAAATGCACGCCAAGTGGAACGGGTCGCCCGGCGTTCATTTCATTCCCGAGTTCTACGACGTCATGGGCCTCCGGACCTGGCTCGCCGACAACGGCATCAACGAGGAGCCCGAGGGCATTCACGACGAGTTCGCGATGGCGGCGATGATGGCGGCGGTGGACCCGAACTCCATCCGCCCCTCGGAGCGGCGCCAGGCCGGCCTCTTCCGGATCAACGGCGTGGAGCTCGATCCGCTGGACGAGACCGTCGCCTGGGGCCTGCGTCTCTTCCGGCACCGCTCGGAAGTCACCGTGAAGGCGATCAAGGCAGCGATCGCCTCCCACAGCACGAACTAGGGACGGGAGGGCCGGCCATCAGGCCGGCGGTCCGTTGCCGGGCGTGATGGCGCCTCCGGCTTGGAACGCCGACCTCTGGGCCGCATTCTACCGGTTCCGCAGGGTTCCGCAGAGTGCCCTGACGTTCCGCTATGGCTACCGTTATTCAACGGCTTACGCTGCTATACTGTTCCTCACCGGAACGCCGCAGACTCCC
>JAJDVI010000097.1 GCA_022826195.1 Acidobacteriota bacterium
GATGGACGTCCTGCTCCCGATCTGGAACGAGAAGCGGGTGACGGCGCGTCGGGTTCGGCACCGAATCTCGGCGGTGATGCGCTGGGCGGTGGCGCAGGGCTACCGGGAAGACAACCCGGCGGGAGAGGCCATCGGGGCGGCGCTGCCCAAGAACGGGGTGCAGGTGCGCCATCTCCCCGCGCTTGCGTATGCGGAGGTCGCCGGTGCCCTCGAAACCATGCGCGGGTCGGGTGCCGATCCCGCGACGGTGCTGGCGTTCGAGTTCCTGGTACTGACGGCGTGCCGGAGCGGCGAGGTGCGCGGTGCACTGTGGAAGGAGATCGACATCGAGGCGCGCGAGTGGCGGATTCCGGCGGAGCGGATGAAGACGAAGCGTGAGCACCGGGTTCCGCTGTCCACACGCGCCCTCGCGGTGCTCCGCGAGGCTCGGGAGTTGGCGGACGGCTCGGGGCTGGTGTTCCCCTCGGCGAAGGGCCGTCCGCTTCCCGAGGTGGCGATGCCGACGATGGTCCGGAAACTCGGAATCGGGGCGGTTCCTCACGGGTTCCGGTCGAGCTTTCGGGACTGGGCGGCGGAGTGCTCCGACGCGCCGCGGGAGGTGTGCGAGTTGGCGCTGGCGCACGTGAACACGAACGCCATCGAGGCGGCCTACCGGCGCACGGACCTGTTCGAGCGGCGACGCGAACTCATGGAGCAATGGGCGGTTTTCCTCGCCGGACCCGCCATTTCGTAGTCTTCTGCCGCGCTTCGGGAGTGCCGGTGCGTTGCGTGTCGCATGTCGCATACAATCCGCCCGCCATGGTCCTCACCCGGGCGATGGAAGCCGTAAGTCTCGAAGGTCCGGTCGCGCCGAAGGCCGTAGAGATTCTGTTCGAACGTCTGGCCGCCGCGCTTGAGCGCGTCGCTCTGGTCGTACTGCGTCAGGGTATCGATGAGCGCATCGCGGAAGTGACAGCGCGCGGTGACAGAAACAGGAGACCGGCGGCGGTGCGCAGTGATGGTGGTTGACCCGAAGGAACCGCCTGTGGACGTCGGAGTCGGGATCAGCCCCGAGCAAGACCGCGCTTACTGAACGTCCAGGAGGCCCCAAAATGACCTCTCAAACTGTAGGAACGTTGGTGGCCATAGCGGCCGCCGCGGTGCTCTTGATCGTTTCGGTGAAGGTGCGCCCCGTCGCCGATCTGGTGAAGCGGGTGGCCCTGACCTTCTGTGCGCTCGACTTCAAGCGCGCCTATGGGATCGGGGGAGTCGCTCTGCTCATTCTGATGCTGGAGAGCACCCCGGACCCTTTGCCTCTGGATCCGGATGGGTGGTTAATCGTCCTGGCAACCTTGTCGATGCCCGTTATAGCCACGGTTGTTTCGGAAGCCACGTTCTTCTTGGTGCGATCTCTGACCAAGAGCGAGCCGGTCCCCTTCTCTTTCGTGCCCGCTCAGATAGAGGAAACGGTTGAGAAGTCTCGTGTTCGACGCAACGCTGGCAATGCACACGTCACGGACGAGGGCGAAACGACACGCAGTACCAGCAGACTCTTGATTCCAGCGGATGTTCCGTCCGGCGGCTTCAAGCAGATCGTTCGGTGTTTCGTTTCTCAGTCCTTCTCGTCGACCTTCTTGGGCTACGCTCCCTACAGTGGATTTGTCGGACCGGCAAAATCTGATTCACTGGCCGACGGCTACCGGCTGACGGTTCTCGCCAAAGCTGCGGATGCTGCTGATTTCGAGTATCTTGAGTACCGGGCCTTCCGAATGAAGCGGATAACGGATTCGTGCTGGATCCTGGTTCGCGACCCGGTGCCGCCTGCAGAGGCCCGGGCCGCCATCGAGGCACGGCGTCAGGTTAGAGACGCGGCTGTGCCAAAGGATGTGAATCTGCCTCCCGACTGGCACTAGAACGCGCCGACTCGCCTGCCAAGACAGAGGCTGGCCCGTGACAACGGGCTTTCGAGCCACGGATCCCACGCCCGTGGCCCGTGCCGCACCTCAAACACCGGACGCCACTGTGCAGCCCGGCACCTGATCGGCGTGGGAGTCGTCCAAGTAGGATGAAGCGGGCATGGTGAAGGCTGACCTCATCCACCGGGTGTTGGAGGCGGCGAGTCTGGCGCCTCCCGCCGCGCGGGCCGCCGGTGGACGCGCTGTTTGAAGGCCTCGGCGCAGCGCTTGAGCGCGGCGACCGTGTGGTGCTCCGCCGCTTCGGCGTGTTCCACACCGGCCCCCGCAGGACGGGCGTGGCGCGGAATCCTCGGACGAACGAGCCGGTGGGCATTCCCCGGGGCCGGGGCGCCACTGGCGGCGGCAAGCGCCGCCGGAGCCGCCAGCAGCTTGGGTGACTTGGGGTGGGCACGGGAGTCCGGCTCTCCCGCTCCTGAACGGGGAGAGGTTACTCGGTGCCGCGTGGGACTGACCTGACCGCGGGTTGCATGTCGCATAAGATGCGGCCGGCATGGTGAAGGTGAACCTCGTCGCCCGGGCGGTGTAGGCGGCGGAACTGGACTCTTCCGCCGCGCAGGACGCGGTGGACGCGCGGTTCGAATCCGTCGTTTCCGCCCTGGCGCGCGGCGACCGGGTAGTGCTCCGGCGCTTCGGGGTGTTCCACACGCGCCCCCGCAAGACGGGCGTGGCGCGGAATCCTCGGACGAACGAGCCGGTGGGCATTCCCCGGGGACGGGTGGTGCGTTTCCGTCCCGCGCTGGATCTCCGCAGCTTCCCGGGCGACAGCTGAGGAAGCGCTGATCCCGCGTCCGGCCGGCTGCGGCAAGCAAGCAGCGCGCCAAAGTCGCGGTTTCGAATTGACACCTATCCGCCGATAAGCGTCTAACGCTTTTCGCCGCATTCGGGGCAGGATCCGTGCCTTCCCGATGATCACTAAGGCACGAGGGCCAGCATACCCAGTGTGCGTACACTGGGACTGGCGAGGGGAGGCTGCGCCCCCCTTCGAACCCCCGGCCCACCGCGCCGCTGCCGGAGCAGCGCGCGGACGGGGAGCGCCACCCCCCGAACCCCCGGCCCACCGCGCCGCCATCGGAGCAGCGCGCGGACAGGGAGCGCCGCCCCCCAAACCCCCGGCCCACCGCGCCGCTGCCGGAGCAGCGCACGGACGGGGGGCGCCACCCCCCGAACCCCCTCACCGGTGCGCCCATGGCTGAGCGCCGCTCCGTGCAGATCCACCTCCGCGTATCACCGGCGGACCGCGCCGCATGGCGCGCCAAGGCGGCGGCTGCCGGCGTGCCGCTGTCCACGCTGGTCCGGCAGGCGATGGGCCGGACGCGCACCTGGACCGCGCCGGCGGCCGACATCGAGCGCGAACGCAACGTCCAGGTTGCCCGAATCGGCAACAACCTGAACCAGCTCGCGCGCTGGGCCAACACGCACACCTCGGCGGTCGAGGCCGTCGCGGTGATCGCCAACCTCGTGGCGTTTGAGCGGTCCTTGCGTGCGGTCGCCCGCTTCGGCGGAGAGGACGGCGATGCACATTAGCTTCGCCTCGGGCGGCGCCGGCTCGGCCCGCGCCTCGGCCGATTATCTCGTCGGCGAACGCGACTCCGCCGGGCGGGTGCGTCCGGGCATCGAGGTCCTGCGCGGCAACCCCCACCAGGTGGCCGCCGTCGCCGACTCACTCGGCTTCGAGCGGAAATACACCTCGGGCGTGATCGCGTGGGCGCCGGAGGATCGGCCCACCGCCGAGCAGATCGGGGCCGTCCTCGACGAGTTCGAGAAGACGGCCTGGGCGGGACTGGAGCCCGACCGCTACGCCTGGACGGCCGTCCTGCACCGGGAGCACGGCGACGGAGTCCACGTCCACGTGCTCACCGCCCGCTGCGACCTGGAGACCGGCCGCAGCCTCAACATCGCGCCTCCCGGCTGGCAAAAGACCTTCGGCCCGCTACGGGACGGTTTCAACCACCAGCACGGTTGGAGCCGCCCCGACGACCCGGCGCGAGCCAAGGCGCAGCAGCCGGGCCATCGCGCCTACCTGGAGGCGGCGCGACTGCGGGCTGGCCTCGAGCACGAAGCCGGCCCACGCGAGCTGATCCGCGACTACCTCCTGCAGCGCGTCGAGCACGGCGTGGTGCGGAGCCGCGCCGACGTGGTCGCCGCCCTGGAGGAGGCCGGCTTCGAGGTGCCCCGCCAGGGCAAGGACTACCTGACCGCCCGCGATCCGGAGAGCGGCAAGCGGTGGCGGCTGAAAGGAGCGCTCTATGAGCAGGACTTCCAACCCGAACGACTTGACCGCTCGGCTGCGGAGCCGGCTGGCGACCGAACGCCGTCAGTTCGAGGAGACGGCGGCGAGCGAGCAGCGGCAGCTTGGCGAGAACTTGCGCGCCGTCGTGAATGGCGAGCTGCGTACCATCGAAAGCGATACGGGAGCATCGGTCGCACGGATACGCGTGATGCTTCTGAACGCGTGGCTGCGGCCCCTGGTGGTCGGCCTGAGCCTTTTTCTCGCGTTCAGCGGCGGGAGCTGGGGGCTGATGCACTGGTTGTCGACGGAGATCCAGAGCCGGTTCGAGACTCTGGCAGTGCTCGACGTGGAGATCGAGTCGGCACGCGAGACCCTGGCCGAGATCGAGGAGACGACCTGGGGCGTGACGCTCTTGGAGATCGACGGGGACCGGTTCGTGGTGCTGCCGCTGGGGGCGCTGGAGAATCCGCCCTGGACCGTGGGCGGGCGGCCTGCCTTGAAGCTGTCGAGCGAGTGAGGGATCTGTATGACC
>JAJDVI010000079.1 GCA_022826195.1 Acidobacteriota bacterium
TCGTCGCCTTCACCCAGTCCTGGACCTTCAGCAGCTCCACCTGGAGGGTGGCCTTGCTCCGCTCGTAGGGCTTGCGGGCGAGCTTCCGCTCGTAGGGGTACTCGCCCGTCTCGAACAACCGCCGGATGACGTCGCGGTCCCCGCGCGGGCCGGAGTCCGGGGGGCCACCGTCGTCCGCGACGGGGCTGGCCATTCCGCGCGCATCGTCCATGATCGAACCCTCCGCCGGCCAACTGAGTCCCGTGCCGCGCTAGCAGCCTCTTGTGGAACTGGCGTGAGCACCGAGAGCGGCCAGTCTCCCGGTGGGGGCTACCTCGAACTCATCAGATCGCCGTACGGGAGCATTTGACCAAGCTTGACGAGATCGATCGCGGGATTGTCCGCGGGACCGTGCCGGAACAGGAGCCCTGCGATCGTTCTCGCTCTCATCCATATCGGGGGCGTGATGCCACCGGCGGCGGCAAGCGCCAAGGAGGCGCCAGCGGCTACGGGTCGGAATCGTTGAGGAGGTCACAGGAGTCCGGCGCTCCCTGGGCGGGAGAGCTTACTCGGTGGCCCGTGGAACTGACCTGACCGTGGACTGCGTGTCGCATAGGATGCGGTCGGCATGGTGAAGGCGGACCTCGTCGACCGGGCGATGGAGGCGGCGGAACTGGACTCTTCCGCCGCGCAGGACGCCGTGGAGGCGCTGTTCGAATCCGTTGCTTCAGCCCTGGCGCGCGGCGACCGCGTGGTGCTCCGGCGCTTCGGCGTGTTCCGCACGCGCCCCCGCAAGACGGGCGTGGCGCGGAACCCTCGGTGCCCTACGGATTGTTGGCATTTCTCACTCCCTACCCGGCCTGGCCGGGCCGTTGCCAACAATTCCGTAGGGAGAGTGTCCCCACCTATTCACCAGCCCGAGGAGCTACCCCGAACCTTCGCGGCTCTTGTATTCAGTGGGTAGCCCGACTGGACGTCGGACTCCCTACGTTGTTGGCAATAGCGAGGGTATCACTCCCGGACGCTGCTGGACATCGGGTGGTTCAAGCGTCTGGACGGTGTTCAGGAGGTCCGAGACCGACTATTCCGCTAGAATCGAAAGCTGCCCTCTCCTCAGGGGCAAGGAAGAACGAAATGCCAGAATCGGATGAGAGTCAGTTGCCTGTAGGCCCGGTTACGGCGTGGCTAGGAAGGCATCCTTGGGTCAAGACCGGGGGTGCGTTGGGGGCTACGTTGTTCGTGGGTGTGATCATCGGGCTCTCGGTGTCTGGCGTTCTAGACGAGGCGTCTTATACCGCCGATGGGGGCTTTTCTCTCACAACGCGGGAAGTTGACGATCCCACGTTTCTCCGCACGATATGGGAGGATGAAGATCGGAAAGAGGCGTTCATCGCTCTTCTTGCTACCAGAGGGTTTTTCCAAGCTTCTGACACGAACCTCGTTCCGGCCATTGTCGGCCTCTGCGACGAGATTCCGAATGAGCCATTAGATGCTTACCTTGCGGCGGCCCAAAGGTGCGCCGAAGAACCCGTACCGGCAGCACTCCGCGAACTTGCTCGGAGATCCCGACCACCGTTTCATTTCTCTGGCAAGCCTGTGAGAATAGGAGTTCCGTCAGAGGGAGACCAGCCTCTGGTGGGCAGGGCCAACGTCTGCCGGAACGGGGATTGGTACCGGGAGACGGTCGTGCTGACCAATCCCGACGATGGACGGGAAGTAGAAGTTCATGCTGGCGGTCACTATGGCCTAGGGATATGTGGCCCTCAGGTTGGAACTGCAGACTTTCAACTCAATGAGGCCGATGCGTTGAGCATCCTTGATGGTCCACTGGCGAAACTGGAGGATGCCATCGCCGTAATCGTTAATTGAGATTGAGCAGGATCTTCCCCGTCACGTAGCCGAGTACTATGCCGAGGAGAAGAACCGTTCCAAGCGTGCGGTGATTGTTGGACAGAGGCAAAGCCACACCTAGCCAGATCTCGGCTCAGGCATCCCTCTCCGCTGTCGGGTTCAGGTCGGAGGTGCTCAGGAGGGTCGTCACCCTCCCGAGCTTGCCCTTGCCGCCACCCTTGTAGGCGGGGGTCCGCTGGTCGTTGAGCTTTTCCTCGTCCCTGAGGAACTGCCTCACTCGCTTGCGGACCTCCGTCTCCTGGCGGGTGGGCTCGGTGTCCTCCAGGAAGGCGCGGACCCGATCCCTGAGAGCGGAATTCATGCAGAAATTCAATCACTGCCGGAATACCCTCTGCCACTGGGAATAGGCGTAGCGCGTTCATTATACCAGTGGTAAGTGGTGATATACTGGGCCTAGACCCGATGACGAGGAGGGCGGAAGTGCGCCCTCCCCTCACCGGGAATCGAAAAGAGAGGGTACCCATGGAATTGAGTGTGGTTCTGTTCCGTGACGGCGATTTCTGGATCGCACAGGGATTGGAGCACGACATCACTGCCCAAGGCAGGACCCTGCAGGAAGTGAAGTTGGCCTTCATGCGGACTGTCGCGGTGCGGGCGTTCGTAGATCAAGAGGCTGGGGTGGAACCGTTCTCCCAGTGCGAACCGGCACCAACCGAATTCTGGGAATTGCACAAGACCGGAGAGCAGTTGGCGTCCCACATCAGGGAGGCCGCCCGCGAGCTGCCGCCGCTGGGGGTGCCGATCCCATCCCTGACGGGCGATTGCCGCATCCACGGCTGAGCCGATCGGATATAATTGCCTGATGCTGCCTTGCGTCACTGTACGTGAAGCCCGCCAGATTCTGGTCGAATACTTCGATCTGAAGGTCCGAAGGGTTTTCGTAGGAGACGATCCGTACTGCGTTCTGGTCCGGCCAACCAGGGGAGAACCTTTCCAGCACCCGATGCTCTACCCGGACAGCGCACAGCTCTCGCCCCGGATGATCGAGAGCCTCTGCCGCGATCTGCGGCTTGATGTTCGGGAAGTCATGTTGCTGCTGGACGACCCAGACGACGACCACCCCCGCGCATCAGTCCTCCACTGATCTCCCGCGCCTCTCAGCGCGCCCGCCCCGGAAAGTCAGGTTCCCGGTTGTTTAGCGTGGGAAGTCCGCTCCGCCATGTTGCGGCTCGCGCTCGCGGATCCCGAGGCGCACGCGGCAGCGTTTTCGAGTTCCCCGGCCGAGGATCTGGCGACGGCCGCGGCGCTCGCTCCGGTGGAGTTCGCCCGCTGGCGGGAGGCCGTGGAGGCGACGCTCGGGCGAGGATCGTCGGCGGTGGACCTGGCCGCGGACGCGCTGCGGCGGGCGGTCCCGTCAGAGCTCGGGGAGAGCCTGCTGTTCTGGACGCGCCTAACCGGGCCGCGCGAATGATGCGGCCGCTACGGCTCCGGTGGCTCGCGGGCCTGGCGCTCGCACTTGCCGGCGAGGCTCCGGTCCTGCCGCCACTGGAACGGTCGCCGACGTGCGTGGACCCGTGTACGGGGCAAGCCTGCCGTCCGAGCGCCTACGCGAGTGCCGAGCAACTGGCGGTCGCCCTGGAGGCAGCCGGTCGGCGGCAGCTTCCCGCCTGTGTGGACTACGGCCATGCGGCCCGGAACGTCGAGCAACGCGCGGCGATTCTATTCGTGGAGCTGCCCTATGCCGAGAGCGCGGGATCGTGCCAGCTCTACGCGGATGCGGTTCTGAACGCGCGAGAGGCGACCCGGCGGGCGGTGATTGACACGCTAGAAGCTCTGCGCTGCGGCCCGCCTCCGACCCGGAACCAGCCGATTCTGTACGACGCCGATATGGTGTTCTTCGGCAGGCTCGAAGGCGAGACAGTCTGTGCGGTGACGCACAAGTTTGGCGATCATCACAACGAGCAACCCGAGTGCGAAGGCCGCTAACCGTCTGACCCCTGCTCGCGGGAGTGGGCCCACGGTCCCGTGAGCGGCGTTCGCGAGCTGTCCCCCGACCTCCGGCGTCCCCGTTGAAGACCGCGCCGCCTGCGGAGGTTTTGCTAACCTCCGTGTGGATTCGTCGCAGGTCGGGCCGGAAGCCTTCCCGCAGGGATCACTCGCGCCGCAGGCGCGGGCTGGGAGCGACCCCGAACCCCGCAACTAAGGGCTTGCATAAGTCCGGATTCCGGGGCTGTAGATCCGTGGATCGGAGGGGGGTCGCTTGCAGCCTCGGTTCCCGCCCCAAAGCGGAGACTTCGGTTCGGGACGAAGCGAGCTATCCGCAGTGATGCCAACGGGTTTCGTGAGCCGCGGTGGCGATCACGAGGTAGCGGAACTAGTAGCGTAAGGGGGGATTGACTTCCGCTACTCCAACAGTGGCCCCGAAGTCGACCTCGCAGCCGTGCTCTCCTCGCCGGAATCGGACCAGGATTGCGCCGCGGGCCGGAGGCTCCCGGCGAGACAGCGATTCGAGTCGGCGGCGCGCCGTCTCCTGATCCACTTACGGCGGTGATCTTCCAGGACGGCCCGCTACAAGCGCGTCGAACAGAGAGTCTCCTACGGGAATGCCCGCCTTACACGGACGGATCCTGATCTCGACGGTGACCACTTCATTCCCGTCCGCCTCAGGACGGTCGAGGATCAACCGTGAGCGGCGTTCTTGTCGGCAGGCCTCCATGTCCACTCGTCGTGGCTGTCGATGTAGGAGCACGATTTTCCCCCATTGGATGATGATCCCTCGTAATTGAACATCCCGCCGCGAAGAGAGCGGTCAAAGCGGTGTTGGACGCCTCGTCTCACCGCTCGAGCGCGGTGCCCGTGTGGTACTGCGGCCGTTCGGAGGCTTAGAGTGCGGCTGATTGGGTTACGCTGCTCCTCGCAGATGACCCTAGCCGACCGGTCCAACCGCCCCCTGCTAATCCTGTCGGCAATCTCGTTTGGAATTGGTTTCCCTGGCCTCGTCAGTGATGCTTGGATTTGGCTCCGGTGGCTGGGTTCGATGAGTGAACCTGTGGCGGGATTCCTTGTCGGGGCAGGGAGTCTAGGTGTTGGCCTTTGGGGATGGAACAACCGCTGCCGTTGGCTCGCGCCGGCCCGTCAGAAGTGGAAAACTATCTCGGAGGTTTACGATGATCTCCCACTGTTGGTACAGCTTCCCATCTGGTGCTTCGTATTCTTTCCGATTCTGTTGTTGATGGCCGTGGTAATGCTGTTCGCCATCAAGATCACTACCTTGACCCTTGAGTTGCTGCAGGCCACTCCCCTGCTGATTCGTTATGTGGAGTGGGCGCTGAGCTAGGCGCCGGTTCTCGGCGATTCGGTCTAAGGAGTTAGCACTTCGGCGAACCGGCGAGCATTCGCCGGGAACGCGTGATGTTGTGCCATCCCGCGTCGTGTCTACAGAGCTTCCCCGGCGGCAGCCGAGGAAGCGCCGATCCCGTGTCCGGTCCGGCGACCGCGGTGCAGGCCCTCGGGTGGTCAGCGGTCGACGCCCGCCAGCGCCACCTCGGATCGACGGCCCTCCTCTGGCGGCACCTGCTCAACCCTCGACTCCCTCCTCGCCCATCCCGACGCGAACTGGCTCGCCACCGGGGCGGAGAAGCTCCGGTACTTCTTTGAACGCGGATACGACGAGGAGGAGCTGCCGTAGCGCCTTCTCGGGGAGCGCGCCTTCAACCACGTCACCCTCAGCCCCATCGCGGGCGGGGAAGACAGGGTCAGTTTCGTCTTCCCCGATCCCGGCCGGGGGACCAACCGGGCGCTCCGCCACTGGGCCTCCGACCACCTGTTCCTCTGGGAGGCGCTGCGCCTCAACGGCTTCGAGGTCGAGGTCATCGCGGCGGTCCGCGACGACGCCGCGCGGGCTCTCTACGAGCAGACCCTGTTCCGCTGGACGCCGGACGGCGCCCGCTTGAACGAGGACGAACGCTCGTTCCTGCAGGCGATCCGAACGGCGCGGCGGCATCCGAACCCGGACGAGATCGGGAAGTGGCTCGGCTGGGAGGAGGCGCACGCGATCGCGACGCGGCTCCGTCCCCGGCTCCATCGGCCCCCGGCCCGGATCGACCGGTACACCGTCCACTGCGCGGAGCGCCTGGACGACTCCGACATCGGTTTGTGAGTCGCCGCACCTCCACGGGACCGCTCCCGGGGCCGTTCCGCCACGCAACCAGGGCGACCCCCCCTTTTGCTAGGGCTTTTGCGCATCCCCGTGGACGCGATCCCGTTCTCCCCGTCGCGATTGCGCTCGGGCGACCCTGCCTTTCTGGGTCAGGGTCGGGGCTGCAAGCGACCCCCCCTTTCGTGGCGAAAAACGGCCCCGTCGTGGAGTGCTTGTCGCACTCTCCTGCCAGGGCCGGGGGTCGCTTGCAGCCCGCGCCTCCGGCGCGAGTGATCCCTGCGGGAAGGCTATTTCGGGCTGCTGGCCACACCCGCTAGTTGGCATCGTGGAGTTCCTCCGCAAGATCTAATCCGTCGGGCTCGGGCCGAGCACCGCGACGGCGATCGTCGCCGCCGGGGTCGAGCACGCTGCCGACGAACCCAAGATCTTCGATTCCGCACCGCCCCCAAGAGTCGTCGGTTTCATCGTCACGATTCTATGAGCACCATCCCGCCGGACCCTGCCTCACGCTCAGCAACGCTGGGTTCTCGACGCGAAGGCCTACGGCCGTAATGCGGCGTCCGAACAGGCGCCGTGACGCTAACCTCCTTACTGCTCAGTGCCCAATCCCGCCAGCCTCTTGAAGCTCCTGCCGACGGCACTGGCAAGGGTCGGCAAGGTACGGCGCTGGTGGTCGCGCGGCAAGACCATGAAGTCGGTACTCCGCGGTGGCGATGTTCCGGATCCGTTGGACCAAAGCCTGGAGGAAGCGCTGAATCGGCTTAGCGGAGGCAGGCCAGGCGATCCGTTCTGGCGCCGCGTCCCATCGCGTCTTGATCGGTGGTCCTTGGGGCCGGGTGTTCTGCGTGGGGCAGCCGAACAACAGATTCTGCAAGACGAACAGGCCCGTGCGGATCTGATCGAGTTGGCTGCGGCCAAGGCATTGGGGCGCGATGCCCCCGAGGCTCGTAAGCGGCTGGAAACGCTACTGGATGCAGCGGCGAGCCGACAGGCCAGCGCTAGTGCTGCGGACAGCCTTCCAGATCGAATCGCGAGAGCGATGGTGGCGAGCCACAAGCAGGCGATTCCGCCCGAAGCGCGGGGCGTGGTTGAGGAGTTCCGAGCGCGGCTCGATGCTCTGAGTCCTGGCGCGGATCCGGTTGTGCAAAGCGAGCACACGAAACGCGTGACGACGTTGCTGGACGGCATCGTAAAGGAACGCTGTGTGCCTGCGCTGCAGGCGGCAAGGCGCATACGCGAACTTCTGGCGGACGTTGAGGAGGGCACACTCCGCGGAGCCGACGCGAGGACGAAGAACGACGTTCGATATTGGGCCGCGCGACTCCTGGCGGAGGATCGCGCAACCGTCGCCGCGGCGCGAGAACACTTGGCGGCGTTGCCGCGCTCCTACGCGGAGTTCGACGTGGTCATCGTGGAAGCCCGCATCGCCGAAACGGAAGACGACCACAATCGGGCTCTCGATCTCCTCAGTGATCCGGATTCCGCCGATCGTCGGTCCTCGTATCTCGGTGCGCTTGCCCGCATCAGAGGAACGGACGACGCACTGACTTGGTTTGACTCGATCCGGGACGCCCACCCGTCCGACTTCCTGACGGCGCCGGGATGGCACACCTGGGCCTTCTGTATGGCCGAGGCCGGGCGGTGGGAGGAAGCGACGGCTCGGCTCTCGGGGTTGGATGACCACTGGCAAGCGGACGCAGCATTGCTGCTGACAGAGGGAAGGCTCAACGCGGCCATGTTTCTGCCTGCAAATGAGCGTTCTCGCACGCTGAACAACATTCCCGTCTATCCGGGAATAACACCGAGCCACCCCCCGGCGGCGGAGGTGTACGCCGCGCGGGCGCGGAAGTGTTTCACGGCGGCACGGGCTTATCCAGGCATCGCCAACGACCCGGGTTTCGCTGAGTTTGTCGACACTTGGCAGCTCTGGTTGCGGCTGATGGACCCGGACCCCGCCCGTTCGAGCGCGGCACGGGCGGAGGTCGGAAAGAAGATCACGGCGGAACCAGCGGGATTTGCCCTCGTGCCCTTCGCCTGGGCATTCGGCATCGAGTTCGATGCTACGACGGTCAGGACTCGGCTCGTGGACCAACGTGGAGCGGGACAGTTCAGCAGCACCGAGTGGGCGGCGGAGTGCCTCTCGAACCAGCTCTCGATGCCCCCGCGGGACTTCGTCCGTTACCTGGAGAGCCACTGGACCCTGCTGACCGGCATCATGCCGGAACCGTTCCTGGCGGAACTCAAGATCCGGGCGCTCGTCGCAGACGGCCAGCCCGCTCGCGCCAGAGACGATCTCGAGCGGGTACGGGAAACACTCGGCCCAGGGGCCTCCAAGAGTCTTGAACTCTGGATCCAGACCAACGAGGGTGAGGACCGTCGCAGCGAACTGGAGGCTCTGTATCGGGAGAGCAATCAGCTCTCCGATCTAAAGGCGCTCATCCACTACTTGCAGGAAGTAGACGACCGGGACGCGCTTCCCGCTTGGCTCGAAGAACTCTTCAACGAATGGGAGCGTACGGTCGAGAATGCTGTTCGGCTCGTCGGACAGCAGATGGCAACCGATCGAGTCACGCCGCAGGAACTCGTGGACTTCCTCGATGACAATGAAGACCTCGTAGCACATAGCCCCGCTCTCCGTTCGGCCCGGGCCAACGCCCTCTTTGGCGTGGGCGATTACGGAAAGGCGCGGGAAGTCAGTGATGCGCTGCGGAAGGAAAGACGTTCCGTCAAAGACGACATGCTCGCCATCCAGATTGCTGTCTGGTCCGGGGATTGGGAGCGAGTCCCCGGGATTCTGGATCGCGTGTGGAGCGAGAGGGAATCCTGTGATGCGGACACGCTGATGCAGCTTGCGTACTTGGCGGCCGATCACTCGGAGAGTGGGGATCGAGCATTGGAGTTGGGCCGCCTGGCTGCCAAAAAGGCGCCCGACGACCCGCAGATCCTCATGGGCGCGTTCGAACTGTTCGTGAGATCCGGGCGGGATGCAGAAGTCGACCCATCCTGGTTGAAAACGGCACTGCAGCAGTCTTCCGAGGAGACCGGACCACTCTGGGAGATCTCTGTACGTTCCGTTGTAGAAGAGGTGATCCCCGACCGACGGAGAGTCGCGGAGCGCATGAACCGAGAACTGCTACGGGGGAGGGTCCCCCTCAGCGTCGCGGCCGTCGCGAGCCACACCTCCCTCGCCCATGTGTTCCTGCATTCGCCCGAAGAGAACGCAGCGGCGGGCGGGCTGGAACGCGGGATTATCCCGATCGTGGCCGGAGGCCGTCCGCCACTCGACCTGTCCGCCAGCGCGACCGTCGGGCTGGATGTTACGTCGATCATGGCCCTGGCCCATCTCGGCGTGCTGGAGGAGGTGGTGGAGGGCCTCCCGCGGATCGCTGTCTCACCGGGCATCTTCAGCTTCCTCTTCACGGAGCGCCGTCGCACACAGTTCCATCAGCCCCTTCAGCTTCGCGAAGCAGCGCACCTGATCGAGCTGAGGCGCCGCGACCGGATCCGACCAACCGATGTCGGCGGGTTAGGAGATGAGGAGGATGGGCTGGCGGCGGAAGTGGGGCCCGAGAGTGCGGCGTTGATCCGTGCGGCCCGACGCGAGAAGGGTCTTGTTGTGGAGGTGCTGCCGATCTACCGGCCGGACTCCACAATGGAACGTGAAGCGAATACAGCGGAGTTCGGCGATCTTCTCGTGTCCGCCCCCACCTTGCTGCATGCGCTGTCACGAGCAGGACGCCTCTCGGCCGCGGACCGGGGGAAACTGGAGCGGCTCGGGAGCGGTGCGGACTTGCTCGATGGAGAGCCAAGTGGTTCGCTTCTGAAGAAGCCGATTTTCCTTGCGACCTCGGCTCTCAGCGAACTGAGACGCACCAAACTCCTGAATGCGGCCACGGCGGCCGGACTGGACCTCCGACTCCATCCCCGAGTCTTCGCCCGAGCCGAGTCCTTGGTCAAGGACGGAGAGACTGCCGACCGGCTTCGGGGCCGACTCCACAAGATCCGTGATGCCCTGCGGTCCGGCCTCGAAGCGAAGAAGGTCGTCCTGTTGCCTCGGCGTGCCCTAGAGGACTGGCCGCAAGGTGGGCCTCCTGAGGGATTCGAGTCAACAGCGTTGCTCATGGAAGCAGCGGATCAATGTGATGCCGTCTGCTTTGGAGACCGCGCCCTGAACCGGCTGCCTGGGATTCCCGGACCGGATGGCCTCACACCGATCGCGTCCGTGCTGGACGTGTTGCGGACGCTTCGGGACCGGAAGGCAATCGATGTCGGAGAGTACGGGGCGGCGCGACATCAGCTCCGCGATGGTGGATTCGCGTTTGTCGCCCCCGAGGCCGACGAAATGCTGACCTTGGCCAAGCAGGCGTCCGTGCAGGACGGGCAGCTGATCGAGAATCCCGAACTTCGAGCCCTGCGCCAGGCCGGAGCCCGACTGGCAAGAATCGAACCGGACGACGCTGGCGACATCCAAGAATTCGCCACCGCAACCATCGTTGCGATGGCTCAAGCGCTCCGCAGTCTCTGGGAGGACTCCGGAGGGAAGTCTGATGAAGTGGAGGCGCGGGCGAGTTACGTTTGGTGGGAGATGACCGACTTCACCCTCGGTCTCGCGGAACCGTTGGACGGACGAGGCGCCGCCGGGGTCCGGAGTGCGCGACTCAGGCTCTGCATTGAGACAGTGCTGCCTCCCCTAGTGGGCGTGCCGCCGGAGGTAACGGCGCGGTACGCATCGTGGCTTGAGGACTCCATCCTGAGTGAGTTGCGCCCGGCGCACGGGAGCGCCATCCTGGCAGCACGCGATGCCGTGCGAGAGTCCCTGGACTCGTCCGACGACGTAAGCGCGCTCCTCGGGAATCTCTTCTTGAAACAACTGCCGGAGAGTCTGAGCAACGGAGTCCTGTTGCAACACCCGGATTTCGCGGAGCGTTGTGGCTTCCGGTTGCAGCAGTCCATCAGCGTCGAGGGCGTCGGGATCGAAGTGCCCGTCCTGTTCGATGCCGTCCGCCGGGCGTTTCAAACAGGAAGACCCGCGGCGGTTGCCGATACGGAAGCAGCGAAAGGGCTGAGCGTCGTGGCGGATGTCCGGTCGGGTGAAGTCGCCGTCACGTGGGATGAGAACGGCCACGAACGCGGGGTCCGGATTCCCACTCTTGGCGTCCTTGCTCCTTCCAAAGAGGCCCGGATCCATGCTCTCGAGGAGGCACGGCGTCGCTATGGACCGACCTTTGATCTGTCTCCCTTCGTGCGGACGGCCGAGAAGGGTGCATTGGCCGACAGACAGGCGTCCGCCGTTCTCGAAGAGGGAGCGCGCGGCGTCGCGTGGCGGCAGAGAGGCCTGGCCGACAAGATACGAGAGGGCGGCGGGCTGACCATTGCGGACTTTGTGCCTTCGGACGTGTCCTACTACGAGCGCTTCTGCGGTCCGGATCCAGACGGGAAGGAGCTGGAGCAGTACGTTCGGGACATTCTCATTCCCTACAGGAAGACGCTTCTGGGGCGTGACCTAGCTGAGGGGCTTCAGATTTGCCTGCTGGGTACAGTGCGCGACGATCTGAGTCCCGGGGAGTGGACGCGCAAGGCGAACCGGGAGAAAGTCTGGGGGGTTCTCTCGTCCGGGCTGCCCACCCGCACTCCGTTCTGGCTGCTTGGAGCCCTCGACACGGCGCTTTATCACCTGGAAGACCCCAGGTTCCGTGACTTCGCCGCAGAGGCGGTGGACATGCTTCTGGATGAGAACCTGAGGCGCGATGAGGATCCGGGAATCTACCGGGTCTTCGGGGTCCTGACGGAAGTGATCCGCACCGGAGTCACCCCAATTGAGGGGTTTTACCGCCGTCCCCCGTATTGGCGCCGCATGTGCGTGCTGATGCAGGCTGGCCTGATATGCCATCTCTCACCGCCATCCGCCGGAACAGTGAACCTGGCCCCACTCGTTGACTGGACCAAGAGGAATCAATCCGCCGCTGCCTACGTCGCGGAGGTTGCCGGGTTGCGCGACGACCCCGTTCGCCTTCCAGAACCTACGGACGTGGCCCTCACACGCGGCGAGGTTCTGGCGCGCTTCTACATGATGCAGAAACGGCACGAAGCGGATGGACGGGCGCTGCCGCGCGGGGACAGGATCGAACCGGAGTTGGCGGCGTCGGGACTCCTGGGGCCAAGCATGACAACCGGATTCCCGGGCCCCCTCGATCGGCATGTGGTGCCGGTACAGCAGGTTGAGCGGGAGGTCGTGCAGCGCTACGAAAGCGTGGGTGCCGAGAAGGGAGAAAAGGAGTTTCCGTCAGCGCTCGGGGTGCTATCGATGCACTTCCGACTGGATGCAGACACGATGCGGCGTGTTCACCAGCACGTCCGCTCCAGCCTTGCGGCACCGCTGGACGAGCGGGCCCAAAGGGCGGACCGCGCAAGTTTTCAGTCCTTGGTCATGATCGCGGTCTCCCAGCGGAATGTGCTCTTGGCGGACGCGGTGGGAGACGCTTTGGTCCGTTATTCCGGGGCGGCGAACCGTCCGGAGAGCGTCGGTGAAGTAGTGGGTCTTCTGTGTCAGTTGGCGCCTTCCATCGAGGCCGAGGATCAACGCGCCAGCTGGTTGCAGGAACGGTTCAAGCGCGTGGCGGAAGCGCTGCCGGTCGAGATGCTGTCAGGCTATCTCCTTGTACTGCGTGCTCTCGAGGTCGTCTTGCCGTGTGATGCGTGGTTCCACATGCCCGCGAAGCGGGTCGCCCGCGCGCGGGCGGCGTAGGCGGCAGCCATCCCCGTCGGCCAGGGACCGAGACTGATGTGGGCTCGAGTTTGGCCCAGGCGTCTATGCCCGAGCCGGGTAGAGTGCGAGCGTGCTTTGAGCGATCAAGTCGCCGACGTATTCGGCGTGCTCCGGATCCGCGCCCGGATCCGGAAGGCCCGTAATTCCGGCGTGGGACGGGTCTTCCGGGTAGTTGTCCTTTTTCTTGCGCGGGGCGTGAACGAAACCCATCTGGAGTTCGGGGTAGCCGTCTTCGCGCAGGGACCGGGCCACGTGCCGCCGGCTCGTCCCGGTTTGGAGTAGCGCAAACTTCGCCTGCGCCCCACGTTGGAGATGGATGCACCGTCGGACTTCGGCCAGTTGACGGGTCCGGTCGCGACCAAAGACCTCAAGCCAGTTCACGGAGACGGTTGGTTCGGTCGTGCGCGCCTTCCTCCGCCGCACGAAGGCGTTCCCGTCAACACGACTGTTGAGGAGCAGGCTCCACCCGACGTAGCGGACCACGTGATCCGTCGCGGGGATGGGTGTCACGGTCATGGGTCGAGGACTTCAGCGAGCCCATAGCTCTCCAGCAGCTTCGGGATGTTCGCGGCCCCAACTCGCCCGCGGCCGCGCATGACGCCGGGCGAGGAGGATTGGGCCGCGAAGATGACGTACTGGATCTGGTCGTTCGGAAGGAACTGGAGCCCGATGTGGGTGGGTTTCATGTCGCCCCAGGTGGCACGGAGGTTGCCGTTGTCCAGCAAAACCAGACCCGGTAGCGCACCAAAGGGGTACCGCTCGAAGAAACGCCAGAAGGTGTGCTCCGAAGCCGCGTCGACGCGGAAACCTTCGCTCTGGGCGAAGTCGTCCAACTCGCGAATGCGCTGACGGCAGGAGGTGGCTGCGCGGTTCAGTTGATCCGTCCGCGCCTGAATCCCGTCGTCGCTCGGGGTCGAATCCCAGGAAACCAACAGGATCTGCGGGGTTGTCGCCCGCACCGCTGGCCGGTTGATTGAAGACATGCCGGCCACCAGAGGCGGGATCCGCTGGTGCGTGTCGGCAGAGCCATGACCAATCCACAGCGGCGGATCGGAAGCCGGAGCTTGCCAGCCGAGGGCTGCCGCAATCCGCTCCAGAGCGGACGGGTCGAAGGGTTGTGGAGTAGCCATGTGATGGGGTGCCGTTGAGTCGTGGGCGGGGGGGGCGGTGAGCTTAGCTTTGCGGTAACCGCCCCCTGGATGCTATCTCCCGCCGTGGGGTGTGGCACGGCGAATCAGGGATAGCGGATGCAGGAGTTCGGGTCGAGCTCGCGGGCGGAGAGGAAGGCTGGAGCCCCAGCCGCTCGCGTCCTCCGGCGGGCACCCGAAGCCAGTCACGACCACGGTTAGGCAAAGTGCGCTCCGTGCCCCGATGAACTGGTGCGGAACAACTCGGACACCAGAGAGGCCATCAGCGCGGTAGCGATTCTCGTGCTGGACTCGCACACCTGGGCAATCGCGCGTACCGATTTGACAGTCTCCACGTAGCACCGTTGGAGCCCCAACGGCGGTACGGGCACTGGAAAACCGCCGAGTTGCGCCTTGTTGATGCTGGCGATCCCGGTAGTCCTCTTGGCAACCGATAGAAAGTACGCTTTGCCGTACGTGCTGCCGGCAACGTCCCGAAGGTAGTCGGTCAAGACGACATCGGCACTGGGTCGAACGCGGAATACGTGGTTCTGGTGAGCACAATACGCGAGTTCGCCATTCCAAACGGCGGCTCGGCCCAGCTTGTCCAGGTCACCGCCTTCCGTCATGACTAGGTCGCCCGGTGTGAGCGCGTACTTCTGCTCTTCGCCGCGCCGGATCTTGATCGTTTTGATTTCGTCAAGTGTCAGGGAGCCGTCCTGAACGTTCGCAACTCGGAGATACGGCACTTCAACGGAATCCGCCGCAGCAATTCTCCGGCCCTTCGTTGCCCCAGACGCTATCTCTGCCATCTCCCGTAGGGGCACGCAAGGAAACCGGCAGCCGATCTCGTTGTTATCCCCGAACATCTGGACGAACAGCGCCGGCACGAATTCCCGCAAATGAGCAGTGGCTCGCCTTCGCAGAATCTCGATCCGTGCGGCCCGGTTCAGGATGTCCACGATCCGCCGCTACTCGTCCAGCGACGGGAGCGGGACCCTCATGGACATGAGCACCTTCATGTCAGCACGTGGCATCCGGGATCCCGTGACCGAAGACATGACGAACGTAACAGTTTCCCTGCGCCGAAGCAGATATGCGAGAAAGTCGCGGTCGACATTGCTCCGTGGGAGCAAGGGGACCAATTCGGTCGAGCACCTGCCGGCGAACTCCGGAGTGGCCACTTTGTTCAAGTAGGGGCGGAGCTTCGCGTAGAGCACGTGACGCTCGTCGAAACGGAACGACGTGCTCTTCCCATTGCCGATGCGGGAATCGGCAGCAAAGTTCAGCGCGCCTGTATCGGGAGCGACGTTTTCGAGGCCCAGTAACGGGAGCTGTGCTGCCCTTGGATCGTCGGGGCGAAGTCCCCGGCGGTCCACGTCGCAGAGTTCGCCCAGTGGCACGACTGGCGGCGTCAACTTTCCACCGCCTCTCGTACCGCTGCCGCCAAGTCATCGATCTCGCGGAGGATCTCGTGCTCGGTGGCCTTGAGTTCGTCAAGGATCTCCAGTGGGTCGCGGTGGCCCACGCTGGTCCGTTTCTGCGGCCGGTACCGGCCGGCGCTCAGGTTGAAGTCGGCCTCACGGATGACTTCCGCGTCGGCGAACCACCACTTCTCTGTCCACTCAGCCTTCGGGTCACGGCTACGCCAGGCCGTCAGCCGCGACTCGCGGTCCCGGAAGGCGGACACGAGGCCGGGCAGGTCGTCGTCGTCGATCGGCGTGTCGTGGTTGGCGTCGAGCTTGAAGCCGTCGTTGTCGGCGTGCAGGAACATCACCTGGTCCGTGGCCCCACCCTTACGGAAGATCAGCACGGAGGTCTTGACACCCGAATAAGGATTGAAGACCCCGCCAGGCAGCGATAGCACCGCCTCGACGCGGTTGTTCTCGACAAGCTTGCGGCGCAGCTCCCGGTGCGCACCCGTCGAGCCGAACAGGACGCCTTCGGGCACTACGACGCCGCACCGACCGCCGTCCTTCAGGTGGTTCAGCATGTACTGCAGGAACAGCAGTTCCGTCTGCCGCGTCCTTCCTACCTTCACGTCCTCGACGATCCGGTCCCGGTCCAGCCGCCCGGAGAACGGCGGATTGGCCAGCACGACATCGAAACCCCGCACGGGTAGCCCGAGTTCCGCCTTTGTCGCCCGATCCAGCGAGCGGGTCAGGGCGTCCCGGCGCAGGATGCGCACGCGGTCCAGTCCGCGCAGGGACAGGTTCATCGTGGCGAGCCGGACCATCCGTGGGTCCACGTCATTGCCGAACAGCGTCACCTCGTGCAACTGGCGCACGGCTGCTCGGCTCAACATGTCGCCGAGTCCGCGCCGAACCGTCTTGCCGTCCGCCTCGATCTCCTCGATGCCAGCGGCTGACGAGTTCGCGAGCCGGATGTGGTCGTAAGCGCCGACCAGGAACCCCGCCGTGCCGGCGGCAGGGTCGTGGACTGTTTCGCCGAGTTTGGGATCGACAAGCTGGACCATGGCGCGGATGACGTGGCGGGGTGTGCGGAACTGCCCCAACTCGCCCGCCTGCCGGATCTGCCGCAACACGTGCTCGAACAGGTCGCCTTTGGTGTCGGCATCCACCTGTTCAAGATGCAGATCGTTGACGTGGCTGACGACCTGGGAAAGCACCGTCGGCTCGTCGATCACGAGCCGTGCGTCCGCCATGAAGTCAGTGACTCCCCCGGCGGCGATCCCGGCGTGGAAGGGGAAGACCTCCTCCCGCACCCACGACACGAGCCGCTGGCCGTTCAGCGCGTTTGCCCATTCGGACCAACGCAGCGTCTCGCGCGGGACCGACGCCGATCCGGGCTCCCGAGCGTTGCGCGGATTCCGCAGCGTCCAGTCGCCGACGAAGGCGCCCGGATACGGCTTCGCGCCGGGACGCCGGGCCGCTCGAACCCGCCCCGCTTCCGCCGCCTCGAACATGTAGAAATAGATGAGGAAGCTCAGCTGCTCGGCGTTCTGGGCCGGATCCGGATAACCACCGGCGAACAGGTAATCGCGGACCCGGTCGATGGCGCGCCGAAGTTCCGGTGTCAGAGGCATCGCGGAAGGGTCACGGCGCGGTCCGGTCGCCGCCCCTCTCAGAGTCGGACTCGCCGGCCTTCCCGAACACGGCCGCGTTGAAGCCGGCGATCAAGCGGTCGAGAGCCGACTGCCCTCCGAAGACCCGCCGCGCCCGCTCGTAACCGCCAAGCCCCGTGAAGGGATGCTCATCGAAGTCATAGTCGCCGAAGGCATCCATGTGCATCGCGTCGGCCCGGATCCGGCTTCCGATCAGGCCGGCCCAGCGCTCCTGCTCCGCGTCGAGGCTCTGGCCGCCGCGCCACGCCTCGAAGCGCAACCCAACCTCGGCTGCGCGGGCCTCGTGCTCCGCGGTTCGCACAATCCGTCCATGCTCGTCCAGAGTCAGCCAGTCGCGACTCGAGGGATCGATCTGGTCGTCAACGTCGAGCGTCAGCAGCATGCGCGGCTCGCCGGGGCCGGGCTCCTTTTGCTGCAGAACTTCGCCGCCGCCCCCGATGTCGTCATCGTCGTCCCCATGGAACTCCGTCACGCCCACGAAGTCGAAGATCGTGAAGTCGGTCTTGCCGATGTGCGGGGCCTTGCGGGTGCCGCGTCCGCGCATCTGCCGGTAGAGGATGGCGCTGGTTGTGAAGCGCGCCATCACCAGACTGACCACCTCGGGGCAGTCGAAGCCCGTGTCGAGCATATTGACGCTGACCAGGATCTTCGGGAACTCCTCCTCCTTGAACCGCTTGATGATGGCGCTCGCGTCCGGAGCCGGATCGCCGCCGACGTCGCTGACCACGAAGTCGGCATAGGGCGTCGAGGGATGCGGCTTCAGGTCGGCGAAGTGCTCGTCGAGCATCGCCGCCAGGGTCTCGGCGTGGCGCTTCGTTACCGCGAACACGATGGTCTTGCCCCGTGTCGGCCAGCGTCGTTTGCCGTCCCTGCCCATGAAACCCTTCTCGTGGGCGTCGCGAAACTCCCGCACGATGGCCCGGTTGCGCTCCGGGATGGTGAACCTCCGTTCCAGCGCCCGGGGATCCACGATGATGGGGTCGGACTGTTCGAACAGCTCCTCGAATTCGGCTCGCACAGCCGGGTCCATCGCCGTCCAGTCGAGGTCTTGGCGCGCCACTTCGAACCCTTCCTCGGCCGCTGTCTTGACCGTCAGCGCCTTGTAGATGCGGTACGGGACCAGGTGCCCCTCATCGATTGCCTCGCGAAGGGTGTAACGGAAGGTCGGTTCCGCGAGCTCGAAGAACCGCAGCGTGTCGCGGACGAAGTGGCCGTCCTCGGCGTCCGGTAACATCTCGGCCTCCGCAGCGCAGGGTGTCGCGGTCAGGCCGAGTTGGATGCCGTCGAAGTGCCGGAGGGTCCCGCTCCACTTCCCGTAGATCGAGCGGTGGCACTCGTCGGTGATCACGAGGTCGAAGTAGCCCGACGACAGACCGCGGTACTCCGTGATCATGGTCTGCAAGGTCGCGATCGTGATCCGTTTCGTCCGGTCGAAACCGCGGCCCGGCCGGAGCACGTGGCAGGGGTAGTCACGCAGATGGTCGCTAAAGGCGTCCTCGGCTTGTCCGGCCAGCGCGATGCGGTCCACGAGGAACAGAACCCGTGTCACGATGCCGGCCTCAAACAGCCGCTTGACGAACGCCGCCGCCGTACGGGTCTTGCCGGTCCCGGTCGCCATCTCCACAAGCAGCTTGCGCCGCCCGAGCGAGACCTCCGCGCTCAGCGCCTCGATGCAGGCGATCTGATACTCGCGATCCACAATCCGCCGGTCGATCTCGACACTGGACAGGTCCAGCCGATTCCTGCGCGCGGCGATCCGCCGCTCCAGGTCGTCCTGGGCATAGAACGTGGCGATCCTGCGGGCGTGAGAGTCGGTCTCACGGTCCAGGAACCAGACCTCCTCCCCGTTGGACAAGAACACGAACGGCACGCCGAGTTGCCGGGCGTAGTGGCGCCCCTGATTCTGCGCCGCGATGGGGTTGACGCTGGCACGCTTGGCTTCGATCGCGGCAACGGGCCGACCCGAACGGTCGCACAGCGCGTAATCCGCCCGCGAACCGTCACCGAGCGTGTGCTCGAAGAGGACGCTCGTCCCGTCCGTGAGGTTCCAGCCAGCATCCTTGAGAAGGGCGTCGATCTTGACGCGGGAGAAGGCTTCGGTGGTGCGGCTCATTTGCCCAACCGTGGATCACTGAACGGCGACACCGCCTGCGGGGTCCGTGTGCCGATCAGTCCAGTGGCGGAATCCTTCCGGGCGCTTCCCCGTGCCTTGCCCTCCTCCAGGCAACCAGCAGTTCATCCCGATGCAATGCGGCCCACTCCAGCACGAGCCGCCGAGCCGTGCGGGGCAGGTCGCCGCGATTGAACGCCAGATGCTCGATGTCAATCACTGCGTCGTGGTCACCGCACCGCGCGTGGAAGTGTGGCGGTTCGTGGTCGCGGAAGAAGATCTGAATGACAATCCCATAGAAGCGGCTGACTTCAGGCACCGCGTGAGCGCTCTTTCAGTCCGGGCCAGATGTCTTCCGGGGCCTTGCCGGTGATTTCGAGGTAGAGCGCCTCGGAACACAGATCAATCTCGTCCCTCCACGCGATTTCGCCAAAGTCGCCGATCCGCACGTCCTCAAAGAAATCCCGGTCCAGCCACGCTGTGAAGACTCCCTTCCCGGCCACATCCGAAAGGTCGATCTCGCCTTCTACACCATCCTCGTATCGGAGCCAGATGCAAAAGCCACCGCGGGGCTCGACCTCCACGGGCCGCAGCCGAGCGGGTCCTGATGAACTCATGGCCTCAACCTCCCGCCTTCGGTCCTCCCTCAGGCGACAGCGACCTGTCCCCGCTGCCCCGGATTGTTCGTCCGTGGTCTCTGCCGGGACTCGGCTTAGCCCATGGCCCGCTGAAAACGTTCCACTCCGTCGTTTGTCGGAGAAACCGCACCATCATCAGCGCAAGTCTAGTCGGCGTGGACGCCACGCCTAGGTTGGAGCCCCGTCGGGTAGCGCGTCAGTCTGAGAGTCTCGGCACCCTCTCGGCGGTAGTGCCTCAGTTTGAAAATGGGGATCGAGTTTAGGTGGCCCCTTCCGCTGGGCCAGCCGGAAGGAACGCGAGCGGCACCGGGTTCAGCGGAAACTAGCTTCCTAGCGCCTTGATCGCGTCTCTGAGCGCACGCGTCTCCTTGATGAGGCCGACGACCCGGCGAGCGATTATCTCCGCGAAATAGGGAGGAGGCTGGCCTCGGAGGAAACTGAGGTGCCCTTCGGCGTCCCCGTTGGGGAGAGCCTGGAGTCGGTCGATTTCACTCAGCCATCCAGAGATCGCCGAGAAGTCGGAGTCGTTCTGGTTGTGGTGATTGCTCATAGTGTGAAGATGACCACCCGACGGCGGGACGACAGCGTGAAGGAAGTTTGTGCAGGACACCATAGCACCGAGTAGCAGCGCCCTGACCAGGAGCGTGGAGAGCAGCCAGGCCAGGCACGCCGAGCAGCATCCCTCTCGAGGCGCGGATGGTCATTTCTTGCAGCGCCCGATCCCGGCCCTGAACCGACTCAGCCACACCGGGTCAGGACGGGCGAACAGCCCGTAGCGGCAACGGTCTCTTGGGTTCTTGAGGCAAAGAGGCTAAGCGATGGTAGTCCCTTGAAGAGACCCCTTTGGAGCGATGTCGCCGAGCAGTTCGCGGGTACCAGGGTCAGGCTGAAAGAGACGGCGAGAGCTACGATGGCCGCAGCGTCCGAGCCGGACCGACGGGTGGCGCCGGGCCATTGCGAACGCCTCAGAGGTAAGCAGAACCCGGTGAGTGGCACACTTGGAACGGTATACTGTATAATTCCCAGAATATCAAAGAGTTATGACGGAGTCGTCAGAGACTCGTGGCCGCTCGACTTACTTCTAGCCAACTTCGAGTTCTGCCGCCGCAAACCCCGCTGGCGTGAGTGTCCATTCTCGCGGCTTTGCGTCTACTCGTTTCACCAACTCATCTTTCTCCAATTGCTCGAGAATCGCCCTGGTGAGTGTGTGGGGGTAGCCCTTTTTCCCTCGCATCAGCCCCAACGCTTGGTGAATTTCCCCGCGCTCTAGTCCTCTGCCCGGCCCACGCTGTGCAACCCTGAACAGAATCCGCAAGACGGCGTCTTGGAGAAGATGCTCGCCCTGATGCGCTTGCGCCCTGAGGTTCACTACCATGTCGTCACCTACGCGCATTCTAGGGCGGTCACGGCAGGGTCAGTCAATGGAATCTTCAGACTTGGGCCCTACTGTCCAACCGGTAAGTCAACCGCAGCATCGCCCAGTCAATTTCCACAAGCGTCCTCGTTGACACGGAGGTAGGCGACCAAGAACTCGTCCAGTGATTCGGAAAGGGAAGCCCGGACGTATCCTGCGTCGCCTCCGTGTGCTCCGAAGGCAACCGTCTCCCAAGTGGTCGCCGAGCCGAGCGCGCCGAACTTGTCGACGGCCATCTTCCGGAGTCGAACGACTATGAGGAAAGAACGGTTGAGAATGTTGACCTCGATCTCCAGTCGTGGGGGCCAATCCTTCATGACCTCGCCGAGAGCGGCAGCCTCGCCGTCGCGCGGCTGAACGCGGCCCGGGCCCGCTATATCGAAAGCGCTGTCGCGGAATGTCCCCGCGTAGAGTCGCGCGGACCTCAGCCGGGCCTCGACTGCACTGTGTAGCGATTCATCCGTGAGCTGGATTCTGGTCGCGGGCGCGCCTAATGGCTCGATTACCAGCACCACCGGCTGGCACGCATGAAAGAGCTCAAAAGCTTCGATCGCCTGCATGAGTCGCTGGCGGTATTGCTCTTGGCCAGCGACGGGTCTGGCGGACAGTGCCAGTGCCGCGAGAAACAGAAAGCGCCCCGCGGCTACGAAAGATCTCCTCCCTCGAAGTGGACGTGAGGCTTCTCCTGCCGGTCGCGGCAACCAGGCGCACGGCAGCGCATCGCCAAGGTTGCTCTTCCCGGTAGCGTGCTCGGCAGCGGCAACAAAAGGCGACCCAGACCAGATGGTCGTGTCCCCGAAGTTCGTCAGGCGGGGGGACTGCATCATGGCGTGGATCGGCACGTGCGGCCAGACGCGTGCGACCAGAAATCTACCGTAAGCGTTCCCCGTTCACCCCGTTCCCGTGGTGGCCTCACACTTCCAACGCTTCCGAAAGTGATAGGCAAGATGATACGTGAACCGTCGCATCACACCCAAAACCAAGGTAAGTCCATGTTTTATCGAGTTATTACGGTGTCCTCCCAGATCGACACTCACGGCCCGCAGGGCCGCGGGCGGTTCGTCAGTGGCTCCCGCAATTGGCGGGAGCAGCCGAGCCACCCGGCGAATAGGTCCGTCTCGCCGCCCGCCTGCGGCGGGCTGTGCCGGCTGAAGCCGGCGTTCCAAGCCTTCGCGCCGCCTGTCGGCGGTCGATGCCGGCCGGAGGCCGGCGCTCCGAGGCGGTCCCTGCCCTACGGGAGGTGTTCGCGGGTGAGGTTGCGGGGGGCGGTCTCGGTGACCAGGACGTTGTCCTCGATGCGGACGCCGCCGTAGGGGGTGAGGGCGTCCACGGCGTCCCAGTTGATGGCGTCCCGGTTCTTTCCGTTGCGCCAGCGGTCGAGCAGCATGTCGATGAAATAGACCCCCGGCTCCACCGTCAGGACGTGTCCCGGCTCGAGCGTGCGGGTGCTCCGCAACATCGGGTGCGCCTTCGGTGGCGGAGCCCGGCGGCCGTCGGCGTCGGCGAGGTGGCCACCCACGTCGTGCACCTGGATGCCCAGGAAGTGCCCGAGCCCGTGCGGAAAGAAGACGCGGCTGAGACCGCTGTCGACGGCTTCTTCGGGAGAGACGCTGATGACCTTCTCGTCCTTGAGGACGCCCGAGAGCGCGAGGTGCGCCTCGTGGTGGAGCTCGGCCCAGGGGCGGCCGGCCCGCACGTCCTCGCAGAGCGCCTGCTGGGCGCCTTCCATCGCCGAGATCAGGGAACGGAACCGGTCGTCCGCCGAGGAGGCGGCGTAGGTTCTCGTGATGTCGGACGCGTAACCGCGGACGCGGGCCCCGGCGTCGATCAGCAGGCTCCGCCCGTCGCGGACATCCGGCCGCTTGCCCTCGTAGTGGAGGACGGCGCCCTTCTCGTTGAGCCCGACGATGGTGGGATACGGCAGGTCCGCTTCCGATCCGCCGACCGCGGCGAGGAAGGCCCGGTGCACGTCCAGCTCGCTGCCACCGTCCCGGAACGCGGCCTCCGCGGCAACGTGTCCCTCCGCCCCCACCCGGTTCGCCTCGCTGATGCACGCCACTTCGTAGCCGGTCTTGATGGCGCGGCGCCAGTCGAGCCGGGTCAGGAGCCCCGGCGGGTTGTGGGCGAGCCCGAGCGTCTCCGAGATGCCGCCGCTCTCCGCGATGCCGGCGGACCGCCCCTTCGGGAGCCGCTTCGTGATTTCGGAGATCTGCCGCTTGCGGCTGCGGCACTCGGCGATCCTGAACCCTTCGGTCCAGAAGGCGTCCCCGATCCGCTGCGGCTCGTACCAGAAATCGTCGGGGGACAGGGTCGCCAGAAACGGCTTCTTCCCCGGACGGATCAGGAGGAGGTGGCCGGGTCCCTCCAGCGGACAGAAATGGAGGAAATGCGCGTTCGCGCGGTAGGGAGCGGGCTGGTCGTCCCGGAAGTAGAAGTACTGCGCGCCCGAAGCCAGGACCAGCGCCGCGTAGCCGGTCTTCTGGAGGTCCTCGGCGATTCCCTCGAGGCGGATTTCGAGATGCTCGCGAAACAGGCTGGCAAGGTCGTCGTTCATGGTGCGCGGAGGATACGCCGCCGCTGCCTGTGGGTCATGCCATGATTCGCGCCATGGCTGGCGGCCTGTGGACGAGGTGGCGTGAGCGCCGAGGCTGGCGAGGCGCCCGGCTGACAAGGCGCGCGAGGGAGGAATACCGGGTGTATTCCGACCGAAGCGCAACGATGAGCGAAGCGGAGCGTAGCGGTTCAGCCGGGATGCATCGCCAGCCGAACGCCGCGCCACTTCGTCTACAGGCGGCCGGCAGGGGCGCAGCCGGGCTCCTGGTCTGGCCGCTCCTCCTGGTGCTGGCCGCGTGCGGCGATTCGCAGGGCAGCCCGGCCTCCGCGGCATCCCCGGCGGATCCCGCGCCGGCCCCTGCTCCACCCCCGGAACCCCCTCCCCCGCCGGGGTCCGACCCGCCCGAAGTCTTCGGCTACCGCGTGGTCCGGGAGTTCCCGCACGATCCCGCGGCGTTCACCCAGGGGCTCTTCTTTCACGACGGGTTCCTCTACGAGAGCACCGGACTCCGCGGTGAGTCCACCCTCCGGCGGGTCGAACTCGAGACCGGCGAGGTCCTCGAACAGCGCGCCCTGCTGCCGCAGTTCTTCGGCGAAGGCGCGGCTCTCGCCGGCGACTACATCTTCCAACTGACCTGGGAAGCCGAGATCGGGTTCGTCTACACCCGGCAGCCGTTCCGCCTCGTGCGCGAGTTCCGCTACTCCGGCGAGGGGTGGGGGCTCACCTTCGACGGGGAACACCTGGTGATGAGCGACGGCACCGACGAGCTGCGCTTCCTGGACCCGAACACGTTGCGCCAGGTGCGAACGCTCCGGGTGACCGCCGACGGGGAGGCGCTGCCGCAGTTGAACGAGCTGGAGTGGATCGAGGGGGAGATCTGGGCCAACATCTGGACCCAGGACCGCATCGCCCGGATCCGGCCGGACACCGGGGAGGTCACCGCGTTCGTGGACCTGACCGGCATCCTGCCGCGCACCTTGGCGCTCCAATACCCGGAAATGGACGTCCTGAACGGCATCGCCTGGGACCCGGAGAACGGCCGGATCTTCGTCACCGGCAAGAAGTGGCCGAAGCTCTTCGAGATCGAGCTGGTCGAGCCCTAGATGAGCTTCCAGAGACGCCACCGGATCGGCTTCTGGGTCGGCTTCGCGGTCCTCCTGCTGAGCATCTGGCCGCTCTACCCCTGGATCGCCGGTATCCGGCCGCTGGTGCTCGGGATGCCGTTCTCCATGTTCTGGCTGGTGCTGATGATCGCGGCGGTGTTCTTCACCTTCCTGACGCTCTTCACGAAGGACCGCGAGGACGACGAAGCCCTCGACCGCGAGTACCGGAAGTAATGGACGCCTGGGTCATCGTCTTCCTGACGACGATCGCCTACCTGCTGGTCACGCTGGCGATCGGGGTGGCCTCCGGCCGGAAGGTCTCGAACACGCCCGAGGGCTACGTCGCCGGCGACCGCAGCCTGGGCTTCCTCGTCCTCTACTTCATCATGGGGGCGTCCATCTACAGCGCCTTCGCCTTCCTCGGGGCGCCGGGCTGGGCGTATTCCCGCGGGGCGGCGGCGTTCTACATCGTCTCCTACGGGACGGTGGGACTCCTCCCGTGGTACTTCCTCGGGCCGCGGATCGCGATGCTGGGCCGCCGTTTCGGGTTCGTGACCCAGGCCGAGTTCTTCGCCCACCGGTTCGAGAGCCCGAAAGCGATCCCCGCGATCATGGCGGTGATGAGCGCGGCCGCGCTCGTCCCGTATCTCGTGATCCAGATGAAGGGGGCGGGCTACGTCTTCTCGGTGGTCACCGAGGGACGGATGCCGGAATGGGCCGGCGCCGCGCTCGCCTATGGGGTGGTGCTGATCTACGTGGCGCGCAGCGGGGTCATGGGGGTGGGCTGGACGAACACCTTCCAGGGGATCCTGATGCTCAGCCTCGCCTGGGGGCTCGGCCTCTACCTGCCGTGGAAGCTCCACGGCGGCATCGGACCGATGTTCGAGGAACTGGCCGCGAGCGCGCCCGAACTGCTGGTCGCGCCCGGGCTCGACGCCGCGGGATCGCCGTGGGGCTTCGGGGCCTATTCGAGCGCCGTGCTCATCTCGGTGCTCGGCTTCTCGGTGTGGCCGCACTATTTCATGAAAATCTACGCGGCCAAGAGCGTCCGGACGCTGAAGCGGATGGTGGTCTTCTACCCGACCTTCCAGATCTTCCTGATCCCGGTCCTCTTCATCGGCTTCGCCGGCGTCATGACCTACCCGGGGGTGGAGCAGGCGGACACCATCCTGCCGACGATCCTGATGGATCTCGATCTCTCGGCCATCACCGTCGGCCTCTTCTGCGCCGGGGCGCTCGCCGCCTCCATGAGTTCGGGCGACGCGATCCTCCATGCCGGGGCGTCGGTCCTGGTCAAGGACCTCGAAGTGCCGCTCCGCGGGGTCCGCCGGACCCCGGCCGCCGAAACCCGGCTCATCCGCTGGATGGCGCTGGGGATGGGTTCGCTCGCCTACTACCTCGCGGTGGGCTCGGAGGCGTCGCTCGTCAGCCTCCTGCTCATGTCCTACGGCGCGATCGCCCAGTTCTTCCCGCTGATGTTCGCCGCCATGTTCTGGCGGCGGGCCAGCCGGGAGGGCGCCGTCTACGGCCTCCTCGCCGGCTGCGCGGTGACGCTCGCGCTGAACGTGTGGCCCGAGTTCGCCCTCCTCGGCGTCCATCCGGGGATCTACGGAGCGGTGGCGAACGTGCTCGTCATGGTGCTCGTGTCGCTCCGCACCGCTCCGCCGGCGCCGGACCGGATCGAGCCCTACATGATGCGGGCCGCGTCGAATCGGTGACGTCGCCCTGCCCGCTCCGGTCATCGGCACCGCAAGAACCACGATGTCGTTGACTCCCCAATCGATGAAGACCGTCACCTATTCCGAGGTCCGCACGAATCTGGCGAAGACGATGGACCAGGTGTGCGCCGAGCGCACACCGGTGGTCGTGACCCGGAAGAACGCCCCGCCGGTGGTCTTGATATCGCTTCAGGACTACCACGGAATCGACGGGACGGCGTACCTCCTGCACAGCCCGGCGAACGCACGCCGGCTGCGCGAAGCGATGGCAGAGCTTGCTACCGGGGGTGAATCAGAGCGGGCTCCGCTGGAATAGCGGGTGCGCGTTTCGCGCATCGCGGGAGGAAGAGTGCTGTCGGATCGGACAACGCTGCGCCGTGCGCGGCGCGGAGCGCCGCGCGTGCCGGTCGGAGACCGGCGTTCCAAGCCGTTTCCGCCGTCTTGGTGACGGGCGGGGTGTGCAGGTCTCCCGGTTGAGACAATCTCGGAAGATCATGCGTACGGCCAAGACACGGATCGCGGCGCTCTTCCTCGTGGCGGGGCTGTGCTCGCCGATCACGGCCCTTGGCCAGGGCGTCACGACGTCCGATCTTGAAGATGCCGCCGGCAACACCTCCGAGTGGCTCATGTACGGCCGGGACTACCACGCCCACCGCTACGTCGAGCTGGACCAGATCACGCCGGAGAATGTGGGAAACCTCCATCCGGTCTGGGTGTTCGCCACCGGCGGCGCCAACCGGGGTCTCGAGGCCACGCCGCTGCTGCACGAGGGCGTGATCTACCTGTCCGCCGACGAGTCCCGCGTCTTCGCGGTCGACGCCCGCACCGGCGGGAAGCTCTGGGGCTACGACCCCGAGATCGGCGTCGAGGTGGAGCGCGTCTTCTGCTGCGGCTCCATCAACCGCGGGGTGGCGCTCTTCGGAGACCTCGTCTACGTCGGCACCATGGACGCCCGGCTGGTGGCGCTCGACAAGGACACCGGCGAGGTGGTCTGGGAGGTCGAGGTCGCCGACTGGGAGCACGGCTACAGCATCACCGGCGCGCCGCTGGTCGTGAACGGCATGGTGCTCACCGGGATGGCGGGCGGCGAGTACGGGGTGCGCGGCTTCGTGAAGGCGTACGACGCCGCCACCGGCGAGCACCGCTGGACGACCTACACCATCCCGGGGCCCGGCGAGCCGGGGAACGAGACCTGGCCGGGCGACACCTGGAAGAACGGCGGCGGCCCCACCTGGACCACCGGCGTCTTCGATCCCGAGCTGAACCTCGTCTACTGGAACACCGGGAACGCGGCCCCCTGGAACTGCCAGGTGCGGAAGGGCGACAACCAGTGGACCGCGGCGACCATCGCCATCGACGCCGACGACGGGTCGATCCGCTGGGGCTTCCAGTACACCCCCTGGGACTGCTGGGACTACGACGCGGTCAGCACGCCGGTGCTCGCCGACGTCACCCTGCCCGATCACGGGCCGGTGAAGGCCCTCTTCCACCACGACAAGAACGGTTTCTTCTACGCGCTCGACCGGACGAACGGCCGGTTCCTCTACGGCGACCCCATCGTCCCGGGAATCAACTGGGCGTTCGGGCTCGATCCCGAGACCGGCCGGCCGGACGTGAATCCGGACATGCTGGCGCAGTCGGGAGGGCCCGAGGTGGGGCCGATCATCCCGAGCCTGGAAGGTGCGATCGACTGGCAGCCATTGGCCTACAACCCCGAACGCCAGGCGCTCTATTTCATGTCGAACCAGTGGGCGATGGGCTACCGCTTCTGGGCGGAGGACGAGTTCGAGCCGCCGACGCTCGGGCAGTGGTACCTGGGCGCGGACTACCAGCAGTACCTGACGAGCGAGAACCCCGGGAACTTCGTCGGATTCGACGTGATCAATCGCGAGGTGCTCTGGCGGGTGGTGAGCCCCGCACCCTTCTGGGCGGGGGCGGTGGCCACCTCCACCGGACTCGTCTTCACCGGCGACATGCGCGGCTACTTCATGGCGATCGACGGCGCGAGCGGCGAGGTGCTCTGGCAGTTCCAGACCGGCTCCGGAATCATCGGCAGCCCCATCACCTACGAGCTCGACGGCGTCCAGTACGTCGCGGTCCCCTCCGGAGGGATCGGCGGCGACATGACCTTCTACTACACCGAGCCGAAAGCCGGGAACCTGTGGGTCTTCGCGCTGGACGGCGCCCGTCCGGTACGCGAACAGGCGGGAACGAACCTGGTGACGCTGCCGGGCGGACTGCCCCGGGTGGGCGAGCCGGGCGCGACCCTCGGGGGCCGCGTGCTGCCGGGGTATGGCTTCCCGCCGACCGAAGGCGGCGAAGCGGTGCGGCCTTCACCCCCGGCGGCGTCGCCGGAAACGCCCGCCGCCGAGGAAGCCAACCCGCTCCTGGGCGAGGACACGGCGATCGCGGCCGGCGAACGGATCTATCGCTCCGCGTGCGTCGGCTGCCATCTGGCCGGCCCCGGAGCCGGCGAGAACGTCTTCCGGAGCCGGCTGACCCACCGCCGGTTCTACGAAGTCGTGGCGGACGGCGTCGAGGAGAACAACATGCCCGCCTTCGGGGAACTCCTCACGGCCGAGGAGATCTGGCAGGTCCACGCCTACCTGATGTCGCGCGACCGTCCGTAGCTTTCGTGCCCGGCGCACTGCCGGGGCTTCCTCTCGATGACCCGCCCTTGTGGTGTATTCTAGGTGTATGGCACGCACCAACGTGGACATCGATAGCGAGGCTTGCGCCACCGTCATGCGCCGGTATGGCCTGAACTCGAAGCGCCAAGCGGTGAACCTTGCGCTTCGGCTCCTGGCCGCCGAACCGCTGCGCCTCGACGAAGCCCGACGGTTGCGCGGCTCCGGTTGGGTCGGCGATCTGAAGGAGATGCGGCGGCGGCGCGAAACGTGGTCCTGATCGACACCTCCGCGTGGGTCGAGTTCCTGCGCGACACCGGCTCGACGGTGTGCGCGAGAGTGGACGACTTGCTGGACGAGGAGATCGCGGTGTGCGATCCGATCCGGATGGAGGTATTGGCCGGCGCCCGTGATGAACTCCACCTTCATTCGCTCCGCCGGCTCCTGGCGCGCGCCACCGTTCTTCCCACCGATTCCGCCCACTTCGAGGAGGCGGCGGCCCTGTTCCGTCGCTGCAGGCAGGAAGGCGAAACGGTGCGTCGCTTGATGGATTGCCTGACCGCAGCTGTCGCCATCCGATCCGGGGTGCCTGTTCTCCACCGGGACGGAGACTTCGACACGCTCGCGCGCCACACGGACCTCGAGATCGCCCGGTGAGCCTGCCACTCGGACTGATCGCACGCTGGTGGGTTCGGGCATCGATCTCCGCGTGACGGAGCTCGGCGGTTTCGAGACCTTCGGGTCACCGCATCTCACGGCGATCGCGCTGACCGTAGCGCTACCGGCGCTGCTCGCGTTGGCCGCACGGCGGCTGGGCGGCGCGGCGCCGAAGGTCATCGCCTGGCTCCTGGCCGGCATCCTGCTCGGGAACGAGCTCACCTACTGGACGGTGCGGATCAGCGAGATCGGGCTGGACGGCTGGATCCGGAACCACATGCCCCTCCACCTTTGCGGCGTCGCGGTGTGGCTGACCGCCCTGACGCTCCTGTTCCGCAACGACAGGACCTACGAGATCGTCTATTTCTGGGGTCTGGTCGGCGCCGCCAACGCGGTCCTCACGCCCGGCGGGCTCGCCGTGGACTTCCCTCAGTACCGCTTCTTCCAGTACTTCGTCGCCCACTCGGGCATCGTGACCGGGGTGCTCTTCGCCACCTGGGGCCTCGGCATGCGGCCGACGCTCCGCGGGATGTTCCGGGCGTTCGGCTATCTGGCGGCCTTCGCCGCGTTCGTGGCCGTAGCCAACCTCGTGCTCGGCTCCAATTTCATGTGGCTCTCGGGGCCGCCACCGGGCACCGTGTCCCCCTTCTTCGCAGCGCCCTGGCCGTGGTACCTGCCGATCCTGGCGGTGGTCGGCCTGACGATGTTCTTCGTGGTGCTGTCGCCGTTCCTGGTCAGCGACTGGTGGCGGAGAAGGACGGGCATGGCGTCGGAAGAGTCGTGATGGCGCTGCCGGCTAGCCGTTTCCGCCACTCTTCTCCCCGTCGGAGCTCCCAGCCAGCGGCACGATCACGGACGCCGGCGCCGGCCTAAGGCCGATCGGCCTCCCGCGCGGCGCGGAACTCGCTCGTCTCGCTCCACTCGGGCCAGATGTCCGAGTCGGCGAGGCGGCGGCCCATCCGGTAGAGGAACTCGAGGTCGTCCACCATGCCGGAGAGGTCGTACCAGTCCTGCACCTCGTCGCCGGGCTTGTGGTACGCCTCGGCCACGTAGGTGGCGCGTGCCTCCATGCCGAAACCGGGGGGCTTGCCGATGAAGTCCACCCCGCCGTCCGGATAGAACGCCGGAATCCCGACCTTCGCGAACTCGAAGTGGTCGGAGCGGTAGTAGAAACCCTTCTCCGGCTCGGGATCGGGGGTCAGCACGCGTCCGCTCTCGGCGGCGACCGCGGCGGCGATGTCATCCAGTTCCGACTGCCCGAGGCCGACCACGGTGATGTCGTTCGTGCGGCCCCAGACGTTCATGCCGTCCATGTTGATTGCCGCCACCGTCTCCGCCGACGGATAGAGCGGGTTCTGGGCATAGTGGCGGGAACCGAGCAATCCCGTTTCCTCAGCGGTCACGGCGAGGAAGAGGATGCTGCGGCGCGGCGCGCCATCGGCGGCGAAGGCGCGCGCCAGCGCCAGCAGGCCGGTGGTGCCCGTGGCGTTGTCGAAGGCGCCGTTGAAGATGTTGTCCCCCTCCATCCCGAGCGCCGTGCCCAGGTGGTCCCAGTGCGCGGTGTAGATCACCGTCTCGCCTGGCGCTTCCGATCCGGGAATGCGGGCCACGACGTTGTTCGAGTCGATCTCCCGGTGCGACGTCTCGAGCGCGAAGCTCGCGGTGACCGCGAGCGGGATCGGGGTGAAGTCCGGGTAGGTGGCCGCCCGGCGCGCCACTTCGAAATCCAGCCCGGCGGCGCTGAAGAGCGAGACCGCCTGTTCCCGGGAGATCCAGCCCTCGACCTCCAGCCGGTCCAGGTTGCCGCCGGGCGTTCGCAGGTCGAACTGCTCGCCCGTCCACGACCCGCTCACCACTTCCCAGGGGTATCCCGCGGGACCGGTCTCGTGGACGATCAGCGCACCGAGCGCTCCCATCGCGGCGGCCTTTTCGAACTTGTAGGTCCAGCGGCCGTAGTAGGTCATCGCGTCGCCGCCGAAGTGGTGCTCTCCCGGCGGATCGTTCACCAGCACGACCAGGATCTTGCCGGCGAGGTCGGTGTCCCCGAAGTCGTCCCACCGGTACTCCGGCGCCTGGACGCCGTAGCCCACGAAGAGCAGTTCTCCGGAGGCGCCCACCTCCGGCACCACCCGCTTCGTCCAGGCGACGAAGTCCACCCCCGGCTCCCAGTCGCCGCCGGGGTCCGACGAAGCCTGCATCGTGATCGCGGTCGAACCCACGAGGGGCACCGCATGCACCTAGGTTCCGTCGGGATTCCCGGGTTCGAGTCCGAGTTCCCCGAAAGCGCCGGTCAGGTAGGCGACGGTCTTCTCTTCGCCAGGCGACGCGGGCGCCCGCCCGCCGAACTCGTCCGAAGACAGCGTGGAGATGTGCGCAAGGAGGCGGTCCTCGTCGAAGCGCGCGCCGCCGCAGCCGGCGAGGGCTGCGATCAGGACGACCGCGGAAGCCACCGGGGTCAGGAAGCGAAGCATCGGTTTTCTCCTTGGCGAGGGAACAAAGTCTGCCAGAATCCCGTCTCTGTTGACGTTCCGCGCCGCGGGCGCGGATTCCCAACCGGCCGGAGGTTGCTCCGGAGACAGGAGCCCCTTCGATGCCGACTTCCTTTTCCTCCGCCTGGGCGCTTGTCCGCACCCCGGTCCTGATCACTCTCGCGGTCACCGCGGTCCGCCTGCTGGGCGCACTCGGCGGCCTGCCCGACGTCCTCGTGAACCGGGAAGCCGGCGGCGCCGGCGCCATCATCGGCATCGTCTGGCTGTCGCCCATCTTCGCGGTCTGGTTCGGCAGGCGGCATGCGAGCGCGGGGGAAACCGGTTTCGTCAGCGCGCTGCGGACGAACTTCGTCTACGGGCTCGGAGCGCGGATCCCGGTCATCCTGATCATGCTGTTCGCGACGCTGGGCGACTGGGGCACCCACTACGACGCCTATCCGCCGGACATGGAGGCGACGATGGGCCTCATGGGCCAGTGGTTCTGGGGCGGATTCGTCCCGCAGGTCCTCTTCTGGCTCGTGTTCTGGACCACCCTGCTCGGCGGCCTCATCACCTGGCTGACCGCGAAGTTCAGCGCCCGGAGCGCCTGAGCCGATGGCCTCCGACACTCCGGACCTCCGCTTTCCGATCGGCAGATTCGCCGATCCGGGCGCGATCACCGAGGATCAGGTGGGCGCCTGGGCCGAGGACCTCGCCGCCCTGCCGGGAGACCTGCGGCGCGTCGTGACCCCGCTCACCGACGCACAACTGGACACGCCCTACCGCCCCGGGGGCTGGACCGTCCGGCAGGTGGTCCATCATCTCCCCGACAGCCACCTGAACTGCCTCTTGCGCTTCCGGTGGGCGCTCACCGAAGACCGTCCCGTCATCAAGCCATACGACGAGGCGGCGGTGGCGGAACTGCCGGACTACCGGTCGGCGCCGATCGGCCATTCGCTCGACCTGCTCGACGCCCTGCACGCGCGCTGGGTGGACCTGATCCGCAGCCTGAGCTGGGACCAGTTGCAGCGGACGTTCGTGAACCCGGAGTCGGGCGAAGGTTCGCTGGCCCGCACCGTTGGCGTCTATGCCTGGCACGGCCGGCACCATCTCGCCCACATCGAACAGGCGCGGGAACGCGGGAACCGGGCCTGACCGCCGCCCGGCGGCCCGTCAGTAGGCCACGGAGAGCCGGAAGCGCGCCCCGGCGCCGACCGCCGCCGACAGCACCGCTTCCAGTTCGGTAAGTTCGGTGACCAGCGTGTCCTCGCCCGGAAAGGCGTCGGGATCCTGGGAGACCGTTCCGAGCAGGGTCTGGACCAGACGGAGCCCGTCACGCGGGTCGAACCATCCCGCCGGGGTGACCGCGTCCACGTCGGAGTCGAAGTTGAGGTCGTCGGCGAGGATCTCGGACTCCTCCGGGCTCAGGCTGACGAACTCGTCGAGCGGCCGCAGGCCGGCTTCCTCGGCGGCCTCCGAGAGTTCCCAGCGCGCCTGATTGAGCGCGTAGCCCTCGAATTCCTCGGGGACGACCCCGGCGACCTCACGGTCGAGGGCCACCGAGATGCCTACGCCCAAGGGGAGTCAGTCGGTGTTCGCGAAGGCGGGGTGGTATGCCAGCTCTCCGGCTTCGACGCGGATCGGCAGCCGGTTCTGCGCCGGGGGCGTGGGACAGGTGGTGAAGGCGTTGAAGCCGCAGGGCGGGTTCACGGCGCGGTTGAAGTCCACCACGGCGCGTCCGTCCTCGGGCGGCGGCGCGGTCAGGAAACGCGCCGAGCGATAGGTCTCCGCGCCGCTCGTGCCGTCCGACATGACGAAGAACAGGTTGCCGTTCGCACGGGTGAAGGCCAGCATCCGGACTTCCTGCCCCTCCCAGTCGAAGACGAACTCCCCGTCGGAGACGTACTCCTCGATGTCCCCGCGGATGTTGATCGCCTCCACGTGCCGCCGCTCCGGGAAGCGCTCGAAGGCGCCGGCCACGCGGAACCGGGGATCGAGCGGGAACCACTTCCGGCCGGTGAAGTTCACGCGCAGCGGGTTGTCGAGGTCGCGCAGGCGGAGGGCCCGGCGCTCACCGCTGTAGTGGAGCCAGAACCAGAGCCGGTCGTCGAGGTGGAGCGCGCCGTCCTCGCCCAGCACGAGTTCGCCTTCGGTGAACGGCTCGCCTCCCACGGTCGCGGTCACTCCTTCGGCCACGCGGGCGATCGCCTTGCCCTCCGCCGTCCAGGAAACCGTCACCGCCACCTCGGGAAACCGGTCGGGCAGGCGCAGGTCGGCGTCCTCACCGCTGCCGACGACGTGATCGCGGACGGTGAGGAAGTGCAGATCGGCCACCGTCAACCAGCTCCGGTCGGCCGTCAGCTCTTCCTCGACGCGCTGGCGATAGGCCTCCTCCCCTTCGAGCCAGGCCGCTTCGTCGAACGCCGGCGGCCCGCTCGTACAGGCGGTTCCGGCGAGCAGCAGGGTGGCAAGCAGGGAACCGGAACGGAGGGAAGTACGCATGGAGAGATTGTAGTTTCGAGCGCCCGTGCGTTGCGAAGCCCGGGCGCTACCCGGTGGAGCGGGCCGCAAGCGTCAAGCCGGCCTTGATGAAGCCGTCGAGGTCGCCGTTCATCACCCGGTCCACGTCCCCCACCTGGTGGTTCGTACGGTGGTCCTTCACCATGCGGTAGGGCTGGAACACGTAGGAGCGGATCTGGTTGCCCCAGGTGTTGTCCCCGAGGCTCTCCTTCTCCGCTTCCTCCCGGGCCTTCCGTTCGCGCACCGCGCGGTCGTAGAGACGCGCCCGCAGGACCTTCATGGCGCTCTCCCGGTTGCGGTGCTGGGAGCGCTCGTTCTGGCACGAGACCACGATCCCGGTCGGCAGGTGGGTGATGCGGACGGCGGAGTCGGTGACGTTCACGTGCTGGCCGCCCTTGCCGCTGGCCCGGAAGGTGTCGATGCGAAGATCGCCCTCCTCGACCTCGATCTCGATCCGGTCGTCGAGGTCCGGAAAGGCGGCCACCGAGGCGAAGGACGTGTGCCGGCGGTGCTGGGTATCGAACGGGGACATCCGGACGAGGCGGTGGACTCCCGACTCGACGCGCAGGCGGCCGTACGCATGGTCGCCCTTGACCTCGAAGGTGGCGCCCTTGATCCCCGCTTCCTCCGCGGGCTGGCGGTCGAGGAGTTCGATCGCGAACCCCCGGCCCCGGGCCCAGCGGATGTACATTTCGAGGAGCATCTCGGCCCAGTCCTGGGCGTCGGTCCCGCCGGCGCCGGGGTTGATCGTGACGATCGCGTCCTCGGCATCGTGTTCGCCGGCGAACAGCCGCCCGAGTTCGAACTCGTCGAGCTGGCTCTCGAGACGGTCGAGGTGCTCGCGGAAGTCCTCCGCGACGTCTTCACCCTCGCGGATCCACTCGGCCAGCGTCTCGACCTCGTCCACCGACCGCTCGAAGGTGGCGCTCCGCTCCAGCTCGGCGAGCACGCTCGCCCGGCGCCGGGACAGCGCCTCGCCGTCGCCCGAAGCCGACCAGACCGCCGGATCGCTCAGGCGCTCGTCGAGCTGGGCGATCTCCTCGCTCAGGCGATCCCGGTCAAAGAAACCCCCGGGCCACGACGGCGCGACCGCACAGGTCCTCGTAACGGTCGAGCAGTTCCTGACTCATGAGTGGTTCTCCGGCGGCGGGAAGGCTCGAAGTCTAGTGTGGCGCTCGAGCGCCCGGCCGCCGCCGCTAACGGCTCGTGACCAGGGTCGCGAACTGCTCGCTCTCGAGCCGCGCCGCCAGCGCCCGGGCCGCCTCGCGGCTCTCGAACTGTCCGACGCGTACCCGGAAGATTCCGGCGGGAGTGCCCTCCAGGTAACCCTCGATTCCCCGTCCGGCGAGCTGCTCCAGCATCCGCTCCGCAGCGGCGCGGTCGCGGAAAGCGGCGACCTGAATGGTGAACTTCCCGGCGGCCGCCGGCTTCGGCGGATCGGACGCCACTGCCGGCGGCGGGCTCGCGGCGGCGCGCGGTTCGGGAGCCGCCAGCGTCCGGCTCGAGAGCTGCTCGGGGCTCGTGGAGGCCGTGCGGGCCGGAGGCCGCGCCGCCGGGATCGCG
>JAJDVI010000029.1 GCA_022826195.1 Acidobacteriota bacterium
ACCATCGAGAGCGATACGGCGGTGACGGTCGCGCGGATACGCGTGATGCTCCTGAACGCGTGGCTGCGGCCCCTGGTGGTGGGCCTGAGCCTTTTTCTCGCGTTCAGCGGCGGGAGCTGGGGGCTGATGCACTGGTTGTCGACGGGGATCCAGAGCCGGATCGAGACTCTGACAACGCTCGAGGTGGAGATCGAGTGGGCGCGCGAGACCCTGGCCGAGATCGAGGAGACGAGTTGGGGCGTGAGGCTTCTGGAGATCGACGGGGACCGGTTCGTGGTGCTGCCGCTGGGGGCGCTGGAGAATCCCCCCTGGACCGTGGGCGGGCGGCCTGCCTTGAAGCTGTCGAGCGATTGAGGGATCTGTATGACCGAACTAGAGACTCAGTTGATGACCGCCTTGGAGCGGTTGTCCGCGCAGTTCGAGAGGGAACAACGGCAGCACGCCGAGGAGCGGCAGCAGGACGCCGAGGAGCGGCAGCGGCTCTCCGAGCAGGTCGAAGCCTTGCAGCAGCGGTTCGAGCAGCACGCCGCGGAGAGCGCGATCTTGCGGCGGCAGTTCGAGCGGCTCGACGGGCGAATGACAGGCTTGGCCCAGGACTACGAGACGCTCGCCGCGATGTTGCGCGAGCTCTGGAGGTGATGCGCCGGCGTGGCCGGGAGCGGGATGACACACCGAGCCGCTGACGGTTCCCGACGGCGGATCGGCCTCCATCGGCGCACGCCTCTTGCCCTTAGTTCTCGGAGAAGATCCGGTGCCTGAGACAGGGCAACTTCCCGAATGAGCCACGGCTAGGGTGACGCCCCTGCGGCGCGACCCGACGGCCAGTGGACCGCTCGTGGTACGATGAACCCGTGTTCGATACCCACGCGATAGCTCGCGCGTTGGCCACCGCCGACCTCACACCAGCACAGGTTGACGCTATCACGGACGCCGTGCGGCAGGCGGCCGAACATGAACAGCGGGATCTGGTCACTCGGGCCGACCTCTACCGTGCGCTCTTGCTCCAGACGGGAATCCTCATCGGAGCCGGAATCGCCGTGCTGCGATTGCTCGGTTGACGGTAGCCGCGAAGCACGGCATTCCAGACCGACACCAGAATGACGTGATCGAAGTATCTGGCAGCACTGACGGATGAGGCCAGACACGAGCTGGAACGGCGACTGCACGACCGGCAGAGAACACTCTGCTTCATCTGCAACAAGACGATTCGACTTGCGCCGCCTATCTGGCGGGTGCTGAACAGTGCCGCTCGCGAGGGAGGGACTGAGGTAGCTGACCAACAAGCATTGAATTAGTGTTGGCGATGCACTGGTCGAAATTGGGGGAGCTGCTGAAACGCGTGCTGGGCGTTGTTGGCGTCCTGCTTTGGGTTGTGGGACTCGCGGGGCTCCCGGACGCATGGGAGCGGTGGATGAGTGAGTGGCTGCCCGCTGTGTGGCCGCTGCTGTCCAATCCTGGATTCTACGGACCGGTCGGGGTAGTGGGGTTGCTGGTACTCTACGGCGAAGTACGTAGGTACCGCGCGCGTTCGGGACGCTTGGAATACACCCTTTACGTCGCGATCAGGGAGGAAGACAGCTTCTTTGGTCCTGCCGATTTCCTGGATCCCAAACGCGGTGGCGCATCGAAGACCGACACGCTCATGGTCCCGCGGGCCGACGAGGGGTGGGTCGCCTTTGCGGCTCCCGCCTTCCTCGCCGACCCCGTCTTGGTAGACCCCAGCGCACAGGGCCTCAATCAGTTTCGGGCCTTTGAGGAGATCCCCGGCACCTTCGACCTGAAGGGTGTGAGGTACCGCGCATGGAGGTCCGCGCACGCGTGGAACAATCTGATGACGGACGTCCCACTGGTAGTGCGTCACCGGCAGCCGACCGAAGGGTGAGCGCGTGCTCAGTACGCTGGGCGTCCTCGCGGCCTTCGGACACGACGTTGGATCGGCACACGGAACAGTCGGATACCGTCGCCGAGTCCCGCGTGGTGCCGAAAGCCAACCGTGAACCGGGAGGTGGACGCAGCACGCTTGCATCTGAGCGTGCCGTCGGAAGGTTGCCGTGACGAGGCACCTCCCACGGACCGGCTGCAACAATATGCCGCATGCGCCTCTCCTGGAACGAGGTTCGCGCCCGAGCCGCGGCCTTCGCCCGAAAGTGGGCGGACGCCGGATACGAGAAGGGGGAAACCCAGAGCTTCTACAACGACTTCTTCCACATATTCGGGATACGCCGGGAGACCGTCGCGCGCTACGAGGAGCGGGTCAGGAAGCTCGACGACACCACAGGCTACATCGATCTATTCTGGCCGGGTCACCTGATCGTCGAGCAGAAGAGCGTCGGGCGTGATCTCGCAGCGGCCAGAGAACAGGCAGGGGACTATTTCGATGCGCTCGACGAGAAGGAGAAACCCCGTTACACCCTGGTAAGTGATTTCCAGCAGTTTCAGCTTCACGATCGTCGCGAGCGGAACACGGTCACGTTCCGACTCGATGAATTGCCGGACCACGTCGAGAGATTCGACTTCATCCTGGGAGTCGCGAGCCGGACCTTCCGCGATCAGGACCCGGCGAACATCAAGGCGGCCGAGCTGGTCGGGAGGCTTTACGACTCGCTCCGCGAGGCTGGCTATCCGCCGCACGATCTTGAGCGCTTTCTCGTACGGATCGTCTTCTGCCTGTTCGCCGACGATACGGGCGTCTTCGACCGGGACATCTTGCTCAACTACCTGGAGACGAGAACCCACGAGGACGGCACGGACCTAGGACCACGGCTCGCCCAACTCTTCCAGGTGCTGAACACGCCGGAAGAGCGGCGGATCGCCACCCTGGACGAGGATCTCGCTCGGTTCCCTTACGTGGACGGGGCTCTCTTCGCCGACACCACCCGAATCCCGGCCTTCAACGCGAAGATGCGGGACCAAATGCTCACGGCGTGCCGGTTCGATTGGTCGAGCATCTCCCCGGCAATCTTCGGGTCGCTCTTTCAGTCGGTGATGGACCCGGCCCAGCGTCGAGCCCAGGGTGCGCACTACACCACCGAGCAGAACATCCTGAAGGTGATCGAGCCGCTCTTCCTGGACAACCTCCGGGCGGAGTTCACCAAGATCAAGGCACTCCGCCGCGGACGTCTTCCGCGACTCCAGATGTTCCACGAGCGGCTCGGCACGCTGAGGTTCTTCGACCCGGCTTGCGGTTGCGGCAACTTCCTGGTCATCGCCTACCGCGAGTTGCGCCGGCTGGAACTGGACGTGATCCGGGAACTCATGGGGAGCGAAGAGCGGCATCTGCTCGAATTCGATGTGAGCTCGCTTTCCCGAATCGACGTCGACCAGTTTTATGGGATTGAGATCGGGGAGTTCCCGGCGCGGATCGCGGAAGTGGCCCTCTGGATGACAGACCACCTCATGAACAACGCGTTCACCCGGGAGTTCGGTCAGTACTACGCCCGCATCCCGCTGAAGCGCTCACCGCACATCCACTGCGGCGATGCGCTGGAGATGGATTGGGAGGATGTGCTGCCAGCGAAGGACTGCTCCTTCGTCTTTGGGAATCCTCCGTTCAGTGGAGCCAAGTTCCAGTCACCCGAACAGCGGGCGCAGGTCCGGCGGATCGCCGCCCTAGGCGGTACGGGCGGGACGCTCGACTTCGTCACCGCGTGGTTCATCGTCGCGGGCGAGTACATACAGAAGAGCGGTCCAGCGGGCGAGCGGGCGCGCATCGGCTTCGTGGCGACAAACTCGATCACCCAAGGGGAACAGGTGGCTCAGCTCTGGCCGATCCTCTTCGGGCGCTGCGGGCTTGAGATCGCGTTCGCGCACCGGACGTTCGCGTGGGGCTCCGATGCGAGGGGGATGGCCCACGTCCACGTCGTCATCATCGGCCTGGACGACCGGGAGGGTGTTCCGGCAGTGCGAAGGCTGTTCTCCTACGACGATCCCAAGGGAGACCCACACGAGAGCGCCCATGCGGTGCTTTCGGCATACCTGTTCGACGCCGGCGGCCTTGCAAATCCCCATCTGGTGGTGCAGGAGACTGCGAATCCACTCAACGGTTTACCGCCGATGGACATCGGATCCCAGCCGATTGATGACGGCAACTACACGGTGAACGAGGAGCAGCGCGTGCGGCTTCTCGCCGACGAACCGAAGGCAGCAAAGTTCCTGCGTCCCTATGTCGGGGCGCGCGAACTGATTCACGGGCAGCGCCGCTGGGTACTCGCACTCATGGATGCCGAGCCTTCGGAACTCAAAGCGATGCCACGCATCTTGGTGAGAATGCGGAACGTGCGGTCATTCCGGGCCAAGAGCAGGCGGAAGAGCACCCTGGCCATCGCAGATGCCCCGACTCTCTGGAATCTGACGGTGATCCCGTCCGAACCGTTCCTCGTCGTGCCTCGCGTCAGTTCCGAAAGGCGAGCTTACGTTCCGATCCAATGGGCTGAACCGCCCACGGTCCCGAGTGACGCTGTCTTGGTGGTGCCCGGCGCGAACCCAGCCATCTTCGCGTTCCTCGCGTCGGCGATGCACACGGCTTGGTTACGACATATGGGTGGTCGATTGAAGAGTGACTATCGGTATTCGAAGGCCGTCGTATACAACAACTTTCCGCTGCCTCCCATCGACACGGATTGGTCGGGTCTCGATTCGCTGGTCCGGGCTGTCCTCGATGCGCGTGCTGCCCACTCGGACGCGACCCTAGCCGATCTCTACGATCCGGACCTCATGCCCGTCGATCTCCGCCGTGCCCACCAAGCCCTCGACCGCGCCGTGGACCGCCTGTACCGGGCTCGCAAGTTCGCTTCCGAGCGGGAGCGGGTCGAGCACCTCTTCACACTCTACGAGCGGATGCGTGCGCCACTGGCCGCCGCACGCAAGAAGAAGCGGAGACGGCGGAGGGCAGTCCGACTGTCCGGCGAGTGACGGAGCTGAGGATCGAGATACGGAAACTGCTGGCGCACTGTCTAACGTCGCCGACGCTCGCGGGCCATTCGTAACCGTTGTAACCGTTCAACCGTTCCCTTGACGGCCTCACACTTCCAACGAATTGCGGGGGTGATAGCCAGGGTGATACCTGATCCGTCGCGTCACACGTAAGACAAGTGTAAATCCTTGATTTATCTGAATATTCCAATGTCTCTTCAGGTCAGCACCCGAGGCCCGCAGGGCCGCGGGCGGTTCGTCGCTACCCCGCATTGGCGCGCGGCCGAGCCATCCCGGCCCATGAGATCCATCCCGCCGCCCGCCTTCGGCGGGCTGTGCCGGCTGAAGCCGGCGTTCCAAGCCGTTTCGCCATTCCTGCGGCCGACGCTGACGCGGCGGTAACCTAGCCGGCTCGCCGGACTCCCCGTCCGTACGGAGGCCCATCATGAACCGATTCCCCCGCTTCCTCGTGCTACTGCTGGCTTCCGTTCTGGTGCCCGCCCTCGCCGCGCCCCAGGACGCCGAGACGCCGGCGATCAACGAGGACCTCCTCTCCGGACTCAAGCTGCGCGGCATCGGGCCGGCGTCGCGTTCCGGCCGGATCGCCGACGTGACCATCGACCCGAACGACAAGTCCACCTGGTACATGGCGGTCGCCTCCGGCAACGCCTTCAAAACCACGAACCGGGGCACGACCTGGGAGCCGATCTTCGAGAACTACCCGGTCTATTCGACCTCGACGGTGGTCGTGGACCCCACCAACTCGAACGTCGTCTGGCTCGGGACCGGCGAGAACAACGGGCAGCGGTCCGTTCCCTACGGCAACGGGGTCTACCGGAGCCGCGACGCCGGCGGCTCGTTCGAGCACATGGGCCTCGACGAGTCGGAGCACATCGGCAAGATCGTCCTCGATCCACGCGACAGCGACACCGTCTACGTCGCCGCGCAGGGTCCGCTCTGGCGGTCCGGCGGGGACCGCGGCCTCTACAAGACCACCGACGGCGGCGCCACCTGGGAGCGGGTCCTCTACATCTCGGAGGACACCGGGGTGAGCGACGTCGTCGTGGACCCCCGGCATCCCGACACCGTCTACGCCACCTCGTGGCAGCGGCGCCGGCACACCGGCGTGCAGATCGCGGGCGGCCCCGAAGGCGGGATCCACAAGTCCGACGACGGGGGCGCCACCTGGCGGCAACTGAGCAAGGGGCTCCCGTCGGCGAGCCGCCACGACATCGGCCGCATCGGCCTCGCGATCTCGCCGCACAACCCCGACGTGATCTACGCCCAGATCGCCGCGACCGACGGCCAGCGCGGGTTCTACGCCTCCACCGACCGCGGCGAGAGTTGGGAAAAGCGAAGCGACTACTTCCCCACGGACCCGCAGTACTACATGGAGTTCTTCCCCGATCCCCACCGCCCGGGCCGCCTCTACTCCATGGACACCTTCACCCACATGTCCGAGGACGACGGCAGGACCTGGCGCCGGATCCAGATGGAGTGGATCCACGTGGATCACCACGACCTCGAGTTCGACCCCGACGACCCGGACTACCTGATGATGAGCACCGACGGCGGTCTCTACGAGAGCTGGGACCTGGGCCGGAACTGGAAGTACCACGCCAACCAGGCGATCACCCAGTTCTACCGGGTCGGCATCGACAACGCCTTCCCGTTCTACCGGGTCTACGGCGGCACCCAGGACAACGCCACCATGGCGGGTCCGGTGCGCACCGACAACGTGCACGGCATCCGGAACAGTGACTGGATCGACGTCCTGGGCGGCGACGGGTTCCAGGCGCGGGTGGACCCCGAGGACCCGAACATCGTCTACGCCCAGTACCAGTACGCCGGGATCGTCCGCTTCGATCACCGCACCGGGGAACGGGTGGAGATCCAGCCCCAGCCGGAACCCGACGACGAGCCGCTGAAGTGGAACTGGGACTCGCCCCTCATCATCTCCCCGCACGACAACAAGCGGATCTACTTCGGGGCGAACCGGCTCTACCGGAGCGACGACGGGGCGAACACCTGGACCCCGGTGAGCGAGGACCTGACGAGGGGCATCGATCGCAACGAGCGCCTCGTGATGGGCCGGACCTGGAGCGTGGACGCGGTGTGGCGGAACCGCGCCACTTCGACCTACGGCAACATGGTGGCGCTCGACGAGTCGCGTTTCGCCGAGGGCCTGCTCTACACCGGCATGGACGACGGGCGCATCCAGATCAGCGATGACGGCGGCGTGGAATGGCGGTCGGTGGACGTGGTCCCCGGCGTGCCCGAGTTCAGCTACGTCGCGGACCTCCACACCTCCCGCCACCGCGAAAACACCGTGTTCGCGGTGTTCAACAACCACAAGCAGGGCGACTTCAGGCCCTACGTGGTGCGGAGCGACGACCGGGGGGTAACCTGGACGGACCTCACCGGCGACCTGCCGGAGGACCAGCTCGCCTGGACGATCGTGGAGGACCACGAGCGGCAGGGGCTGCTCTTCCTCGGCACCGAGTTCGGGCTCTTCGTGAGCCTCGACGACGGCGAGCACTGGGTCCGGCTCAAGGGCGGCCTGCCGACGATCGCCATCCGGGACCTCGAGATTCAGGAACGCGAGAACGACCTAGTGCTGGCGTCCTTCGGGCGGAGCTTCTTCGTTCTGGACGACTACACGCCGCTCCGGCACCTGACGCCGGAGACGCTGGCCGCCGAGGGCGCGGTGTTCCCGATCAAGGACCCCTGGATGTACATCGAGTCGAACCCGCTCGGGGGACGGGGGAAGTCCCAGCGCGGCGCCGCGTTCTACACCGCGCCGAATCCTCCGTTCGGCGCCGTGGTGACCTACTACCTGAAGGAAAGCGCACTGAGTCTCCGCGAGCGGCGGCGGGAGCGCGAACGGGCCCAGGCGGCTGCCGGCGAACCGATCCCCTACCCTGACTGGGAGGATTTGCGGGCCGAGGATCGCGCCGAGGATCCGGCGGTCTTCGTGGTGATCCGCGACGCGGACGGCACGGTGATCCGACGCATCGAGGCCCCGAAGACCAGGGGGATCCACCGGGTGGCGTGGGACCTGAGGTATCCCGACGCCGCCGGCGGCGAGCGCGGCGGGCCGCTCGCGATGCCGGAGACCTACACCGCGGAACTGGTGCGGCGCGACGGGAATGGAACGACGCGCCTTGGCGAGCCGCAGTCCTTCACCCCGAAGGTGCTGGCGCGGGCCGGCGTCCCCGAGGAGGACACCGAGGCGCGCCACGCCTTCCAGCAGGAGGTCGCGACGCTCCAGCGGCAGGTGTTCGGCGCGGTGGCCGCGCTGGAAGCTTCCGTCGAACGGGTGGAGACGCTCGCCGAAGCGATCGACGAGTCCGGCGCGAGCGAAGAGCTGCGCTCCCAGGCGTCAGCGATCCGGGAAGGCCTCCTGGAGCTCCGGGTCCGCTTCCTCGGCGATGACACGGTGAGTTCGCGCTACGAAGCGGTCCTCCCGGGCATCCGCGGACGGATCCAGCGGGTGGTCGGCGCCTTCTGGGCCATGGCCGACCCCACGAACACGCACCGGCGCCAGGTCGAGATCGTGCGGGAGGAGTTCGGCCCCGCGAACGCGGAGCTCGTCAACCTGGTCGAAACCCAACTCGCCGGCCTCGAGGCCCAGGCGGACGCGGCCGGTGTCCCCTGGACCCCCGGACGGCGCATCCCACGATAGCCACACGAACCGACGGACCGGAGGCAAGGGACCGCCGACCTTCAGGTCGGCACGCGCGGCGCCCCGCGCCGCGCACGTCGTGACCCCACCCACCCTCACGACACGTACGGCTCGGAGCGCCGGCCTCCGGCCGGCATCGCGCGGGAGCGCGAAACCGGCACCGGTGACGCAACACCCGACCCACTGGGTGACCGGGGCCGTCCGCGCTATCCCCCCGGCGCCAGCGCTCGCTTCACGGCCTCCGGTTCCTTCTCGATAACCCGAAGGAGATTCGCGGCCGGGCCGCTGATGCCACGCGTCCCCTGTTCCCATTTGCGATAGCCGGACAGACTCATACCCATGAGCGGCGCCATCTGCGCCTGCGTCAGGTGCGCTCGCTCCCGCACCTCGCGGGGAGTCACCGGCGAATGGACGATGGCCGGGCCCTCGCCCTTCGCATGGGCGACGGCCTCGCCCAGGGACCGAATCAGGTCGTCTCCGCATGTGGTCATCGCTTCCGTTGCCTGTCCGGCTGAGTTCCGCAGCGAGCTGCCCAGATACCCACCGTCCTACACAGCTCCCGTTCGAACGCTGAAAGAACGCTCATGCGGCAGTAGACAGACCCCATCGCCGCGTACCCCTGAAACGGCGTCTGCTCACCCGGGCGATCGGAACAGATCAGGGCTAACGTTCCACCTCCAAGAGATCGTGAAGTCTTTCCAGAAGCGCTCCGTAGTCTTGGACCCATCCCCGGATGGCCTCGATTGTGCTGTCCGGCAGTCGCAGTCTCACTGCGAGTTCGGCGAGCCGTTCTTTCTCCATCGACGAGGACGTTCCATCAGCTAGCGCCAACATGAATGCATCCCTGTAGATCAGAACGCGAGTAGACCACGAGACCTCGGACAGATCCGTCGGAACGTTCGGTAAGGCATCCAAGTCCACGTCAAACTGGGAAGCGTAACGTTCCAAGATGGCCTGTTCTTCCGGGTCGATCCCGTCAGAATCCGCGATGTCGGCAAGTATCGCGACGTAATGCTCGGGCGAAAACTGGTCCTGTAGATCCGGCGAAAGCAGATTCATCACTACTCCTCCATGAACACGTCTAGGTCGTCTCGCGACCGGATGATGAGGTCACGAGGCACGTCAACGGCCTCCGCGAAACGAACGCTCGCCGCCATCCTCAGTTCGGTGTTGACATCTTCATCGAAGGCTATCCGGCCCAGATCCTCGAGCCGTCCAAAATGTGCATCGAGTTCACCTACCAGAGCCCGCGACGCATCATCGAGCCTCTCGATCGCCGCCGTCTCGAGCTGAGACAGGTGCTCAATCAGTTCTGACGCCGTCTCCTCGAGGCTGTTCTTGACCGCCGATGACACAATCTTTCCGGCAACGCTACCTATGAATGCGCCTAAAGCCGGAACCGGGATCAGCGCCTGACCGGCCACCGCTGCGATGCCCACCGCTGCTGCGTCAGAAGCAGCGATCATCGACAGATCCGCGAATTCCTCGTCGCTAATGTTCCCCCGCTGATGCTCGTTCAGCAACGCGCCGATCCCCATGAGACCGCTCACCAGCGAACCAGCAAACGGGGCGGCCAGACGCGTCGAGTTGGTGACCCAGTACACCGAGACGCCCGCCACTGCACCGGTGCCTGCGCCCCTTGCCGTGTTAAGCCCGACGTCCCTCCAGTCTTCCGTCGAGAAGCCCTCGCAAAACGGGTTCCTTCCTTCACGGTACTTTGACCAAAGTGCACCAGCAAGCGTCACGCCAGCGCCGGCTGCCGCGCCTACAGCCCCAGCCTCAACCGAGCCCGCCAAAGATGGCCCGTGCGCATCCCGCGCTTGGCCTCTCAGATCCTCGTCCGTTCTCTTGAGCCGCTGCTCATGAACCTCAACCGTTTTGTGGACTGCCCCCTGCTGAACCTCACTGTAGGAGGCTTCCCCCGAACCGACCAGTTCCTCGATTGGCCGGGCCGTCTCTTGCCGGAGCGATTCAATCTGCGCCTTCAACTGCTCAATACGTCTTGGTGAAATGCCATCGACCGTGCCGGTCTCACTCAGTTCCCGTAGTTGCTCAAACTGATCTCTGGGAATGTGGTACTTCCCTTCACCGGTCGCGAAGGTGTTGTTCTCTTTGGCGTGCGACAAAACTCCGTCGAGAGTGTTGCGCAACCCGTTGTAGTACTTGGATTGGGTTTCCACTCCCCCGTCCACATAGTCAACAGGGCTCGTTCTGGGAACGCCCTCAAACGTCGCCGTGGGGTCCCTTGAATGCACAGCATCCATTGCCCTACGGAAGCCCACATGTACCTGCTCGGCGATTTCGCCGTGTTTGGCACTCGCACTGCCCAATATGTGCTCAGGCGAGCCGATGAAGTTTCGAACGTTCTGCATCTCGGCCATTGCTCTTTGAAAGGCGCCCTTCTGGTTCTCCAGCGCCGCGGCAAGAGCCTCAACGCGGCTCGCAGCGTCGAGTCCGGCCCACGAAGCCGACGTCTGCGCCGCGACGTGCGGACCGGATTCCTTGCGTTCAGGCTTGGCCATACGTCACCTTCGATCCGAGCAACCTGCCCAGCGACCGAATGTGGTTGACCAACGCGGCAAGCCTTTCCTTCTCGGCCTTTCCAAACCGCTCGTAGTCTCGCGGAGCCTCCTTCTGGAGCCAGTCCAGATCGCGCAAACAACCATCAGCGTGCCGGGTGACGCTTACTGTTAGTCCCTCGATTTCGGCCTTCGCTGCCCTCAGGGACCGAATCTCCGCTTCCACTTCAACGCGCCGTCGGCCGGCCTCTTCTCCGTGTTTCCTGTTTTGCGAGCGCAGGTATGCCGCCGAACCTACTAAGGCCACTCCAGCGACGGTCCATCCTACGGGGCCCGCGAGGGCCAGCAGTGCTTTTCCGGCGGCAATCCCGCCGCCACCTGCGACCAATGCGCCACCGCCCAGCCATGCAAGTGCGGCCTTGGTCGCCGCAGCTCCGGACAGCACGGAAATCGCCGTACCCGTTGATGCTGCCCCAAAGGTCGTCGCCACGGCCATGGCAACGGACGGGCCAAGCGCGGCGACTCCCAATCCAGCCACAGCACCCGCCGTACCCGTCGCCCTTCCGACGGTAGCGGATTGCGTGGCTCTCGCCTCAAGTCGCTTCACTTGGCTGTCGAACCGACCGGCTTCAACGCGAAAACGGCCGACTGCCTTGTCAAACTCCTTGGGTGAGTTGGCCAGCGCGTTGACGTAGTTCTCAACCCGGTCGATCACGTCGCTCGCTGCTCGCCGACGCTGTGAGAACAGCCCCGCGCTCGCCTCGGTCGTGTCTTTCCGAACTTGGCCGTGCTCTTCGACCGAATTCTTGAGTTTCTCCAACGCCTCCTGGCGCATTGACGAATTCAGAATGGTCATCCAGATGCGTGCTTTGGCAGCCATCCTCTGGAGGACAAGAACCCACCCCACAGACGGAACCTGCGGCTACCCAACTGTACTCAATCGAAGGTTATCTGGAACACAGGCGTGACTATTCCCTGTCGAGGATGGGAATTGAGTGCTCCATTGTCGGATTCGTGGGGGACGCGCGACGATGTTCCGGTCCAGTCCGGGTATTCCTCCTAGCGCGGCGCGACCGTCGAACTCTCGAATGACCTCGCCCATGTGAGGGCTTGGGCAGCAAGCGTCCCCGGAAAGCGCAACACCTCAAAATCCCACCGTGCCGCTCCGCTCCGGTTTGGCATCGCACTCCTCCTGGAGCATGCGGACGAGGACGTCCGCATTGTCCAGGCGGCCCCGAATCCCGGCCTTGCGGCGGACCACCTCGAAATCGCCGGGCGTCAAAATCCGCATACCGGCAAGTTGAGCGGGAGGATCGAGCTCGAAGAAGAACCGGAACGCCTGCTCGGCCTGCTCCGCACTCAGGTAGCCCAGCTTCACCTTGAACACGAACCGGCGAAGGCTCGCGGAATCGAGCGACTCGCCGAGGTTCGTGGTGCAGGCGAACGGGAGCGGGTGACTCTCCATCCACGTGAGCATCTCGTTCACCTGGCTCACCTCCCAGCTCCGGACAGCACCACGCCGATCCCGCAACAGTGAGTCCGCCTCGTCGAAAACGAGAAAGGCGTTGTTGTCCAGAGCTTGCTGAAAGGCATTGGCGATGCGTTTCTCCGACTCGCCGACATACTTGCCCAAGAGGTCGGACGTGCGCTTGTGAAGCACCTCCAGGTCCAGCCGATCCGACAGATGCCTCGCCCAGGCACTCTTGCCCGAGCCCGGAGGCCCGGCAAGGCAAACGGAGAAGCGAAGGTCCCCGGTTGCGACGATGTCGTCGGCAAGTTCCTTCAGGCTCACGTCAGCCTGATTTAGTCCGGGATCGAACGGTCGGCGCTCCTCCCGGGGAGGCCTCGGGCCCTCCACCAGGCGGGTGAGACCGCGGGCACCGCGCATGACTGCGCCGATGCCCCCACCGCACAGCATCGCCGAACGCACAGCCCCGTTGGCCAAACCGGGTGAGATGGGGAACTCGCGGGTCAGCTTCCGCGCATCCTCCTCGCTGGCGCTGATGCCGTTCTTTCTGAGATCCCGCAGCCAGATCCGCTCGCGAACCCGCGCCGGAGGCTTGCGCATCTCGATGACGAAATTCATCCGGCGCAAGACACCCTCGTCGAGAGCGTCGGCCAGGTTGGTAATCCAAATCGTGGGAGCGGGGTTCTCTTCGAGCAACCGGTGGAGGAAGACGCGGGAACCCGTCCTTCGGCGAGGCGGAGAACCCACCAGCCCGAAGAGGAAGCCACCACCTTCTGCACCGAGTACGTCCTCCGCCTCGTCAACGACCACGAGCGCCTCGCGATCCCTGCCCAGGAGCGACTGGGCGAGGCGGAGGTCGCTCAGGCGCTCCCCGCGAGTCGGCTCGTCGCCGCGCTCGTCGGCCTCCCCGACGGGGAAGAGGCTGACCTCGAGCTGGGCACCGAGTACCTTGGCGAAGGTCGTTTTCCCGGTGCCGTGAGGACCGTGGATCAGGACGTTCACGCCGCGTGCCGACGTCGCGAGAGCACCCTTGAGAATCGCGACTGCATCTTCACGCGTCTCGTCCAGATGCTCGAAGTCGGCCCACTCCAGTTCGGGGGGTGGGCACTCCCCGAGCAGCAGGCGCCGCACATCGCGCTCCTTCTCGGGTGCGATAGCGAGCCGCTCGAGGCGGGCAGCCAACTGCACTTCCCCATCTCCGTCCACGGTGACGCAACCGGAGCGGACCAGCGGAGATGACTTCGTGAGCCGGCGCTGCACCCGGCTGCGGCCGAGGCCAAGCAGTTGTCCGAGGACCCCGCCCTGGGCATCGAACGGATGGTGGCGCCGGCCGCCGAGATCGAGGTCGTCCACCAGCGACGCCAACCATGAATCGGTGCGGTAGCGAAGGAGGACTTCGAGGATTTCCACGTCCTCACGACTCAAACCGGTGGCTTTGGCGAGACGTTCGACTCGCCGCGCCGTGCGGTCCGGTTTGGCCCGCCGGGTCCGGTCCCGGACTTCCCGAAGCGCGGTCCTCAACCGCTTCCAGTCGCCGGACACCTGCTTTCGGTCAGACCAGGGCTTGCTACGCTTCGTTCGGAATCCGGCGGAGCGGGCTGCTACCTTCAGCGGGCGCCACCTGCCGAATTCGTCGGCAACCTCCTGATCGGTGTTCTCCGAGAGCCACTGAACCAGGTTTTCGGCTTCCTCGCGCCGCCGATTGGTTCGGGCAGCCACGTTCAGGAGCCACTCGATGGCAAGACGGACTTCGTAAGGTGATGACATTTCCACTCTCCCTTTCGTTCTTCCCAAGTTTCCCCCGGCGATGCGTCAAAACCTGTCACTTGTCGGCGAGACCTGCGCGGAACGGCCGTCCGGCACCCGTCCGCGTCGTTGAGGGGACGTCCTGATGGACGAGATCGATCGACGGGCACTCCAGGAGGCGAAGGCGCTTCTCGAGAACCCCGGCCTCGCGGCGCGCCTCGTGAACGTCGTGGGCCGGCCCATCGAAGAGGGCCTCAAGTACCTGCCCGAGCGCGTTCGGGACCAGATCTCGAGCCTGACCCAAAAGGCGCTGCTGGGTTCCCTGAAGGTGGCGCTTTCCACCGTGAACGGCGCGCCGAATTGGCAGTCCTCGCGTCTTGCCAACAAGGTTGGGGCCGCCGCTGCAGGCGGGGTGGGCGGTTTCTTCGGCATGCCGGGACTCGCGGTCGAACTGCCCGTCTCGACGACCATCATGATGCGGGCGATCGCCACGATCGCCCGGGAAAACGGCGAGGACACGGAAGCGCCGGAGACCCGCATGGCCTGCCTCGAGGTCTTCGCTCTTGGCGGCCGGAGCGAGTCCGACGACGGGACGGAGACCGGCTACTACGCCGTGCGGGCGGCGATGGCCAAGGTCGTGGGAGATGCGGTCGCGTTTCTGGCCAGGGGGAGCGGGACGCTCGCCGGGAGGGAGGCGCCAGCGCTGCTCCGGCTGATCTCGCGGGTCGCGGAGCGCTTCTCGATCCAGGTCACGGAGAAGGCCGCGGCGCAGGCGCTGCCCGTCGTCAGCGCCGCCACCGCCGCGGCGGTGAACGTGCTGTTCATCAACCACTTCCAGGACATGGCCACCGGGCACTTCACCGTGCGGAGGCTGGAGCGGAAGTACGGGCCGGCAGCCGTGAAGGAGCTTTACTCCGCCCTGCCGTCGAGGCCGTGAGGTGGGCTCGGACCCAAGTCGGCGACAATCGGCGAACCGCGCAATAGACAATCCGCGAACCGCGTAATAGACAATCCGCGAACCGCGCAATAGACAATCCGCGAGCCGTCTAATAGACAATCCGCGGGTCGTCTAATAGACAATCTGCCGCTATCCTGATCACCACGTGGCGGCAACTCCTGCGATCCTCCCCCGCACTCTTGCGGCAGCAATCCGCATAGCCCTGACCGACACCCCGGTGGTGTGTCTGGTCGGCCCGCGGCAGAGCGGGAAGACCACTCTCGCTCAGACTCTGGATACGCGCCGGCGTTTCATCAGTCTGGACGATCTGGACTACCGCCGCACGGCTCAAGACGATCCCCACGGATTCCTGGCCGAACTGCCGGACTTTGTGGCGATCGACGAAATCCAGAAGGCGCCCGATCTCCTGTCGGCCATCAAGATTTCCGTGGACCGGGATCGACGTCCCGGACGCTTTCTTCTTACCGGTTCGGCCAACCTGTTGCAGATCCCGACCGTCACCGAATCGCTGGCAGGTCGAATGGAGATCCAGCTCTTCCATCCGCTGACGGAAGCGGAGAAGGAACGACGCCCAGGGCACTTTCTCCGCGCGTTCCTGAACGGCGATTTGAGGAGTACGCGGCCTGCCGATCTCCGTGACTCCGGCCTCGCACTTCCGGAACGCCTGGTACTCGGTGGATATCCCGAGATCCTAGGCCGTTCTCCAGAGCGCGCACGGCAGTGGCACCGCAACTACCTCGGCCAGATCATCGAGCGTGATGTGCGAGACGTCGCCCGGGTTCGCGAACCAATCAAGGTCCTGCGCCTTCTGGAAGCCCTCGCAATTCGCCCGGCCGCCACCCTGAACGTCAGTCGCCTGGCGAACGGACTCGATTTCCGCCGGGAGACGGTGCTGCACTACCTATCGGTGCTGGAGCGGCTGTTCCTGATTCGTCGCCTACCCGCCTGGCATTCAAGCGAAAGCAAACGCCTGGTCAAATCACCGAAGGTTCATCTCTTGGACAGCGGACTTACCGCCACCCTCGCCGGTCGCACAACCGAGGACTGGCTGGAGAACCGCGCGGCCATGGGTGGCCTCCTGGAAACCTTCGTGGTCCAGCAACTGATCGCCCAGGCGGCCTGGACGGACCCCGACCTGAGGTTCTGGCACTACCGGGACCGGGACCAGGCCGAGGTGGACCTGGTGATCACCCGCAGACGGAAGGTCTGGGGCGTCGAAATCAAGGCCGGGAGCGCTGTCGAACCCCGTGACGCGCGCGGACTCTCCCGGTTAGCCGCGGTCTGCGGCGATCAGTTCGAGGGCGGCATCGTGCTCTACACCGGCGAAGGGGTCTGGCGGCTAGGGGATCCGCGCCTCCATTCGGTGGGCGTGTGCGAACTGTGGGAGCGATAGCGGGACACGCCCACGCCCGGATCCGCGCAACGTGCCGTGAGGGGCGTTTGGGGTTGCGACGTGCGCGGTGCGGAGCGCAGCCACACATTCCTCGTAAGTCGTTGATAGAGCGATCAGTTATACGCGACCGCCGAAAACGGATGGCACCTCGGGCGGCACATTCTGAACCGGCCGGCAGCCCCGAGTCTGATCGGGAAACGGCAGGAATCCGGCGCGCCTTCGAGCGACGTGGGCGGCAGTGTACGGCACTGCGATCCGCACCGGGGGGAGTAGGGGCAGGAACGTGCAACACCTCGGGACCGCTGCCTGGCGCGCCGCGTCTTGGCCGAGCGCCGCCGACCAGGATCGCCGTACCGCCGGGAGTCCCGGGCCAAGCGCGACACCGGCCCGACCCCCGCGAGCCATGCAGGGCTGCGGGGCCACCTTCGGGGCCACGGTTGGAGTAGCGGAAGTCAACCCCCCCTTCCGCTACGACTTCCGCTACCCGGCGATCGCCAACGCGGTTCACGAGAGCCGTTGGCGCCGTTGCGGTTCGTCGCCTGCTGGCGAATCCACTCTCCGCCTTTGGGGCGTAGAGTGGGGCTGGGAGCGACCCCCCTCCGATCCACGGATCTACGGTCCCGACACCCGCAGTCGTGCTACCACTTCTGCTACCGGTCGGGGGTCGCTCCCAGCCCGCGCCTGCGGCGCGACGAATCCCTGCGGGAAGGCTTCCGGCCCGCCTGCGGCGGGTCCAGGCGGCGAACGGCGGAGCCTCCGTAGGCG
>JAJDVI010000086.1 GCA_022826195.1 Acidobacteriota bacterium
CCGGCCCGCGGGGGGCTCCGCCCCGCGCACGTCCCAACCCCACCCATCCTCACGGCTCGGAACGCCTCCCCCCGGATGCCGCCGCAGACCCGGACCCCCGCCGTTATCGACCGGACCCTCCACCAGCCGGCCCCCGATATCGACCGGACCCGCGCCGTTATCGACCGGACCCTCCACCAGCCGACCCCCGATATCGACCGGAGCTTCGCCGTTATCGACCGGACCTCCCGCCAGCCGACCTTCGATATCGACCGGAGCTTCCCCGTTATCGACCGGAGCTCCCGGCACCTCCCGGACATCGCAGCGAAACACGCCGTTCCCTATGATCGGCCCGTGGACCGGACCGCACACGCGTCACTCCCGGGCCGCCGCCGGTTCCTGAAACGGCTGCTGGCCGGTGGACCGGCCGCGGTGCTCGCCGCCTGCGGCGACTCCGAAGCGCCCACCGCGCCCCCGCCTCCAACCGCGCCGGCACCGCTCCCCCCTCCGACGCCGGAACCCCCGGAGGTCGCTCCCTTCTTCAAGGACACGGCGCCCTTCATCGAGCACGGAGGCAGCCTCGAAGCGCGCCTCGAAGACATGCCGGGGGTGATCACCCCGAACGAGCTCTTCTTCGTCCGGAACAACGGCGGCAGCCTGGGGATTCACGAACCCGACTGGCGCCTCGTCATCGAGGGCGACGCGGTGGAGAACCCGATCGAGCTCTCCTACGACCAGATCCGCGCCCTGCCGCCGCAGGACCTGACCGCCTACCTCGAGTGCGCCGGGAACCACCGGGCGATGTTCGACCGGGTGCAGGGGCGGCCTGCCGAAGGCACCCAGTGGGGGACGGGCGGCATCGGGAACGGCGTCTGGAGCGGCGCCCGCCTCGCCGACGCGCTGGAAATGGCGGGAGTCACCGCTGCCGCTGCGTCGGTTCTCCTCATTGGGCTCGATTCGGAGGCGCCGGAAGGGGGATTCCGACGGGCGCTGCCGGCGGAGAAGGCGCTCGCCGACGTGCTCCTCGCCTACGAGCTGAACGGCGAGCCGCTGCCGCGCGACCACGGCTTTCCCGTGCGCGCCCTCGTCCCCGGCTGGGTGGGGAGTTCCAGCATCAAGTGGCTCGGCAGGATCGAGGTCTCGAGCGAGCCGCACTGGACCCGGAACAACACCGGTTCCTACGTGCTGATCGGCCCCGACTACCCGCCCGAAGGCAGGGCGATGGGGCGGGTCGCTACCGTGCAGGCGATCAAGAGCGCCCTCGCCCTGCCCTGGCCAGCGGAGCTCGGCCCGGGACCTCACGTTCTCCACGGCTTCGCCCAGTCCCCCGAAGGACGGATCGACCGGGTCGAATGGAGCGACGACGGCGGCGCCACCTGGAACGAGGCGCGCGTCACCGGAGGCCGGACCGAACTGAGCTGGCGCCGCTTCGAGTTCGACTGGGCGCCTGCGCCCGGCAGCTACACGGTCATGACCAGGGCCACCGACCACACCGGCGCCACCCAGCCGAACTCCGTCCCGTGGAACCGCAAGGGCTACCTCTTCAACCAGCCGCTGCCCCATCCGATCCGGGTCGGATAGACGCGCCGCACCTACTCGCGGCGGTAGTCCTCGAACCAGCGCAGGATGTGCGCGACCTTGGCGATCAGGTGACTCGGCCGGGCGGCGATGCTGTGGGAGGCCCCGGGAATGCGGACCAGCGCCGAGTCGATCCCGCGCAACTGGAGCGCCTGGAAAAACTGCTCCGACTCGGACATCGGGGTGCGGTAGTCCTCCTCGCCGGTGAGCAGCATCGTCGGGGTGGTCACGTTCCCCACGTGGTGGAGCGGCGATCGCTCCAGGTAGTGCTCGGGGTGGTCCCACGGGAATCCGGGGAACCAGTAGCGGTAGAAGAACCCGTAGGCGTCCGCGGTCAGCACGAAGCTGTACCAGTTGATGACCGGCTTGGCGGCCACCGCGGCGGCGAACCGGTCGGTGTGCCCCACGATCCAGCTCGTCAGCACCCCGCCGCCGCTGCCGCCGGTGACGAAGAGGTTGTCCTCGTCCACGTAGCCCTCGGCGATCACCGCGTCCACGGCGCTCATCAGGTCGTCGAAGTCCTGGCTCGGATAGGCGTGGTGGATCAGGTTCCCGAACTCCTCGCCGTAGGACGTGCTGCCCCGGGGGTTCACGTAGAGCACGACGTAGCCCGCGGCGGCGAAGAGCTGCACCTCGGCGGTGAACCGGGACCCGTAGTTGGTGAACGGGCCGCCGTGGATCTCGAGGATCAGCGGGTACTTCCGGGACGGGTCGAATCCGGGCGGCGTCACCACCCAGGCCTGGATCGGGCGTCCGTCGAACGAGGACTCGAGCCAGATCTCCTTCGTCTCGCCGATCTCCCGGTGGCCGAGCAGGTCCTCGTTGAGCGCGGTGACCTGCCCACCCTCCGGCCCGATCGAGACGTCGGCGGGGCGCGCGGTCGTTCCCGACGTGAAGGCGAACGACCCGTCGTTCGCCACCGAAAAGGAACCGCCCGCGTAGGGACGGCCGAGGGAGGTGCCGCCCAGGCCGGAAGACCGCACCTCGACCTCGCCGTCGAGCGGCACGAACGCCACCTTGGTGTCCCCCTCGTCGTCGTACTGGAAGAAGAGCCCGTCGCTCTCCGCGTTCCACTGCGGGAGGGCGGCGTCCCGGTCGAGCGAACCGGTCACCACCGTCGGCGACGAGCCGTCGCGGTTCATGACGTAGAGCTTGGTGACCTGGTATCCCTGGTAGCGGTCGTCGTAGCCCAGATAGGCGATGCGCTCGCCGTCGGGCGATACCGCCGGGCTCTCGTCCGGGCCGAGCCGCGAGGTCAGGGTGCGGATCGCGCCGTCGGCGACCGCCACCTGGTGGATCTCGCTGTCCGCCGGTTCCTTCAGCGCGTCTTCGCGCCGATTGGCCGAAAAGACGATGTGGGCCCCGTCGGGAGTCCAGGAGAGCCGGCTCCGGTGATGGAAGGGGCCGGTGGTGAGCTGTCGCGGCGAGCCGCCCTCGGCCGGCACCACGAAGATCTGGCTGTAGCCGTCCTCGAGATACCCCACCCCGTCGGCGCGGTAGATCATCTTGCGGATGACCCTGGCGGCCGGGGCCCAGTCCGCGTTCTCCGGCTTGGCGGGAAGCTGGACGTAGGGAGCGGACGCCTCGGGCACGAGCATGGAGAACGCCAGGAGACGCCCGTCGGGCGACCAACTGAGGTTCGCCGGCGGACGGGGAAGCTGGGTCAGCCGCGCCGTCTGCCCGCTGTCCATCCAGCGGACGTGGATCTGCACCGAGCGGTCGTCGGGCAGCGTCCCGGAGGACACGTAGGCGATCCGGTTGCCGTCCGGCGACCACCGCGGGGACCGCTCATCACCCCCGCTCTCGCCCGAGGTCAGCGCCCGGTGGTCGGAGCCGTCCGCACCCACGATCCACAGTCGCGACCGCTGGCGGTCCACCAGGATATCCATGGAGTTGCGGACGTAGACCACCCGGGAGCCGCCCGGGGAGATCTGGGGATCGGTGGCGAGCTCGAGGCCGAACACGTCCTCGAGCTGAAGGATGGGGAGGGCATCGTCTTGCGGCGGCGACGCGGCCGCGGATGCCGCGCCCATGCAGAAGACGGCCAGGACGGCGGCCCGCGGGCCGCCCGGGAAGAAGGGACGCAGGAGCGGATTGGTCATTCGGCGAACCCTACCCACTGGCGTCCAACGGATGCGAACGAGCGAGGTCACGGAGGACGCGACGCGGGACCCGCCGGCAAGCAACGACGAGCGGCGGTTTCACGGGGAGACGAATTGGCGACCTGCCCGCAGGCGTCGGAAACGCTCGCCGCCCTTCCCGTATGCTGCCGCTGAGGCCAGCATCGATGGACGATGGCGCGGGACGCTCCCCCGTCGAACAGGCGCGCGAGCTGGTGAACCGTGCCTGGACCCTGCGATCCGCGACGATGGCCTCGCCGCCGGCGACCCGGACCGAGGAGGCGGGAGCGCGCGTTCGACAATGCCTTTCCGAGGCGGTGGCCCTCTGCCGCGCGGCCGGCGCGGACCCCGAGCTGGTGGCGGCGCTCGGCAAGCTCGGCCACGCCGAGGAAGACGCGGGGCGCGACGACGCCGCCCTGGCCTGCCGCGAGGAAGCCGTGGCGGTCGCGCGCCGGGCGGGTCACCCGGTGCCGCTCGCCCACGCGGTCCGGCATCTCGGCGACCTGCACCGGAAGGCGGGACGGCTGGCGGCAGCGGAGGCCTGCTATGCGGAGGCCCTCGCCCTCTACGGCAGGCAGAAGGAGCCGCCGGCGCTCGACTACGCGAACGCCCTGCGGCCGATGGCGATCCTCAAGGAGTCCCTGGGACGGGCCGGCGAGGCCAGAATCCTGTGGCGGCGCGCCCGGGCGCTCTACGGCGCGGTCCCGGTCGAGGCGGGCGTGGCCGAATGTACGGAACGTCTGGCCCGCCTCGGTTAGCAGAACCTGCCCCGTCGCGCCGCGCCGTTCAGGCGCGACGCGAGCGCTGCTGTGGCATGGCGCCACGGGTCCGGGTTTCGCGCTGCCGCGCGATGCCGGCCGGAGGCCGGCGCTCCCGGCCTAATCGCCGACCAGCGCGTTGAAGAAGAGCTTGAAGGTGCCGTGGGTCTGGGCGCGGTGCTGGGCCCGGAACCCGATCATCACGATGGTGCCTTCCCCGTGCTTTACCGAGACCATCGCGGCCTTGTCGGCGATCGCCTCCTCGCCGAGCAGCCAGCCGCTCTGGAGGATGTCCCGGCTCGCGTAGGTCAGCACCCGCTGCACGTCGTCGCTGCGCGCCCCGGCCACCGTCTCGTACACCTGCCCGCCGGCCAGATAGGCGATGAGCGCGTCCTCGGGCATCCCGTAGGCGTACGGGTTCGAGGTGTCCACCTTCACCCTGAGCGTCGAGCCCGGGGCCCAGAACTCGCTGCCCCACCTGCCGGCCACCGCGTCGCGCACCGGGACGTCGAACTCGTCGAGTACGAGCTGTCCCGCCTGGGCAAAGGTCACGAGGGTGCCCCCGTTCTCGACGAACGCGTTGAGGGCCTTGACGCCCTCCTCGCCGAAGCCGCTCTGGTAGTCGGGCGGCGTCTGGCCGGGATCCTCCCGCCCGAGCATCCCCTCCTTCGAGTCGGCGGGAAGGACGATCACGTCCCAGCGCTCGTGCAGGTCGCCGGCCAGGATCTCCGGATCGAAGAGGCTCGTGTACTCGAAGCCGAAGTCCTCAAGGAGCCACCGGGTCCAGCCCTCGTCCATGTTCCCGCCATAGTAGCGCTGGTACATCCCGATGCGCTGCTGCGAGAGCGGCTCTGCGGCGGCGCCCGCGTCGAGGGCCGCGAAACCGACGCCGGTGGCCTCCGCCACCTCGCCGAGCGTCGCGGCGGACACCCCCGGAGCGACGACGAAGTCACCAGGCCGCGCCCCGCCGCCGTCTCCGGTCGCGCGGCTGACGGACGCACCCGCCGCGAAGAGCATGTTGACCGCCCGGAAGGCGTCGTTCAGCGCCCCGTCCACCCGGTAGCCGTTCGGCGCGGACGACGCAACGTCGCCCGCGGGCAGCGTCCGCTCGGTGACCACCTCGAGGTCGGCTTCCACCGGCGTCCGCGCTTCATCCACCCGCACGCCCATGAACTCGGCGATCACGTCACCGGACATGTCGTAGGGGCGGATCGGGTCCCCGTCCCGGTTGCGGGTGTAGCTGTTGTCCGGGTAGAAGGTCCGGCCCAGGAGCCAGCGGATCACGCCCTGTTTCGGCTGAGCCATGGAGACGACCCAGCTTCCCGGCCCATACACCCGGCCCTCGTGCGTGAAACCGGTGGGCGAATGCTCCACGGTGATCCCCTGGAGGAGCAGCTTGTCCACCATCTTGCCCATGGTCAGCGGGTCGTGCTGGCTCGCCGGCACGATGTAGGCCTTCACCTCGCCCTCGGCGCCGCGCCGGGTCTGGCGGCTCGCCTTGAGCCAGGCGTTCCGCAGGACGGTCTCCCGGTTCCGGGCGGCAATCTCGAGTGGGGTGAAAGTGGCCGCGATCTGCCGCTCGACGATGTCGCGCACGTGCCACCAGCCGCCCGGCCAGGGGTTCGGGAAGGTGGTCTGGGCTTCGTACTCGGGAAGCTGCCGGGAGCCCCGCAACTGGTCCGGATGGACATAGAGCGGCGTGGCGAGCCGGGCGCTGGCGGACTCGGTGAGCATGCCGGCGATGTTGTGGAAGGGGGTGATCCAGTGGAACCCGAAGTGCCCCCAGCCGGAATAGATCGCCGAGGTCACGGTTCCCTCGAAGCCCTCTTCCTCCATGCGGTACGCCATGTGGGCGCCGTACCAGGACATCTCCCGCCAGACGAGCGGGTCCGCTCCCGGACGGATGGGCTCGGCGTAGGGCGGCAGGTAGATGCGGGCGGTGTAGGCCCCCATCTGGTGGTGGTCGATGAACCCCTGGGGGATCCAGTCGAGGAACAGCAGCGTGGCCACGTAGCGCGACTCGACCGTGTTCTGCATGAAGGCGTCGCGGTTGTTGTCGTGGCCGATGAAGTGGTGGTAGAGCCCCGGCGGCTGGGCCGCCTCGTATTCGGTCCCCACCCAGCGGTCGTACCACTCGTTCACGAGGTCCACTCCGTCCGGATTCATGGAGGGGACCAGGATCGAGATGGTGTTGTCGAGGATCTCGTGGATTCCGGGGTCGTCGCGGGTGGCGAAGCCCCAGACGATCTCCGCCGCGGACTGGCTGGCGGCGACCTCCGTCGAGTGGAGCGCGTAGCCCTGGAGGAAGACCACCTTGCCCTCGGCGATGGCGGCGTCGATCTCGCCCTGGGAGTGCCCGCGCGGATCCTGGAGGATGGCGTTCATCCGCTGGTAGTCGTCGAGCCGCGCGAGGTTTTCCGGGGAGGAGACATAGAGCACGAGGAAGGGGCGGCCGAGCGTCGATGTGCCGACGTTGACCAACTGGACCCGGTCGCTCTCCGCGCCGATGAGCTTGTAGTACTCGACGAGTTGCTCCCATTTGGCGAGCTTGCGGTCGGCGCCCATGCGGTGCCCGAAGAACTCTTCGGGGGTCGGGATCTGGGCGGCGGCGTGGGTGGCGAGACTGCCAAGGACAAGAGCGCCCGTGAAGGCGAGGGCGCGGAGGAGGCGGGGGGTGGAACTGGTGGTCATGGCGGGATCGGTGGGAGTTGCTGGAGGAAGATGGGGCGGCCGGTCGGCCGCGGGGGGTCCGAAGAATACCGGCGGGTCGGGCTGAGGGCGGCGTTCCAGGCCGGAGCGCCATCCGGGCTGCTGGCGTTGCGCCCTTCCGCGCGGCGCGGAGCGCCGCGGTGCCGGTCTGGAGACCGGCGTTCCCGGCCGGCGCGCCATCCGGGCTGCTGGCGTTGCGACGTGCGCGGCGCGGAGCGCCGCGGTGCCGGTCTGGAGACCGGCGTTCCCGGCCGGCGCGCTACGGGCGGCGTGAGAGGCAGGCGTCGAGGCTCCAGCGGTCTTCGTGAAAGAGGACGAGGGCCACGATCAGGAGGATGGTTCGCGGGAGAACGTGGGCGTTGAAGGCGAAGAGCGGTTCGGCGAGGAGGTGTCCGAAGGTGACGAGGATCAGTACTCCGCCGAGTCCGAGGGCGGCCGGCCAGCGCAGCCAGCCCAGCAGCATGAGGCCGCCGCCGATCAGTTCCACGAAGGGCACCGCGGTCCCGGTCGCCCAGAGCGCCCAGACCGGCAGCCAGGTGTCGGCGTAGGGCTCCACGAAGCCCGACTGCGCGTGCGTCAGCGCGCCCACGGTGAACACCTTCCACCAGCCGGCCATGAAGAAGGTCAGGCCGACGATCGCCCGCGCCACGAATGCCGCGAGCGCCCGGGCATCCGCGGGCGGTCGGGAGGACACGGGGCGCCGACGCGCTCCGTCAGGCGATGATCAGCGTCCGGGGGTGCTGGTTGTTCTGCTCGAGGAAGGTCTGCTTGACCTCGAGTTCCTCGGCCGTCGGCTGGCGGTAGCCGTTCGCGTCGGTGGCGCGCGAGGTGACGGTGTGCTCGCCCGGCGTGGCTCCGTGCCAGTCGTAGGTGAAGAACTTCCACGAGTACTTCTCGGTCATCGTGGGATCGAGGGTCGCGGCCTCCCACGGCCCGTCGTCCACCCGCACCTCGACCGACTCGATGGGAGTGCCGTCGTGCAGGATCACCCCGAAGACGCGGTGGTGGCCGTTCACCTTCGTCACCCGGGCGACGAACGACTTCAGCCGCATCTTCGTGATCGCGGTCTCGACCCACTTCATCTCGCCGTTGATCATCTCGCCCTTCAGGGTGCGGTACCAGCGCGCCTGGTACTTACCGAGATAGGGATCCTCCTGCACGTGGATCTCGGAGAGCCACTTGACGTTCGGCGCGCCGTACCAGCCGGGGACCAGCAGCCGGAGCGGCCGTCCCTGGTGGGCGGTCAGCGGTTCGCCGTTCAGGGCGTAGGCCAGCAGCGGCTCATCCGACAGGCCCTGGTCCCGTGACAGGCTGCGGCCGTACTGCTGGTCGACGGTGAAGGTCCGGCCCCGGAACGTCACCTCTTCCTCGCCGTGATCGGCCCCGAAGAAGACGATCTCGCGGGCGCGATCCTGGAGGCCCGCCCGCTCGAGGACCGCCCGCAGCGGGACCCCGGTCCAGCTCCCGTTGCTCGACAGCCCGTTCAACGGACCCCGGTTGCCCGAGCACTCGAACCCGAACACCAGCTCCCGGCTCGGCATCGCCCGGAGGTCGGCCAGCGACAGGTTCAGCGTGGAGTTCACCATGCCCGAAACCTTCAGCCGGTAGGTGTCCGGATCGACGTCCGGATGGCCGTAGTGCTGGGTGGTGAACCACTGATCGGCCGGGGTGAGCGCCCCATCGATGTTCCGCACGTCGATGATGCGGCGGTCCGGCGTCCGCGCCAGCACGATCTCGTCCGGCAGGTCGGTGAACTCGACCAGTTCCTCACCCTGCGCGAGGGCGGGAAACGCCCATTCCGGCACTCCGAAGACCCCGAGACCGGCCAGTGCGACGCCGCCCTGGAGAACTTCGCGACGAGTCGTCTGCTTCGACATGACTTTCTTCCCCTTCAATGCAACGCCCCGTCGCGCGGCGACGGACCGGGTTGCCTGCTGCTTGTGACCCTCATGCTACCAGCCGAGGTGGTCCTTTCATTCCCGGACGAACAGGAATCCCCGGGCCCGGCCGGCCGAAAGCTCGAACCCCCGGGCGCGGGCCGCGGCCGGGTCGGGCAGGAAACGGACCGTCCCGCGGTCCCAGGCGTACACCGGCGAAGGTCCTTCCGGGTCCTCGAACACCGGATCCAGCGCCCGCTCCCCGTTCACGCCCACCAGGGTGAGCCCGGGACGGGCGTCCAGCCGCACTTCGTAGGTCACGTCCAGTTCCCGGCAGCGGTAGGTGCCGGCAAGCTCCACCATGTCGGCGAGGGCGGGCTCCGCCGCTTCGCGCGGGTACGCCTCGACGCGGACATAGCGGAAATCCCGCTGTCCCGGCTGGCGAAGGACGAAACCGTCCGGCCGGGGCCCGAGCCGCAGCCGGGTATCTCCGGCGAATCCGGAGAGTTCGCCCTCGACGACGGACAGCGCGGTTTCGCCGCCGCCCCGGACCAGAACGAGCCCCGCGTCCTTTCGCTCGATGGAGGCAATCGACGCGGAGGCGGCCTCCCAGAACCGCCCGGGACGGATCGGCAGCTCTCTCCCCGTCCCCGCGCGATCGGGATCCCGCGGCGGCGCCATCTCGCCAGCGAGGAACAGGTCGGCTACCCGCCGCGAGAGCGCTCCCGGATCCGCGCTCGCGGAGTTGCAGAGCACGAAAACCGCGAACGCCTGGTCGGGGAAGCGGAGTGCGTACGTGCGGAAGCCCACCCACGAACCGCCGTGCGAGACGGTGGGAAGCCCGCGATACGCGCCCAGCGAGAGCCCCCCGGCATAGTCCTGGACCGAGCCGTCTGCGAACCGCCCGGGTTCCAGGAGGCGCCGGAGCAGGCCGGGCCCCAGCGCCGCCGGGTCGAGGAACATCCTCTCCCAGTGTGCGAGTTCGTTGACCGACGTCATGAGGCCGCCGTCACCGACCATTTCGAGCGTGGTCGCATCCACCTCGAACCCGCCGCCGTCGGCCTCGGGAAGCGGCCGATACCCGGTGGCGCGGCCCGGGACCAATTCCCGGTAGCGGTCATGAAAGCGGCTGTTCCGCATTCCCACCGGCGCGAGGAGGTGCTCGCCGGCGAACTGCCGGAGCGTGAGGCCGGAGACGCGGGGGATCAGTTCCGCGAGGAGCCAGTAACCGGAGTTGGAGTAGAGGTATTCCGTTCCCGGGTCGAAGTTCAGCCGCTCGAGCTGGCGCAGCGCCCGGAGGACGTCCGTATCGGTGTAGTGGGCGTCATCCCCGAATCCCCTCAGGGACATGACCACCAGGTAGTCGCGGATTCCGCTCGTGTGGTGGACGAGATGCCGGATGCGGACGGGGTCCGCCCAGTCCGGGAGGTCGGGAAAGTGGTTGCGGAGGGGATCGTCAAGCGTCAGGAGTCCCTGGTCCTCGGCGACCAGTACGGCCGCGACCGTGAACTGCTTGGACACCGACGCCATTCGGAACATCGAGTCCGGGGTGAGGGGGACGCCATGATCCAGATTCGCCATCCCGTACGCCCCGCGGAACACGAACTCGCCGTTGCGGAGCGCGCCGGCAGCGCAGCCCGGGGAGTCGTCCCGGTCCCATTCGGCGAAGACCGCGTCGAGATCGGCGGCCGCAGGCTGGCCGGCGGCGACGCCGGGAATTGCGAGAACGAGGGCAAGCGGAAGCACGCAACGGGGCGCACTCCGGCGCTCCCGGCTGGCCGCCCTCATCCGGTTACGAGTCCGATGCCGGGGCCGGAATCGGCGTGGGGAACAACCGTACTTCGCCCTTGGGTCCGCCCGCGGCGCCCGGGGTGATCCGGGCCTCGCCCTCCCGCTCGACCTGGTCGATCCGGAGCACCGCATGGAGCGGCACGAAGGTGCGGGGCACGCCCTTGAACTCGTTGGCGATCCGCTCGCGGGAGGGATCGATGACCTTTCTGGTCTCGTCCCGGAAGATCAGGTCCGCGATCTCCACGAAGCCGAAGATGCCGCCCTGGCTGACCGAACGGGCATAGACCTCGTACACCTCCCCCTGATTCAGAAACGTCACGCGGTACACGGTGTTCTGGTTCACGTCCATGGAAGCGGCCGGGGCGGGCCGGATTATCCCACTGGGTCCGCCGGTAAAATCCGCGACCTTGTCCTCGCCCGAACCGAAACCCGATCGGGAGACCAGGGGCTTCGCCACCCGCGCCATCCACGCCGGGCAACATCCCGATTCCGGCAGCGGCGCGGTCGTCGTTCCCCTCGTCCAGGCCGCCACCTTCATCCAGAAGTCGCCGGGCCAGCCGGGGGACTACGAATACTCGCGGACCGGGAATCCGACCCGGGACGCGGTGGAAGTCAACCTCGCGTCCCTCGAGGGGGGTGTCGGCGCGGTTGCCTGCGCATCGGGAATGGCCGCGATCGTGATGGCGTTCGATCTGGTCGAGAGCGGCGGCCGGGTGGTCGCCACGAGCGACAGCTACGGCGGCACGTACCGCGTCGGGGAGAACGTGCTGCGTCCCCGGGGTCTCGACTTCACCTGGCTGGACACGAGCGACACGGAAGCCACCCTCCGGGAACTGGACGCGGGAGCGGCGATGCTGTTCCTCGAGACACCCACCAATCCCATGCTCCGGGTCGCCGACCTGGAGACCCTTTCCGAGGCGGCCCATGCGGCCGGGGCCGTGGTGGTGGTGGACAACACCTTCATGTCCCCCTACTTCCAGCGGCCGCTGGAACTGGGCGCCGACATCGTGGTGCACTCGTCCACCAAGTACCTGAACGGCCACAGCGACGGGGTGGGCGGCATCCTGGTGGCGCGGGATCCCGAACACCACGAGCGCTTCAAGTACCTTCAGAACGCCGCGGGCGCGATCCTCTCGCCGTTCGAGTCCTGGCTGCTGCTGCGGAGCACCAAGACCCTCGCGCTCCGCATGGAGCGCCACGACCGGAACGCCCGGGAGATCGCCCGGATGCTCGTGGAACACCCCGAGGTCGGGGCGGTCCACTACCCGGGACTCCCGGACCATCCCGGACACGAACTCGCCCGCCGCCAGATGAGCGGTTTCGGCGGCATGCTGTCGTTCGACGTGGGCACCATGGAGCGCGCCCGCCGGGTCATGGAGGGGCTGCGCCTCTTCCACATCGCCGAGAGTCTGGGAGGCGTCGAGAGCCTTGCGAACCATCCCGCCACCATGACCCACGCCTCCATTCCGGAGCCGATGCGCCGCGCCCTCGGCATCGGGGACGGGCTGGTGCGGCTCTCGGTGGGGATCGAGGACATCGCGGACCTTCGCGCGGACCTGGAAGACGCGCTGGAAACGCTCGGCTAGTGGCGGGCGAAGACCGGATCGCCCGACGCTATCTCGTGACCGGACTGGTGCAGGGCGTCGGTTTCCGCTGGACCGCCCAGCGCGTTGCCCGCTCGCTGGGCATCACCGGCACAGTGCGCAACCTGCCGGACGGGACCGTGGAGATCGAAGCCCACGGCGGCCCGGAGGCCGTGGAGAGCCTGCGGGAGGCGCTCCGAACGCGCATGCCCGGCCGGGTGGAGGCCGTCCGCGAAGATCGGCTCGAGAGTTCTGGACAAGGAGGAACACCCGGTGACTTCCGGGTGGTCTTCTGACCCGGCGCTCGTCGCCCGGCTGAAGGCGCGCATCCGGACCATTCCCGATTTTCCGGAGCCGGGTGTCCTGTTCCGCGACGTCACCCCCCTCCTGGGAAACCCGGAGGCGTTCCCGGAAGCGGTCGCCGCGATGACCTCCCGGTTCGAGGGGTCGCAGGTGGACGCGGTCGCGGCCATCGAGAGCCGCGGCTTCCTGCTGGGCGGCGGCGTCGCCGAACGGCTGAACGCCGGTCTCGTGCCGTTGCGGAAGCCGGGAAAACTCCCGGCGGAGACGCTGAGCGAGGCCTACGATCTGGAGTACGGCCAGGCCGCCCTCGAGATCCACGCGGACGCGCTGGTGGCGGGCGAGCGGACGCTCATCGTGGACGACGTCCTCGCCACCGGGGGCACCGCGGCCGCCGCTTTCCGGCTCTGCCGGCGGCTCGGGGCGAACGTGGTGGGGTTCTCGTTCCTGCTGGCGCTTCCGCCGCTCGGCGGACTCCGGCGGCTCGCGGACCTGGGTCCGCCGGTGCGGACCGTCCTGGAGTATTCGTAGGGGTCGCTCTCCCGGATTCCGTCCGGCCGGCCGTCCTGCGCGGGGTACGATTCCCCGGGCATCGTCCGGCGGTCCGATGCGCCTGTAGCTCAGGTGGATAGAGCGACGGATTCCTAATCCGTAGGTCGCAGGTTCGAGTCCTGCCAGGCGTACGCCGCCCGTCGCACCCCCCTGAAACACGAATGAGTGACCAAGCCCGCATGACCTTCCGTTTGGCGCTGGCGGCGCTGCTCGCCCTCGGTGCAGCGGCCCACGCCCAGACGCCGGCGGCCGAGGACCTTCGCAGTCCCCGGACGACGCTCGACACCTTCCTCGGCGGTCAACTGCAGCAGGACGTCCCCTGGGACCGCGTCACCGCCACGCTCGACTTCGAGGCGGGGGTCTCTCCGGACGAACAACGCCTCGCCGCCGGGCAGTTGAAGTCGGTGCTCGACGGGCGAGGGCTCTTCGTGCGGATGAACGGCGTCCCCGCCGATCCCGACTACCTCGATCCGGATTCGCGCCAGGCGGTATTCGCGCCCTTCCCCATCCGGCTGCCGGCGTTCGAGCTCCGGCGCGGCGACGACCTGGGGTGGCGAATCTCCGCGAGCACGGTGCGCGCCACCGAAAGCCTCTACGACGAGACGTTCTCCTGGTACGCCCGCCGGTTGCTGGAGGTCCTCCCCCCGGTGGTCGAGCGTTCGTTCCTGGGGTTCACCCTCTGGCAGTTCATCGGGCTCGCCATCCTCGCCGGACTCGCCTGGCTGGCGCAGTGGCTGCTCAGGATCTTCTTTCACGGCTTCCTGGTGCGGTTCGCCCGCCGGCATACCGAATGGGCCGGGCCGGAACTCGAGTCCGCGGCGCTCCCCGCGTCCTGGCTCGTCTCGTTCTGGGTCTTTCACCGGTTCCTGGCCGATCTGCGCTTTCCCGTACTGGTGAACCAGGTCCTCAACGTCCTGCTCGACCTGGTCCTGGCCGGAATCACCGTCTGGTTGGCGTTCCGCGCGATCGAAGCGATCTGCTCGAAGCTGGAGGCGATCGCCGCGCGGACCGAGACCAGTGTGGACGACCACCTGGTGCCTCTGGCCCGGACCGCGCTGCGGGTGGGCTCGGTGATCCTCGCCTTCCTGCTGATTGCCCAGAGCCAGGGCTATTCGATCACCACCCTGATTGCCGGGCTGGGTCTCGGCGGTCTCGCCATCGCGCTCGCGGCGCAGGAGACCCTCGCCAACGTGCTCGGCTCGCTGGCGATTGTCGGCGACCGGCCGTTCCAGGTCGGGGACTGGGTGCTGGTCGACGGCCACGAAGGCACCGTGGAGCGCGTCGGGCTCCGGTCAACCCGGGTGCGGACGTTCTACGACTCGGTGGTCAGCGTTCCCAACAGCAAGGTGGCCAACTCCGTCGTGGACAACATGGGCCAGCGCAAGTTCCGGCGGATGAAGCACATGCTGGCGCTCCGCTACGACACCGATCCCGACCGGATCCAGGCGTTCGTGGACGGGATCCGGGGCCTGATCCTCAAGAACCCGGCGATGCGCCACGACTACTTCGAGATCCACCTGAACCGGTTCGCGGACTCTTCGGTGGACGTCCTCGTCTACTGCTTCTTCCGGGTCCCCAACTGGCACGAGGAACTGAGCGAGCGGCACAACTTCCTGCTCTCCATCCTGCGGCTCGCGAAGGAGATCGGCGTGGACTTCGCGTTCCCGACCCGCACGCTGGCACTCGAACACCCGCCGGGTGACGGGGATTCGTTCCCCGCGGAACCACCCGGCCGATAGCGGCTCCGAGCCGCCCGGTCTCATGAGCGGCAAACAGCGACTCGCGCGTCTGGTCCTCGCGGCGATTCTTGCGTGGATCGCCGTGACGGTGCTGCTCGTGCTGCCTTGGCGCTGGACCCCGCCGCCGACCACGGCCTTCATGCTCCGGGAGCGGCTCGCGGGCGAGGGAACGATTCACTACCAGTGGGTGCGGTGGGACGACATCTCGCCCCACCTGCCCATCGCGGCGGTGGCGGCCGAGGACCAGAAGTTTCCGGGGCACTTCGGCTTCGATTTCGACGAGATCGGCAAGGCGCTCGAGCGAAGCCGGCGCGGCGGAGGCCTGCGGGGAGCGAGCACGATCACGCAACAGGTCGCGAAGAACCTCTACCTGTGGCCCGGCCAGAACCTCGTCCGGAAGGGTCTGGAGGCGTACTTCGCGGTCGCGATCGAGCTCCTGTGGCCCAAGCGCCGCATCCTGGAGGTGTATCTGAACGTCGCCGAGTTCGGCCCCGGCACCTTCGGCGTCCTGGCGGCCAGCCGGCACGCCTTCCTCCGGGAACCGGGAGACCTGACGCCGCGCCAGGCCGCGACCCTGGTCGCGGTGCTGCCGAGTCCCAAGCGCATGTCGGCCGCCAGCCCCTCGGAATACGTGCTGCGCCGGACCCGCGAGATCCAGGAGGCCGTGGCGCAGCTCGGCGGCGCCGGCTACCTCAGCGGCCTCTGACCGGCGGGCGCCAGCGCTAGCGGAACTCGGGGACGAAGGGCAGCAGCGCCAGACGGGTGCCCCGGAGCGCCGCGTCGAGGACCGGGAGGCGCTCCCGCAGGCCTCCGGCGCGGAGTTCGGCCTCGATCGCCTCGGCAAGGGTCGGGGGTTCCGGCAACGAAACCCACTCGATGGCCGCGTCGTCCGGGAAACCGGCCTCCCTCGCCGCCAGGCGGACGGCGTCTTCGATCCCTCCCTCCTGGTCCACGAGGCCGACCGCGATCGCCTGCCCACCGGTGAAGACCCGGCCCTGGCCGATGGCATCCACGTCGGCCGTGGTCATGTTCCGGGCCGCGGACACGCGCTCCAGGAAGACGCCGTAGATCTCGGCGGCGCCCTCCCGCAGCCGCTCGAGGTCCTGCTCGTCCAGCGGCCGGGAGGGACTGAGCCAGTTCGGCCGGCCGCCGGCCGACACGAGGTCCGCTGCGATCCCGATCTTCTCCAGGAGTTCCCCGATGCTGAACTTCCCGACGTACACGCCGATGGAGCCGGTGACGGAAAGCGGCTGGGCGACCACGCGCCGCGCGGCCGTCGAGACCCAGTAGCCGCCCGACGCCGCCGTGTCGCCGAACGAGGCGACCAGCGGTTTCACTGCGCGCACCCGATCGGCGGCCCGCCAGATCGTGTCCGAGGCGGAATCGCTGCCGCCGGGACTCGAGACCCGGAGTACGACCGCGTCCACCGACTCTTCCTCTTCCGCCCAGGCGAGCGCCTCCGCGACCGTCGTGGCGCCGGCGACGCGTCCCATGGAGAGGTCCTCCCGGCTCTTGCCGGGGAGGATCGCGCCGTCCACGTGGACGACCGCGACCCTGGCTTCAGGCCGAGAGGAGGCCCGCCGCGACGATGCCACGTAGTCCGCGATGTCCACGAGCTTCGCCTCCTCGACATCCTCCTTGATCTCGTCCAGGTAGCTGAGAACGTCCACCAGGCCGTGCTCCAGCGCGCGGCTCGCGGTGTAGGGGCCGCCTGCGAGCAACCGGTCCGCATCGCCCGGTGTGATTCCGCGCGCCTCGGCCACCGCTGCCGCCGTCCCCGACCGGAACTCCTCGCCGAGGGATTCGAGCTGCTCGCGATGCTCGGGGCTCATCCCCGATCCGGTGAACACGTCCGGCGCGTTCTTGTAGGGGCCGATCGCCTCGAACTGCGCCTCGATTCCCAGCTTCTCGAAGAGCCCGGCGAAGAACATGACCTCCATCGAGATCCCGTAGAGCCCCAACTGGCCCCGCGGGTGCATGTGGATCCGGTCGGCGGCGCTCGCCAGGTAGTAGTCCATGAGCCCGGCGTACTCGAGCGAGGCGGTGACCCGCTTGCCCGCCTCGCGGAAACGAAGCGCGGCATCCCGCAGTTCGCGCGCCCGCGCCCATCCCATCCGGGTGTTCCCCACGCGCAGGTGCAGGGCGCCGATGCGGGGATCCTCCGCAGCTCGCGACATGCCCTGGATCAGTTCGCCGAAGCTGGGTCCGGCGTCGGCGAACAGGAACGGGGCGTAGGGGAGGGTCTCCGGGTACTCCCCCTCCGTACCGACGAGCAGGATGCCGTCCTCGGGAACCGAGGGGTCGCCACCGAGGAAGAAGGTGAACGCCAGGCCCAGGAAACCCAGCCCCACGAACACCGCGGCCACCAGCATGGCGGTGAGCAGACAGCCGGAGCCGGAGCGGTGGCGCGGTGCCGGCGGGGGGGGCGGCGGCGCCACGCGGTCGGCGAACGGCTCGGTCATCGGTCAGGTTCCTGCTTGGTGTCGCGGGAACCGCGGGGGGTTCGGCCGGGGATGCATCCGGGCCAGGTGTGCCGTGAGGTTGTTTGGTGTTGCGGCGTGCGCGGCGCGGAGCGCCGCGGTGCCGGTCTGGAGACCGGCGTTCCAAGGGTCAGCGCGACGGGTCAGGAAGCCGCTCCTTCCGGGTCTCGGCGAGATCCCGAAAGGCGGAGGCGGGGTACTCCTCGACGATCCGTTCGTAGAGGGAAACCGCCGCTTCCGGCCTTCCCTGTTCCTCTTCGAGCACCCCCAGCTCGAACAGCACCGGATCGAGCGGCAGATCGCCGCCCCCGTCGAGCAGGCTCCGGTACGCGAGAGCCGCCTCTTCGCCCTTGCCGGAGGTCCGCTGTACGCCGGCGAGACCGAGGGTGGCGAGTTCCGCCAGCAGATCGTTCCGGCCCCGCACCTGCTCGAAGCTCGCCGCCGCCGCTTCGTACTCGCCCAGCGCTCGCTGGCAGACTCCGGCGTAGTAACGGGCGGTCCTGCCCTCGACCGAGTTGCCTTCGCTCTCGGCGAGTCGCTCGAGTTCGGACAGCGACGCCTCGCACGGCCCTTGCTGGCCTTCCTGCCCCCCGGTTACCTGTTGGATCTCGGCGGTGAGGACGCCGAGGCGGGTCCGCGCCGCTTCCTTGCGATTGCCACGGTTCACCAGGAACCCGCCGGCGAGGAGCGCGATCCCCACGGTTGCGGCAACGATGGTGACCAGCGAACGGCGGTTCTCCTGGGCCCAGTCGACCGCCCGCTCGACGCGCAGGATGAGGGCGTCGGTCTCGAGTTTGTGTCGTTCTTCGCCGCGCATGGGTCCGGGAAACCGGAATTCTAGCCGCGCCCGGTCGGGGAGAAGGCCACGGGTCCATGTCCGTACGCGGTTGCCCGAGAGGCTCCGGCCGCGTGACCCGCCGGTTAGGCTTCCCGGGGGGAGCGGGGAGCGGTTGACCTGCGTCGGCGGTGGGGAACCCGTTCGCCCGAGGCCTTGACGATGATGCCCCGACTCCGCCATCTCGCATCGGAACTCCGGGCGGATGCCGTATCGCCGAAAGCCGTTCCGGCGCTGGTGACCGGCTTCACCACCGGCGTCGGTCTGCTCGTTGCGCAGATCGCCTACGGAACGCTCATTTTTTCCGGGCCGCTCGCGCCGTATGCGTCCCAGGGCGTCGGGCTGGTGCTGTTCGGAAACTTCGCCGCCTGCCTGCTCATCGCTCTGGCCGGCGGTTTTCGCGGGGCGATATCGGGGCTGTCCCCGGCGCTGATCGTCGCGATGGCGCTGATCGGCGCCACCACGGCCGCCGAGGGCCGCGCGCTCTTCGTCACGGCCACGGGCGCCCTCGTGATCAGCGCGGTCGCCACCGGGGCGTTGTTTCTGCTGATCGGGCGATACCGGCTCGCCAATCTGGTGCGCTTCGTCCCCTACCCGGTGGCCGGCGGTTTCGTGGCCGGCATCGGAGCCGCCGTATGCCTGGCCGCCATGTCCCTGATGGGGGCGGAGCCCGACTGGCGCGCGATTCCGGCGCTCCTCGAATCCTCGGCGCTCTGGAAGTGGATTCCGGGCGCGGCGTTCGGTCTGGCGCTGTACCTCGCCATGAAACGGTGGCGCCGCTCCTGGATCCTGCCGGTCAGCGTGGCGCTCGCCGCCGGTGCAACCCACCTCGGACTCGCGGCGCTCGAGATCTCCCGGGACGAAGCAAGGATCGCGGGCTTCCTGCTGACCAGCACCTCGGACGGCAATCTGTGGCCGGCGCTCGGACCGGCGGACCTGGAACTCGTGGACTGGGGGGCGATGCTCCTGCAACTACCCACCATGTCGATGCTGGTGCTGGTCGCGCTCATCGTCGTGATCATGAATCTCGCCGGGCTCGAGATGGCCGCGAACCAGGACCTGGACTGGGACCGCGAGTTCCGCGCCACCGGGCTCGCCAGCGTGGTCGCCGGGTTCGGCGGCGGCACGGCGGCGAGCATGATCGTCCCGGCGTCGCTCCGCAGCAAGCTGTTCGGGGCCGCCACCCGGCTGACCGGCGTCGTCGCCGCGCTCGTCATCGCGTCCGCGCTGTTCGTGGGCGACGCCATGCTGGAACTGGTCCCGGTGGCGCTGGTGGGCGGCATCCTCTTCTTCGCCGGCTTCAGCATGCTGGACGAGGGGCTCGTCAGGAGCCGGAAGCGGCTCCCCGGGTCGGAGTACGCCATCATCGTGCTCATCGCGGTGGCCATCGTCGCGTTCGGGCTGTTCGAGGGAGTGGGTACCGGAATCCTGGCCACCCTGGTGTTCTTCGCCGTGCGGCTGAGCCGCGTGGATCCCATCGAGTCGCGCTTCACCGCGCGTGAACTCCGGAGCACCAAGGCGCGTTCGGTCCCGGACCGCGCCATCCTGCTGGAGGAGGGCGAGCGCTTCCTCGGATACCGGCTTCGCGGCTATCTCTTCTTCGGCAGCGTGAGCCCGCTGGCCGATCAGCTCCGGAGATCCCTGAGCGGCGATCCGCGCCCCACCTGTCTGCTGCTCGACTTCACGAAGGTGTCCGGTTCCGACTTCTCGGCGGTGAACGTCCTCGCGAGGTTCCTGCGGGCGGCGAACGCGGCCGGGGTGACCGTGGTGCTGGGAGCGCCCTCGAAGCAACTCGGAAGAGGCCTCCAGCGCAACCTTTCCGCACCGGAGTTTGCAGCGGTCCGGATGGAGCCGAACACCGACCACGCGCTCGAGCGCTGTGAGGAAATCCTCATCGAGGCGTGGAGGGCGAAGGCGGGCGAGGTGGACGAGCGCCGCGCGGCGCTATTCGCGCGCACCGCCGACGACCTCGAGCGGCATCTCGAGCGGCAGATCCGTTTCGAGGACCTGATGGACGAACTGGAGGGCTGGTTGTACCCGCGCCGCTACGCCGCCGGGGAAGCGCTCGCCGGTCCGGGTGCGCCGAGCGACGGCCTGCAATTGCTGACCTCCGGCCGGGCTTCCGCCTTCGGAGCCGAGGGGGCGCGTCTGCTCCAGTACGGCCCCGGCGACGCGATCTGGCCGGTGGCCGCCGACGACGATCGCGCACCCGCGGTGCTGGCGGACGGGGACTGCGAGGCGATGGTGCTGGCGCCGGACGCCCGGCGCTGGCTGGAAGAGCACCGGGAACGGCTCGCGCTCGATCTGTACCGCTACCTGCTCGCCGCCCGCTTCGAGACGGAGGCCGCGGCTCGACTGCCGGATGGCGCGCCCGAACCCGGACCCGCCTCATCAGCGCGAAACGAATCCCGGTAGCCGTCGCCTGCTGTGCCACCACCGCCGGGTGCGGCGCGGAACCGGGCGCGAGACCCCGCGCGCGACCGATCCGAAGGTGGGGGCGCCTCGCGCTAGACGCGCACCACGCCCCGGAGGCGGGCGCCGTCCGGAATCCGCGCGGGCCGGTCCCGGCGGCCCACGACGGTTACTTCGCCCTCGCAGGCGACCTGCCGCCCGAACCGGACGTCGCCGCTGACCTGCAGGCGGTCGCAGGCGAGCAGCGACGGGGGCCCGTGGGGAAAGCGGGCCTCGAGGTCGCTGATGAACCGGTAGCGCTCCCGGTCGAGCGCGACCGGCGGCGGCTCGCGGGCGGGTTCGACCAGGCCGTTCTCGTCGATCGCGTAGATGTCGGAGCGCAGGACCAGCAGGTTCTCGGTGGTCTTGACCGGCGCGAACCGCCGTCTCGGGACCTCGACGGCCTGGGCCCCGTCGAAGGCCTCGAGCGCGGTGCCGGCGGCCTGCTCGAGGTGGAATACCGGCTCGGATCCCGGGTCGCGCGGATCCGCCGTCTTCGGGTTCGCGATGGTCGGCAGCGGGAGGAAGCCCCCTCCCCGGTCGAGGGCTTCCCGGAGCGCCTCGAGCCGCAGCCACAGGTTGTTGGCGTTGAAATAGCAGTACCGCTCGTGGTCCCGGAAGGCGTCCTTGTCTTCCGGGGCGCACTGCGCCGTCTCGCGGAGCACGAGCCGTCCGTCGCGGCGCCGGCGCGCCAGGTGCCCGCCCTTCCAGTCCTCGGGCGTGCGCCGGACGACCTCCATGAGGAACGGCGCGCCCGATCGGATGAACCAGGCCAGCAACGACGGATCGGGACACCCGCCGACGTTGTCCACGTTCGAGACGAAGGCGTAGCGAAATCCCTTTCCCAGGAGATCGGCGAGCAGGCCGCTGGTGCCGAGCGCGGTGTAGAGATCGCCGTGCCCCGGCGGGCACCATTCGAGATCCGGCCGGTCGGGCACCCGCACGGGGGCGAAGTCGGCGCGGCGAAGCTTGGGCGCCTCGTGCTGGAGGAAGCTCTGGACGTCCCGGTCCCCCAGAGTCTCCCGAATCGCCGCGTCCGTGGCGAAGCTGTTCATGAGGACCGGGCGCACCCCCACCGTCTCGGCCTGCTTCAGGGCAATGTCGAGAAAGGTCATCCCCTCGGTGGCGTAGAGAAGGGCCTTGGGAGCCCGCATCCCCATGGTGGTCCCGAGTCCGCCGTTCAGGGTGATCGCGACGGTGCGGGCCCGCGCGTCCCGTGGGGCGGCCGCGCCGGGCTCCGCGAACACGGGGAGTTCGGTCACGGGACCAATGGCGCCCTCCGGAACGTGGCAAGGCCCCCGGGAAGCCGACCGAACGCTCTCCCCGAACCCGCGGCGAAACGCCGCGGGCATCCCGCGGCGGCGTAACGCCGCCTCGATTGCGGGCGCCGGGTTCACGGAGATGCCTCCGCGGGCTGCCGGCGCCGCCAGACGATCGCCGCCACCGGCAACAGGGCGGCCAGAACCGTCCAACCGAGCGGCTGGCGAAGGACCCCGGCGAGAAGCGCCAGGAGGAAACCCGCCCCCCAGACAAGCCGGGCCGGGCCGTACCAGCGGGCGTGCCGGGTCGCGAGGAGGAAGTCGCTCGGCGGCACCGCGAGAGCGATGAGACTCGTCCGGAACTCGGGCAACGGACTCAGGATCAACACCGCGGTTCCCACCGTTCCCACGAGCGCCATCAGCACCGCGGCGCTCGCGGTCCCGGCGCGGCGGAGTGCAGGCGTCCGCGGCAACGCGATGAGCAACGCGAGGAAGACCGCAATTCCGAACAGCCAGGGAAGATAGGGACGGCTCCCCGGATCGGGCGGCAGCAGGTCCCCGTAGCTTCCGGTGTGCAGCCGCTGGGGCGGTGCGCCGAACGCCGCTTCCACGCCGTAGCGAAGCGCGCCCGGCAGGAACATGGCGTCGAACGAGGAAATGGGCTCGTCGGCCACCGAACCGACACCGACGTCCGAAAGCCAGAGCAACAGGGGATCCTCGTACAACCCGCGGCGGATGTGCCCGCGAAACGTCGGTTCGCTCTCCTGCCTCTGGAACGGCAGCGGCAGCGGGATCGGCTCGCGCAGCTTTCCGGAAGCCGCTTCATCGAGGTAGTCCCGTATGCGGCTCGTGCAGTTGTCGTCGAAGTGGTTGTAGATGTATTCGCTCGCGCCGGGCACGAGGTCCTGCGCAATCCGGCCGAGCAGCGCATCGCGCGCTTCCGGGGCGAGGTCGAGATCCTGGCGGAACACGCTGCGGTCGTCCCGGGAGTAGACCCTCACCATGTCTTCGTACCCGGATACGGCCATCCAGAAGACGGCTTCGCCCCGGAGGACCTCCTGCACGAGTCCGACCGGCCGCGAGAAGTCCGTGACTCCGTAGTTGAGGCACCGGTCTCCGACGCAGAGCGCGGCATGCCCCCATTTGCGGAAGACCACCGACTGGTCGGGGCCCATCGTCAACAGGAAGATGGGCGGGGAGTCCGGCGTCTCGGGCGGCGTCTCCGAATCCTGGGCCTGAGCCACGGCGCCCGGGAGCGAAACCGCGAGCCCGGCCAGCAACAGCAGAGAGAAACGGGCCAAGACGAAGCGGAATTCTAGTGACGCGGGGACCCTCTCTATACTCAAAACCGTGCGCATCCAGCCCGGACGGAGAAAGCCCGGCGTTCCCCTGCCCTCCGCCCCGGCGGATGAGCGAGGCTCGCGTCCCGCGGTTCCGGTGACCGGGCGGGCGCTCATTTTCTGGGACCCGAAGCGTCCGGGCCGGAAGCGGGACGCCATCGACACCGACCAGATCACTCCTTCCGCCGACTGCGTTTCCGAGAGCCTGGACGCGCTCGACGCGCGGTGGAAAGCGGGGGCGTTCCGCCACCTGATGCCGGATTTCGCGGCCCGCGTGCAGGCCGGGCAGAACTTCGTGATCGCCGGTGAGCGGTTCGGAATCGGCTCTTCGCGGGAAATGAGCCCGGCGGGGCTGCTCGGGATCGCCCGGGATGCCGGTACGACGCTGGTGCTCGTGCTCGGACCCGGCGTCGGCGACATCTTCCGCCGCAATGCCCTCAACCTCGGGCTCGAGGTGCTCGAATGCCCCGCCGCGGCCGAGGACGCCCGGGACGGGCACCGGTTCACCTTCGATCCGGCGGCGCGGCGACTCGTGAACGACTCGCTCGGCCGCTCCTACGACCCGAAGCCCCTCACCGCGCGGGAAGCGGAGCTCAGGAGGTCCGGCGGCATCCTGGCGGCGGGTCGCCGCGAGTTCCTGGCTTCGGTCGACACCGAGCCGCTGGTCGAGTGGCCCGGTCCCGAGGAGCGCGACCGCCTCACCGTGACCGAGCAGATCCTCTGGGCGCACCGGGTGGACCGCCGGGCCCCCGTCGCGGCAGGAGAGAGCATCCTGGTGGCGGCGGACCTGCTGCCCGCTTCCGACGGCACGGCGCCCTTCGCGATCCACACCTTCCGGGAGATCACCGGGGGCGCCATCCATCCCCGGCAGGCCGCGATCGCCAACGATCACTTCGTCTTCACGGGGCGCGCCGCGGACGAGCGGCAAACGGAGATCAGCCGGAGTTTCGCCGCGGCCGAGGGCCTGCGCGCGCCCTGGTTCGCGACCCCGGGGGACGGCATCTTCCACTTCTACTTCCCCGAGCAGGGCCTCGTGTTCCCCGGCGCGGTGATCCCGGGGGCCGACAGCCACAGCCGGGCCTACGGCGCCTACGGGGCGCTCGGCGTCGGCATCGGATCGAGCGCGCTCGGCTTCGGCTGGGCGACCGGCAGCGTCCTGCTGACCCCGCCGCCGGCGCGCCGGGTGGTGCTCACCGGCAAGGTCCCTCCCTGGTCCTCGGGCAAGGACGTCGTCCTGGCGCTCATCGCGGGGTGGAACGGGGCGGCCGCGGGCGCCTCGGTCGAGTTCGTCGATGAGCGCGGCGCGCTGCCGATCACCTGGCGCAACACGATCTGCAACATGATGGCGGAGGCGGAGGCCTGGAACGGGATCTTTCCCTTCGACGAGGTCACGGCGGGGTTCTACGCGGACCGCGGGTCCGGGGACCTCCCCTATCCGCCGCTCACCAGCGGCGCGGCCGCGGATTTCAGCGCCGAAGAGGTCTTCGACCTTGCCGGGGTGGAACCGCTGGTGGCGCTTCCGTCGGCGCCCGGGAACGCGCACCCCGCAACCGAGGTGGCGGAGGGCCGCCTCGGGTTCGACCGCGCCTACATCGGATCCTGCACGAACGGCAGCTACGAAGACCTGCTCGCCGCCGCCCAGGTCGTGCGCGCGGCGCGCGAACGCGGACACGACCGGACGCGGGAGAAGTTCGTCATCTTTCCGGGCTCGGGAGGCGTCCGGAAGGCGATCGAGGAGGCCGAGCCGCGCCTTGGAGGGGAACCGGTCGCTTCCGTCCTGCGCTCGGTGGGGGGCGAGATCCGGAGATCGTGGTGCGGTCCCTGTTTCGGTCAGGGCGAAGATGCCCTCGGTCCCGGGATGCGGGCGATCACCTCCTTCAACCGCAACTGGGAGAACCGGATGGGCCGCGGCGGCGAGGGATACCTGGCGAGTCCGGCGGTGGTCGCCGCTTCCGCGCTCCTCGGATACATCGCGCCGCCTTCGGAACTCGGACTGCGCTGGGACCCGGAACGGTTCGGCGGATGATCCGCCTCGGGGAGACCCGGCCTCCGCTTCCGGTAGACCGGTTGCTGGCTGACCGGGCCCCTGGCCCGGAAGCGCTGCCGTTCGACGTGGCGATCGTGGGGGGCGGGCCCGCCGGGCTGGCCGCCGCGATCCGGTTGGCCCGGACCGCGAAGACGGCGGGTGAAGAGCTCTCCATCTGCGTCTTCGAGAAGGCCGCGGAGCTGGGCGGCCACTGCCTCTCGGGAGCGGTGGTCAACCCCGTCGCGTTCCGCGAACTCTTCCCGGAAATGGAGGACGACGCGTTTCCGTTCCGGACGCGGGTCGCCCGGGAGAGCGTCTATTTCCTCGGCTCGCGGCACGGAATCCGGGTGCCGACCCCGCCGACCATGCGAAACCACGGCTTCTTCACGGCGTCGCTTTCCGAAATGGCCCGGTGGCTGGGAGAACGGGCCGAAGCGCTTGGGGTCGAGGTATTCCCGGGATTCGCGATCGGGTCGCTGCTCATGCGGGAGAACCGGGTGCTGGGACTCGAGACCGTCCCGGCGGGGCGGCGGCGGGACGGCTCGCCGGGAACGGGCTTCGAACCCGCGACCGAGGTGGCGGCCCGCGTCGTGATCCTCGCCGAGGGCGCGCGCGGTCCGCTGGGACAGGCCTGGCGCTCCCGCCTCGGGATCTCCTCGCCGAGTCCCCCGATCTTCGCGCTGGGGGTGAAGGAACTCTGGAAGTCGGAGAACCCGCCGGACCGGGTCGTTCACACTCTCGGATACCCCCTCCCGCGTTCCGCCTTTGGCGGCGGTTTCCTGTACCCGATGGGCGAGGGGCTGTCGGCGGTGGGGATGGTGGTGGGGCTCGACGCGCCGACGGAAGCGCTCGACGCGCACCGGGCGCTCCAGTTGCTGAAGGCCCATCCCCGGATCGGGCCCCACCTGGAGGGCGGCGAGTGCCTCGAGTGGGGCGCCCGCCTGATCCCGGAGGGCGGCATCGGCTCCCTCCCGGAACGGTTGTCAGGCGACGGGCTGCTTCTCGTCGGCGACACCGCGGGCTTTGTGGACGTCCCGTCGCTCAAGGGCATCCACTACGCGATGCTCTCGGGGATCCTCGCGGCCGATGCGGCGGTGGCGCATCTGCGGGCGGGGGTGCCGCTGTCGCTCTATGACGCCTCGCTGCAGGACAGCGAGATCCTGGCCGACCTGCGGCGCAACCGGAACATGCGGCCCGCGTTCCAGCGCGGCTTCTACCGAGGGGCGCTCACGTCGGTGCTCGCCACCCTGACCGCCGGGGCGCTCCCCACGGGCACCCTGCCGGTGGAGGACGATGTCGCGCGGCCCCGGGAAACGCCCGAGCCCCTTCCTCCGCCGCCCTTCTCGAAGCTCGACGGGGTCTTCCGGTCCGGCAACAACACGAGGGACGACATCCCCTCCCATCTCGTGGCGCCGGACGACGTCCCACCCGATACCGCCGCGCTGTGGGAACGGATCTGCCCGGCCGGCGTCTACGAGGCGCGTGACGACGGGCTGACGATCAACCCTTCCAACTGCGTGGACTGCCGCGCGGCCGACGTCTTCGGCCCGCGGTGGACGCCGCGCGAAGGCGGAGTAGGACCCCGCTGGCGCCGGATGTAGGGCGGAGCCCCGGTTCAGCTTTCCCGCGAGAGGTAGTCGAGCAGGTCGATCGGGGTGAGCAGCCCCACGGCCCGGCCGCCATCGGTCACCACCGAGATCCGGCCCCGCGCGAAGATCTGGGCCAGCTCCTCGAGAGGACTCGACGCCTCCAGGGAAGCGATCTTGTCGGTCTTCACGAAGGCGCTGATCGGATCGCTCCGGCCCACCCCGCCGGAGAAGTGGCCCTCCAGCAGGGAGGCCTCGGTGACCACCCCGATGAAGCCGTTCTCGTCCCGGACCGGGAGCTGGGACACGTCGTGTTTCCGCATCAGCGCCACCGCGTCGCGGACTCCCGCGGTCGGCGGAACGCTCACGATCTCCTGGCCGCCCTTGGCCGCCAGCACGTCGCCCACCGTCTCCCCTTCGCGCGGCGACTCGAGAAAACCGTTCTGGCGCATCCAGTCGTCGCTGAAGATCTTGGAGAGGTAGCGGGCGCCCGAATCGGGAGCGAGCACCACGACGAGCGCGCCCCGGGGGACCCGTGCGGCCGCTTCCAGCGCCGCGACCATGGCGGTCCCGGCGGAACCCCCGACGAAGAGTCCCTCTTCGCGGGCGAGCCGCCGGGTCATCAGGAAGGAGTCCCGGTCGGTGACCTGGATCACCTCGTCCACCACGGCGAAGTCGATGGTGGACGGGATGAAGTCCTCGCCGATCCCTTCCACCTTGTAGCTGCGCGCCTCCCCGATCTTCCCGGTCCGGAAATACTCGTCGTAGAGCGAGCCCACCGGATCGGCGCCGACGACCCGGATCTCCGGATTCCGCTCCTTGAGATAGCGGCCGGTCCCGGTGATGGTGCCCCCGGTCCCCAGCCCGCACACCAGCGTGTGGATCTCGGGCCCGACCTGTTCCCAGAGTTCGGGACCGGTGGTGCGGTAGTGGGTCTCCGGATTCACCGGGTTGTGGTACTGGTTCGCGTAGAGGGCTCCCTCCGTTTCCTCGACGAGCCGCTTCGCCACGCTGTAGTAGCTGCGGGGGTCCTCGGGTTCCACCGCGGTCGGGGTGACCACCACCTCGGCGCCGAGCGCCCGCAGCGCCCGGATCTTCTCGTCGCTCATCTTGTCGGGCATCACGAAGATGGAGCGGTAGCCCTTCACCGCGGCCACCAGGGCGAGACCCATCCCGGTGTTTCCGGAGGTCCCTTCGATGATGGTCCCGCCGGGCTTCAGATCTCCCCGGCGCTCGGCGTCCTCGACGATGGTGATGGCGATCCGGTCCTTCACCGAGCCGCCCGGGTTGAAGGACTCCATCTTCACCGCAACCCGGCCGGGAAGGCCCTGCCCGATCCGCCGGAGCCCGACGAGCGGCGTGTCCCCGACCGTCTCGAGGATCGTCCCGGCAATGGCGGATTCAGGATTCACGTGGTTCTCCTCCGTGCGGCGGAAACGGTAGCGCGCTGCCGGACGGCGGCAGCCCGGGAAGCGCAGCTCATTCCCCGTCCATCCAGTGCGGCGTCAGCACCCGGCCGGCCAGCGCCCCGGTCGCGTCGCCATTCTCGATCGCGAAGACTCCCGCGACCAGCGCGTGCACGATCCCTTCGGCGAGGGCGTGCGGATTCTCGTAGGTGGCGGCATCCCCGAATTCGTCGATGTCCACCACGAGGAGGTCGGCGATGCGGCCCGGCGCAATCTGCCCCCGGTCGTGCATCCGGAACACCGTCGCCGGCAGGCTCGTCATGCCCCGGACCGCCTCGGCCAGCGTGAGGACCCCCCGTTCCCTCACGTAGCGCGCGATACGCCGCGGAAACGCCCCGTAGAAGCGTGGATGCGGGCGCCCCTCGCCCGGTGGAACGAGCCCCCCGTCCGAGGAACCCATCGTCCACTCGCGGGTCATGATGTGAGCGATGTCCTCCTCCGACATGTTGAAGGACACGAGCCCGGCTCCCCCGGCGTCGAGCAGGCGGAGCGCCGCGTCGATGGGCTCGAGTCCCCACTCCTCCGCGAGGTCACTCAGATAGCGGCCTTCAAGCGAGGTGTCCGCCCGGTGGCGGGAAAGCAGCAGCGTTTCGGCGCCGCCCCGCCGCTCCAGCGCCACGAGCATGTCGGCGCGCAGACGCGCCCGCTCCTGAGGACTCGCGAGCCGGTTCTCGAGCGGCGAGGGCATCCCGGGCATGGTCTCGCCGGCGAGCGCCCAGCGCGGAACCAGCGCCCCGACGATGCTCGTGCCGGACGCCTCGTACGGGTACTGGTCGGCGAACACCTCCACCCCCCGGGCGCGGGCGGCGTCGATGGCGGCGGTGGCCTCCCGGCTCAGTCCCCAGACGGGAGGACCGAGCGCCTTGAAATGGGTCACCACGCCGCGGATGCCCTGCGCCTCCGCCACCTCGATGACCTCCTCGACCGCCGCGACCAGGCCGATGTTGTAGTCGCTCTCGTCGCGAATGTGGCTGACGAAGGCGCCGAACGGCGCGATCTCGGCCGCGAGGCGCACGACCTCGTCGTTTTCCGCGTAGCTTCCGGGGGCGTAGTAGAGGCCCCCGGTCATGCCGAAGGCCCCGGCGTCCATCCCGGCGCGCACCAGCCCGGCCATCCGCTCGAGCTCCTCCCCGGTCGGGGGGCGGGCCTCCATGCCGAGCACCTCGCGCCGGACGGCCCCGTGGCCGATCATCAGGGCGACGTGGACGCCGATCCCCCCCTCCTCGAAGCGGCGCCGCTGCTCCGCCAGGTCCACGTCCCCACCCCCGTCGGGATTCACCATCACGGTCGTGATCCCCTGCCGGATGACCGGTTCTCCCACGCGGAGTTCGGGCGTGGCGAGCCCGGGGCCGGCATGCGAGTGCGGATCGATGAAACCGGGCATGACGGTGAGTCCGGCCGCGTCCACCTCACGCGCGTCCGCGGGGACCTCGGCGGCGGGAATGACGCCGACGCGGGCGATGCGGTCACCCACGACCAGCACGTCGCCCCGAACCCAGGGGTTCCCGGTCCCGTCGAGGATCCGGCCGCCCCGGAAGAGGACCGCCGCGCCCTCCCCGGTCTCCGGCGGCGGAGCCGTCGAGCAGGCGAAGGCGAGCATCGTCCCGGCCAACGGGAGCATTCGGGATCGGTTCGGCAGGTCGCTCACCCGGTCCATCCTACGGGAACCGACCCGTATACTCGCCGGCAAATTTGAACGTGCGAACGGCGGCGATCATTCCCGCACCCGACGGCGGGCCCGAGCTTTCCCGGGTGCTGGCCTCGCTTCCCCACGGCCATCTGCGGGAGATCGTGGTCGTCGGCGCCCCGGGCGCCGACCTCCCGGACACCGCGCGGCGCTACGGAGCCACCGCCGTCGAGGAAGGACGCGCGGGGTACGGGCGCGCCTGCCTCACCGGGATGGTCCACCTCGCGCCCGAGCCTCCCGACGTCGTGGTGTTCCTGCGCGGTGACGGCACCGACGACGCCGAGGAACTGCCCGCGGTGCTGTCACCGCTCCTGTCTCCGGAAGTGGACTTCGTGGTGGGTTCGCGGAACCGGGGGGAACCGGATCCCGGGGCCTATCCGGGTCTGGTCCGCTGCGGACACTGGATTGCGACGCGGCTCATCCTCCTGCTCTACGGCTACCGCTTCACGGACCTCGGGCCGTTTCGAGCCATCCGCTGGCAGGCGCTTTCGCAGTTGGGCCTTTCCGACCCGGACTACGGCTGGCTCGCCGAGATGCAGGTAGGCGCCGCCCGGGCGGGCATCACCACGGTCGAAGTCCCGGTTTCGAGCCGGCGGCCCGCCGGACGAGGCAGCCGGGACACCACCCTCACCGGCCTGTTCCTCGCGGGCCTCAAGGTCCTGCTGACGGTCCTGCGGCCCCGGAGCGCGGACCCTCCGCGCATCCGGAAAACGGATGGCGAACCGGAAGCCGGCTAGCATGTTTCGCCGAACCAAGATCATCGCCACGCTGGGTCCGGCGACGCGCTCCACGAGGACCATCGAGGCGCTCGTCGACGCCGGGATGGACGCCGCCCGGCTCAACTGCGCCCACGAGACCGCCACCAGCCTGCAGAGCCGGGTCCGCGCCGTGCGCCGCGCGGCGCGCAAGGCGGGTCGGGCCGTCGCCACGCTCGCCGACCTGGCGGGGCCGAAGATGCGGGTCTGCGAGGTGCCGTCGGACGGCGTCGAACTGAGACCGGGAGCTCCGTTCGTGCTCACCTCCCGGACGGTCGCCGGAAGCGCGGAGGCCGTTTCGACGACGTATCCCCAGCTCGCCCGGGACGTGCGTCCGGGGGACTTCATCCTGATCGACGACGGACTGCTGAAGCTGCGGGTTCTCAAGAGCACCGACCGCGACGTGCACACCGAAGTAGTGGTCGGGGGCGTCCTCCTCTCCCGGAAGGGGATCAACCTGCCCGGCGTGCCGCTGTCCGGGCCCTCGCTCACCGTGAAGGACCGGACCGACCTGCAGGCCGCGGTGGACGCCGGGGTGGACTACCTCGCGGTGTCGTTCGTCCAGCGGGCGCGGGATGTCGAGACGGTCAGGGGGCTGCTCGCGCGGCTGGATCGCGAGGACATCCCCATCATCGCCAAGATCGAGCGGCCGGAGGCGCTCGAGAACCTCGAGGAGATCCTCCATGTCTCCGACGGAGTGATGGTCGCCCGGGGCGACCTCGGCGTGGAGACCTCGTCCGAGCGCGTTCCCATCGTCCAGAAATGGGTGATTCGCCAGGCGAATTCCCGGGGAAAGATCGCCATCACGGCGACCCAGATGCTGGACTCGATGATCTCGCATCCAATGCCGACCCGGGCCGAGGCATCCGACGTGGCGAACGCGATCCTCGACGGCAGCGACGCCGTGATGCTCTCCGGGGAGACGTCGGTGGGCGAATACCCCATCGAGGCGGTGCGGACGCTCGACCGCCTCGCCAGCTATACCGAACAGCACGCGGATTTCGGCGAGTTGCCCCACTACCAGGCCCTGATCGACCGCAGCCGGATCGAGCACGCGATCGCCGCCGCCGCCCGCGAGGCGGCCGCGACCATCGACGCCGCCTACATCGTCGCCTTCACCGACTCGGGGGCCACGGTCCGCCAGGTGAGCCGCATGCGGCCGCGCTGCGGGATCTTCGGCTTCACCACGTCCGACCACGTGTACCGGCGGCTGGCGCTCCGCTGGGGTGTCCGCCCCATGCGCAACCGGCGTTTCCGGAATACCGACCAGATGCTCAGCCGGGCGCTCGACCAGCTCCGCTCCGAACGCTTCGTCGCCTCCGGCGACCGCGTCGTGATCGTCTGCGGGACCCACCAGCTCAGCGGCGCCACGAACATGATGAAGGTGGAGTCCTTCTAGTCCGGGGGCCAGCGCACGTCGCAACCCCACCCACCCTCATCGCGCAACGGCTTGGAACGCCGGTCTCCAGACCGGCACCGCGGCGCTCCGCTCCGCGATACATCGGTTCCGCAGGGTTCCGCAGAGTGCCCTGACGTTCCGCTATTACCGCCATTATTCAATGGCTTACGGTGCTATACTGTTCCCTCCCGGAACGCCGCAAACTCCCTCGTTCCCGCACCTTTTGTCCCGGCCAACTGCCGCCCGAAGGAACCCGGAACATGACCGAACGCCCCTACCGACTCTCCGCGAGATTCGTCGAGACCATCCGGGAACCCGGATGCTACGGCGACGGCCGCGGCTCCGGCGGTCTCTCCCTCCGGGTGAGGCGGATCGCCCGCGGCCAACTCTCGAAGTCCTGGCGGCAGCGCGTCACCGTGGACGGACGTCCCCGCAACCTCGGACTCGGGACCTGGCCCCACGTCAGCCTCGCCGA
>JAJDVI010000074.1 GCA_022826195.1 Acidobacteriota bacterium
AGCGACTCCGCCTCTACCGGCGCGATCCGGAAGAACTCCGCGTCGAACCGGTCGAGCCCCTCCACATACGCCCCCCAGGGATCTCCCGCCGTCCCCGGCATCCGCAGCATCAGGTCGTCGGGACGCCCCCGCCGCACCGCACCCCCCCCCGCAGCCAGTTGCGACCCGCCCGCCTCCGGCCTCTCCCCCCCGGGGAACCGGCAGGAAAGCCCCACCCCCGCGATCCGGTCCTCCTCCGACGCCGCCGCCACCGGTTGCGCCGCGGCCGGCAACACCGCTCCCAGCCCTTCCGCCAGATGCCGCGCCAGCCGCCGGACCGTCGGGTGATCGAAAGCGACCGTGGACGCCGCCAGATAGCTCCCGGCGAGCGCCCGGTTCACCCGGCCCCGCAGCTCCATCGCCGTCAGGCTGTCCATCCCCAGGTCGAAGAACCCCACGTCTTCCGCCGGCAGAGCGTCCAGCCGCAGAACCGCGCGCGCCTCCTCCCGCACGAACGCCCGCAGCATGTCCTCGTGCTCGCTGCCCGGAACCTTCGCGAGCCGGATAGCCAGCTCTCCCGTCGGCTCCGCGGCCGGGCCTCCGGTCACGAGTTCCGACAGCAGCGCCGGAAGCCGCTGGCCTCCCTCCCGGGCGCGATCCCAATCCATGGCGACCGCCGCGGCGCCGCCCCGGTCCGACCGCAACAAGCGACCCAGCGTCGAGATCCCCTCCTCCGGCGTGAGCCAGTCCGCGCCCGACGCCGAAAGCCGATCCTCGATCCGGTCCCGGACCGCTTCCGCGATTCCGGCGCCCGACCACGGCCCCCACTGGATCGCCTGGCCGGCAAGCCCCCGCGCGCGGCGGTAGAGCGCCAACTGGTCCAGGAACGCGTTCGCCGCCGCGTAGTTCGCCTGCCCCGGGTTCCCGAGCGTCCCCGAAACGCTCGAGCACAGCACGAAGGTGTCCAGGTCCAGGTCCTCCGTGGCGCGGTGCAGCCCCCAGGCGCCGAGAACCTTCGGCCCCAGGACCCGCTCGAACTGCGCCCAGTCCTGGTTCGGGAGCGCGGCGTCGGACAGGACGCCCACGCAGTGGAACACGCCCCCCAGCGGCGGGAGCCCGGCTTCGGCCCCGGCGGCCGCCACGAGTCGGGCCGCCGTCTCGGGATCGCTCACGTCCCCGAGCTCGAGGCGCACTGCCGCGCCCCGGCCGTCGGCTCGCTCCCGGAGCCGGGCGATCTCCTCTGCCGCAGCGCCTTCCGGCGTCCGCCTGCCGTTCAGCACCAGCGCACCCGCGCCCTCGTCGAGGAGCCACGCCGCGACGGCGCGTCCGATCCCGCCGGTGCCGCCGGTCAGGAGATAGGTCCGGTCCCCCCGCACCGGCTCGCGAGACTCCTCCGCCGCCGCGGGCCGCCAGCGGACGAGCCGCGGGGCCTTCCGGCGTCCGCCGCGCCAGGCCACCTCCGTCTCCGGGCCCGGCCCGAGCAGCTCCGACGCCACGACGCCGACGTCCGAACCCGCCTCCGGGTCCGCTTCCGGGTCGAGGTCCAGCAGGCGCACCGGGATCTCCCCGAGTTCGCCCGCCACCGTACGCCCGAAGCCCCACAGCGCGGCGCCGGCAAGCTCGCCTCCCGCCTGGCCGGGGAACACCTGACCGCCCCGCGACACGAACCAGAGTCCCGACCGCGGCGGGACGCCCGCGTCGAGGAGGCCCTGCGCGAGCGCCAAGGCCCCTTGTCCGATCCGCCGCAGGTCGGCGCCCAGCGCGGCAACCCCCGCTCCGGCGCCGCGCCCCGTCGCCGCTTCGAGGAACACCACGCCGGCGAGCTCCTTCTCCGGGAGCCCTTCGAAGTACTCCCGCCAACCGTCCCGCGATGATCCGCCCGCGCTCCCGGCCTCCCCGGTTCCGGCGAACAGGACGCGCTGTTCCCGACGGCGCAGTTCCCGACCGAGTTCGCTGGCGAGCGCTCCCTCACCCGACGCGATCACCCAGGGGCCCGCGGAGGCCGGCAGGGCGGACGGGGTCTCGTCCACGGCCGCATCCCGCCACACCACCTCGTAGAGCAGATCCTCGACCGCGCGCGCCGCGGGATCTCCGCGGCCCGCGGCGAGCCGCTCCGGCAGCCGCACCCAGTGCCGCTTCCGCTGGAAGGGATACGTCGGGAGCGACACCCGGCGCCGCCGTTCCCCGGCGAAGACCCCCTCGAACGACACCGGGAGCCCCGCCTCGTACGCCGCCGAGACCGCCTCCGGAAAGCCCGTCGCCCGGCCGAGACTCGCCACCACCGACGGTCCGTTTGCCGCCGACGAGCCGGTCGCCGGGCCGTCGGCATCGTCCGGCCCCTCGGGCCACGAAAGCGCCGCCAGCGGACCGAGCACCGCGCGGGGACCCATCTCCACGAGCGCCCCCACCCCGAGCTCCCGGAGCACCTCCACCCCCGCCGCGAACCGCACCCGCTCCCGCGCCTGACGACGCCAGTAGCCCCCGTTCCACGCCTCGCCCGGCCCCACCGCCCGACCCGTGAGGTTGCTCACGAGAGGCACCTCCGGTGCGCTCCAGCGGAGCGAACCCGCCGCCGCTTCCACCTCCGGGAGCACCGGATCCAGAAGTCCGCTGTGGAACGCGTGGCTCGTCCGCAGCCGCTCCGTCCGCACCCCCCGCTTCGCGAGCCGCCGGGCGAGCGAACCCACCAGCCGCCGCGGACCGCTCACCACGGAATGCGTCCCGTTCTCGGCCGCGAGCGACAGACCCGCACCCTTCACCCGCGCATTCGTCTTCCCGATCTCCGCCTCCACCTCGGCCGCCGGCGCGAACACCGCCGCCATCCCGCCGCCCGCCGGCAGCGAACCCATCAGCGCCCCCCGCCGCGCCGCGAAATGCATCGCCGCCTCGAGTTCCAGCGCTCCCGCAGCCCACGCCGCGGCGATCTCGCCCACGCTGTGACCCAGCACCGCCGCCGGAACCACCCCCACGCTCCGCCAGAGTTCGGTGAGTCCGGCCGAGAGCGCGAAGAGCGCCGGCTGCGTCCACTCCGTCCGGTCGAGCGGATTCTCGAGGCCCTCTGCCTCACCGAACATCACCGGCAGCAGGCTCTCCCCCCGCTCCTCCCGAAACGCCGCCTCCGAGCGGTCGAGGATCTCGCGGAACACCGGCTCCGATGCGTAGAGGTCGCGGCCCATTCCCGGCCACTGGCTGCCCTGACCGGTGAACAGGAACGCAACCTGGGGCGGCTTGGCCGGGGCGGGTTCCCGCGCCGCTCCCGACGACTCCAGCTCCCGGAGCTGCTCCGCGAGGTCGGCGGAGTTCTGGAAGACCAGGCCGGCGCGGTGGGCGAAGTGGCTCCGCCCCACGCCGGCCGTCCACGCCATGTCCGCCAGCGCCGCCCCGTTCCGGAACTCCGGCCCCTCCCCCAGCCAACCCCGGTAGCGGCCCGCCAGTTCCGCCAGGGCGGGACCGCTGCGCGCCGAGAGCGGCAGCAGGCGGTGGGCGCGCGGAGCTGCGGCGGTTTCGTCCGCCTCCGGCGAGCGATGCCGGTCGGAGACCGGCGCTCCTTCGCCGTTCGCCGGGTAGCCCTCCAGCACCAGGTGCGCGTTCGTCCCCGAGATGCCGAACGAACTTACGGACGCGCGCCTCGGACGCTCCGGGCTCTCCGGCCAGGACCAACCCTCCGCCGTGACCCGCACCGGAAGCTCCTCCCACTCGATCCGCGGGTTCGGCGTCTCGAAATGCAGGTGCCTCGGGATCTCTCCCGCCTTGAGCGAAAGCAGCACCTTGATCAGCCCCGCGACCCCCGCCGCCGCCTCCAGGTGCCCCACGTTGGTCTTCACCGAACCCAGCAGCAGCGGGCGCTCCGCCTCCCGCCCCTCCCCGTACACCGACGCCGCCGCCCGCACCTCGATCGGGTCCCCCAGTTCCGTCCCCGTCCCGTGCGCCTCCAGGTAGTCCACGCTCGACGCCAGAACCCCCGCCCGGCCCAGCGCCTCCCGGATCACCCGCTCCTGCGCCGGGCCGTTCGGCACCGTCAACCCCGCGCTCGCCCCGTCCTGGTTCACCGCCGAGCCCAGCAGCACCCCCAGGATCCGGTCCCCGTCACGCTCCGCGTCCCGGAGCCGCTTCCGCACCACCACCCCGCACCCCTCCCCCCGCACGTAGCCGTCCGCCCGCGCGTCGAACGTCTTGCAGCGGCCGTCCGGCGCCAGCGCTCCCGAGGTCCCCAGCGCCTCTTCCGCGCCCGTCAACAGCAGCGCATTCACCCCGCCCGCCAGCGCGAAATCCGCCTCCCCCCGCACGAGGCCCGACACCGCCTGGTGGATCGCCACCAGCGAGGACGAACACGCCGTGTCCACCGCCAGCGCCGGACCCTCGAGCCCCAGCACGAACGCCACCCGCCCGATCGCCGTCGCATAGCTCGTCCCCGTCGCGCTGTACAGGTTGATCTCCGCTCCCGTCAGCAGCCGCTGGTAGTCGTTCGAACCGATCCCCATGTACACCCCGCCCCGGCTCCCCTTCAGCCCCCCCGGATCGAGCCCCGCGTCCTCGAGCGCCTCCCAGCTCACCTCGAGCAGCAGCCGCTGCTGCGGGTCCAGCGACTCCGCCTCTACCGGCGCGATCCGGAAGAACTCCGCGTCGAACCGGTCGAGCCCCTCCACATACGCCCCCCAGGGATCTCCCGCCGTCCCCGGCATCCGCAGCATCAGGTCGTCGGGACGCCCCCGCCGCACCGCA
>JAJDVI010000080.1 GCA_022826195.1 Acidobacteriota bacterium
GCCAGAGCTGGTCGCGTTCCACGGGGGTGAGGTCGGCGGAGCGGAAGATGCGGCCGAGCGCAGCGCCATGGGGGCGGTTCGGGTAACCCGCGAGATAGCTGGCGGAAAGACCGGCAAAGAACAGGTCCGGATTCTCTGGTGGGGCGGGCGGTGTGGCGCGGGCGCGAGGATGATCGAAGCAGCTCAAGGGGAGAGGGTTGCGCGGAAGACGTTTCTCGGGATTGAACCGAAGCAGCGGGCGGGTTTTTCCGGCCCACCGATGAGAGAACCGTGCTCGCCGAGGCCCTCTGCCTCTGGGTCGCCGGCCCGGCGCAGACACTCCTCGACCGCTTGGCGCTCGGCAGCCGCCCACAGCTCTTCAGGAGTCGATTCGTGTTCCGGGTCGTCGGGCGGAGGATGGAAGTAGAAGTGCCGGATTTTCACGACATCGAGCATTGGTTGTGCGCCCTCAGCGTTCCCAGGGGGTGTCGGTTCGGAACGATCGGGACGGCCCCCTGGAACGGAGTGTGTCCGCGATGATCTCCTTGGTGATGCGGACAGCGTTGGAGGCGGCATGCCGGCTGGCCGGTCTGATGAGTGACTGGCGGTGGTTTGCCAGCCAGCGGCCGGGCAACGAATGCAGCGGCGCCTGGATCTCTCGGAGGTCGGAAGTATCGACAGCGCGTAGCGCGGAGTGGAGTGAGCCGGGCTCGTTTTCGCTGGCGATTGCCAAGTCGTAGAGGAACCATCGCCAATCCATGGAGCCAAGTGTCCCTTTTTGGCTGGTTGTAGCGATTTTAGGTGTCGTAGCGCCCGCGGCCCTAGCTGATTCCGACGCGGGTCCGTCCGGGGGCGCGATAGACGGCGCCGGTGGAGCGCGGGATCTCGACGAAGGTTTCGATGGTCACCGGGGCGGTGTTGTAGTGATCAGATAACATGCGGGCAACTCCACTCGGCAGCGCGGGGAGGGATTGCCATGGGAATAGACACAATGGCGGAGTTGCGAGCGGTCTATCGGCCTCCGGCCTCTAGGGCCAGCCTGAAGGTCTTGGACCGTCTGGACATGCATTGCCGGAATTTCATCGCACTTTCCCCGTTCTACGTCATTAGCTCGGCGCGCGCCGACGGTCGGGCTGACGCCTCGCCACGCGGTGATCCGCCGGGATCCTTGGCATGCGTGCTGGACGACAAGACGCTGCTGCTTCCTGATCGACCGGGAAACCGCCAGGTGGACACACTGATGAACTTGGTCGAGCGTCCACATGTGGGATTGGTGTTCTTTGTGCCAGGACTGACGGAGACGCTCCGCGTCAACGGACGGGTGGAGATATCCACCGACGCGGGTTTGCTGCAGCCGCTGGCCATCAACGGCAAGCTGCCCATCTCCGTCCTCAAGGTCACGGTCGAAGAGGCGTTCCTGCACTGCGCCAAGGCGCTGGTTCGCGCCCGGCTCTGGGAGCCGGCAGCCCAAGTCGAGCGCGCCCGGTATCCGACCTATGGGCAGGTCCTCGCGGACCAGATTGCGGGCGCTGACGCGGCCGAGATCGATGCCGGCGAGGCGGAAAGCGCCCGCACTGAACTCTACTGAACCCTAGCGTTGCAACTCGAAGCCGCGACCGTAGCGAAGTGACGAAGGTAGTCGCCGGTGTGAGGTCCTGCTGCTGGCAACTTGAGTTTGCCGTTCATGGCAACCGCAAACTGCACACTTCTTGGGTTGGCGCCGGATGCCAACGAGACAACGACCCTGAATGCGAATTTGTAGTAATCGAACGGAGGGGAGCGCGCCACCGTGGTTCTGAATAGAGCCGCTAGCTCGAGGTAGAGCCGATTCTTGCGTCCTCCGTGCGTTCAGGTGTCTCCAGTGTGCACGATTGCTCCGCGATGTGAACGACCAAGAACCGGCGGTGCCGGCCGTCCACGGCGATCGCTGTGTGCAACCCGACCGGGAAGCGGCGCGCCATGCAGGTGCTTCACAACGGCGGGTCGAGTCACTCTCGGAGCTACTTTTCGTACCAAAATAAGGACACGCCCCCCTCCATTCGCGACCAGCGGGATCGTTCACTGGTAGCGGAGTAGTTTGATTTGGCCAGAGTCGCACCCGCCCAAGGTGTTGAATTCCGAGGTTCGCGGCTCGTAAGTCGTGCAAGCGGACGTGTCGAAAGAATCCTTACGGCGTGCGCGGCGCGGCTAGGCTAGGGCGATGACGAGGCGGAGATCTAGCATCGAGAACACCATCGACCGCGACCTCGTGGTTCCGCTCGACGCCGTCAGAAAGATGGTTCAGAATTGGGTGCCGCTCTGGCGAAGGGGAACAAGTGGCGAGCCCTGTCATCCAACTGACCGGAATCAGCAAGATCTTCTACACGGATGAGGTCGAAACGCACGCCCTCTCCGATGTGAGCTTGAGTCTGACGATCGGCGATTACGTGGCGATCGCGGGTCCTTCCTGATGCGGAAAGTCCACCCTGTTGTCGATTCTCGGCCTACTGGATTCGCCCAACGCGGGTGAGTACCTCCTGAACGGCCGTTCGGTGGCGAACATAGCCCTGACCGAGCGAGCCCGGATCCGTAACCGCGAAGTGGGTTTCATCTTTCAGGCATTCAACCTCATCGGTGATCTGACCGTGTACGAGAATGTCGCGTTGCCGCTGGTTTACCGAGGGGGATACTCGGGGCCGAGCGGAAACGGCGGACGGATGAAGCACTGGAGCCCGTCGGGATGTCGCATCGCCGCAAGCACTTGTCTTCACAGCCCTCGGGAGGGCAGCAACAGCGGGTGGCGGTGGTCCAGGCGGTCGTCGGGGATCCTGCTATCGTGCTCGCCGACGAGCCGACGGGAAATCTCGACTCGAGGAACGGCACCGAGGTGATGGACATGCTGGACTCGCTGCATCGGGGCGGGGCGACCATCTGCATGGTCACGCACGACCCGCGCTACGCCGGCCGCGCGGAACGGACCGTCCATCTGTTCGATGGGCGTGTCGTTGGGACCGCGGGAAGCGCAGCGACCGTGGTGGCCATCTAGCCGCCGTGGGCGATGTGTGGAAGTTCGCGATGACTGGATCGGGCAGCGCGTGCCTACCGTCGAACCGGGCTGGCAAACGGCGCGCCACATGGCGGCGGTCAACAAGCCAGATTCGCGGACCCGTACCGACTCGGTGGTCCGCACGGACCTGACCGCGTCTGGGGGAACGTCATGGCCGGGTTGGCGTTAGGCCGACCGAAGAACCCGGGCGGACGCGCGACGGCGGGAAGCCCGCCTACGTCTCACCGCTCATCGAGTGGAGGTGGAAGAAGATGGTGAATGAAGCGTTACACGGTGCGGGTGACAGCGGAACATCTCCCGAGGCTCGGGACCGATCATGACGCGCCGGCGAGCCATCTTCCTGGCCGTCCTGACGGCGCTGGTTGTCATTGTCGCGTTCGCCGTGAACCGGTTCGGGCGGGTCACGCCGGTCGAGGTCGAGGTGAGCGTGACGGATAGGCCCGCGCCGAAACCGGGACCCGTGTCGGTTTCGGTGAGGCGCGTTCCATTGGAGAGCAGCCCGGACGAGGACGCGGAGCCCGCGGACGAGACTCTCGCAGGCCGACTGGTTGGGGCGGCGCAGGCCGGTGACGCCGCAAGGGTCGCGGCGCTTCTGGGAGAGGGTGCGCCAGCCGACGCGCAGAGCCGCGGTTTTCCCGCCATCCACCGAGCGGCCCAAGCCGATTCGGTGGCGGCGCTGGAGATGCTTGTCGCTGCGGGAGCCGACCTGGAGACCGTAGACCGTACAGGGCACACGGCGCTCGCCCGCGCCGCCCTGTTTGGCCGTGCTGCCGCGGTCGCCTTTTTGTTAGCGTCGGGGGCGGACCCTAACGCCCATGCGGAGCCGAACAATCAAACGCCGCTCCTCGCCCTTCTCTTCGGATGGTCGGTTGGCCAGTCTTCGAATTTGGCCGGGGTCGAAGCGAACGAGGAAGAACGACTGTCCGCGGCCCGCGCGCTCATCGCCGCGGGCGCCGACCCCCAGCTTGCTCCCGGGCTGCTGTCGCCGGTGATGATGGCGGAGAGCATCGGAGGCGAAATCCGCTCCTTGCTCGTGACCGGCGCAACCGACCCGCCGCCGCGTTCGCGCTGAGGCGCCCGTGCGTACAAGAGTCGCGTTCGTCAGTGCCTGGCGCTCGCTGACCGGCGCGCCAGGAAACACCGCGGCGGCGGTGCTGGCGCTCGCGTTCGCGGTCGGAGCCTTCCACACGGTCGGCGCCGTTTGGGAATCAGCGGTGGATCGCGCCCTACCCTACGACGATCCGGAAGAACTGATTGCCCTTCGTGCGGCCGGGGGAGAGCAGATGTTCAGCCGCTTCCTCTCCGACCGCGAGGCGGCCCTGTTACGCGAGCGCGCCGAGTCATTCTCCTGGGTGGGGCACCTTTGGGGCAGGTCGATGATGCTTGGCGAGCCCCCGATGCGCTCGGTGACAGTGGAGGCGCTGGAGCCGGGCTTTTTGGAGATGCTCGGAGTGGCGCCTGCTCTCGGACGGCCCTTCCGACCCGCGGACCACGAAGGGGAAGCGAGAGCCACGGCGGGTCGGCACTCGCTGCTCGCCCTGGACCGGGGCCAAGGAGTCGTCCTGGTGAGCCACGGTTTCTGGAGGACCGCGCTCGGCGGGCCGGCGGACGTGGTCGGAACGGAGATCGTGCTGGATCGCGAACCCTTGCGTGTCATCGGAGTCCTGCCGGAGGGATTCTTCACGCCCACCCTGGCAGCCGACATCTGGGTGCCGGCGCGCCGCCGGTCGGTCGCTACCGGCCCCGGCGGAAGCTCGCGTTCTGCCCACGCCTACGGGCGGCTCCAGGCGGGGGTGACCCCTGCGGCCGCCGCGGCGGAAGCCACGGCCCTGCTCACCGACGCGGGCTTCCGGCGCGAAGAAGAGCGCATCGAGGCAGTCCCGCTGGCGCAATCCCTGACGGCGTCGGTACGCCCGACGCTCGAGATCCTGCGCGCGGGAGCGCTGCTGCTGGTGTTGGCAGCTGCGATCAGCGTTTCGGGCCTGCGCCTCGCCCGATCCGTCGCCGGGCGACGCGCGGCGAGCATACGGCGGGCACTCGGGGGTTCCTTTCGCGACGAGTTCGTGGCCGCGCTCTTCCGGGTGACGCTGTTAGCGGCGGCGGTGACCGCTGGAAGCGCGCTGCTCGCGGCGTGGGTTGTGCCGGTCCTCCGCCGATACGGGGCGGACCTCCCGTTTGCGGCGGATTGGACCACCGGTCCGGGTGTGGCCGGACAGGCGTTTCTTGTTGCGTTGCTGGCTTGCGCGGCGGCGGAGACCGCGCCGCTCCTGAACACCCTTCGCGTTCGTCAACAGGTGGCGGGCATGGCGCGGTTCAGCGGTGCCCACCGGGTGCGCGCCGTGTCTCCGACCCTGGCGCTCGGGGTCGCGGCTGCCACGGTGATCCTGACCGCAACCGCGGTCATGGGCGGAAGCGCGTGGCGGCTGTTTGCCGGCCGGGGCGGCTATTCGGATGCCGGGCTCGCCCAACTCACCGTGGACTTCGGAGGCCGGGCCGCGGGCGCATCGCTTCCCCACGGCGAGAAGGTGGTGGTGCTGAATCGGCTGGTGGAACGCATCGAAGCGATCCCGGAAGTTGAGTCGGCGGGCTACGCGGACGCCCTGCCGGACGAGATGGGTGGTTCGGTCATGTTCACGGCCGCGGGCCCCGGCAGCGCCCGTGATCCGGACTCGGGACGCGCCACCCGGTCCGTCAGCCCTGGTCTGCTCGGCGTGCTTGGCATTCCGCTTGTAAATGGGCGGGGCATCACGGAGCAGGACACACCCGAGTCCGAGCGTGTGGCGGTGGTTGACCGATCCTATGCCCGCGCTGCCGGGCTCTCGGACCCGGTCGGCGAGATCGTCCGAATGGGCCCCTCGGAACAACGCGTGGTCGGGTTGGTTCCCGACCTCAAAGTCTTTCCGGACCGGTCGACGTTGCCGACGGCGTACGTCCCCTTCGCGATTCCTCCGGCCTTCCTCGGGAATCCTAAGGTCGAGTTGGTGGCCCGGTTTCGAGATGGGCCGACACCCGAGCAGGTAGCGGCGCTTGGCGGTCTGCCGCGCGAGGTGGACGCTTCGATGCGCGTGACTGCTGCCGCTTCGGTTCGGGAACGTCGCATCCGGCTGCTAGGCGCGCCTTTGCTGGCCGGAGTGGCGCTCGGCGTTTTCGCCGTCGCCGGACTGCTACTCGCGGTCGTCGGCGGGATCGGCCACATCGCGGATTTCGTGGTTCGGGAATCCCACGCAACAGCAGTACGAACCGCGCTGGGCGCCGATCCAGATCTGCTGGTGTGGGGCGCGTTTCGTTCGACGGCACTCGCCGCGGTGGTGGGTGTCGCTTTCGGGATCCTGTCTGGTTGGATGTTGTCCAGAGCGGTGGCGGCACGGGTGCCGTGGATCGAGACCGGCGATCCGCTCTTCTACCTGGGGCCGGCGGCTCTCTTGTTGTTGCTGATGTTGGCCGCTTCGGCGATCGCCGGGCTCAGGACACTGCGCGGCGACCCCTGGGCTGCACTCGGATCGCTTTAGGAAGGCTAGGTTGTTCTCAGTCCACCCCGAAGCGGGCATCGGCAGGGTGAGGTAAATCACCACTCGCGTTCCCGAAGGTAACCTCCGCATACGCCACGACCGAACGATTACGGCCGTAACCGTTCGGTCGTGGCTGTACGGCGGGGGTCGGTATTGGTGACAGCGCTCGATCTGACTACGAGGCCGACAACGTCGGTAGGTTCGCGGATCCCCCGGAGAGTCTCCTCCTGGGAATGAGGATAGCGAAAGAAGGGTTGGGGCGGAGAGCGGGCCTGCTTTTGGCGGGCGGATCACAGTGCGGACAGCTGGACGACCATGAGGCCGAAACCGAAGCCGATGGCCAAGCTGAATGTGCTACGCTGTCGCTACTCGCCTGCGAGGCGGTCATCGGCCCATGGCGAACCCCTGATCATGGCCGCCTTTGACCTCCCCCCCGGACCTCGCGAACTTCTAGCCCGAACCCGAACCATCCTTGCTGCCAGCGTAGGTGGCGAGTCCCACCTGGTCCTCGGTGGCGGAACAGCGCTCATCGCTCGCTGGCACCACCGTTGGACCCACGATCTGGACTTCTTCATCGAGGCCGGTCCCTACGCCTGCCTCTACCAGAACGCGATTGCCTTCGAACGTGACATCCGTGCCGTCGGTGCGATCCGGAGTCTGAAGGTGCGCCCCCACACCGCCGTCGTCATCTTCCAGGACGGCACCGAAATCAGCATCGGCACGACTCCTCCGTTCACCGACAACCCGCGCTCGACCGACACTGTTCGGGGGACGGCCGTCGCCCTCGAAACCAGCGCCGAGATCCTCGCAAAGAAGCTCGGCGGGCGTATCCTCCGGAACAACATCTTCGTTCCTCGCGACCTCTACGACTTGGTGATCGCCTGGCGCTCCGAACCCGACTCGCTGTCTGCTGCGCTCCGCTGCTTCACTCCGGACCTCTTGCAGCAGATCGCCGACGAACTCCGTCACCTCCCCCTTGACTGGATGGACACCCACCCGGTTCCCGTCGTCGCACCCTCAGATCCGGACGCGGCCCGACGCTCTCCCAAAGCCGTCTGGACGATGGTCCAGCAACGGCGCTGGCCCCGCTAAGTGCGGATGCAGGGTTTCGCGTGGCCCCCGGAAAACCGATCCCTAGAGCGTACGAAAAGCTTTGGCACGACTTCCACGCACCGGCATGACCGCACGGGTACAGCTATTCACTGTTCCGAACTCAAGTATCACCCCTCCAACTCGCTCGATCCAAGGAATGCACTGGAACGGCCTGAGGGCCTCCCGGAGCAAACCGGCTGAGTTAGTAGGCGACCGCTGGGAAGCCCTCGCCAGGGCCCGGCCTCGCTGTCCAGCGGGGAGGATCGCAGTTCTCCGGGAGCCGTAAAATGAGGTGGACGGCTTGGGGGCAACCCCAATGCTGGCCGCCGCGTCCGGCTACGGTGGAGAGTCGGTTTCTGCGCCGTGCGCCTCAGCGCCGACTTCTTCGCTAGGTCCCGTCACTCGCGACGAGTGCCTCAACGCGCGCTAGTTGATCGAAACGCCGAACCGCGAATGCGTACCAACGAAAGAGAGCTAGCGATCAACGAGGGCTTCGCAGTAGTCGCGTTCCCAATGCTCGTTCATGAGTGGTCGGGAGAACCGTTCCAGTTCTATTGGGGTGGCCCGATTCCGGAAGATCTGTGGGGACATGTCGAGAACGTCTTCGCGGTGGTCGAACGACCTCAGGATAGTTTGCCGGGAATTCCCGGTGTCTCAAATGGCTGGCTACTCAGCCACCTGTCATCGCCGCCGCCGGAAAATCAGTGCCGCGAGGCTGATGACTGCGACCGTCACAAGTAGCACCGTGAGTTGGACCAAGGACATCAGGGAATCATGCGGCCCCGATCGACAACAGTGGTTCGATGGAGAGACGAGGGACCGGTGAAAGCGTCGTCACGTGAATAGATACCGGCCCGTATTCAGCGGGTAGCCTGACGACAGTCGGACTTCCTGAAGAATGTTGGCGACTACTCGTATGGCTTGGCCCTACTTGCTAGGTCAAGAAGCGCCTGCGCGAGGTAGTGTCTCAGTTTATGCCTGATCGTTCCCGAGTAATCGAAGAGTTCCTTTCTGGGCCACAGGAAGACATCGCCCGGTTCTTCAACTGGGTTGCCATGCTGCAACCGGACCACAGTGACCGCGGCCATTTCATCATGGATACGAGGACGACCCTACGATTGGGCGGCGACCCTGCAAGCGACATCCAGATGCGTGGACTACCCCACGTAGCAGGCCCTCTCCAGGAACTCCTGGTTGAATGGCGCGCGGCGGGGAGTCCGAACTCGTAAGGACGGAGATGCCCAACAGTCCAGGCCAAGGTGTCGAGATCCGAATCTTCCGCGAAGATCGAGGGGAGATCAGCGACGGAGACCGACTTTACCTCGTGAGCTGCACGCGGGTTGTCCGGCGACCAGACGGGACACTCGAAGTAGGGTTTGGCTACACGAACGAAAGCAAAATCATCCCGCTCACCGGCATCGAAATCGGTTAGGAGTTCGTTCCAGACTTCATGGGGGAACTGAGGGACACGAACAGGCCTCGACGGTGCTGACCTTGAACAAGGGCGTCAGAGGAATGGGGTAACTGCGCTCCGGGACGAGGTGATGGCGGCGGCGCTCATCGAGCGCCTACTGCACCAGTACCAGATCGCCAACATCCGGGAAAACAGTTACCGGGTGCGGGAGCACCAGCAATGGCTGTGCTCCGCGGCCGAACGCCAGCGTCAGGACATCGCCAAGTGATCCCCGCCACCGCAGCCGTCGCGCGCGATTCAGCCCAGACTCCGGTCGCTCCGCTCCCCCCGTCCGGGGCGAATCGCTGGAACCACGTCACCGGGACAACGTCTACTTCGCTCCCGATCCCATGCGATGTGTGCAGTTTTCAGTTGCCAGAAATGAGCAGTTTCCAGTTGCCATCTGACGGGCGGTCTCGTCTGGGGGGATCGGGTTGCGGCGAAAGAGGCTGATCGATCCTTTCAACGCCGCTCGACCACCGCACGTTCGAATTCCCTCGGTACCCCTACGGCACCTTGACCTAGCGTAGGGCATGCCACCCTCGCCCGCCCGACTACGCTTGCTGAGCCTAGTCGGGTGGGCGGCGCCCGTCAACCTCTGGATCCCGAGCGCCGCAGCTCGCTCACGGCGGCCGACAGTAAGGACGGGAAGCGTCATGAACGAAGAACGAAGGGCTCAATGGACCCGCGTGATCCGGAAGGCGCGCCGGGGCGAACCAGTGTCATCGCAGGAACACGACACGCTGCTCCGCGAAGGTCTCTTCCAAGGACTGGAGGAGGCTACCGCAGAGGAAGAGGCCCGCTATGTCGTGCGATACCTCCTCTCTGGGGAGGACCTTTCGGACATCCCGCCACGTGGTCCGCAGGAGGCCGAAAACTGGCTCGCCATGCGGGAGGAGTGGGGCGCGGAACGCCAGATGGAGAAGCTCCGCAAGATGATCGCTGCCAGCCGGTACGACCCGGTCTACTCAACGGCCCTGAACCACGTCGCGATCCGGATCCAGGAGGAGCGCCGATGGTGGCCCGCCATGCTCGCGGACTGGGACATTGCCGTTCGACGCGGCACATGGTCCATTCCGGCCCAGCCGCGTGGCAAGAACGGGCAACCCCCCTATGCGAAAGACGCCCGCAACCTGTGGATCGCCTACACATTCGCCCTCCTCGTCCACCTTGGACTGGGGAGGACGGCGGCCTACTACGTCATCGCGGACGAACTCGACAAGAACGAGCGCACCGTGATGCGGGCGGTCCGGTCGGCGAAAGCGCGGATTCGGCGCCTCCCGGCCCCCTGGGAATGCTGGCCATGCCGGCCGACGGGGGGGACCGAGGACCCACTTGACACTTATCCGCGGATAAGCGTCTAACGCTCGCCCGGAACTTTCCGGCATCGTCCGGGCTCTTTCCCGCCGGGGAGGTGCCCGACATGACCACGCACAAGCGCCTGCTTCGCCGCAAGGAGGTCGAGCGGTACTGCCAGATCGGCCGCTCGACCATCTACCGACTGATGCGCGAGGGGCTGTTCCCCGTCCCGATCCGGGTGGGGCCGCGGGCCGTCCGCTGGCCCGAACACGAACTGACGGCCTGGCTGGCCCGGCGCCCGCGGGCGACCGGCGAGACCGGACCGTCCGCCGACACTGCTCCCGGCTCGCACCCCGTCCCGGGTTCCCCGCGCGACTGACCCCCGGCTTCCGGTCGGGTTCTTCGTCGCACGCGAGTCATGCCAGCAGACGCCTCTCCCAGGGCGAATGCCGCAGTGGACTACCTCAACACGCTCTACCGGCCCGACGACCGGCTGGCCATAGTGGCGGTCGGCCGCCGCGGGCCGGACCCGAAGGTGGAGCAGCGCGTCGTGACGGCGCGCGCCGCCACCCGGCCCGGCTACCAGCGGTTCCTCCGCCACCTCAATGCGACCGGCCACGACATCTTCGTGTCCATGAACCCGATCCGCCCCGAGACCCGGTCCCGCGAGAAGGCCGACGTGCTCGAAGTCCGCCGCCTCCAGCTCGACCTGGACAAGAGCGGCCCGGAGTCGCTGCGGAAGGTCCTCGCCGACGTGAACGCCGGGCACCTTCCCGCGCCGGCCGCCGTCGTGCGCTCCTCCCGCCAGAACTACCAGATCGTCTGGCACGCGGACCCGGGCGCCTGGACCCCCGACGCAGCGGAGGACGCCATGCGGCGGCTCGCCAGCCAGTACGCCGGCGACTCCTCCGTCTCCGACGTGACCCGCGTGATGCGGCTCCCCGGCTTCCGCAACAAGAAACCCGAGCGGGACGACGCCCCGGTCGTCTGGACCCCGCACGACGGAGGCCCGGTGCAACCCGACCAATTCGCCCACCTGCCGCCGCCGAAGCAGGCGGCGCCCGTCCGCCGCGAGAAGAAGGACACCGCCAGGCGCGAGCTCTCCCAGTCCGACCGTGACTGGGCCTACGTGAAGGACCAGCTCCGCCGCGGGACCCCCGCCCAGCGTCTCGTGGCCCACCTCGAGACGACGCGGCAGGACAAGCACAACCCCCGCGACTACGCCGAGCGCACCGTCCGCAAGGCGCGCGCGGCCCTCGGCCTCACCCAATCCCGCGCCGTCCCGGCGCGCTGACCGGAGGACCACCCATGGCCACCAGCGAAATCACCCTCGAAAGCGGCGAACGCGCCCTCTTCGTCGATACCGAAGCGGAGTTCGCGCGCGCCCTCGACCGCGACCTTCCCATCGTCGCCCCCGTCGAGATCGCGGCGGCCTTCGGGTACCCCGAGCACGGGGACGGGCAGGAGTCCGGCGACGACTACGCCGCCGAGTTCGACGACCACGCCGCCCACGGCACGGCCTGACCGGGCAGCGGAGACACCACCATGGCCCAGGCCAGAAACGGCGCTCCCCGCCGGGACCACGTCGGCGAGTACCACCGCCAGTTCGCCGACGCGATCATCCGGCAGATCGAGGCCGGAACCGCCCCGTGGCAGAAGCCGTGGAAGCCGGGCGAGCGGTTCATGCCCGAAAACGCGCTCAGCGGCAAGTCGTACACGAGCGGCAACGCGCTGCGTCTCGCGCTCGCCGGCCAGGAGCGCGGGTTCGGCGACAACCGCTGGGCCACCTTCCGCCAGATCGCCCAGGCCGGCGGCCACGTCCGGAAGGGCGAGCACGGCGAAAAGATCCTCTACTTCGACACCAAGAAGCTGTCGCCGCAGAAGGACGACCGGGGCCGGCAGGTCTTCGACAGCGACGGGCGGCCCGTCTACGAGCGCCACGACAAGGGCCGCGCCTTCGTCCGCACCTACACGGTGTTCAACGTGGAGCAGGCGCGCGGCCTCGACCTGCCCGCGCGCGACGCCCCGGTGGCCGACTGGCAGGCCCACAGGTCCGCCGAGGCGGTGATCGACGCCGCCAGCGTGACCATCAAGCACTCCCCCGGGGACCGCGCCTACTACGCCCCCAAGCCCGACCAGATCGTGCTGCCGGAGCGGGGCCAGTTCCCGAGCGCCGAGCACTACTACGGGACCGCCCTCCACGAGCTGTCCCACGCCACCGGCCACGAAAGCCGGCTCGACCGCGAGACCTTCCACAAGGGCGTGAAGGCCGGCTTCGGCAGCCCCGAGTACGCCCGCGAAGAACTGCGGGCCGAGATCAGCGCCATGATGACCGGCGAACGCATCGGCATCGGCCACACGCCGCAGGACGGCCACGGCAACGGCGCCGCCTACGTCAAGAGCTGGATCGAGGCCCTCGAGAACGATCCGCGCGAGATACACCGCGCCGCCGGCGAAGCGGACCGCATCTCCCGCTACCTCATCAGTCCCGCGCGCGAGCGCCTGGACGCGATCGCCGCCGAGCCGCAGGCCGTCGCCGCCATGGCGCCGCCCGAGCGCCCCCACGCTTCGCGGGTCCCCGCGGCGCCGACGCACGAGGCGCCGGCCCTCTCGCCGGGCCGCTGACCCAGGGAGGAACCACCATGCCCGAAGCCCAGACCAACGGCACGCCGCCACGCGGCGCCGACGACATGCCGCAACGCGGCGCCGACGACAGGCCGCGGCGCGGCGTCGACGTGGCCACCGGGATCGCCGCCCCGTCCCGCTACCACGAGAAGTTCGTGGCCACCGTCATCAAGCAGATCGAGGAGGGAACGGCTCCGTGGCAGCGCGAAGCGAAGGCCGGAGAACCCGCCCTCCCCCGGAACGCCGTCACCGGCCGGCGGTACACCGGCGGCAACGGCGTCTACCTCGCCTCCCGCGGTCAGGACCGCGGCTTCACCGACAACCGCTGGATCTCCAAGAAGCAGCTCCGCGAGAGCAACGGGAAGCTCGCCCGCGGCGCGGTCGGCGAACGCATCCTCTACCGCGACGACGCCGGCAAGCGGCCCGTCTGGCGCACCGCCACGGTCTACAACGTGGAGCAGACCCGGGACCTGAAGCTGGACCGCCGGCCGCCGCGCGCCGAATGGCACGCGCACCGCGCGGCGGACGCCGTAATCGCCAGTTCCGCCGTCCCCGTCCAGGAGTCCCCCGGCGACCTCGGCTACTACGTCCGGGAGCAGGACCGCATCGTCATCCCGGAGCGCGGCCGCTTCTCAAGCGCGGACACCTACTACAACACCGCGTTCCGCCACATGGCCCACGCCTCCGGCCACGAGGGGCGGATGAACCGGGGCACCTTCCGGGAGGCGCACTCGGAAGGACTCGACGGCGAGGCCCACGCACGCGAGCACCTCCGCGTCGAGATCGCCACCATGACCACCACGCAGCGCGTCGGGGTCGCCTACCAGCCCGCCGACTCGGAGGCCTACAAGGACCTGTGGGTGAAGGCGCTGAAGGCCGACCCCCGCGAGATCCACCGGGCGGCCGCCGAGGCCGACCGCATCTCGCGGACCCTGCTCCGGCCGGCGCGCGAACAGCTCCGCGACCTGGCCCGGGAGGCCCGCAGTCCCAACGCCGGGCCCGCGCCCGAGCGCGCCCCGGCGGCGCCTCCCCGGCCGGCGCCGGAACGCGCCGCGCCGAGCATGACCCCCGGACGGTGACCGCTTCGCCGTGAGTGCCCGGAGACCCGATCCCCGCCCCCAGGCTCCGCCGGAGATCGCCCTGCGTCTCCACGCCCGGCGGCGCTCCGGCCATCGCGGGGAAACCCGCGAGCGCGGCGAACGACGCCCCGGCCGCTTCCGCATGGAAGCGGCGCTCGTGGACACGAGCATCCACGGCACCGTCGCCTACAAGGACGTGGCCGCCGCCCACTTCGACGGCCATCCCTACGCCGCCCGCCGCGCGATCGACAAGCTCGTCGGCCAGGGCCTGCTTGAGGAGCGCACGGCAACCGCGTCCGAAGGCGGCTCCTTCCAGACCCTCTCCGCCACCCAGGAGGGCGCGCGCCGCGCGCGGACGGCCGCCGCACGTCACGGCCTCGAAGCCGGCCAGCACTTCGGTGCCGGTTGGGGCAAGTTGCAGGACGCGGCGCACGACGTGGCGATCTACCGCGCCGTGCGTGTCGCCCGCGCGGAACTCGCCGCCCAGGGAGCCATGGCGCGCCGTATCCGCCTCGACGGCGAACTCCGCGGGATCGTCGCCCGCCGCAGCGAAGCCGCCCGGGCTCGCGCCGGCAGGGCGGCCGCCGACGCCGAACGCCGGCGCGCCGCCGCCGAGTACGGCCTACCCATCGGCCCGGACGGGAAGGTCCTCTTCCCCGACGCCCAGTTGGAATACACGGTGACCGACGGGGACGGCCGCTACACCTTCGGACGCGTCAGCATCGAGGTCACGTCGCCCCACTACCGCGTGGGCGCCATCGCCGCGAAAGCAGCGGCCGGCTTCGCGCTGTTCGGCTCGAACAGCAAGGCCGTCCGCAACATCGTCCGGCACGCCGTCCGCGCCGGGAAGGCCGCCACCGGCCCGGACACGAACGCCCGCGGCGGCTCCAACCGGCCGCCGTCCGACCTCTTCGAAATCTGACGATGTTCGACCTCCTCTCGCCGCCGGGGTTCCTCTGGCTCCCCTGCTGCGTCGCCGTTCTCTGCGGCGTGGTGGCCCTTCGTCACACCTTCAACCGCGACGGCCGACAGCCGCCACACGACCACACGCCAACACGATGACCTCCTCGAACAAACACAGCTCCGCGCTCGCGCGCACCTCATTCGGCCTCGTCCGCCAAAGCGTCGGCGCCGGACTCTTCGGCGCACGCGTCGCTGTCTTGCTCCTACTGGCGGCCCTTGTTCGCGCCGCCTCTGTCCTGGCCCGCCTCATCAGCCCACCCGACGCGCCGCCACCACCGATGGACGACCCATGCACCCCTGGAAAGTGAGCCTCGGCCTCACCGTCGCCGTCACGGCCTCCCTCGTCTTCGTGGCCGCCGCCCGCTTCGACTACCTCGGGCCCCACCGCCGGCTGATCCTCACCGAGCACTGGTGGCCCGTCCTCCTCCACGCCGGCTCCGCGGTCGCCGCCATCGTCGTCGCCCTCGCCGGGGTCCTCCGGAGTCTCGGCCTCTACGACGTGGGCCGGAAGGTGGACCTCGTGGAGCGGTCCGCCCGCCGCGGCGAAGGCGATCCCGAACTCGCGCGCCGCCTCCACGACCAGGACCACGGCGACTTCGCCGAATAGCCCACCGAACCCCCTACAGGAGCAGCCCCATGACCCCCACCACGCGCCGCCTGACCATGGCCGCGACGGCCATCGCCATCTTCGCGCCAGCGACCGCCCTCGCCCAGGGCGTGAGCCCCTGGCTCGACGCCGTCCAGGTCCTCCAGGACGCCTTCACCGGCCCCATCGCCCGCGGCCTCTCCCTCATCGCCATCGTGATCGGCGGCCTCATGTTCGCCTTCGGCGAAGGCGGATCCAAGAAGGCACTCGCCGGGATCATCTTCGGACTCGGCATGGCGATGGGCGCCGCCAACTTCCTCACCTGGCTCTTCTGAGGACGCGCCTTGACCGGAACCCGCCCCTGGCACGGCCATCCCGCGCTCAGCCGGCCGCTGACCATCCTCGGGGTCGAACGGCGCTGGTTCCTGCTGTCGCTCACCCTCGGGCTCGCGATGTGGAACGCCATCAACTCCCTCGTCACCGGCGCCGTCATCTTCTCGACGCTCTACGCGGCGGGCTGGTGGGCCTGGCGGAAGGACCCCCAGATGCTCGCCATCGTCGCCGCGAGCGCCGCCGGCAAGGTCCGCTACGACCCCGGCAAGCCGAGCGCCTGGCACGTCGACATCCTCGAATGAACCTCCAGGCCGAGCAGCAGGACTTCCGGTGAACCTCCAGGCCGAGCGGCGGGACCACGAGGCCGCCGGGGCGCTCGCCGACGAACTGCCCTACTGGGGCTGGCTCAAGGCCCAGCCCTTCTGCCTCACCCGCGCCGGCGAACTGTTCTGCGTCGCCCGCATGGCGCCCGCCGTCATCGACGGGCGCACCCCGGACCAGCTCGACCAGATCCTCGGCCGCTGGCAGCGCGTCCTCTCCGGACTCGACCCCCGCACCCGGCTCTACTTCTACCTCCTCCGCCGCCCCGCCTCGCTGCTCGAACCCGAGGGCCTCGAAGGCGTCGCGCAGCTCTCCCAGGAGAAGCGCCGCGCCTTCCTGCTGCCGCGCATCCAGGACCTCCAGACCTACGTCGTCTGGGCGACGAACCCTGGCCTCGAACAGGCGGCAGTTCACGGCCCGTCCGGCGGCCCCTGGCTGGTGGACCACGCGCGGACCTGGCTCCGCACACGCAGGAACCCGCACGAGAGCGCCTACCTCGCCGCCGAACTCCGGCAGGCCGCCATCCGCTTCCGGCAGCTCGTGGACGCGAGCGCCGCCCTCGCCGACGACGTGACGCCGCTCTCCGTCCTGCCGGCTCCGGAAGCCACTGCCTTCCTCTCCGAGCTGGTGAACCGCCCCGGACTCCCCTGGCACGGGGATGGCGCCGCCAGCGGCCTCAACTGGCGGCTCGCGCTCTCCGAACTCGAGGCCGAGCGCAGCCACCTCCGCCTCGACGGCGAGCCCGTCATCCTCTACTCGCTCACCGCGCCCCCCGTCACCGCCCGGGCCAACCTCCTCGAAGAGCTGAACCGCCTCGAAGCCCGGCTCACCATCACCCTGGAGTGGCGGCCGCAGTCGCTCGAAGCCGCGCGGCGCCGCATCCGCAGCGCCCAGCGCCACTACTTCCAGAAGCGCTACTCCATGATGGCGCACGTCCAGGACGCCGAGGGCTCCGCCAACGCGATGGTGGACACGGCCGCCGAGGCCGAGTCCTCCCGTCTCGGCTCCGCCCTCGTGGAACTCGAAGCCGACGGCATCGCCTACGGCGACCTCGCGCTGACCGTCGCCCTCCACGGCGACCTCGCCCGGACCGAGCGGCTCGACGCGGAACTCCGCCGCATCTTCGCCGGCTGCGACGCCAAGGTGATCCGCGAAGGCTACGGACAGCTCCCCACCTGGTTCGCCCGGATGCCCGCCATGCCGCGCAAGCGCCAGATCCGGAGCGTGTTCGCCAGCGCCGGCGTCGCCGCCTGCCTCGCGCCGCTCTTCGGCCCGCCGAAGGGCGAACCCGTCAGCCGCCACCTCGCACAGCCCGTCCTCGCCACCTTCGAGACCCGCTGGCGCACGCCGTTCTTCTACGACCTCTTCGCCGGCGACGTGGGCCACACGCTGGTCCTCGGGGCCACCGGCGCCGGCAAGAGCTTCCTGCTCAACTACCTGCTCGTCCAGAGCCTCCAGTACGCGCCCCGGGTGCTGGTGCTCGACCTCGGCGGCTCCTACCGCTGGCTCACCCAGTTCCTCGGCGGCGGCTACCTCCAGCTCGCCCCCGACCGCGCCGACGGCGCGCTGGCGCTGAAGCCGTTCACGCTGCCCCCCGGCGAGCGCACGTACCAGTTCCTCACCGGCTGGATCACGCGCCTGCTCCGGATCGGGGGCCACGAGCCCTCCGGCGCGGACCCCTCCGAGATCCGCTCCCGGATCGAGGACCTCTACGCCTTCGAGCCGGACGCCCGCTCGCTCTCCGCCTTCGTCCGGTCCCTCCCGAAGCGGATGTGGCCGGCGATGAGCCGCTGGCACGGCGACGGGGCGTGGGCCGCCTACTTCGACAACCCCCAGGCAGACGAACTCCAGCTCGCCGACTGGCAGGTGATCGACCTCGCCGGCGCGGCGGAACACGAGGACCTCTGCGAAGCCGCGCTCTTCTACCTCCTGGAGCGGATGCGCCTCGCGCTCGACAACCCGGCAGAGGCCGCCCGGGTCAAGCTCATGGTGGTCGACGAAGCCTGGCGCTACCTGAACGACCCCTCGGTGCTCGCCTACCTGGCGGAGGCGGCGAAGACGTGGCGGAAGCGGAACGCCGCGCTCGTCCTCGCCACGCAGTCCGCGGTGGACGTGACGGCCTCCACGGCCGCGCAGGGCCTGCTCGAGTCCATCCCGACCAAGCTCTTCCTCGCGAACCCCGACCTCCCTGCGGCGGTCGCCGACATCTTCCGGCTGAACCCCACCGAGATGGCGACGATCCGCCAGCTCATCCCGAAGCAGGAGCTCTACCTGCGCCGCGCCCAGGCGGCCGGCGTCGTCCGGCTGAACGTCGATCCCGAGAGCTACTGGCTCTACACGTCCTCCCCGGTGGACGCCGCGCGCCGGGCCCGGGCCATCGAGGCCCACGGCCTCCGCCGCGGCCTCGCCCACCTCGCCGAACAACGGAGTTAGCCCATGATCTTCCCCATCTCTTTGCGCCTCGCCTGCGCGCTCGTCGTGCTCGCGGCGTGTCCCCTGGCGGCCGTGCCGGCCGCCGCCCAGCAGGACGCCCAGGACGGCCACATCCTCCGGCTGGACGACACGCCGGAGGACACCGTGTGGCGGCTCCAGACCCGCGTCCGCCACACCACCGTCATCACGCTGCCCGCCCGGGAAACCATCCTCGACTACGTCGTCGGCGACGCCGAGTACTGGCACCTCACCGGCAGCGCCAACGTCGCCTTCCTGAAGCCGACTTCGGCCGGCGTGGAGACCAACATCGCCCTCGTCTGCGAGTCCGGGCGCATCTACAGCTTCCTCGTCGCCGAGTCCGAGGACCTCGACCCGCACCTCGTGGTGCGCTTCCACGACCCCGTCACGGGCGAAGACGCCGCCGGCGTCTCTGCACCCTCCCGGCGCGGCGCGCACCAGCCCGCCTTCGTCGCCCGCTCCCGCATCCGGTCCTACCAGACGATGGCCACCGAGGCCCGCGCCGACGCGAACCAGACGCGCGCGGCCGCGGAAGAACAGGTCAACGCCGCCCGCGAAGCCGCCGCGGAGGAGATCGACGCCTTCCGCGCCCTCTACCCGCTCCGGATCGAGTTCCCCTACAGCCTGGACAGGAAGGCCCGGGAGTGGCCCTTCCTCGTGGAAGCCATGTGGCACGACGGGCAGTTCACCTACCTCCGCAGCCGCGCCCAGGAGTCCCCGGCGCTCTACGAGCGCAAGGACGGCGAACCGTCGCTTGTCCCCTACGACCTCACCGAAGGCGGCCTCTACATCGTGCGCCGCATCGTCGGCGAAGGCTGGCTGCAGCTCGGCAAGGAACGCGCCCGCTGGCGCTTCACGCCCCCGGACCCGCTGCCGTGACCGTCCACCGCTCCTTACCCGCTCCCGCACTCGTGCTCGCGTTGCTCCTCCTCGGACCGCTGGCCGCGGCTCCCGGCCCCGCAGCCCGGCCGGCGACCGCCTGCCTCCGCTTCTCGCCCCTCCTTCCCTTCCACATCCTCCACGCGGCGCACCAGACGCTCGCGCAGCTCGTCCGGGACGCCGCCGCCACGCTGTCCGGGCAGCGGAACCACACGCACGCGGACGCGAGAGGCGGTCTTCATGCCTGACTGGAAGGCGCTCGCCGCAAAGCCCGCGGGCGCCCTGCCCGCGAACCTCACCACCAAGGCCTCGGTGTCCCTGCTCAGCGTGCTGGTCGTGGCCCTGGTCGTCAGCGCCATCCTCGCCGGCAACGATCCCGAGGAGGACGCCCCCGGCCCCGAGACGGACCCGGCCCAGCAGCCGGTCAGCGACGCCGGCATGACCCGGCGGCTCCAGACCGAGATCGAGCAGCAGCAGCGCCGCGACGACTCCGAACGCCGCGCCGGGGAACGGGAAGCTACCCGCCGGCGCATCCGCGACGCGATCCGCGGACCCGCCGCCGATCCCGACAGACCGCCTCCAGAGCCCGTCATCGACCCCGACACCGGCGCAGAACTCTCCACGGCCGAGGCCGAGCTGCGCGAAGACCTCCGGCTCGAGGAGATCGCCCGCCGCGTCCGCTCCCTCCGGGCGGAACCCGTGGCGCACACCTACCGCGACGAGCCGCTACGCGGCGGGATGCACGTAGCCGGGTCGGACCCCTCCGACCGGTCCCACGCAGCCGGCCAGGGCCTCGGAGACCCGTTGCTTGATCCGCTGGTGTCCAGCACCGCCCGATCGGCGGATGCCCTGCTCTCCGCGCTCAACCGGCCCGGAGCGGCAGGCGACGGCTCCGGCTACGTCCCGGCGCCGGGCGAACTCGACGTCCCGCTCCCCGACTCCCGCCAGCTCCCGGACTACGACGACCCGCCGCGCTTCACGCTCCCCCCGGACCCGCCCGGCTGGGAACGGATCCACGAAGGCTCCCTCGTCGAAGCCGTCCTCGTGAACCAGCTCTCCGGCGACTTCCCCTCCCCGGTGCTGGCCCTCGTCGCCGTCCCCTTCTACTCCACCGACCGCCAGCGGGTGTTGATCCCCCGCGGGAGCCGGTTCATCGGCACCGCGCAGCCCGTCCGCGGCCAGGACCAGGACAGCCTCGCCGTCGGCTTCCACCGCGTCCTACTCCCCGACGGACGCCACGTCCCCCTCCGCTTCCAGGCCCTCAACCAGATCGGCGAAGGCGCGCTCAGCGACCAGGTCAACCGCCACTACCTCTCGACCTTCCTCGCCGCCGGCGCCGTCGGCGTCATGAGCGGCCTCGCCGCCATCGGCGGCAACCCCTACGCCGGCGGCTTCCCCGGCTTCCAGTCCGGCCTCAGCCAGGGGACCGCCGCCAGCGGCCAGCAGGTCATGCGCCGCTTCCTCAACCGCCTCCCCGAAGTGACCATCCGGGCCGGCCACCGGCTCCGTATCTGGTTCACCAGCGACGCCCTCTTCCCCACCAACTGACAAGGAGTCCTCCCATGATCCATACCGCCATCCGCTGGACCCTGGTGGCCGTGCTCGTGCCCGCCATCATCCTTGCCGGCAGCACGCCCGCGGTCGCCCTCCTCGACTTCATCAGCGGGCCGGCGATCATCGCCAACCAGATCACGCAGATCGCGCAGGCCGTCACGATGATCGGCCACCTGCGCAGCAGCTCCGACCGCCTCTCCCGGCAGCTCACCCAACTCCGCGAAGAGGCGCTCGGCCAGATCGGCCAGCTCACCCAGTCCATCCAGCAGCTCTCCGGCGACCCGGCGAAGCTGATCGACGGGACCGTCCCGTGGGCCGGCGACTTCCTGAACCCCGAGACGATCCAGCTCGCGGGCGTCATCACCGACCTCCAGGACGGGGGCGCGAACACCCTCACCACGCACTGGCGGACGGCGCTCGCGAACGCCGACCAGATCGGCGAGACCGACGTGCTCGGCCTCTTCCCGGACCACCCGGACAGCGGCCGGGCCGCCGCCGACGCGCTCGAACTCCAGCGTGACCGGATCGAGCAGCAGATGGCCGCGGACTACGCCGCCTTCGACGCCGCCGAGACGCTGACCGAACTGATCGGCGGCGCCCAGACGAAGCTCGAGGACCTCCGGAGCCAGACGAACCTCTCCGGCACCGCGCTCCAGCAGGCGCAGATGGCGGGCCAGCTCACGAACGCCGAGATCCAGGTGGCCGTGGCCCAGCTCGCCGGCTATGGCGCGGTCCGCGACACCCTCCACCGGCAGCGGCGCGAAGTCGAGCGGCGCCGCTACCTCAGCCGCTGGACGGACGCGGAACTCGACGTGGCCTCGCGGCTCGCAGCCCACACTGCCACGGTCGCCGCGAACGCCGACGACCTCGAATCCGGACTCCTGCTCCCGAGCCGACACGGCGGCCGGTAGCCCCGGCCCGACGCCCTGCAGGACGGCACTACAGGACCGCGTGACATGCGTGATCGACACCGCATGACAGCCCCCGAGGACCCATGACACCGGACGTCCCAACCTCTCCCGGCCGCGCGCTGCGCGCGCGCCTTGTGTGGCTCGCCGCCGCCTTCCCGGCCGTGGCCGCACCCGCCGCCGCCCAGCAGATCGACCCGAACGTCCCCACCGCCATTCCCGAAGACGAACTCACCAACACCATCGGCATCCTCGACCGCGTCCTCGTCGACCTCCTCACCCCCGGCACGCCCCCCATGCTCGACGCCGGCATGGACCTCTGGCGCGGGCTCGCCATCGTCCTCGTCGCCTGGACCGGGCTCCGCATCGCCTACAGCGGGACCGGCTGGCGCGCCTGGGACCTCGTCTCCCTCGTCCTCACCCTCTGGATCCCCTGGCTCCTCCTCTCCACCTACGACACCGACATCCCCGGCATCGGCATGCCCTTCCCCATGATCCTCCCCCGCGGCGCCAACGAGATCGCCGCCTACTTCGCCGGCAACACCGTCGCCACCATGACCGAGGAACTCACCAACCTCGGACACCAGGTCTCCCTCCAGATCACCGCCGCCTGGAACGAACTGAGCCTCTGGGAGCTGGTGAACGCCGGCCACTCCCTCCTCGTCACCCTCGTCGCCGGCGTCGTCCTCAGCGCCCTCTTCTTCCTCCTCTTCCTCGTCATCTTCGGGATCGGCGTCGCCCAGGTCCTCTTCGCCAAGGTCGCCATCGCCATCTTCATCTTCCTCGGCCCCGTGATGATCCCCTTCTACGTCTTCCAGCCCCTCCAGTTCCTCTTCTGGGGCTGGTTCAAGGGGCTGCTGACCTTCAGCCTCTACAGCGTCATCGCGGCCTGCCTGCTCCGCGTCTGGTCCGGCATCGCCGTCGGCTACATCACCTCCATGACCAATTTCAGCTTCGACTACACGACCATCGGCACCCACCTCCTCTGGTCCATCGCCATCATCCCGCTCTGCATCGCCGCGGTCCTCAGCACCCTGAAGGTGGGCGACATCGCCACCGCGCTCGTGACCGGCGGCGGCGCCGGCGGGTCCGGCGCGATGGGCCTCGCGAGCGCCGGGACCATGATGATCCGGAGCGCGACCATCGCCGCCTCGCCGGTGAAGGGGGCCTGACGGACCGTGCCGCGCCGCAAGAAGCCGGACCCCGGCCGGGAGTTCGCCGAGATATGGGGCGAACAGGTCGCCTCCAACCGCTTCCTCCGCACCTTCCTCTTCGGCCTCGCCGGCCTCGCCCTGCTCCTGCTCGTCGCCGTCGTCCGGCTCTCCGACGTGGAGGCCCCCAAGCCCATCGTCATCCGCGTGGACGAGGTGGGCCGCGCGGAGGCGCTGGCCTACGAGGCGGTGGAAGCCAGCGCCGACCCGCTGGACCCCACCACCAAGTACTTCCTCAACCAGTTCCTCTCCGACTTCTACAGCCGCCGCATCGCCACCGTCGAGGCGTCGTGGGGACGCTCGCTCCGCTTCCTCACCTCCGACCTGGCGAACGCCGCCTTCCGCACCGAGAGCGCCGGCGTCGCTGAAGTGGCCGCGGGCCTCGCCTCCGAGGAACGCCAGGTCGAGAACGTCGTGCTCCGGATCAACCCGAACCCCGAGCCGCCGCACGCCGCCACCGCCGACTTCGACCTCGTGACGCTCGAGCGCGGGAACGAGCTCGACCGCGAACGCTGGAGCGTGAGCCTCCAGTTCCTCTTCCTCGACCAAGTTCCCGGCGACCTCCTGCCGTTCAACCCGATGGGCCTGCTCGTCACCTACCTCCAGGCGGACCGCGCCCTCGGCTTCGAATGAGCACCTGCCGCCGCTGCGGGCGCGACCGGCCCCTCCTCACGGGCGCCGAACTCCCGCTCCTGGCGCTTCTCGCCGCCGCCCTGTTCGTCCTCCTCGCCTACCAGGCCGGCTTCGAAGCCGGCGCCGCCGCTGCGGCTGCCGCGCTCGATACCTACGCCCCGTGACCGCGGCCAGCGCTTCCCCGCCTGCCACTCTCGCAGAGCGCGCAGCGACCCTCTGCGGCCTCGGCTGGACCGGCCTCCAGGCGGAATGGCTCGCCCTCGTCTGCTTCCACTCCGGCGCCTTCACCCGCGGCCAATACGCGGCCCACTACCAGGTGAGCCCCTCGGCCTCCGGCCGCTTCGTCCGCAGCCTGTTCGACACGGGGATGGCGCGCGACATCCCCATGCCGGATCGCCGGACCCCCGAACAGATCTGCCACGTCCACTCCCGCGCGCTCTACCGCACGCTCGGCATCGAGAACAACCGGCATCGCCGCCGCGCCTCGCCGGACCTCCTGCTGCGGCGCCTGCTCTCCCTCGACTACATCCTCGAGCACCGGGACCTTCCCTGGCTGCCCACCGAGCCGGAGAAGGTGGCCTACTTCCAGCGCCTCGGAATCTCGCTGGACACGCTTCCCCAGCGCCTCTACCCGAGCCGGTCGGGACCACGCCCGACCCGCCGGTTCTTTCCCGTCAAGCTGCCCATCGCCGGCACCGGGGACCTCACGACGTTCGTGTACGCCGATCCCGGCAGCCGTGGCGTGGAGCCGCCGATCCGCCACTGGGCCCGGACCCACGAGCACCTCTGGGCGGCCCTCCACGCCGCCGGCAGCGCCGTCCGCATCGTCGCCGTGACGCGCACCCAGGCCGCCGCCGACGCGAGCGCGGCGGCGATCGACGCCTGGCGCGGGGAACCCGCGCACGCCGCTTCCCTCTCACCCGAGGAAGACGAACTCCTGCTCGCGCTCCGCCGCGCGCGCACCACTCTCGACTTCGCTCCGCTCAACCGGTGGGGCGGTTCCGTCGCGGCCGCCCAGGCCGAGCGGGCCATCAGCGAACGCCTGTCCGCCTGCTCCGCGCCGGCCGGCTACATCGACAGCTACGCCGTCCACGTCGCCGACCGCCTCGCGCCCGACCCACTCGCGCTCTAACCCATCAGGAGGCAACCGCCATGACCGACACCCCCGAGAAAACCGCCCCGACGAAGGAACTCCGCGTCGGCTCCTGCAAGGCCGCCATCTGGGAGAACGAGTCCGACGGGCGCCCGTTCTTCTCCGTCACCGTCGCGCGCCTCTACCGCACCGACGACGGCTGGCGGAGCACCGGCAGCTTCGGGCTGAACGACCTCCCGCACCTGGCCCTACTCGCCGACCGTGCGCACCAGGCCATCGAGGAACTGACCCGTTCCGCTTCGACCGACTGAGCACCCCTTTGACCGCCCGTTGCGCAGCTTTCGGGGTCGGCACCGTGCGGCAAAAGGACAACACCCCCCTTTTGCCGCTGCTTTTGCCGCTTCCGGGGCACCCCGCGCTTGTCGAAAGCCCGTGTCCCCGTTGCCCTTCGGGCTGGGCATCCTCTCCCCCATTCTCCGCGTTTGTGCGGAGAATGGGGCTGGGAGCGACCCCCCTCCATCCTCCGGACGGACGGCCCGGAATCGGGCGGCTTTTGCCGCCCCTTTTGCCGGGTCCGGGGTCGCTCCCAGCCCGCGCCTGCGGCGCGAGTGATCCCTGCGGGAAGGCTTCTCCGGGCTGATGGCGCCGCCTGCAGCCCGGCCCTCGTGGCACACCTCGAGGACGCGTCTCGCGGACCTCCTCGTCCCCGCCGCGGCGGCCCTCGGCGCGCTCTATCTCACGCTCCGCCACCGCTCGTTCCCGGCGCCCGGCGACGTGCCCCTCCTCGACCTCATCGAGTTCGAAGACCCGCTCGCGTACACGGTCATCCGTGTCTGGTACTACCTGGGCCCGGCCTGCGTCACCTTCGCCCTCGGCTGCGTCGTCGTCCGCTACGCCACACCCCTCCGGCGCGCCGCCGGACGGGCGTTCGCGGCCGCCCTCGACCACGGGGGCGGCGCCGCCGAGACGCTCGACCGCCTGCTCAGCTGGCGGCTCGTCACCGCCTTGCTTCTCGCGGCTCTCGTGCTCGCGTGGTCCGCTGCAGCACGTCCCTTCCCCGCGCCCGGCGACGTGCCCCTCCTCGACCTCATCGCGTTCGAAGACCCCGGCTTCTACGCCGTCATCCGCACTTGGCATCTCGTGATGCCGTCCGTCATGGCCTTCATCGGCGTCATGGTCGTCACCAGTTCCTACCGCCTCTGGTTCGGCTCCCGGAGGCGGGACCGCCGCCCCGGCCGCGGCACCCTGCCGCGCTGGCCCACGTCACCCGACGACGACTCTCCCTCTCTCGTGGTCGGGGAAACCCACCATCCCACCGAGGCGCGCGAGATCAGGCGGCCCGCCTGGCTCACCATCCCCGAGCGGGGCCTCTATACCGGGGTCGCCATCTTCGGCGCCGTCGGGACCGGCAAGACCTCCGCCTGCATGCGTCCCTTCGCACAGCAACTCCTCTCGTGGCAGTCCGCGGACCCGCGGAAGCGGGCCGCCGCTCTCGTCCTCGAAGTCAAGGGCGACTTCTGCCACGACATCCGGGCCATCCTCGAAGACGCCGGCCGGGGAGAGGACTACACCGAACTCGCTCTCGGGGGCCGCTGGCAGTGGAATCCCCTGGCGTCCGCCCTGGACAGCTACTCGCTCGCCTACACCGTCGCGTCCCTCCTGAACCAGCTCTTCGGCAAGAGCAGGGAACCCTTCTGGCAGCAGGCGTACACCAACCTCATCCGCTGGCTGATCGAACTCCACCGCGCGCTCCCCGACCAGTGGGTGACGTTCCGCGACCTCTACCACTGCGCCATCGACCCGACGCGCATCGCCCAGAAGATCGAACAGGCCCACGCCCTCTCCGGCCCGCCGCCGATCCCCCACATCCTGATCCCCGGCAGTGCGGTCGCCCTCCACCCGAAGCGCCTCAACCAGTACGCATGGGAGCCCGCGAGCGGCGACCGCGCCCGGACCCCCTACGACGAAGAACTCCTCGACACGCTCCACTCCCTCGGCATCCCGTCCACCGTCGAAGAGGACAGCGGGCCGCCGAGCGAGCACGCCCAGCGCGTCGCCGCCATCGCCCGCTGGTACCAGTACGACTGGCTCCAGCTCGACCCCAAGCTCCGCACCTCCATCGTCGAAGGCGTCAGCGTCTTCCTCTCCATGTTCGACCTCCCGGACGTGGCCCGCGTGTTTTGCCCGCCTCCGCCGCGGCCGGCGCCGCCCGTCCCCGCCGACCTCCCGCCGCCTCCGCCCGGCGCGACGCCCACCGCCGCCACCGGCCTCCTCGAGCGCCTCCCGCCCCTCCAGCAACTCATCGAGTCCGGCAGGGTCATCGCCCTCAACATGCCCGCCGGCGCCAACCCCGCCCTCGCCCGCACCGTCGGCGTCCTCCTCAAGAACGCCTGGCTCCAGACGCTGCTCACCCGCCCGGCGGCGATCAAGACCAACCCCAACCGCTACTTCCGCCCCGCCGTCTTCCTCTGCGACGAATACCAGAGCTTCGCGTCCGTCGGAGAGGACGACCCCGCCGGTGACGAAAAGGCCTTCGCCCTCACCCGCCAGTCGCGGGTCATCCCCATCGTCGCCACCCAGTCCATCAGCTCGCTCAAGAGCGTGCTGTCCGGGCAGGACGCCTGGCGCACGCTTCTCCAGACCCTCCGCACCAAGGTCTTCCTCTCCCTCAGCGACGACAGCAGCGCCGAACTGGCCTCCAACATGTGCGGCAAGGTCCTACGGCTCTCCCCGTCCTACTCCTTCACCGAGTCCGCGAAGCCCGGGTTCTCGGTCATCACCGCCCGCGCCGGCGGGGCGAAAGGCACCCTGGGGACCTCGAAGTCCTACCGCGAGCAGCGGGAGCCGCTCTTCCACCCCCGCTCCTTCTCCCTCCTCGAGAACTGCCAGGCGATCATCCTCCCCTACGACGGGACGAACGCTCAGCCCGCCACCCGCGTCTACCTCAAGCCGCACTACCTCCCCCGGGAGCGCCCCTACTGGCGCGCCCGGGAGTCCGGCCAGCTGTGAGCATCCGCATCACCCACCTCAAGCGGTTCCTCCCCGGTCTGGACACCCTGCTCGACGACGGGGCCGTCACGGAACTCATGGTGAACGGGCCGGCGAACGTCTGGGTCGAACGCGCTGGCGCGGGCCTCGAACCGTTCCCCGCGCCGAAGCTCACCGCCGGCGTGCTGCACCGCGCCGCCATCCAGATCGCCCGGCCTCTCGGCCTCGACCCGGAGGCCAAGCCGACCCTCGACGCCCGCCTCGACGACGGTTCCCGCGTGGCGATCTGCGTGCCGCCCGCCTCGCCCCAGGTCGCCATCACCATCCGGCGCTTCGGGAAGCGCGGCTTCAGCCCCGAGGACCTCGTGGCGGCCGGCTCGCTCCCGCAGACCGTTCTGGACGCCGCCCGGACGACCCTCGCCGAGCGCCGGAACATCCTGGTGGCCGGCGGCACCGGCTCCGGCAAGACCACGATGCTGAACGCCCTCATCTCGCTCCTGCACCCGGCCGAGCGCATCGTCTCCATCGAAGACACGCTCGAACTCAAGATCCACCAGCCGAACACCGTGCGCTTCGAGGCCCGCGAACTCGGGAGGTCCGCCACCACCGTCCGCGACCTGGTGAAGCACTCACTCCGCCACCGCCCCGACCACATCGTGGTCGGCGAGATCCGCGGCGCCGAAGCCGCGGACCTGCTGCAGGCCCTCAACACCGGCCACGGCGGCAGCCTCACGACGATCCACGCGAACAACGCCACCTCGGCGCTCGACCGGCTCGCCAGTTGCGCGATGCAGGCCCGCGACCTGCCGTGGGACGCTATCTGCCGCAACATTGTGAACGGCATCTCGCTCGTCCTCCACATGAGCCGGATCGAAGGCCGGCGCGCGGTCGAGGAAGCCCGCACTCTGACCGGCTGGCGCAGCGACGACAACACCTGGCTCACCACCCCCGCATACCTCCCCGCCGCGCCAGAGACACGGCCCACCCCGGTCGCCTGATCGGGGCCGTCGACGGCGGCACTGGCCTAAATCGGGCCGGAAACCGCGAGGTCCGTGGCCCCAGGAGCCTCCGAACGCCTCTCGACGCGGACCAACACCGTCGGAGGCTCACAGCGCCGCTCCCGTCCCCGGAATCGCCCGCGGTCCCGGATCCCGGCAGCGGAACCCTTCGGGCGCGCCTCGCGCCCCCGGAGCGCGGACCTCGTCGAGCACCCCGGGGACCGCGTCGCCCCACACTTACGCGCCGGCGGCTCCGGGCAAACCCTCCACCCCGCCGCGTGAGATGCCACGAGGCCGACTGACGCAGCGCCGGCACCACCCCGCTCACCACCCCCGCCTCGCTCCGCGCTGCCCGCCCGCGATCCGATACCGACCCCCGGACGCCACGCGCCGCTCGTCCATCGCCCGACTGTTCCCGCCAACGGCTCAGACCGCTAGAGTCGTTCCCGCAGTCTCGCCTGTCTGTACCCCGAAGCATCCCCGGTGGGTTCGTGTTCAACCGCCGGTTGGCAACGTGTCTCCTCGTACTTCAGCAGCTCGCCGCGAAGAATGGCCGCAAATCGCCGCACACGACCCACAGTTTCCAAACCCAGCCCGACGAACTCCGAGCCATCGTAGATACCGGAAAATCCGATTACGGGGCCGCCGAGTGTCGGCAAGCGTCGGATCCTAGCGTCGGTGCTCCCTTCGGCCAGTTGTGAGCCGCTGTCGGCGAGCCCAACGCATGACCGTCGATTGCGACGGTCATCCAGCCCAGAGCAGCGAGCCCGACCCCGTGAGGAAGGGGACAATTCGCTTGGTAGCTCGCGACTCACCGAGCAGCACTCTACTACACAATCAGTTGAGCGCACCTCTCGGAGTGGACCGATTTAGACCGTGATTCCGACGGGGAGGGTCAACATCGCTGACTACTCAGGAGCCTCACTCCCAAACCTGCTGCGCGCCATATTCAGCCATGTTCCGTATACCCTCGTGTCATGTGCAAGATGGAGAACCCGCGTGGACTCGACAACCTAGACCGTCCTGATCATCCTTCACTGTTCTCGGTTGTCATTGGGCCTCGCATCGGGATGTTGTGCTCGCCGCACCGGTCACCGGTTATCAGTGTCGAGTCGCCTGAAATGGTCAACGTACGCCCGGTACCGACTGCGGATCTGCCTAACGTAGTTCGTTAGATCGCAAGCTGCCGAAGCACCACACAGTCGCCGTGCGTGCGGGCTGAGCCAAGGCTCTCAGACAGCGTCCCAACCGCGTGGCACGACCCGGGGTAGTCCAGACTCGTCGCCCCGGTGCCCCGGTGGACAAAACCCGCCTTCCTCAAAACCGACAGCGTCACCAGCCGCGGGTTGTCTCCATGAGGGAATGCGCCTAGCCAGCCCCGCCACTTAGTTCCCGAACCGCCAGCTCAGCGACGCCTTGATCCGCCGCCCCTTGGGGTCGTGGGTGAAGCCGTCGTAGGCCTGCTCGATGTTGACCCACGGGGGGATCCGCCCGGTCAGGTTCAGGCCGTAGACCGTGAGGTTCACGCCGCCGGGAGCGCGCCACAGGAAGCTCATGTCCCAGGTGAGGAACGGATCGATCACGGGCACGATCTCGTCGTCCCCCTGGTCCTCGTAGGACGAGATGTAGTTCACGTAGCTCGCGAGCCGATAGTCGTTCCAGCTGTAGGCGGCCTGCCAGCGGCTCTTCCAGCGGGGCAGGGGCACCGCGATCGGGTGCGCGAAGTTCAGGAAGCCGGCGTGCTCCTCTTCCTCCCGCAGGACGAGGTCGGTGCCCTCGAGCAGCAACTCCTTCGTGTCGTAGCCGAGGGTGTAGGTCGAGTCCCAACTGAGCGAGACCTGTCCCGGCCCCGCGTCGGTGCGGGCCGCCAGGTGGGTATCGATCCCCGAGGTGGTCAGTCCCGGCCAGTTCACCAGGTCGATCTGGATGCGCTGGAGGTTCTGCGCTTCGCAGCGGTCCCCTGGCGCCAGCTCCGAGGCCCGGCCGCCGGGACAGATGATGAACGGCGCCACCGCGTTCCGGGAGGCCGCGTCGCCGCTGGCGTAGAGGCTCGAGATCGAGTCGTAGGGCATGGATCCGATCACGTCCTCGAAGTCGTAGCGCCAGTAGTCCACCGTCGCCTCGACGCCCCCCTGCAGGAAGAGCACCGCCCCCGTGTTGAAGGTGAACGCCCGCTCGGGGACGAGGTCCGTGCGCCCGAACCGGTCCACCGCCTGGTAGGCGCCGGTCTCCGAGATCCACTCCAGGGTGGTCAGCGGGCTGGTGTTCAGGTCGTCCAGCGAGGGAGTCCGGAAGGTGGTCTGCACCGAGCCGCGGAAGGACAGCGAGTAGTCGAGGTTCTCGGCCGCCTGGATCCGCCAGCCGAACTTCGGGTCGAAGCTGTTCACCCGGCTGCCGGCGACGTCGTAGAACTCGTAGTTGGCGGCCATCTGGGTGTCCAGGCGGGGTCCGAGCTTCAGGGCCAGCTCGCCGAACAGCCGCTGCACCTGTTGGCTCGCGTCGTAGGGGCGGTGGACGTTCGTGAACAGGTAGGGCCCGAACCGCTTTCCCGCCGCGCAGTTCATGTCGCCCGCGACCGGACAGGGGTTGACCGTCACGTCGCCCGGATCGTTGGGGTTGCCGTCGGCGTGCGTCCGCCGGTACTGGTACCCGAGGGCGAAGTCGGCCACGTTCTCGACCAGGTTGCCGTTCACGGTGAAGTCGGCCACGAACATGTCCGTGGTGCTGAAGAGGTCCACTTCCTCGTTGAGCCAGAGGCGCAGGTCCTCGGAATTCGCCAGGCTGGCGATGTAATCCGGGTTGGCGGCGTTCTCGAGCGCCGACCCCGGCTGGTCGGAGAACTGGATCGCGTTGCTGAACGGGTTGAAGTACATGCACGGGCCCTGGCCCGCCACCGCGCCGCCCAGCGGACCGAGCGCCATGCCGGCGGGGGAGGCCGGGTCCGCGGTCACCCCGACGCCGCAGCCCGGGCCGCCGAAACCGCGGAAGGCGCGGAAGATCCGGTCCGTATAGACGGCCGGCAGGTTGATGTTGCCCTCGGCCCGCGAGTAGCTGAGGCCGGCGTCCCAGTGGGCGTCCCGCCCGGCCAGCGTGAACTCCCCGTGGAGATCGCCGGCGATCCGCTGGGTTTGCGACTCGCGGCGCAGCCGGCGTCCGGGCCCGGAGTTCCCGAACGGGCGGCCGTTCAGGTACCACGGGGAGTCCTCCAGGCACGCCCCGTTCGGATCGGCCTTCGGGTCACCGGCGTAGGCGGCGCAGAACGCCTGGCGTCCCGGGTGGTCGGCCGCCACCTCCATGATCGTCGTGCTGGTGAGCGGGAACGGCGGGTAGGACGGCGTCGTGTACCAGTTCGGGATGACCGCGCTCGACCACAGTCCCTCGAGGTGGTACTCGATCCCCTCGCTCAGCGGGCCGTTGATCTCGAGGAAGGCGCGCGTCTGCTGCTGCTCGTCGATCAGGTTGTCGTACGGGGCGTAACGGAAACGGCAGGTCCAGCCTTCGTCGATACCGCCGAAGTCGCTGCAGCGCGGATCGAAGACGTCCGCGGTCCACGGCGCCGGCGCGCCCACCGCGAAGGTGCCCGGGTTGCCCAGGCTCGACCAGCCCCCGCGGGTCCCCGGGGGATACTCGCTGAGGCGGTCGAGCGTCCAGGGACGCTCCACCATCTGCAACTCCTGGCGGCCGACCCGCTCCATGGAGAGGACCGCACTGGAAGACCCGATGTCGAGGCCCCAGATTCCGGCGACGGTGGTGTCGCCCCCGCCGTCGAAATAGTCGTGCGCGACATTGATCTCGAAGCCCCGGAAGTCGCTGCGGGTGACGAAGTTGGCGACGCCGCCGACCGCGTCCGAGCCGTAGGTCGCCGACGCGCCTTCCTTGAGCACCTCCAGGCGGCCGACGGCAATGGAGGGGATCGTGTTCACGTCCACGAAGCGCCCGCCGATCAGCCGCGCCGGGACCGGCACGTGGCGCCGGCCGTTGAAGAGCACCAGCGTCCGCGAGGCGCCGAGGCCGCGCAGGTTGACGTTCGCCACGTTCTCGGTGAGCGTCGCCGGCTGGTTCGAGTTGTACCAACTGTTCCGTTCGCCGACCACGCCGTGGCTGACGGTCAGGTTGCGGAAGAGATCCACGAGCTGCGTGCTTCCCTGCTGCTCCAGCGTCTCGCGGCTGACCACGGTCACGGCGTGGGGCATGTTGATGGCGGGCGCCTCGATGGCGGTGCCGGTCACCGAGACGGTGACCTCCTCGAAGAGTCCGCCGAGCTGCAGCTCCGCGTCCACCGTGAGGGTGTCTCCCGCGGTCACTTCCACCTCCCGCTCGAGCTGTTCGAACCCGGCCAGGCTGAAGGTGACGAGGTAGTCGCCGGGGGGGAGTTCGGCGGCCGCGAACTCTCCGCGGCGGTCGGTGACGACCACTCGCGGACCGGGCAGCGTCGAGCCCGACACCTCGACGGTCACCCCGGGAAGCGCCCCGCCGCCGAAGTCGGTCACCGTCCCCGAAATGCCGCCGTCCTGGGCCGCGGCGAGCGAGGGCGCCATCAGGAAGCCCACCGCCAGGAGAATCGCTTTCACAATGGTTAAGCCTCCGTGGGTAGCGGCGTTAGCTCTTCGACGTATCTCTGGGTTGTTCATTACTAGGGGGGACATCTTTCCTCGTCGTTTTGTGGAGATTCGTTCGTCATGGTCGCCTTGCGGTGCGCCAGCTGGCTGGAACTCGGTCATCCAAAAGTGCGACGGAGCACGGCTTCATATATCCCGTCACCGAACCACTTCCGAATAAAGAGCAGTGGCCGTGCCGTTGCGCCCTTGACGTAACGTCGGCGCGGCTTGGCGGTCGTCGCTGCTTCAAGAAACACTCGAGCGAGAACCTCGGCGTCCGTGCCGCGATTCGCGGCCTTCGGATCGGACATCATGGCGAAGAATCGATCGAGTTGAGCCTTGTACGCGGAACCCTCGTAGTACTTCTGGAGCCCGCCTCCCAGAACCTGCCCGAATTCGGTTCGGATCAGGCCCGGCTCGATAAGCACGACCTGGATGTTAAAGGGTGCGGTCTCGAGTCGCAGGCAGTCTGACCATCCCTCCAGGGCGTGCTTGGTCGCGTGATACCAAGCTCCGAAGGGCGTGAAGATCCTGCCACCCATGGACGATGTGTTGATGATCCGACCCGAACCCTGCGCTCGCATGTGCGGCAGGACCAGCCGAGTGAGTTGAGCTAGGCCGAAGAGGTTCACTTCGAGCTGATACCGGGCGTCGTCGAGTGGAACGTCCTCGACCGGACCGTAGAGGCCAAAGCCGGCGTTGTTGATAAGCACGTCGATGCGCCCCCCGTCGTCCATCATCCGGTTTACCGCGCGCTGGTTGTGGTCGGAGCTGGTGACGTCCATCTCGACTGCCGTGATTCCGTGTTCGGCGAGGTCCTGCATGCGGTCCAGCCGGCGGGCGCCGGCGTAGACACGGTGGCCCTCGCGGGCCAGGAGGATTGCAGCTTCGCGGCCCATGCCGGAGGAAGCTCCCGTGATCAGAATGGCTTTGCTCATGGTGCTCATTATCCGATATCCATTTGGTCGACCATGAGGCCCCTGCGGAAGCCGATTGCCAGACCGAAGGTAAATCGGAGCACCCAAGGGTGGTAGAAGGCTGTGCCTGTAGCGCAACTTCCGGCACAAGTCGATAGTGGCCTCCAAGGTTTCGTGGACCCGGTCGCCGTCCTCTCAGTGAAGGGCAGCGAGATCGCCGCTTTCTTAGACTGCCGTCGGGGACGCTGCGGAGATCCGTCGCCGGACGGAAACAAACCACCCGTTCTCGGGGGGCTCAGTGGCTCGTCCGTGGGAGAATTTCGAGCTTTGCCCGTCTTGCGGGAGGCGACTGTGGAACGCGCCGAAGCGCTGGAGCCAACACACGGTCGCCACATCCACCGCATCCCGCGCGGAGGGAGACTTCAGATTCGCGGCCTCCATCGCCCGGTGGACAGGGTTTTTCTTCACCGTGCCGAATGGCATCTTGCGCGATACGCAACCGACAGGCCAGGTCGATACCACGCGCCACCGGGTAGTCTCTCTCGCTCAGAATCGGGACAGCCGGAGTCCCGTGACCTCCCCAAGTACCCCAGCTGCTGGCGGCTCCGGTGGCGCTTGCCGCCGCCAGTGGCACCCCGAACTCATCAGGATAGGCGATTGATGCGGTGACTTCTTCCTCGATCTCTCATCATCTGCCGGCCCACCTGCGACATCTCGTCAGCGTGCGGCACAGCACTCATCCACTCCTTACGCGTGCGGCGTCTGCTCCCGGCCGGAGATAATCTGCCTTGATGACGATGCCGGATGGCCGAACCCAGGTGGCGTTTCCTAGGAGACAGTCGCCCTCGTGGAACCGTCGCGGATGGCTTCCAGAAGCACGATCCGTGCGCGTGCCGACAGGCCGACCGCTCTGGAACAAACGCCCGACGCAGTCCAGTGGTCTTTGGCCGCCATTTCTGTCTCGACGACCGGGAGGTGCGGATTGCGAAGGACGTGCGGGCCGCTTCGTACTGTCGTCGGAGCGACGCACGCTCGCCGGACTCTTTGTCTTCGCAATCTTGGCCCCGTTGAGCTTCACCAACTGCTGGTATGGCAACGATCCCAAGGAGCTTACGGCGGTCTCGTGGGGTGGCTACTATACGGAGGCGAGTGTAGAAGCTTACTACCGACCGTTTGAAGAAAGCACCGGTTTCACGGTTCGGCAGCTGACGTACAGTGGCGGGCTTGAAGAGATACGGGCACAGGTCACCTCGGGCGAGATCGAGTGGGATGTCGTAGACTTGGAAATCTTCGACGCGGTCCGTGGCTGCAACGAAGGACTGCTGGAGCCCATCCCTTGGGTGATGCTGGCACCCGCCGCGGACGGCACCCCAGCGGAGGACGACTTCCTGGAGGACACAACGACGGAGTGCGGTGTCGGCGCTTCTGTGTACTCGACGATCTACGCGTACAACGAGGAACGATTCCCCCACGAGAAGCCCACCACGGTCGCTGACTTCTTCGATGTTGCGCGCTTCCCGGGGCGCCGCGGCATGCGGCGCTCGCCTCAGGTCAACTTGGAGTTCGCCCTAATGGCTGACGGCGTCCCGCCGGCGCAGGTGTACAACGCGCTCCGCACGCCAGCCGGCCAGGAGCGGGCGTTGCGCCGACTGGACGGCCTGCGCGATCACATCCGCTGGTGGGTGGGCGCGGATGATCCGGTGGAGATGCTCGCCACCGGAGAAGTCGTGATGTCGACCTCCTTCAACGGGCGAATGTTTCACGCCCGGTTCTTGCAGGGACACCCGTTCACCATTGTTTGGCACGGTCAGGTGGTGGACATCGGTCAACAGGGGATTGTGCGCGGAACACCGCGGCTCTCGCAGGCGTACCGGTTCGTGCGCCTCGGCTCCTCCGCCCAGGCCATCGCGATGCTCTCACGCCACACGGCGTACAGCCCTTCCCGTAGGTCGGCATTGCCGCTGGTCACCACACATGTCGGGTCGGGAGTGGAACTCGCGCCGCACCTGCCCGGCGCGCCCGAGAACATGGGACACGCCCTCCGCAGCGACTGGCGTTGGTGGAGCGACAACTTCGACGACGTGAACGACCTGTTCCAGGCGTGGCTCGATAGGTAGGGGACCCGCCGAGGGAGAGCCGGACTCCCGTGACCTCCCCAAGTCAACCCAGCCGCTGGCGGCCCCGGCGGCGCTCGCCGCCGTCAGTGGCACCCTGACCGCCACTAGAATGCGCGGCTTTGTTTCATCCGGCCCGGATGCCCACCACCTCGGACTCGATCCCGGCGAGGGGTGGGGCCGGTTTC
>JAJDVI010000054.1 GCA_022826195.1 Acidobacteriota bacterium
GCCAGCTCGCACACCTCCCGAGGGGCGTCGGAGCACTCCGCCGCCCAGTCACGGAAGCTCGAGCGGAACCCGTGCGGCACCGCGCCGATCTTGAGCTGGCGGACCAGCGCCGAGATCGCCACCTCGGACAGCGGGCCGCCACGGGCCGAAGGGAACACCAGCGGGGAGCCGTCCGCGAACTCTCGCGCCTCGCGGAGCACCGCGAGCGCGCGTGTGGACAAGGGCACCCGGTGCTCCCGATCCGTCTTCATCCGCTCGGGCGGGATGCGCCATTCCCGGCCCGCAAGGTCCATCTCCTTCCACTGCGCGCCGCGCACCTCGCCGCTCCGGCACGCCGTCAGCACCAGGAACTCGAACGCCAGCACCGTCGGCGGATACGCCCCGGACCCCCGCACGACCTCGATGGCGCCGGCCACCTCGGCATAGGGAAGGGCGGCATGGTGCCTCGGCCGGACGCCGTTCCGCGGCAGCGCCGCGCCGATGGCCTCCCCGGCCGGGTTGTCCTCCCGGTAGCCCTGGGCCACCGCCCACCGCATCACCGCGGAGATCCGCCGCCGCACCCGCTGCGCCGTCACCCGCTTCTCGTTCCAGATCGGCTGCAGCACCGCCATCACGTCCGCCGTGTGGATCCGGTTCACCGGCAGCCCTCCGAGCCTGGGCATCGCGTAGTCTCGAAGGGTGGCGCGCCAGAGCTTCTCCTGCCGTCCGCCGCCCTTCCAGCCGGCCCGGTGCACCGCGATCACCTTCTCGATGGCCTCCTCGAAGGTGGGGACCGTCCGCCGGCGGCCGGTCACGAGCTCGCCGCGCTGGCGCGCCACAAGGTTCAGCACGCACTTCTGGCGCGCCGCGGCGAGACTGACGTGGGGCCAGGTCCCGAGTCCGAGGTTGCGGGGACGTCCCTCCACGGTGACGCGCTGCCGCCAGGACTTCGAGAGTTGGCCGCGGGCGATCCGCCTCACCCGGAGGGAGAGTCCGCCGGAGCCGCGGCCGTCGCCGTAGCATCCGGGTTCCCGGATGGTCTCGACGAATCTCGCGGAGAGTCGGTAGGGTCGTTCGGTCATGGATGGGCGTTCCTGCGGGGACCGTGTGGGGGACACGAATGGAGCGGGAACGAGGGAGTCTGCGGCGTTCCGATGAGGAACAGTATAGCACCGTAAACCGTTGAATAACGGTAGCTATAGCGGAACGTCAGGGCACACTGCGGAACCCTGTGGAACCGGCAGACTGCGGCCCTTCGGGCCGCGTGCCGGTCGGAGACCGGCGTTCCAAGCCGTACGCGTCGTCCGGACCTACAGCCCTACACGACCTCCACCACGTAGCGCTCCCGCACGAGCCGCCAGGCCGACACCGCGAAGGCGGTCAGCGGGATCGCCAGCAGCGTGCCGGTGAGGCCGCCCAGCGCGCTTCCCCAGAAGAGCAGCGCGACGATGATCGCCATCCAGTGGAGTCCCGTCTGGTCGCCCATGATCCTGGGCGTGAGGATCCAGCCCTCGATCAACTGCACGGCGATCAGCACCCCGGCGGCGAGCGCGGCGAGCACGAGGCCCCCGTCCGGCTGGATCCAGGCGAGCGGCACCGCGACGGCGAACCCGACGGCGGTCCCCAGGTAGGGGATGATGGTCAGGACGCCCAGCCCCAGGCCGATCACGAAGCCGTAGTCGAGCCCGATCGCCGTGAACCCGATCGCGACCAGCAGGCCCTGGAGGAACGCCACCACGAGTTGGGCGCGGAAGAAGACGATCAGGATCGAAACGAAGTCGCCGGTGAGCCGGACCACCGTGTCGCGGGTCCGCGGCTTCAGGAAGGGCAGCATCCGGGCGGTGTCGGTGGGCGGCGGCTCCCAGAGCAGGAAGAAACCGAAGTAGAGGGGCAGGACCGCCCAGGAGAGCAGCGTCCCGACGCCGCGCAGGATCCCCGCGCTCGCCGCCATCGCCTGTTCCCCGACCCGGGCGAGCCCCTGGAGGAGGGCGGCCTGCTGGCTCAGGACGAAGTCCCGGATCTGCTGTCCCACCGGGTGGTTCTCGAAGAAATCCACGAAGGTCGGCGTCTCCGCGACCACCCAGGCGTAGGCGTTTTCCAGAAACGTCGGCGCCTGCTGGGCGAGGTCGCCGAGCTGGGTCGCGAGCAGGCGTCCGAAGACGAGCGCGAAACCGGCGAGGACGGCCGCCACCGACAGATAGACGCCGATGAGCGCCGCCCAGGCGGGCAGGCGGAAGCGCGTCCGGAAGGCGTGGAACCACGGCTTGAACACCAGCGCCGCGAGCCCCCCCACCGCGAGCGGTAGCAGCACGTGGGAGAACGCGGAGACGAACCGGTAGAGGAGCCACACGACGCCGCAGGCGGCGCCAAGAAGGACCGCCGAAGAGAGGACGACCAGGGCAGCCGTCCGCGGGTCCGCCGATCGGGGTCCCGCCGGCCCTTCCGTCCGGTCGTCCGCCACGGGTCAGTACCGGTACGTATCCGGCTTGTACGGACCCCCGACCGGAACGTCGATGTAGTCGGCCTGCTCCGGGGTCAGCCGGGTGAGCCGCGCTCCCAGCTTGTCGAGATGGAGCCGCGCCACCTCTTCGTCGAGGTGTTTCGGCAGCACGTGGACGCCCAGCGCGTAGCTGTCGGGCCGCTGGTGGAGCTCCAGTTGCGCGAGCACCTGGTTCGCGAAGCTCGAACTCATGACGAAACTGGGATGGCCGGTGGCGTTCCCGAGGTTCAGCAGCCGGCCCTCCGAGAGCACGAGGATCTGCTTGCCGTCCGGAAAGATCCAGGCATCCACCTGGGGCTTGATGTTCTGCTGCCGGATCCCCGGTTCCGCCCCGAGTCCGGCCAGGTCGATCTCGTTGTCGAAGTGGCCGACGTTCCCCACGATGGCGTTCTGTTTCATGCGCCGCAGGTGTTCCACGCCGATCACCCGGACGTTGCCGGTCGCGGTGATGAAGACGTCCGCCTCCTCGACGACGTCCTCCAGCCGGACGACCTGATGCCCGTCCATGAGCGCCTGGAGCGCGCAGATCGGGTCGACCTCGGTCACCACCACCCGGCATTTCTGGCCGGCGAGGGACTGCGCGGCGCCCTTTCCGACCTCCCCGTAGCCGAGCACCACCGCCAGCTTGCCGCTGAGCATCACGTCGGTGCCCCGCATGAGGCCGTCCACCAGCGAGTGCCGGATCCCGTAGACGTTGTCGAACTTGCTCTTGGTGACCGAGTCGTTGACGTTGATGGCCGGGAACAGGAGCGACCCTTCGCGGTGCATGCGCGCCAGGCGATGGACGCCGGTGGTGGTCTCCTCGGTGACCCCCGCGATGCCCGCGGCCAGTTCGCCGAACCAGCCGGGCCGTTCCTCGGCGGCGGCCGCGAGCAGCGCGTAGATGACCCCGAGTTCCTCGTTCTCCGCCGATTCCGGCGCCGGAACCGTCCCGGCGCGCTCGACCTCGACGCCCTTGTGCACCATCAGGGTGGCGTCCCCGCCGTCGTCGAGGATGAGGTTCGGTCCGCGCCCGTCCGGCCAGTCGAACGCCTGCGCGGTGCACCACCAGTACTCGGCGAGGGTCTCTCCTTTCCACGCGAACACCGCTGGGCCACGGAGATCATCGGCGCCGCCGCCGCGTCCGGCCACCACGGCGGCGGCGGCGTGGTCCTGGGTCGAGTAGATGTTGCAGCTCGCCCAGCGCACCTCGGCGCCGAGGTCGAGCAGGGTCTCGATGAGGACGGCGGTCTGGATCGTCATGTGGAGCGATCCGGTGATGCGGGCGCCGGCGAGCGGCCGGGACGCCGCGTAGCGCTCGCGAAGGGCCATCAGGCCCGGCATCTCGTGTTCCGCGAGCTCGATCTCGCGCCGTCCGAAGGCGATCGTTTCCGGTGAGAGGTCGGCCACCCGGTGGGAGACGCCCCCGAAGAGCGGCAGGCCGGTGTTCAGGAAGGTGCGGGTCGGAGCGGAGGTCTGGGGCACGAAGTGCGGTCCTTTGGGAAGAGTGGTCGGGCTGTCAGGCGCGCCGTCTGCCGCTGCCGAGGAAGGACGTGAACACAAACCCTCCGGTGAGGGCCAGACCGGCGGTGACGATCTGGGCGCCGGTCGGTGCGAAGTAGACGCCGTTCATGGTCTGGAAGGGCCAGAGCCCCGCCGTCGCTCCCAGCAGCAAACCGAAGAGAACGCCGAGGGTCGCCTGCGGATGGGCGCCGAGGAAGTATCGCACGAGCCGGGCGGCGACGGCGATGCCGAGCGCGATGCCGAGCAGGAACGGAAGGACGCCCCAGACGGCCGCGAGAATGGCGGACGGATCCCCCGAACGGGGGCCGAGCGCGTCCGCCAGCCGGTCCGCGGCGTTCAGGAACGGCAGGTACATCCCCATCAGGAGCAGCAGGGTGCTGCCGCTGATTCCGGGCAGCACCATGGCGAACGCGGCGACCGCTCCGGCCCCGAAGAACGCCGGCGACGATGCCGCGAGTTCGGAGGCCGCCGGCGCCCCCCGGCCCGCGAACAGGATCGGGAGCACGACGGCCGCCGCCCCCGCCAGCGCTCCCGCCCCGAAGCCCCGGCCGGGGCGCACCGCCATCCGCCAGAGCAGCGGAGCGCCGCCCAGCGTGAGCCCGAGGAAGAGCGCGAAGAACAGGACCGGCCAGGCGACGAAGGCGTCGCGGGCGGCGCCGGCGACCCCGAAGACCGCGACGAGCGCCGATCCGACGGTGACCGCGAGGCGGGCCACCGAGGCGCGGCGGAGCCGGCCCGAGGTGATCTCCGCCACCGCGCCCACGAGTTCCGGATAGACGCCGGACGCCAGGATCATGGTGCCGCCGCTCACCCCCGGGACGAGGCTCGCGAGCCCCGCCAGCACTCCGGCGACCGCGCAGCGCGCGAGGGACGCCGTCCGGCGCGGGGGCGGGCCGCCTTGCTCGCTCACGCCGTCAGTGTACGGAGGCCGGCGGCCCCTCCGGTGTTCCGCGTCCGCCCGCCGAGCCACAATTGGAGCGTGTTCGCCGTTCGCGATCTGGAGATTCCGGGGCTTCGGCCGGTCTCCTTCGAGGTGCCGCCCGGAGAGGTCCTCGCGGTCTCCGGTCCGTCCGGCTCGGGCAAGACCCGGCTGCTGCGGGCGCTGGCGGACCTCGATCCGCACCGGGGAAGCGTCCGCTGGGGCGAGCGCTCGTGCGCCGCGCTCCCGGCCCCCGAGTGGCGCCGCCGGGTCGGCCTGCTTCCCGCGGAGCCGCGTTTCTGGCGTCCCGTGGTGGGCGAGCACTTCCCGGCGGACGGGGACTCGCTCGCCGGGGAACTCGCCGGGCTGCGGCTCGACCCGGAAGTCCGGAACGCCGACCCGGCGCTGCTCTCCACCGGGGAGCGCTCCCGGCTGGCGCTCCTGCGGCTGCTCCTGAACGCCCCCGAGGTCCTGCTCCTCGACGAACCCACCGCGAACCTCGACCAGGACAACCGGGCGCTCGTCATCGAGCGGATCGACCGCTACCGCAGGGAGCGGGACGCTCCGGTGGTGTGGGTCTCGCACCTTCCCGAGGTGGTGGCGGCCGCGGACCGGATCCTGCTTCTGCCGGCCGGCGAGGTCCGCGGCCTTCCCGATCCGGGCCGGGCCCCGGAGGAGACCCGGGCGTGATCCCCCTCAGCTACTGGGATCTCGTCGCCGCCGCGGCGGCGGTGGTGCTGCTCGCGCTGGCGAACCGGATGGCGGGACTCGGCGTCTCCCGCCAGCTCCTCTGGCTCGCCGCGCGGGGATCGGCGCAATTGCTGCTGCTGGGGCTCGTGCTGCGGTTCGTGCTCGGGACGAGCCACCCCGTGATCGTCGGGCTGATGGCGCTGTTCATGCTCGGGGTGGCGGCGCGGGAGGTGAAGATCCGCCAGGCGCGGCCGTTGGCCGGACGCTGGGGATATCTCGCGGGAGCCCTGGCGATGTTCCTGTCGTCCTTCCTGTTCACCGTGTTCGCGCTCGCGGCGGTGCTCGGGCCCGATCCCTGGTGGGCGCCCCGGTTCTCCATCCCGCTGCTCGGGATGCTGCTCGGCAACACGATGAACGGGGTGTCGCTCTCCACGGAGCGGCTTACCGAAGCGGTGGTCCGCAGCCGCGAGGTGATCGAGCAGCGGCTGGCGCTCGGGCAGACGCGGGAAGCGGCGGTGTCCGACATCGCCCGGGAGAGCGTGCGCGCCGGACTGATCCCCATCTTCAACGCGATGGCGGCCGCCGGGGTGGTGAGCCTGCCCGGAATGATGACCGGGCAGATCCTCGCCGGCGCCTCGGTGGACCAGGCCGTCCGCTACCAGATCCTGATCCTGCTGCTCATCGCCGCCGGGACCGGCTTCGGGGTGCTGGCAGTGGTGCGGGTGGTGTCGCGGCGGCTCTTCGACGACCGCCACCGGCTGCGTCTCGACCGCCTGACCGCCTGAAGAATCCGCCGGAAGGACGGCGGGTGGATATGGGATACTGCCCGGCTTCCGGAGGAGCCTTCCGCATGTCTCGAAACCGTCTGTCCACCCTGCTGTTCGCGCTTCTGGCGGCCTGCGCCGTCGCCATGCCGCTGGCCGCCCAGGAAGAGATTCCCTACCCGGTGCCCGACCGCACCGACGGCGAGGGTCCCTGGGACCGGGTGATCCTGCGCGGTCCCATCGTGATCGACGGCACCGGGGCGCCCCCGTACGGCCCGGTGGACATCATCGTGGAGGGGAACATCATCCGCTCGATCCACAACGTGGGCACCGGGGTCACCCCGATCCACGAGGAGGACCGGCCGGTCGCGCAGCCGGGCGACGAGGAGATCGACCTCCACGGGCACTACATCCTGCCCGGGTTCCTCGACATGCACCTCCACCAGCACTACGAGGGAGCGGGGCAGCGCGTCCCCACCGAGTACATCCACAAGCTGTGGATGGCGCACGGGATCGCCACCGGCGCCGACGTCGGCAACTTCAATACCCGCTGGCTCCTCCATCACGCGGAGCGCTCCTGGAACAACGAGATCACCTCGCCCCGGATCCAGTCTTTCGTGGTCTTCGGACGCGACGGCGAGGAGCCGGTGACCAATCCGGACGCGGCCCGCCGCTGGGTCCAGTGGGTCAAGGAGCAGGGCGCCGACGGAATCAAGTTCTTCGGCGCCGCGCCGCGCATCTTCCGGGCCGCCCTCGACGAGGCGGGGAAGCAGGGCCTCCTCTCCACCACGCATCACGCTCAGCTCGACGTGGTCGGAATGAACGCGCTCGACACGGCGCGCGCCGGGCTCACCTCCATGACCCACTGGTACGGGCTGCCGGAGGCCCTGTTCGTGGACAAGACGATCCAGCACTATCCCTTCGACTACAACTACAACAACGAGTACCACCGCTTCACCCAGGCGGGTCGGCTCTGGGCGCAGGCCGCGCCGCCGTTCTCCGAGAAGTGGAACGAGGTGATGAACGAGCTGCTGGAGCTCGACTTCACGATCCACCCGACCTGGGTCGCCTACATCGCCACCCGGGACCTCATGCGCCAGCAGCGGAACGAGTGGCATTCCGTCTACACCCACCCGAACCTCTGGGAGTTCTACCGCCCGAGCGCCATCAACCACGCGTCCTACTTCTTCGACTGGACCACCCAGGTGGAGCTGAACTGGAAGGAGAACTACCGGCTCTGGATGGCCTTCGTGAACGAGTTCAAGAACCGGGGGGGCCGCGTCGTGGTGGGGAGCGATTCCGGCTACACGTTCAACCTCTACGGGTTCGGCTTCGTGCAGGAGCTGGAGCTGTTCCAGGAGGCCGGGTTCCACCCGCTCGAGGTGATCAAGGCCGCCACGCTCGACGGAGCCGAGTACCTCGGGCTCGGCGAACAGCTCGGGAGCATTGAGGAAGAGAAGATCGCCGACTTCGTGATCCTCGAGGAGAACCCGCTCCACAACCTGAAGGTGCTCTACGGCACCGGCACGGTCCGCCTGAACCACGCCACCGCCCGCACCGAGCGCATCGGCTCCATCAAGTACCTGATGAAGGACGGCATCCTCTACGACACCCGGAAGCTCCTCACCGACGTGCGCGAGACGGTCCGCGCCGCCCGCGCCGAGCAGGGCCTCCCGCCCCCGCCGATCCCCCTCTTCCTCGAGGACGACCCCGACCACGAGTACCCCAAGCCCACGAAGCGCTAGCGGCGCGACCGCTTGGAACGCCGGTCTCTGACCGGCACGCGCGGCGCTCCGCGCCGCGCACGTCGTAACGCTGCATCGCCCCGAGGGCGCCCGCGGGCTGGAACACCGGCCTCCGGAAGGGCCCGGTGGCGCCCCCGGCCTGGAACGCCGGGTTCCCGAGCTACGAGGAATGGATGCCGGCTGGCGCCGACTTCCCTCCGTCGTGCTCAAGGGGTCTCCGCAGAGCTCTCGCTCTGCTCCGGAAACAGCCGGCATGCGGGCCGCAGGCCCGCAAAGTGCGTTGACTGTTCCGCCTCATGATGCGCCCGAGTCGGAAACCGCTTCGGCGCGCAGCCTAAGACCCAAGGCACCCAGGACCCTGAGAACGGTGTCCAGCGTGGGATTGCGGTCCCCGGAGAGCGCCTTGTAGAGGCTCTCACGAGACAACCCGGCATCGGAGGCGACCCGCGACATCCCCTTGGCGCGGGCGATGTCGCCCAGGGCCTTGGCGACGAACGCGGCATCGCCGGCTGCCTCCTCCATGCAGGCTTCCAGATAGGCCGCCATTTCCTCCGGTGTGCGGAGGTGCTCGGCAACGTCGTAAGGTGAAGTAGCGGTCTTGGTCATGGTTTCTACCTACAGGTTTCGTGCGAGGCTCTGAGCGGTCCGAACGTCGTCGCTCTGGGTACGTTTGTCGCCGCCGGTGAGCAACACCACGGTCGTGCGGCTCTGCTTCTTGAAGTACACCCGGTAGCCCGGTCCGTAAGCGATCCGCAGTTCCGAGACTCCCTCGCCCACAGGCCTGACATCGCCGGGATTTCCGGTGGCCAGCCGTTCGACCCGAACAAGGATGCGGGCCCGGGCACGGATATCCCGCAACCCGTCGAGCCATTTGGCGTAGGCCTCCGTCTTGCGGATCGCGAACACGGACAGAATGTAGCCACGGGGCTACATATTGTCAATCGTCCGCGTTCGAGAGGCAGTCGGGTGGCCAGCGGCCTGTTCGGGATTCAGGGACGCGGCAGGTACTTCTTCGGGTACATCGCCACCACCGTGTAGTGCGGATCCACCACGTTCCCGATCCGCGCCTTGCCCACCTGCGAAAGAAGCTGTAGCGCCTCCCAGCGGTCGAGGCCGTAGTCGTCCTCGAGCCAGAAGATGATCTCGGTGTGGGCGATCCGGAAGGCGTCCATCAGCGGCCGCACCGAGCCCGCGACCATGAGGTATTCGTCGTTCTCGATCCGGGGCCAGGCGATGGCCTTGCCCTTGATCAGGTCGAACTCGAAGGTCACCTCGGCGGTGGTCTCGAGTCCCGTCCCGGTGATCTCGCCCTCGCCCTGGAGGCCGTGGACGTCCCCGAAGTAGAAGTAGGCGCCCGGCTCGAAGACCGGCAGGTAGACGGTCACCCCCTCGCGGATTTCCGGGGTGTCCATGTTGCCGCCGAAGTTCCCCGGCGCGGCGTTCCAGATGACCTCGCCCCGGTCCGGAGCGACCGCCATCCGCCCGATCATCGGCTCGAGCTCGACGGTGACCGGGTCCTTGCCGCTCGCCGGCAGCTCGAGGGTGCCGGTGTTCGCCTCGAGGTCCAGCTTCCACTCGAAGCGGCGCGCGGGCACCGGCTCGTGGAGCATGGCGGTCTGGGGCGTCATGGTGAGGGCCGCGAACCCGGTCGAGGTTCCCGAGAACGCCCGGTCCTGGTTGAGTTCCAGCCGCACCACACGGATGGCGAGCGTGTCGCCGCGCTCGCTCCCCTCGATGTAGATGGGGCCGACCTCGCCCGCGAGATGCCGGTCCTCCTCGGGCATGAAGGCCGCGCCCATGGTCTCGCTGATCAGCGTGTCCCCGGGCGCGATCCGCAGCACCGGCTCCCGGACCGCGAAGCTCTGGTAGCCGCGTTCCGGGATGAAGGTGTGGGTCTGTCCCTGCCCGGCGGCCAGGCAGGGAGCCAGCAGGAACCACGCGAGCGGGGCGATCCCACGAAGACGGCGAGGCAGGGTAGGGAAGTCGGTACGCATGGAGCCGATTCTATGGACGGAGGCCGGTGGGTCCGCGCGCCGTCCCCGGCCGGCTCGTCTTCTCGCCGCCCACCAACTATCGTTTCAGCCGGGGTGACCGCAATGGCTACGGGGCGACGGCCCAAGCACGCGACCGCGCCATTCGACGGTCCGCTTCTCGCTGTCGGGATGATGAGCGGGACGTCGATGGATGGGGCAATCGAAGCGGCGTTGGTTCGCACGGACGGCGACGCGCTGCTTCACCGCATTGGCGCCCATCCGTTTCAGTACGAAGACCCCACGGGCGACCGTGCCTTTCACCACCTCATGAAGGCCGCCGAATTGGCGATGCGCGAGTCGCTTGGCGCTCTCGATCGCGCCAAGGTTGTCTTTCCGGAGGTCGCTGTGCGCTACCTCGACGCAGCCCTCGGGCAACCCGCACGTCACGGCGCCCAAGCCTTTCGGTTGTTCAGCCGCCAACTGTTCGGGCGTTCCGAAGCGTCTATGGCGGCGCTGATCGAGAGGTCCACCGACCTTCACATCGCCGCCGTCCGCGCGCTCCTGGGGCAGTTGAACATGGATGCCGGTGAGCTTGACCTGATCGGCTACCACGGACAGACGCTCTATCACAGCCCGCAGGAGGGATCGTCCGTGCAGATCGGCGATGCGCAGTGCATGGCAAACGCGTGTGGTCTTCCGGTCGTTGGGGCTTTCCGGGATGCCGACCTTCGGGCGGGCGGCCAGGGAGCCCCACTCGCTCCCGTTTATCACCACGTGCTCGCGCAAACACTCGGGGTCGCCCCCTGCGTCTTCGTGAACCTCGGGGGCTGCAGCAACATCACGATCGTGCGGACGCACTTGTCCGAGTTGATCGCCTTTGACGCCGGTCCAGGCAATACCCTGCTGGACCGATTCGTTTACCGAAGGAACGGGCAGGCGATGGATCGCGGCGGCGGATTCGCACTTCGGGGCAATGTCGACGCGGGAACGCTGGAGGCGCTCGAGCGTGGCTCGATCCTCCGGGACGGCCGCAACTACCTCGATCTTCGTCCGCCGAAGTCGCTCGACGTGCGAGACCCGGTGCTGGTTCCCGAGTTGGATGCGCTGTCTCTTTCGGACGGTTGCGCGACGCTGGCTGCGTTCACGGCCACCTGCGTCGCGCGGGCTGTGGAACAGCTTCTGGCCGCCCGGTTCCTTGTGCCCTCCCGCTGGATCGTCTCTGGCGGCGGCGCGCGCAATCGGGCCATCGTGCGGGAACTCGAGCGGCGCGTCGGACGCCTGTTGACCGACCCGGTCAAGATGTCGGATGCATCGCAGTTCGGCCTGTCGAGCGCCGCGATGGAAGCGGAACTCCTGGCGTTCCTTGCAGTCCGCAGCCACCGGGGCCTGCCGATCACGTTTCCGGGCACAACGGGGGTCTCCGCACCGCAGTGCGGTGGCCGCACGTACCATCCGTCGTCGACGCCACAACGGTTGCCCAGGCTCACCTCATCCCCTCGCCCCGAGAAGTCGTCGGGCCGGCAAGGTCCTGCCCGGAAACCGAAGACGGGTCAAACGTGAGAAGCGCACTGGTCATCTTCGACTTCGACGGCACGCTTGCGGATACGTGGCGGGACATCGCGGATGCGGTCAACGAGACCTTGGCGAGGGCGGGAGTGCCCGCCGTTGATGGGCCGAGCGCACGCTTCGGGATCGGAGAGGGCGTCCTTCCGTTGCTCCGACGGCACCTGGGCCCGGCTGCGACGGAATCCCGTGTGCGTGCGCTACACCGCGACTTTGCTCGACGCTACGAGAGCCGGACGCTCCGCCACACGGCGCTGTACCCCGGCATGAAGGATGCCCTCGACGCCCTGGCGTGGGCGAGGCTCGCGATTGTCAGCAACAAACCGACCGCTTCCTTGCGGCGGCTGCTCCAGGAGCTTGCGATCGCGTCGCGTTTCGAGACCGCGCTCGGCGGAGACTCGCTACCACGCCGCAAGCCCGACCCGGAGTTGGTCCGCACCGTCGTGGAAAGGACTGGCGCCCGATCGGAGCGGATCTGGGTCGTGGGTGACAGCGGAATTGACATTGAGTTGGGTCGCGCCGTCGGCGCCTCAACCATCGGCTGCGCCTGGGGCCTGCGCGGTCGAGACGAACTGGTCGCGGCAGGCGCGGACTACGTAGCCGAGCATCCACGAGAGCTGCCCCCGTTGATCGGCGCCGCCGACAACTAAGGCAGGGCAGGCTGGCGCTCTTGGTGCGGCGCTCACCTTCCATGCGGCTCATACTTCCCCCGTGACCCGCTGACCGCATGGCGACCCTCGACTGGCTGATCATCGCCGCCTACCTCGGGGTGGTGGGGGGACTCGCCGCCTGGGTCTTCTCGAGGCGCCAGGACACGCCGGACGACTACTTCCTGGCCAACCGCAACCTCGGGTGGTTCATCGTCGGGGCCTCGATCTTCGCGTCGAACATCGGCTCCGAGCACCTGGTCGGCCTCGCGGGGTCGGGCGCCACCGACGGGGTCGCCCTGGCGCACTACGAGCTGCACGCGTGGTGCCTGCTCGTGCTCGCCTGGGTGTTCGTCCCGCTCTTCGTGCGGTCGCGCGTCTACACCATGCCCGAGTTCCTGGAGCGCCGTTTCTCGCCCGCCGCGCGCTGGGTGCTCTCGCTGATCTCGCTGGTGAGCTACGTGCTGACCAAGATCGCGGTGGGGATCTTCGCGGGCGGGGTGGTCTTCGCGACGCTGCTCCCGGACGTGCAACTGCAACTCGGCCCGTGGCTCCTGAACAGCTTCTGGGTGGGCTCCCTGGTCGTGATCGTGCTCACCGGGATCTACACCGTCGCGGGCGGAATGCGCGCGGTCGCCTACACCGAGGCGCTGCAGACGCTGGTGCTGGTGGTGGGCTCGGGGCTCCTGACCTGGTTCGGGCTGTCGGCTCTCGGGGGCTGGGGAGGATTCCGGGAGGCCCTCGATCCCGATCTCTTCAACCTGTGGAAGCCGATCATTCCGGAGGGGATGGACGGGACCTGGGCGCCGGTGCTGGAGCCGAACCGGATCGCGTGGTACTTCAACACCAACTTCCCGTGGCCGGGAATGCTCCTCTGCGCGCCGATCATCGGCCTCTGGTACTGGTGCACCGACCAGTACATCGTGCAGCGCGCCCTGGGCGCCCGGAACGAGACCGAAGCCCGGCGCGGGAGCATCTTCGCCGGGATGCTCAAGCTGCTGCCGGTCTTTCATCTTCATCATCCCGGGGATGATCGCGCTGGCCCTGGCGCGAACTGGGGACTACGGCGCGCTCAGCCAGATGGTCGACGCAAACGGGAACGTGATTCCCGGGGCCGCGCAGGCGGCCTTCCCTCTGCTCGTGACCAGCATTCTGTCGGTGGGTGTGCGAGGGCTGGTGGTTGCGGGACTCCTGGCGGCCCTGATGAGTTCGCTGGCAGGTGTCTTCAACGCCTCGTCCACGCTCTTCACGATGGACCTCTACCAGAAGTGGCGCCCGCGGGCCTCGAAGCAGCGCCTGGTCTGGGTGGGGCGGGTGGCCACCTCGACGATGGTCCTCATTGGTCTGCTGTGGATCCCGGTGATCCAGGGATCGCGGGGCCTCTACCAGTACCTGCAGGGTGTCCAGGGGTACCTGGCGCCGCCGATCTTCACGGTCTTCTTCCTCGGGGTCTTCATGAAGCGCGCGAACGCCAGGGGATGCCTCGCCGCGCTGGTCGTCGGATTCGTGCTGGGGGTGTTCCGGCTGGCGGTGGACACGCCGGTATCGATGGGGATGGCGGGGTTCGAGGCCGGGTACGCCCCCGGATCGTTCCTGTGGATCGTCAACAACATCTACTTCCAGTACTACAGCCTCTTCATCTTCGCCGTCTCGGTGGTGGTCATGGTCGCCGTCAGCTACCTGACCGAGCCGCCGTCGTCCGGACGGATCTCGGGACTGACCTACGCCACGGTGACCGACGAGCAGCGGGCGCGGTCGCGCGCGAGCTGGGACCGGCGGGACGTGCTGGGGTCCGCCGTGGTGCTGCTCATGATCCTCATGGCCTACCTGTACTTCCGGGGTTGAGCGAGGCGCTCAGAGCGCGAGCGAGAACGGGTGGATCCCACGGATGGACGCCGAGTAACGGAAGATCCTGCATGGACGAGTCATGTTAGAATATCCGTGCTATAAGCGGATTATCCGACATGATTCACGACCGAAGATCCGCTCTGTCGGCCTACGCCAGCGGTCTGCTCTCCGCGGGCCGGACGGTGTTCACCGCCGAAGAAGCTCGGGACGCGCTTGGGGTCGGGCACGGCGCGTTCCTGGATGCAGCCGAGCGGTTGCAGCGCCGGGAGGCGCTGCTGAATCCGCGGCAGGGGTTCTACGTGGTCGTCCCTCCGCAATTTGCAGCCTGGGGGGCGCCGCCACCGACCTGGTATGTCGATGCGCTCATGCGGCATGAGGGGCAGGCCTACTACGTCGGGCTTCTGAAGGCCGCGGAGTTCCACGGAGCGACGCATCAGGCAGTCATGGAGTTTCAGGTCGTTTCGGCGAAGCGTCTTCCGAGAATCCGTGCGGGACGCAGCCTGATCGCCTTCTATTTCCGCAAGGATCTGGGACCGGTGGCGGCTGGGGTCGAATCGCGCAAGACGGACACCGGCGTGATGAAGGTGTCCTCGGCCGCGCTGACTGCCCTCGATCTGCTGCGTTATCCGCAGGCGTCCGGTGGTATCGACATGATCGACACGGTTGTCGCGGATCTCGCACTGAAGATCGATCCCGACCAGCTCGCGGCCCTTTCGGGGGCAGTCGAGAGGCCGGTCGTGCAGCGTCTGGGGCACCTGTTGGAACATCTCGGCCATGAAGCCCTGACAGGGGCGATGCGGGAGGCTCTGCGGTCGCGAGAGCCGCTGCCCTGGACCGAGCTCGATCGGCAAGCCAGGGCCGATCCCGACTTTCGGAGGGAACCACAGAAGCGGGATCCCCGATGGCGCGTCGTGGTGCGAGGGGCACCGGAGTCCGACGCATGATCCCGGCTCAGAACATCGTTGCCTGGGGCCGCGTGGTTCCATGGGCGGATCCGCGTCAGGTCGAGCAAGATCTCATCATCAGTCGCGCTCTGGTCGAGATCTTCTCGGACGAGATGCTCCGAGGCGCTTTGCGGTTTCGAGGTGGAACGGCGCTCAACAAGCTGCACTTTCCCGAGCCGATGCGCTATTCGGAGGACATTGATCTGGTTCGCACCGCCACGGGTCCGATTGGTCCGATTCTGGATCAGTTGCGTGCCGTGCTGGGGTCGTGGTTGGGGCCGGCGCGGTTTGATCAGAGCCCGGTAGCGCCAAGACTCCGATTCCGGGTCGATGCTGAGGATTCGAGCGGCGTGCCGATCCGGCTGAAGATCGAGATCAACACCCGCGAGATCCATGCATACGACACAGTGACAGCGCTGCCGCTGGTCGTCGCGAATCCATGGTTCGCGGGCGAAGCGACCATCCCCACGTTCTCGCGCGAGGAAATGCTGGCGACCAAGCTGCGCGCCCTGCTACAGCGTGACAAGGGACGCGATCTCTATGACCTCGCGCACGCGCTCGAGGTCTTTGAAGGCCTCGACGCCGATCGGATCGTCAAGACGCTCGGGCAGTATCTGGCCGCTGCGGGCCAAGCCGTCTCACGGGCACAGGCCCACGAACGAATGTTCGCCAAGCTGGCGAATCCGCATTTCCTGCTCGATGTGCGCCCCTTGTTGCCGGCCACCCACGCCGAGACCTTCGCGAGGGAGGCGAAAGGCGAACCGTTTCGCCGGGTGTTCGTAACTCTCGTCGACAACCTGCCCGGTGAACCCTGGGTGAGGACGCCGGCGATGAAGCAGAGGTTCGCCATCTCGTGGTAGTGAAGAGCGAACGATCCTGCGCCCGTCAGCGCGCGAGCGAGAACGGGTGGATCCGCCAGAAGTGGGCGCGGTAGCTGAAGACGGTGAAGGCGATCCGGTCGCCGAGCGGTGACCATGCGGGCTGGGTCTTGTGGGTCGGGTCCGACGTGACCTGTTCCGCTTCGCCGCCGCCCACCGGCACCCGGAAGATCTGGAAGAAGCCGTCCGGGGCCCGGTCCACGTAGGCCGCCCAGGCGCCGTCGGGGGACACCCCGATCCCGGAGTGGATCTGGTCGGAGCCGAACTCGTGGAAGCGGGTCGGCTCGCCGCCGGTGCGGGGCACCGTCCAGAGACTCTTCCGGCCGACCGCCGCCGCCGACTCGAAGAGCAGCGTGTCCCCCGCGTCCGCCCACTCCGCCTGGATCACGTCCTCCGTGAAGCCCTCGAGCGGCACCTGGACCTGCGGCGCCGTGATCTCGCCGGTCTCCTGGTCCACCCCGATCACGTAGAGCCCGCCGTGCCGAGCGCCGGTCTCGTCGCGCCGGTAGCTCGTGAAGACCACGAAGCGGCCGTCGGGGGACCAGCGCGCCCAGCCGGTCTCGTGCCCGTCCTCGCTGATCTGGTGGGCCCCGGAGCCGTCGGCCGCCATCAGCCAGATGTCGTCGGACTCCTCGTGGGTGTGGAAGACGATCCACCGCCCGTTCGGTGACCACTGCATGCCCTGGTCCTCGGAGTAGGACTGCCGCACGACGCGCCGGGGCGCCGAGTGCGGCGCCTCGACGTTCACCGGGACCGTGCCGAGGTGCTGGGCGATGTCGGGGTAGTGGATGTCGTCGGTCACGTGCCGCCAGCTCCCGAACGTGAAGGCGATCTCGCTGCCGTCCGGGCTCCAGGTTGGCGTCTCCGACTGGAATGCGGTCAGCGGTTCCGACGGACCTCCCTCCGCCGGGGCCGTGGCGAGGAACACGCGGTAGTCCTGGCTCTTGAAAACGACCTCGCCGCCCGCGCCCACCGACGGGGCGTAGGCGTCCCGCGCGAACCCGGAGAGCCGGGTGCGGCGGCCGCCGCTCACCCGGCGCATCCAGAGGTCGAGGAAACCGCCCTCGCCGGGGACCCCGTAGATCACCCACTCGCCGTCGGGTGAGAAGGCGATGCGCCCGTAGGCCTCCTGATCGTCGAAGAGCGGCTCGCGCGCCGAGCAGGGGAGGTGGAGTTGCTGATGATCCCCGGTGCGGACGAGGCAAGCGATCCGCCCGTCGGGAGACCAGGCGGGAAAGGACAGGCGATCTCCGCTGGCCCGCGGCGCGGCGTTCACGCCCCCGGCGTCGATGACCCACACGGTCGAAACGCCGTCCGCCCGGGTCACCCCGGCGATGGCGGACCCGTCGGCGGACCAGCTCAGTTCGGCAAGGGCGCTGGTCGGGGGCGTGGCGTCCTCCGGACGGTCGGGCCACAGCGGACTCCGCCTCCCGTCGGCGCGGTCGTAGATCCACCATTCCTGGCGGCTCCGGTCGAAGACGTTCTCGTGCACCGCCACCCGGCGGCTGTCCGGCAGCCAGGTGAGGTAGCGGATGGATGCCGTCCCGGGGCCGATCCGCTGGACGGCTCCGCCCGTTGCCGGGGCAAAGCGGATCTGGCCGCGTTCCAAAGTGGCGAGCCAGTTCCCGTCGGGGGATATCGCTCCCACCGGATCCCGGTAGGCGACCGGGCCGGCCTGGTCGGCGGTCGCGAGGTAGTGGAGCGGCGGCAGCGTGCCGCGCTCCGGGGCGTCCGCTCCACAGCCGCCCAACAGGAGAGCGCAAGCCCAACCGAGGTGACGAATCCCGCGCATGGGGGAATCGTATTGGGGGGACAGCGGGATATACCCTTTCTCCGAGGGAGGTCCTCACCATGGCGACCACCAAAGGCCAGAGTTCGGCGCAGCGGCCGCGCTCCTCCCACCCCGCCGGCGGGCTCACCCGCCGGCAAGTACTCGCCGGGGCCGGCGCGGCGGCGCTGGCGTCCGGCGGCCTGCGGGCCGGCGCGCGGGCGGCGACAAGCGCGCCTGCCCCGCAGGCTGGCGCGGTGGTTTTCACGAACACCACCGTCGCGAACCCGGACGCCGTCCAGGACGACGTGGCGCTCGCGGTCCAGGACGGCCGGATTGCGGCGATCGGGCCCACCGATTCCGTTCTCGCCGACCATCCCGGCGCCGAGCGGTACGACGGCCGCCACCGCGCCCTGGTCCCCGGCCTCGTCAATACCCACGCCCACATGCGGGCCGTGATCGCGCGCGGCTTCAACGAGGACTTCGGCTTCCCGAACACCGCGAACCTCGCGCTCTCGCCCGCCGGCCTCCTCGAGGGCGAGGAAGGCAACCTCATGGTGCAGGTCGCGGCGCTCGAGGCCATCCGCACCGGGACCACGACCATCGTCGAGTACACCGGAAACGTCCACCGTCAGGCGGCGGTGCTCGCCGACTCGGGACTCCGCTGCGTCTTCGCGGAGGGGATCCGCGACGCCGAGAACGTGCCCGGCCCGGTGTCCACGCGGGCGATCGCCGAGGCGGTCAGCGAGACCCCCCGCTTCTCGGAGCGGCTCCTCGACGAGGGGATGCAGCGCATCAGCGATCTCTTCGACGAATGGCATGGGGAGCGGAACGGCCGTATCTCGGTGTTCCCGGCGGCAGGGCTCGCCGAGACCTCGTCGCCCCAACTGCTACAGGCGGTGCGCGATTTCGCCGAGACCCATGATCTCGGCTACACGATCCACCTGAACCAGAGCCGCGCCGAGTACGAGTTCATGGTCCTGCACCATGGGCTCCGTCCGACCATGTACCTGGATCGGCACGGGTTCCTCGGTCCCCGGCTCTTCGCGGCGCACGCCCGCTACGTGAACCACGAGGAGGTCATGCTCCTCGGACGGTCGGGAACGATCATCGCGCACCAGGCGGGGATGGCCTCGAACCGCGGCATCAGCCCGCCCATCCCGGAGCTGCGGGCGGCCGGCTGTCCCATCGCCCTCGGCACCGACAACAACACGAACGATGTCTTCGAGGTGATGCGGATCGCCATGCTGACCGAGCGGATCCGGCGGAACCGCGACGGCGACGAGGTCCCGGGCCTCGCGCCCCAGCCGGAAGACGTGCTCGCGGATGCGACCCAGGGGGGTGCGCAGGCCGTCAACCAGGCCGACGACCTCGGCACGCTGGAAGTCGGCAAGAAGGCCGACCTCCTGGTGGTGAACACGCTCCGGGCCCACCTGGTGCCGGCGGGGCGGTTCATCTCGGCGCTCGTGCACAGCGGACACCCGGGCGACATCGAGTCGGTCATGGTGGACGGCCAGTTCGTCATGCGGGACCGCACGGTCCTCACCATGGACGAGGAGAACCTCCTCCGGGAAGCCGACGCGGTCGGCCGCCGGATCTGGGGTCAGGTGCTCGAGGCGAGTCCGCTCAACGTGCCGCGGCTGCCGCGTCCGGGCTGATCGGGGCCGGCGGCTGCCGCGCGCTCTTTAGGCGGCATTCGCCCGGCGCCGCGCCTGTGCGAGATCCCACGCCGCCTGGCGTCGCATCCAGAAGTCCGCCGCGCTCCACCCCTGGCGCTCCAGAGCCAGCGCCATCGTGGCCGAGATGGCCGCGCGTCCGTTCAGGAGGCGGGACAGGGTGGGCCGCGAGCAGCCAAGCAGCCGCGCGGCGTCGGTGACGGTCAGGCCGCTCGCTTCGATGCACTCGAAGCGAACGGTTTCTCCGGGATGGGGGGGATTCACCATCGGACTCATTGTCGTTCTCCCCTGAGAGGGTGCAACCGGTACCCCGGAAGGTCGAGCTCGCCGGGCCGCTGCGCGACCTCGAGATCGGCCAGTATCCGACGGATGCGCGGCACGAGATCCTGCGGTAGTCCACGCGTTCGGTCGCGCTCGTAGAGCGCCCGCAGTCCCTTGTGGGCGAATCGCATCGCGTGGACTGTAACGCGTTACGGCACAGTTTACGTGGCGGTGATCCAGCCGGATTGGTAGGTGAGCGGCTATCGCTCCATCGCAGCGGCCCCGCGGGCCGCGTGCCGGCCGCAGGCCGGCGGCCCGGGACCTCTCAGGCGTCCGGACGGTTGGCGACGATCGCGATGTGGGCGCCGTCCGGGCTGACGGCGAGACGGGTGATGCCCTCGACGCCGAGGTCCGAGAAGTCGGCGATCTCGGTCCAGTCCGAGCCCTCCGACCACGAGAACAGGCGCGAGCCGTCGCCCATCACGATCTCGCCCTCGGGCGTCCACGCGGTGTCCTCGCGGCCCGGCAGCGTCCGGGTGATCCGCACGGTGGTTCCCGCGGCGGGGTCGAGGCGTTCGAGCCACCACTCTTCGTCCGAAACCTTGCGCACGAAGGAGATCTCCTCCGTCCCCGGAATCCGGTGGATGGAGCGGCCCGGATTCTCGGCGACGATCCGGATCTCCCCGCTCAGCGCGTCGCCGACCTGAAGGGTGGCCGGATCGCCGAGGACGAACATCGCGACGACGTGCTCGTTGGCCCACGCGTGGTACCCCACCGGCTCGGCGGTGGCGAAGATCGGCCCCAGCGGTTCTCCGGACAGGTCGTAGCGCCACAGGTACTGCTTGCCGCGGAGCTCGTGAATCGCGGAGAAGGCTTCCTGTCCGGGGATCTGGCGCGGCGAGAACTCGCTCGCCTCGGTGTGCGTCAGCCGCACGCCGGATTCGGCCCCGGAGGTCACCTCGAGGCGCATGGTTTCGGTCTGGCGCCGCTCGAGCGCCGCCGTCCAGAGGATGGCCGAGCCGTCGAGGAGGAAACTGGGCTGGTTGTCGTAGCCGTCGCGGTCGGTCGCCTGCGCCAGGCCGGAGACCGAGAGCGCGCCGCCGTCCCGGACGAGGGTGCCCAGCCAGATGTCGGTGGCCGGCGCGCCGGCTGCCGTTGGTACGTACTCCTCGGGGGCCGGTCCGATCCCGGGCATGGGCCCGTCCGGCGGCTGGGCCGGGAAGGGGAGCGCCGTCTCCGCCTCCTCGGCCGCCCGCTCCTCGCCAGCCTCGTCGGGGTCACCCGTGGCGCAGCCCGCCAGCGCCGCGGTGGCGAACACACCGAGCAGCAGCCCGGCGCCGCCGCGGTGGAGGATTGCGAGCATGGTGGGAATCGTATGCGGGCCCCGCCGTCTGCCGACGGGCGCGATCGCGCACCGGCTTGGAACGGTCAGCCCTACGCGCTCTGCGGCCCTGCGGACCGCCGCAAGTCCCTCGTAAGTCGTTGTCATTGCAGGCCAGTATACACGTCCGCCGAAAACGGAGGTCACATCTGGGGCCACTTCCTCAACGGCCCGGAAGTCCCGAATCCGAGAGGGCAACGGCGGGAACTTCGATGACCTTCGAGCGCACCGGGCGGCGGGATCCGAG
>JAJDVI010000093.1 GCA_022826195.1 Acidobacteriota bacterium
CGCACCCGGCGGAGATCAGAACAAAACTCACAAACGTAGTGCCAAGCTGTCGGCACCCGTTCTTCCAACAGGCTACCTGTCAACGACTTACAGATCCCGATACGTCCAAAGTGGCGAAGTCGGGTGGAGACCGGCGTTCCAAGCCGTACGCGCGACCTTGCGTGAGCAGGGTTGCGCCGTGCGCGGCGCGGGGCGCCGCGCGTGCCGGTCTGAAGACCGGCGGTCCCAGTCCCTCAGAACACCCAGGACAGCTTGGTGAAGAGGGTGCGGTAGTTCACCAACTCGTCGTCGAACTGGGCGGGGCCCTCCTGGTAGGCGAGCTGGAGGGAGCCGAACGGGGGGAAGAACCTCCAGACGTAGAGGAGCTGGATCGTCTCGCGCTCGAGTTCGAACATCGGGCTCGCGAGGCTGCCGGTGACGTCGTAGCGGGTCTGGTAGAAGGCCTTGAAGAACATGTCCTTGTTCACGTAGTAGGTCGCCCGGACGAAGTGGACCCAGCTGCTGCGGTCGTGGGGGTCGGGGTCGAACCAGACCCGCTTGAGGTCGTAGGTCGCGGTGAGGGCGTCGGTGATCGTCCAGTCCACCACGCCGCCGAACTGGTCGAGGTCGCTGTCGAAGTTGAGCCCCTGGCCGTAGTAGGCGGAAACGGAGGTGCCGGTTCGGGTGTCGAAGGTCAGCGTGGCCTGGTAGAGCGTGTTCCGGAAGTCCTTCTCGAAGAGCCCGGCCTCCTCGGCCTTGAACTCCTCGTCGTTCGTCAGGTCGAGGCTCCAGCGCCGGAGGAAGTTGAGGCCGAGCCGGTTGCGGATCTGCCAGCTCCGCAGGCGGCCGGTCTGGCTCCAGAACTGGTTGTAGTTGATCGAGCCGGTCAGGTCCTGGAGTCCGTGCCGGTTGATCCAGAACTGCTTCCGGACGTTCGAATCCACCTCGCGCCGGTCGTCGTCGCGGATGAAGCCGACCCGGTTCATGTTCTCCCGGACGTTCTCCCCGACGTGGGTGTAGCGCACGTGGAAGTGGCCGGTCCGGGAGTCGTAGGAGGGCCGGAAGAAGTAGGTCCACGCCCCCTCGTCGTGGGCGCCGTAGGACCGGACGACCTGTGAGGTCATGCCGAGGTAGTCCGAGAAGAAGAGGGTGCCGACCAGCCCCACCGAGCCCTCGCTCGTCCCCTCGAAGGTGCGGTTCGCGCCGATCACTCCGACGTTCGAAGCGCCGCCGACCTCGCGGCTCAGGCGAAACGCGGAATAGAGCGCGCCGTCGGCGGCCGCGGCGGACTCGGTATCGGTCTGGCTGGCGAGTCCGTTGACCCGCCACTTGCCCACCTTCCCGTTGACCTTCGCTCCCCATTGCATGTCCCCGATCCGGCGCGAGTAGAACTGCACGATGCGGGTGCGGTAGCTCTCCGTGCCCTCGAGGAAGAAGGGGCGCTTCTCCGGGTAGGACAGCTCGTAGCGGGTCAGGTTCACCTGCTCGACGTCGGCCTCGACGGTCGCGAAGTCGGGGTTGAACGAGAAGTCGATCCCGATGTTGCTCGACGGCGCGTAGCGCAGGTCGAGTCCGACCTCGGTGGTGTCGTCCTGCGCCTCCTGCAGCGCCCCCTGCACGTAGGGGATGAATGCGTAGCTCTTCGTGACCGCCTCGGTCAGGTCGAGCCCGGTGATGGCGCCGATCTCGGCGATCCGGAACCACTCGGAGAGGCCCGGGATCCAGTGGCTCTGCTCGAGGTTCCGGGGGAGGTAGCGGATCGCGTTGAAGCCCCAGGCGGTCGCTTCGCGGGCGAAACGGACCGTCTCGAACGGGATGGCGACCTCGGCGGTCCAGCCGCCGGCGCCCGTCGCGCCCGCCGAAAGCCAGTTGGCGTCCCAGGTGATGTCCCGGGTGCGGCCGTTGTCCGCCCAGCGCTCGTCCTGCTGGGTGCCCAGCGAGTTGACCATGAACACGTAGGCGTTGTTGTCGTCGTCGAAGGTGTCGAGGACGAGCGCCACCGCGTCGTCCTCCCAGACCTCGCCGTCGCGCTGGGTGACGGTCCGGGAGATCGCTTCGGGGTCCGTGTCCCCGCCCTCGATCCCGAAATAGACCATCCGCTCGTCGTAGAGGACGCGGATGACGGTGCGTTGGGACGCCGGCGCGCCGGCGACCGGCTGGAGCTGGGTGAAGGTCTCGATGGAGGCGGCGCCGTCCCAGGCGGCCTCGTCGAGCACGCCGTCGATTTCGATGGGTTCGGAGGTTCTGGTCGCCGGGACCTCCTGGGCGGCGACGCCGGAACTCCACGCGAGGAGCGCGGCCGGTCCGAGGAACGCCGCCGGGCGAGGGCGCATCGGCCCGCCAGTATTCCACGCGCCAGCGGGTCGGCGGCGCGGCCCCGCTGCGGTGGACGCCGGTCTACCTTGTGAACAGGATGCCGAAGACCGCGATGAGGGCGGTGACCAGGAGGCCGAAGCCCCCGATCACCAGCCGCATCTGGGCGGCGAGCACGTCCAGCTTGCGGTCGTGCGCGGCGACGGCCTCCTTGAGCGCCTGGATGTCGGCGGCGAGCGTGCGGTGGCGTTCGGCGCTGGCCGTCGCGAACTGGCGAATCTCCAGCAGGATCGGCTGGGTGTGCTCGGCGACAGTCTGCGCGGTCATGGCGTGCATCCGCTTTTCCGCAGTATAGGCGAGCTTCGCCTCGACCCCCGCGTCGAGCAAGGCGTGGAAGATGGCGCCTTCCTCGGCGGGTTCGGGTGCGGCGCCGTCCGGGACGGGAGGCGGAACGTCGGGGGGTGGCGGGGCCGAATTTGGCGGAGGCTCGGGGGCGGGCGTCGGCGCGGGCTGGGAGGGCATCGGGAACTCCAGGGGGATGCATCGGAGGACGCGGCGTCCTCCTCTACTTCCCTAGACGGAATTCGGGCCCGTTTCTTCCCGCTCCGGAGGGTTTTGTGGAAAAGTCGAAGCGATTGTGCACTTCCGCGGGTTGGTTAGGCGTTCCAAGCCGTGGGCGCGATCTGGGGTTGGTGGCGGTGTGTTGTCCGCGGGCCTTCGGCCCGCTGTGCCGGTCTGAAGACCGGCGGTCCCCCCGTTTCAGGCGTCGCCCGATCGGTATTCGCCGGGGGTGGCGCCGGCGAGGCGCTTGAACCAGCGGGTGAACGAGGCCTGGGAGGCGAACCCGCAGCGGAAGGCGATCTCGGCGAGCGAGAGCTGGCCCTCGGCGATCCAGGAGCGGGCCTTCTCGAGCCGGCGGCTCGTGAGGTAGCGGTGCGGCGCCATGCCGGTCGCCGCCTTGAAGGCGCGGGCGAAGTGGAAGGGACTGAGACAGGCCTCGTTCGCGAGCGCCTCGATGGTCAGGTCTTCGGCCAGATGGGACTCGATGTAGTCCGTGACGCGGCCGAGCCGTCCGGGATCGAGCGCCCCGCGGGCGGCCGGGAGGGACGAGGCGGCGGCGGTCAGGCTGGAGTGGCGCTGGAGCAGATGAACCTCAAGCGCCGTGGCCAGGGTCTCCGCCAGCATGTTGCCCGCCGGGGTGGGATCGAGCATCTCCGCGCGGATCGCGCGGGCGATTCCCTCGATCAGGGGATCGCGGATCGCCTTTTCGTAGCGGAGCCGGATCCTGCCGGGATCGGCGTCGAACTCCCGAAGCGCCGTTTCCGCGAGCCCGGGAAGGAACAGGTGGAGACATTCGCCGATCTCCCCCCGGAGCTGGAAACTCTCCTCCTGAAAACCGGCGGGACACAGCGCCACCGTGCCCGGGATGGCGTAGCAGTCCTGCGACCGGCCGTGGCCGCGGCGCCGGACGGGGAGGCGGCCTCGCAGGATGACGGCGACTTCCGTTTCGGTTCCCGGCGCGTTGCCGAGCTGGCCGGGCGCGTGACGCCAGCGCTCGGCCAGCAGCCTCTTCCATCCCCGGCCGTTGCTCGTGCCGAGCTGGGTCCCGGTTACGTACTTGGCGGGTACGTGTCTGCCGAGAGGACGGGTCGCGTCGAAATCAGCGCGCCGGCGTCGACGTTTCTCCATGAAGCACCACCACGATCCCAATGAGTGTCACGTATTGATAACCGTTCCCGGTTGACTGCGCAAACCGGACGCGGTGACGCCGTGTTCGTGTCGCGCATCCTTTCCATAGCGCGACAAACTTCGAAGTGTGCGGGCCATCGCATGACCGAATGTGACGCGCCTTGCAGTGGATGCGTCGATCCGTCAACGTCCGTGGCGATGCCCGGCGCTGCACCATGAAGACGTTGCAGGCGGTTACGCCCGGGGCTCGATGCCATGACAAGAAATGACCCGTCCGTGCGACGCATCGCACGGTCGCCGCTCCCCGCCTCGGGAGACCGGGTCAATCGGATGCGTCGTCCGGCTCCCGTCCCTGCGGCCGTTCCTTGCTCGCGGTCGCGAACTCCGCGGTCCGCTTGGCGACGAGACGCTCGATGGCTTCGATGCGGGTTTCGCATTCGTAGATGGTCTGGGCCAACGCCGCAATGTCGTCGAGCGCGGGGGCTTCGCTCAGTTCGCCGTCGCGCGTGGGATACAGCTCTTCGTCCACCCACAGCCGGATCAGGTTGCGCGGGAGGTTGTGGCGGCGCGCCAGTCCGTGGAGCGTCTCGCCCGCGAGGTATTCCTGAACGACCTGCCGTTTGAGCGCGACGCTGTGCGTCTTGTGTCTCGCCATGACGCCGGAATCGAGTGTTCCACGCCACGGACCCGGGCGCACGCGCAAGGGATGCGGAGAGGGCAGGCAGGGACAACGAAACAGCAACGACGGGCAAGGAAAAGGCGCCGTCCTGAACAAAGCGCAAGAACGGCCAAAGGGACAGCAAGCCCGGGCAATCCGGTACGCTCGGGTTTGGACGATGAGCGAGCGCTGCCCGAACTGCGGGTCCGCGCAGGTGGAGCAGTACTGCGCCGCCTGCGGGCAGCGCGCCGCCGAACTCCGGACGCCGGTCGGCGCGTTCCTGCGCGAGGCGCTCGACGACGTCTTCTCGCTCGATTCGCGGATCTGGCGGACGCTCATCGCGCTGTTCCGCCGTCCCGGGTCGCTGACCGCGGACTACTGGCAGGGGCGGCGCGCCCGGTTCGTGACCCCGCTGCGGCTCTATCTGATCGTCAGCTTCGCCACCTTCCTGTTGCTCGCCGTCGTCGCGCCGAACGCCATCCTCGATGCGACCGGGACGAACCCCTGGGCGCCGCTCAGCATCGGTTCGGGGCCGGCGCCGTTCGATCTGGCCGACCGCGCGGGCCCGTTCGCGGTCAGCGTCACCGGAGATGACGATGCGGCGTCCGGCGAAGACGACCCGGACGTGGTCGGGCCCGCGCTCGACGCTGCGGACTGGTTCATGGCGCACGTGGTCCGACCCGCGCTGGAGGCTCCCGAACGCGCCCAGCGGCTCTTCCACCAGCGGCTCCAGTGGGCCGTGTTCGCCCTCGTTCCCTTCTTCGCCCTGTGGCTCCGGCTGCTCTTCCGGCGGCGCGAGCGCTTCTTCGTCCCGCACCTGGTGTTCGCCCTGCACTTCCACACGCTTGCGTTCGTGCTGCTGGTGGCCGGAGTCGCCGGAACCCTGATGCTCGGCACCCAGATCCCTTCCCTGATCGCCTATCTCGCCGTGTTTGCGATGCTGTTCCTGTCGCTCCGGCGCGTCTATGGCGAGGGGGTGCTGAAGACGCTGGTCAAGCAGATCGCGCTGATGACCGTCCACGCCGTGACGGTGTTGTTCGGTCTGGCGGGGCTCCTGATGGTCACGGGACTGACGGCGTAGGCGCCTCGCGTTGCTCCCCGGGCCGGACAGGCGCGGACCGCCCGCTCGTCCGGCGCCCCCTTCCGGGGTTGACCCATTGGCGCTCTTGGCCGTACTCTCCGCGCCCGTGTAGGGACGCCCGGCCGGGATGGCGGGCGCCCGGAGTCGAGTGCTCCCGAGGAGGAGGTTCTGATGCTGAGGCGAATTCCGCTGATCGGGTTGGCCGCGCTCCTGCTGGCCGCACCCGCCTTTGCGCAGGACGAGGGGGGCGCGAGCACGGTGGGGCTCGACACCCTGTTCGTGCTGGTGTCGGCGTTCCTCGTGTTCCTCATGCAGGCCGGGTTCGGAATGCTCGAGGCGGGGTTCATCCGCGCCAAGAACACCTGCAACATCCTCACGAAGAACTTCCTCGACTACTGCATGGCGTCGCTCGGGTTCTTCGTGTTCGGCTACGCCATCATGTTCTCGGAGGGGAACCCCTTCTTCGGGACCAGCGGCTTCTTCCTGGTGGGCGCCGAGTCGGCCGCCGACGTGCCGCTGTGGGCGTTCTGGCTGTTCCAGGCGGCGTTCTGCGGCGCCGCGGCCACCATCGTCGCCGGCGGGATGGCGGAGCGGATGAAGTTCCCCGCCTACCTCGCCTACTCCTTCATCATCTCCGCGTTCATCTACCCGGTCGTCGGCCACTGGACCTGGGGCGGCGGCTGGCTGGCCCAGCTCGACTTCTTCGACTTCGCGGGCTCGACGGTGGTCCACCTGACCGGCGGCGCGACCGCGCTGGTGGGCGCCATGATCCTGGGGCCGCGCCTCGGCCGCTTCAACGCCGACGGCTCCTCGAACCCCATCCCCGGCCACTCGGTGCCGCTGGCCTCGCTCGGGGTGTTCATCCTCTGGTTCGGCTGGTTCGGGTTCAACCCGGGTTCGAACCTCGCGGTGGGCGACGGGGAAGCCATCTCGCTGATCGCCATCAACACGAACCTCGCGGCCGCCGCCGCCGCGGTGACCACGACCTTCATCTCCTGGATCCTGTTCGGAAAGCCCGACCTCTTCTTCACCATGAACGGGGCGCTCGCCGGCCTGGTCTCGATCACCGCGCCCTGCGCGGTGGTGAGCCCCGCGGCCGCGATCTGGATCGGCGTGACCGGCGGGTTCGTGATCGTCCTCGGTGAGGGGCTGCTGCGGATCATCAAGGTGGACGACCCCTGCGGCGCCTTCCCGGTGCACGGCCTCTGCGGCATCTGGGGGACCCTGACCGTCGGGTTATGGGGACGGGAATCGCTCGGACTCGCCCGGGAGGGGCTCTTCTACGGCGGCGGCTTCGAGCAGCTCGGCATCCAGGCGCTCGGCACCTTCGCCTCCGGCATCTTCGTCTTCCTCTCCATGGGCCTCGTGTTCATCGCCATCAAGGCGGTGCTCGGCCTCCGGGTGGACCGGATGGAGGAGATCCGGGGTCTCGACATGAACGAGCACGGCATGGAGTCCTACACCGGCTTCCAGATCCTGGGTTCCTGAGGGGAACTTCCTTCGAGGCTGTAACGACATGAAGCTAGTCACCGCCATGGTTCAACCCGAGGTGGTTCCCCTGGTCCAGGAGGAACTCTTCGGAGCGCAGATCAGCAAGTTCTCGATCACCGCGGGAGTCGGCCACGGAACCCAGAAGGGGTACCAGGCCACCTTCCGCGGGGTCCAGACCCAGGTGAACATCCTGAAGCGCGTCCGCATCGATGTCGCGGTGAACGAGGACTTCGTGGAGCGCGCGGTCCAGGCGATCCTCAGGGCGGCGCAGACGGGCATGCCGGGCGACGGGAAGATCTTCGTCACCGACCTCCACGACTGCATCCGGATCCGGACCGGCGAGCGCGGCTCGCAGGCCATCGGCTAGCCGTTCCATGTCTCTTCGCGACGTCCGCCGCACGATTCAGGACCGGAAGATCAAATTCGTGGACTTCCGGTTCACGGACCTCCTCGGCGGCTGGCGCCACATCTCCTACGCCATCGAGGCCTTCGACGAGGACATGTTCGTCCACGGCATCGGCTTCGACGGCTCCTCGGTCCGCGGCTTCCAGGGCATCGAGCGGAGCGACATGCTGCTCCGCCCCGATCCGGACAGCGGCTTCATCGATCCCTTCTACGAAGAGCCGACGCTGGTCTTCATCTGCAACGTGAAGGATCCGGTGGACCTCAGTCTCTATTCCCGCGACCCCCGGAACATCGTCGAGAAGGCCACGCGGTTCCTCGAGACCTCGGCGCTCGCCGACACCTGCTACGTCGGCCCCGAGGCCGAGTTCTACATCTTCGACGACGTCCGCTTCGACCAGACGGTGAACGAGGCGTTCTACTACGTGGACTCCGCCATCGGCGCCTGGAACGCCGGACGGGTCGAGAAGCCGAACCTCGGCCACAAGCCGGGACTGAAGCAGGGCTACTTCCGCATGCCCCCGACGGATCCCTACCAGGACGTGCGCTCGCAGATGCTCACCAACCTGCGCGACTGCGGGGTGGACGCCGAGCTCCACCACCAGGAAGTGGGCAGCGGCGGCCAGTGCGAGATCGGGATCAAGTACACGACGATCAGCGAGATGGCGGACTCGATGATGAAGTTCAAGTACATCGTCAAGAACACCGCGAACCGGCACGGCCGCACGGCGACCTTCATGCCGAAGCCGCTCTTCGGCGACAACGGCTCCGGAATGCACTGCCACATGAGCCTGTGGCGCAAGGGGAAGAACCTCTTCTACGACCCGGACGGCTACGCCGGCCTCAGCGAGGCGGGGGTCTTCTTCATCGGCGGCATCCTGAAGCACGCGGCGTCGCTGTGCGCCTTCACCTGCCCCACCGCGAACTCCTACCGGCGCCTCGTCCCCGGCTTCGAGGCTCCGAACAAGCTCGTCTATTCCCGGAGCAACCGCTCCGCCGCCGTGCGGATCCCGATGTATTCGGCCGCCCCGGGGGCCAAGCGGATCGAGTTCCGCTGTCCCGACCCGAGCGCGAACCCGTACCTGGCCTTCTCGGCCATCATGATGGCGGGGGTCGACGGCATCACGAACCGGATCGTTCCTCCCGATCCGGTGGACCAGGACCTCTACGAACTGCCCGAAGCGGAACTGCGGAAGATCGGCGACACCCCGCCGACCCTCAAGGCGGCGCTCAACGCGCTGGAAGAGGACCACGGGTACCTGCTGCGGGGCGACGTCTTCACGCACGACGTGATCGACACCTGGATCCGCTACAAGCGGGCCAACGAACTCGCCTACATGGACCAGCGACCCCATCCCGCGGAGTTCGCTCTCTACTATGACTGCTGATTTTCGGAGCGGCTTGCCAAGCGTCCGGCCAGCGGCCACGGAGGCCCTTTCATGACTCCAGGAACCATTGGAATCGCCCTTGCTCTCGCGATCGTCGGGATCTTGGCGATCGTCATCTTCATCCGCGCGCACGTGGTGGTCTGCGCCCCCAACGAGGCGGTGATCTTCTCGGGGCGGAAGAAGGGCTATCGCATCATCCGGGGCGGCCGCGGTTTCCGCCGTCCGCTCATCGAGACGGTGTCGCGCATCTCCCTGAACACCATTCCCATCGAGGTGACGGTCAAGAAGGCGCTGTCGGCGGGGATGATCCCGCTGGACGTGGACGGCATGGCGACCGTGAAGATCGCCGGCGATCCGGAAGGCGGCCTCGACCACGCGGTGGAGCGTTTCCTCGGCCGGACCCAGCACGAGATCCAGACCGTCGCGAAGCAGACGCTCGAAGGCAGCCTGCGCGGCGTCATCGCCACCCGGACTCCCGAGGAGGCGAACGCCGAGCGGCTGGGCGTCGGCGATGCGGTGTCGGAAGCGGTGCGGCAGGACTTCTCGCAGCTCGGCCTCGTGCTGGACACGTTCAAGATCCAGCACCTGTCCGACACCGAGGGCTACCTCGACGCCATCGGCCGCAAGCGCAGCGCGGCCGTCCGCCGGGACGCCAAGGTCGCCGAGGCCCGGGCGGACGCGGAGGCGCGCGACGTGGCCGCGAACGCGAAGCGTGATGCGGTGGTCGCCGAGACCAGCGCCGAAGAGGCCATCGTGGACGCCGAGCACGGCGTGCGGATGCGGCGGGCCGAGCGGGCCGCGGCGTCGAACCAGGCCGAGCAGATCGCCGAGGTGGCGAAGCGCATGGCCCGGATCGAGGAAGAGCGCAAGCTGGAGGAGATCCGGGTGGCGCGGAACGAGCTCCGCGAGAAGGCCAACACGGTGGTGCCGGCCGAGGCTTCCAGCCAGGCGCGGGCGCTGACCTCCCAGGGCGAGGCCTCCCGGATCCGCGAGAACGGCAAGGCCACCGCCGAGGCCCTCGCCGAGATCAAGGCCCAGTGGGACGACGACACCACGCGGGAAATCATGCTGCTGCAGATGCTCCCGCAGCTCCTCGACAAGGTCACCCACGTGCTCCACGACAACCTCCACGTGGAACGGCTCACCGTGGTGGACAACGGCACCGGCGGCGCGGTCCCGAACCACGTGCGCGGCCTCACCGGGTCCATCGCCGCCTTCCTCGAGCAACTGAAGACCTCCACCGGAGTCGACGTGCCCGCCATCCTGCGCGGCAACGCTGGCGACGGCGACGACGACGAAGGCGGCGCGAAGCGCAGCTCCGCCCGCGGCCCGCTCGGCCACAAGGGTCACTAGGCCCGGAGCTCGGAGCGCCGGCCTCCGGCCGGCATCGCGGCCGCAGGCCGCGAAACGCACCCCGCCCCCTCCACCGGAAGAACCGGGCCGGCCCCAGCCGGCAAGGCCCGCCGGAGGCGGGCGGAGGCAGCTACCTCAGCAGCGTCACGAATCCGACGATGACCGCCGTCTGCGCCAGCAACGCCCCGAACACCCACTTGACGAGCCGCGTCTCACGTTCCGCGAGCTCACGCCGCAGGTCGCCCAGGTCCTCCCTGGTGACGAAATCGGCCACATCCGCCTTTGTCGCCATGCTCTCGCGGATCTGCCGGAGTTCGGTCTGGAGTTCCGTTTTGGTGGCAAAGGCCGCCATGCTCTCGCGAATCTGCCGGAGTTCCGCCAGTACCGGCTTGAGGCCGGCGGTAGCGATCTCCGAAGTCATGGCGTGTATCCGCTGATCCACAGTATAAGCAAGCTCCGCTTCCCATCCGCTCCGCACGAGCAGATCGAACAGCGTTCCTTCCCGAGCCGGTTTCGCGGCGGCATCCGGACCGGAAGGCGGCGCGTCCGCAGAAGGTTGGGCCGGCTGCGCGGACAGCTCGGGGGCCGAGGGTTGCGGCGGGGGCTGGGTGGGCATCGAACGCTCCTCTGGTGGATGGAGAGAAGGACCCGGCGTCCCCCTCTACCTCCCTGGACGAGATTCCGACCCATTTCTTCCCGCTCCGCCGCGAATTGTGGAAAAGTCGAAGCGAACGTGCACATCAGCCAGCGAACCGGAAGGAGGCGCGTCCGCTCGGAGCGCCGGCCTCCGGCCGGCATCGCGGCCGCAGGCCGCGAAACGCACCCGCCCCCCAACCGGAAGAACCGGGCCGGCTCCAGCCGGCAAAGCCCGCTACAGCCGGGCGGAAGCCGCTACCTCAGCAGCGTCACCAATCCGACGATCACTGCCGTCTGCGCCAGCATCGCCCCGAACACCCACTTGACGAGCCGCGTCTCGCGCTCCGCGAGCTCACGCCGCAGATCGCCCAGGTCCGCCTTGGTGGCCGTGGTTTCGCGGATCCGCGCGAGTTCCGCCAGCACTGGCTCGAGGCCGGCGGCAGCAATCTCCGAAGTCATGGTGTGTATTCGTTGATCCGCAGTATAGGCGAGCCTCGCATCCCATCCGCGCTCCACGAGCAGATGGAAAAGCGTCTCTTCCCGAGCCGGTTTCGCGGCGGCATCCGGACCGGAAGGCGGCGCGTCCGCAGAAGGTTGGGCCGGCTGCGCAGACAGCTCGGGGGCCGAGGGTTGCGGCGGGGGCTGGGTGGGCATCGAACGCTCCTCGGGTGGATGGAGAGAAGGACCCGGCGTCCCCCTCTACTTCCCTGGACGAGATTCCGACCCATTTCTTCCCGTTCCGGCGCGAATTGTGGAAAAGTCGAAGCGAACGTGCACTTCAGCCAGCGGGCCAGGGTGGCGCGCCGGCTTGGAACGCCGGTCTCCAGACCGGCACGCGCGGCGCTCCGCGCCGCGCACGGCGTAACGCCGCCCACCCGGGTAGCGCACTGGCTTGGAACGCCGGCTTCAGCCGGCACAGCGGCCCGCAGGGCCGCGGGCGGCCGCACGCCGTCGCGCCCTGGCGGCGCGTCTACGGACGCTGGATCGCCTTCGCGATCCCGTCCGCGAGCTCCTCTTCCCCCGCCAGGTAGCGCTGCCCGAGCACGCCCAGCCCCGCGTCGAGCCGGTACACCAGCGGGATCCCGGTCGGGATGTTCCGCTGCTGGATCTCCGCCGGCCCGATGCCCTCGAGGTGCATGACCAGCGAGCGCAGGCTGTTGCCGTGCGCGACCACCAGCACCGGACCCGCGGCGAGGTCCGGAACGATCCGCCGGTCCCAGTAGGGGATCACCCGCCGCGCGGTGTCCCGCAGCGATTCGCCGCGCGGCAGGACGTCCACCGGAACCTCCGCGTAGCGCGCGTCGAACCGCGGGTGCCGCCGGTCGTCGAGGTCCACCGGCGGCGGCGGATCGGCGTAACTGCGGCGCCAGGCGAGCGTCCGGTCCGGACCGAACTCGCGTTCCGTCTCGGCCTTGTTCTTCCCCTGGAGCCGCCCGTAGTGCCGTTCGTTCAGCTCCCAGGCATACCGGATCGGGAGGTCCGGCAGATCGAGCCGGCCGAGGACCTCCTCGAGCGTGTGGACGGCGCGCTGCAGGACCGAGGTGTGCGCCACCACCGGAACGATCCCGGCCTCCCGCAGCTGGTCCCCGGAGCGCCGCGCCTGCTCGTGTCCCGTGTTGGTGAGCGGCACGTCGGCCCAGCCGGTGAACCGGTTCTCCCGGTTCCAGACGCTCTCCCCGTGACGGAGGAGGACCAGGATTCGTTCGGGACCGCTCATCCCGACGGGACGAGCGGGGCCTCGCTGGCCGCGGACGGCGCCGGAATCCCCAGCTCCTTGGCGTTCTCCTCGAACATCTCGCTCAGCATCCGGGCCTGGCGGTCGTAGGCGGCGGGGTCGTCCCAGCTACCGCGAGGTTCGAGCACGCGCGCCGGAACGCCCGGGCACGCGCGCGGGATGGCGAGCCCGAAGACCGGCTCCCGGTCGAATCCCGCCCGGTCGATCTCGCCGCTCAGCGCCGCCCGGACCAGTTGCCGGGTGAGCGCCAGCGGCATGCGGTCCGCGACCCCGCAGGGGCCGCCCGCCCAGCCGGTGTTCACGAGATAGCAGCGGACGTCCTGCTCCTCGATGCGCCGCCCCAGGAGCCCGGCGTACACCTCGGGCCGCCGGGTCATGAACGGCGCCCCGAAGCAGGCGCTGAAGGTCGCCTGCGGTTCGCTGATCCCCCGTTCGGTGCCGGCGACCTTGGCGGTGTACCCCGACATGAAGTGGTGCATCGCCTGCCCGGAGGACAACCGGGAGATCGGGGGCAGGACGCCGAAGGCGTCGGCGGTCAGCATCAGCACGACTTCCGGCTGCCCGCCCGCGCCGCTCTTCGAAGCGCTCGGGATGTGGGTGACCGGGTAGGAGGCGCGGGTGTTCTCGGTGAACTCGGCGCTGTCGAGATCGAGCCGCCGCGTGTCCTCGTGCACCACGACGTTCTCGAGGATGGTGCCGAACTTCCGGGTGGTGGCGTGGATCTCGGGCTCGCCGGTCCGCGAGAGCCGGATCACCTTGGCGTAACAGCCGCCTTCGAAGTTGAAGACGCCGTCCGTCCCCCAGCCGTGCTCGTCGTCGCCGATCAGGACCCTTCCGGGGTCCGCGGAGAGCGTCGTCTTGCCGGTGCCCGAGAGGCCGAAGAAGATGGCGAGGTTCCCGCCGTGCGCATCGGTGTTCGCGGCGCAGTGCATCGGCAGCACGTCGTGCTCGGGCATCAGCCAGTTCATCACCGAGAACACCGACTTCTTGATCTCCCCGGCGTAGGCGGTGCCGCCGATCAGGATTTCCTTCCGCTCGAAGTTGACGATGACGAACACCTCGGAGCGGGTGCCGTCCTGGTCGGGCGCGGCGCGGAACCGGGGGGCGGCGATGACGGTGTACTGCGGCAGATGCTCGCTCAGCACGCCGCGGTTCCGCGACCTCACGAACATGTTGCGCGCGAACAGGCTCTGCCAGGCTTCGGTCGTGATGACCCGGAGCGGCATGCGGAAACGCGGATGGGCGCCGACGAAGCAGTCCTGGACGAACAGCTCGCGGTTCTGCAGGTACGCGGTGAGCCGCCAGCGCAGCCGGTCGTAGCGCGCCTTGGGGAACGGCTGGTTGTGCGGACCCCACCAGACGTCGGGGTTCGGGCCCGGCCCGCCCACCACGTACTTGTCCGAGGGGGACCGGCCGGTGAACTCTCCGGTGCGGACCACGATCGGGCCTCCGTGGGCCAGGATCGCCTCGCCGCGGAACACGGCTTCCTGCGTCAGGGCCGCGCTCGAGAGATTCCAGTAGACCCGGCGCGGATACCGGATGCCGGCGAGCTTGAGGCCGTGACGGCTCTGCGCGAAGCCGAGATGCTCGGTCTGGAGGTGGGTCAAGGACGGGGTGATTCTAGTGGCCCGGCGGTCCTCCGGAACACCCCCGGCGGCGCTCCTCCGAAGTCAGGCCCCGGCGGCGGGACCCGTCTCGTCGAGGCCGCTCTGGATGGCGCCGCGCACCCGTTCCATCAGCGCTCCGATCGCCTCCCGGTTCTGGGGATCGATGTCCGTGGTCTCGATGGGTTCGTGATACCGCACCTGAATGGTCCCGGGATAGATCAGCTTGCCCCCCTTGGGGAGCACGTCCCGGGCTCCGGTGACGGTGATCGGCACCACCGGCACCCCCGCCCGGGCCGCGAGCCGGAACCCGCCCGACTTGAAGGGGCCGAGCTTTCCGGTGCGGCTCCGGGTCCCTTCGGGGGCGATCACGAAGGACCGGCCGTTCTTCATGGCCGTGACCGCCGCTTCGAGGCTCGCCCGCGCCGCCTTCGGGTTGGAACGGTCCACGGGCGTGAAGCCGGCCGCGCGAAACGCCCCGCCGAGCACCGGGACCCGGAAGGCCTCCTTCTTGATCAGCGTCCCGTTCGCCTTCGGGAGCAGGTAGAGCACCTGCGGCATGTCGGCCAGCGACTGGTGGTTGGGCATGTAGACGCGCGTCCGGAACGGCTCGACGCGCCGCCGGTCCACCTCGCGCATGCGGATGCCGCCGACGAACCACAAGACCCAGACGATCCGGCGTCCGATCTCGTAGCCGAGGCGGTGGCGGCCGCTCAGCACGTCCCCGAGCGGCATCAGCATCAACCCGGCCAGCAACAGGAACGGCAGGACCAGCGCGATGCCCGCCGTGCCCACCACGGCGCGGACGGTGCGGAGACGTCCGCGCCAGCGGGGCGGCCGCCCATCGGCCTCGGGGCGAGGGCTCACCACCTCACCTTCGCCCACCCAGGTCCCGGCGGAGGGTCAGTAACGGTTGATCGAGATCGAAACCGGCCGCCGTCCGCTGCCGGACTTGGCCACCCGGCGGCGCTTGGGCGGACGGAGGGGCACCACGCTGGTGGCCGCCCCGGTTCCTCCGTCGCTCTCCCCCTCGCCGGCCTCGACGCCGTTGTCTCCGTTCCGGCTGCGGCGGAGAGCCTCCACGACCTTGCGCTCGACCGCCTCGAGGGTCTCGTCGGCGACTTCGGCGACCTCGGTCACGGTGAGCTGATGCGCCCGGTCGAGCATCCGCTTCTCGCGGAAGGAGAGGGTCTTTCGCTCGCTGAGATAGAAGAGCCCCTTGAGGACTCCGGCAACCTCCACGGGCGAACCGCTCTTCATGCGGTCCGAGTTGTCCTTGTAGCGGGTCTTCCAGTTGATCTGCTCGTCGACCGCGCCGTTCTCGAGCACGTCGAGCACTTCCTCGACGTCGCTCTCGGTCATGATCGGCCGCAGCCCGACCTCGTCGACCTTGTCGATGGGAACCATGACCAGCGTCGATTTCGCCAACAGCCGCAGGCGATAGAAACTCGGTCCCGCATCTCCGTTGGTGGATTCAATACTCTCGACAACGCTGATCCCCTGATTCGGGTAGATCACCTTGTCTCCAACTTCAAACCGCATCAATACTCAGCGACGCCTCCCGGTAGCGTTTCGGATACGCGAACCGTTAATCATACCACACCCCTGAACCGCCGGGAAACGCTGGCATTCTTGGGGTTTGGCGCACCCGCCGGCGGCGGCCCTCCGTTGGTACACTGTGACTCCGAGCGCCGCTGCGGGGACGGCTTCGGGGCTTGCCGGAGTGGCGGAATTGGTAGACGCACGGGACTCAAAATCCCGCGGTCCTTGTGATCATGAGGGTTCGAGTCCCTCCTCCGGCACCAGGTCTGAGCGGACCGGGAACGGGGCCACCAGACGGGTCGGGTTTGGTCGGCTGATTCAGGTGAGCTGGGAGGCCCCGTTCCCGGTCCGCCCAGGCGCTTCGCGCCTGGCAATCGAAACTCCCTTGCGCGCCGGAACCGCGTCGGCTGTACCGGGGGGCTTCAACCCTCGATAATGTGACCCTGAATGATCCATCCCGAACTGCTTGAGATCCTGTGTTGTCCGGAGACCCGGCAGCCGGTGCGCGTGGCGCCCGAGGCGCTCGTGGAATCGGTGAACCGGGCCATCCGCGACGGCAGCCTCGGCGTGCCGGCTGGCGGCGAGGGGGCCGGCGTTCTGGACGGCGGCCTGGTCCGGGAAGACGGGAAGTTCCTCTATCCGGTGCGCAACGGGATCCCGATCATGCTGATCGAGGAACGCATCGCGGTCCCGGCCCCGGAAGGCGACGGCGGCGGTTCAGCCGAGGATGTTGAAGAGGATGGCGACGCCGGACATCATCCAGTGGAGACTGGCGCCGGGGCCTGAGAGGATCGCCCGCCGGAGCGCGCCGGCCGGCTCCGTCAGCTCGGCCGCCGCCGCCATCTCGGTGCCCATCAGCGGCGGTTCCGCGGTTCCCTCGAAGACGCCGTCGTAGAGCCGCTGCAACCGCTCGTCGGTGCGGGTGAGCGAGGCGTCCATCCACCAGAACCAGAGCGCGGCCGGGATCGCGGCCAGCCGCAGGAGCAGCCATCCCTGCAGGACCCCGAAGCCGATGGCGCCCGCCACCAGGGCCACGCTGCCGCGCTTCAGCCAGAGCGACTTCCGGGCCACGGCGGCGCGGGAGTCCTGGATCCGGTCCAGGCCGACGTCCCGGTCCGTGCGCGGCGCCTTCGGCCGCTCGGCGCGCCGGGGGGAGTGGGCGGTGCGGGGCACTAGTGAACGGTGGAGGAGTCGGTTCCCTGCGGGCGGGGGGCGCCCTCGCCCTCGCTCGCCTCCACGGCGCTCAACTGGGTCTCGAGCATCTTGATGAGAGCGGGGACGATCCGGAAGGGAAGCGTGACCCGGGTCTTGGGGTCCGCGTGCACGACCGGTTCGCCGGAGGCATCGGTGTGCGAGAGATCCTCCGGCTGGATGCCGGTGAGGCTGCAGAAGGTGATCGTCAGATCGAAGGGTGAGTGCGTCGCTTCGCAGAAGTTCGCGTACACCTCCGGGCAGGCGACGTCCCGCCGAGCCTTGATCTTGAACGTTTTCTTCATGTCCATGGCAACTCCCGAAGCCGGACCTCCGGAAGACGGAGGATGCCGACGGTAGCGGGGGGCGGACTTGAACCGCCGACCTAAGGGTTATGAGTCCTTCGCTCTGACCGGACTGAGCTACCCCGCCAACCGAATTTCGTCGGAACCGGCCAACTTTACCACCGGGAACAGATGGCACGTCGGTTGCGTTTTCGTCCGATACACCGCGCGCCGGAGCGCGGAAAGGAGTCCTCCCATGAAGCAGAGCAAGAGTCCCGCGCCGGTCCGATCCCGCCTCTTCCGCGCGCTCCTGATCGCGGCGCCGTTCGCCCTGTTGTTTGCCGGGCAGGCCGCCGCGGAACCGCACCCGGAGGCGGATGCCCGCGTCCTCGCCACGTCCTCGGCGGAGCCCACGCTCGAGACGGCCTCGCAGCCGGGCCGCGAGCGGATGGCGCGCCGGTTCGACCGGCGGTGGGGGGGCGAGGAGCGCCGCGCCCGCCGGGGTGCGCGCCGCGAAGGCCGCTCGGGCGCGGCCGCGGTCTGGTTCGGACGGCGCGCGGCGGCGGCGCTCGACCTCACCGAGGAGCAGCGCGACCAGATGCGGGACGCGATGCGGGAGATCAGCGACAACCGCCGGGCCAGCCGGCGGGAGGTTGCCGACGCCCGGCGTTCCTTCCAGCGGGCGGCGCGGAACCCCGAACGCAGCGCTGAAGAAGTGCAGGCGCTGGGCGAGGCCCTCGGCAGGGCCCAGGCCCACCAGGCGCTCCAGCGGAGGACCGAACGCGAGCGGATCGCCGGCATCCTGACGGAGGAGCAGCGCGAGCAGCTCGACCAGATGCGCGAGCGCCGCGGACCGCGCGCCCGCAACCTCCGCCGCCGCGGCTGAGGGGCTTGGAACGCCGATCTCCAGATCGGCACCGCGGCGCTCCGCGCCGCGCCCGGCGTAACGTCAACGACCCTCACCACACCCACGGCTTGGAACGCCGATCTCCCGATCGGCACCGCGGCGCTCCGCGCCGCGCCCGGCGTAACGCCAACGACCCACACCACACCCACGGCTTGGAACGCCGATCTCCAGATCGGCACCGCGGCGCTCCGCGCCGCGCCCAGCGTAACGTCCCCCACCGTCACGACACCCACCGGCCCCAGGCCCCCGGACGACGTGCCGCTCCAAGCCCGGCCAGCACGCCACGACGCGCCTCAGCCCTACGCGCTCCGTGGCCCTCCGGGCCGCGTTCCGGCCCGAAGGCTGGCGGGCCCAGCCGGGGGCGCCGCCTTCGGCTACTGAGGTCCACGCCGAGGTGGGAGACACTCTTTCCGCCTGAGGTTGCGACGTGCGCGGCGCGGAGCGCCGCGGTGCCGATCTGGAGATCGGCGTTCCAAGCGGTGCGTGTCACCTCGGCTCTTGAGGTCCGCGCCGAGGTGGGAGCCGCCTTTACCGGGTGAGGTCGCGCCGTGTGCGGTGCGGAGCACCGCGGTGCCGATCTGGAGATCGGCGTTCCAAGCGGTGCGTGTCACCTGGGCTCTTGAGGTCCACGCCGAGGTGGGAGCCGCCTTTACGGGGTGGGGTTGCGCCGTGCGCGGTGCGGAGCACCGCGGTGCCGATCTGGAGATCGGCGTTCCACGCCGTGGGTGTGGTGAGGGTCGTTGACGTTGCGCCGGGCGCGGTGCGGAGCACCGCGGTGCCGGTCTGGAGACCGGCGTTCCCGAGGAGTCTGCGCCGCGTTCCGCGGCTCGGACTCCTACGCCCTTGCCTCTTCCTCTTCTTCCTCGGCTTCGAGCAAGCTCCGCTCGTCCTCGGTCAGCACGTCGGCCATCTTCCAGACCGGCTCCTGCGGACCCGGGACGATCCCCTCGATGTCCCGGTCGCCGTCCTTGGGCACGGCCATCGCCCGCTCTTTCTCGATGGCGCGTTCGCGGCGCCGCAATTCCTTGGCCCGCTGGCGCGCAACGCGCTCCTTTTCCTTGCGGCGCTTGAGGAACGTCTGTCGGGAACGGTTGGCCATCGGGCTCGGAATGCTAGCAGCCTCCAGGGAATCCGCCGGGGCATGGCCATATGCTCTTCGGCTCTCCCGTTTCGTGGATTTGTGCTCAAAGGAGGCCGTTCGATGGCTCTTCGGAAACTGAAATTCGTACGTCTGACGCTCGCCGGCCTGGCGGCGCTCGCCCTCGCGGCGCCCGGTTTCGCCCAGGAACTGCGGCTCGAGGCATCCCAGCTGCGCACGATGGAGTGGCGCAACATCGGGCCGCTGCGCGGCGGCCGTTCGCTCTCCTGCACCGGCAGTCCCGGCCGGCGCCACGAGTACTACTTCGGCGCCACCGGCGGCGGTCTCTGGAAGACCCTCGACTCGGGGACGACGTGGTTCCCGGTCACCGACGGCCAGATCTCGAGCTCCTCGATCGGCGCCGTCGCGGTGGCGGAGACCAACCCCGACATCGTCTTCATCGGCGGCGGCGAGACCCAGCTCCGGGGCAGCATCACCCAGGGCGACGGCGTCTACAAGAGCTCGGACGGCGGGGAGACCTGGCGCCACGTGGGCCTCCGCGACACCCAGGCGGTCGCCCGCATCCGGATCCATCCGGTGAACCCCGACATCGTCTACGTCGCGGCGCTCGGCCATCCCTACGGCGACAACGAGGAGCGCGGCGTCTTCCGCTCCCGCGACGGCGGCAACACCTGGGAACGCATCCTCTTCGTCAGCCCGGGCGCGGGAGCGGCCGATCTCATCATCGACCGCACGAACCCGGACGTGCTCTACGCGAGCATCTGGCAGGTGTACCGGAAGGCCTGGAAGATGTGGGGCGGGGGCCCCGACTCCGGCCTCTACCGCTCGGACGACGGCGGCGACACCTGGACCGAACTCACCGAGAACCCGGGAATGCCGGCCGGCCCCATCGGCAAGATCGGCGTCACGGTTTCGCCGGCGAACCCCGACCGGGTCTGGGCGATCGTGGAGGCCCCCGAGGGCGGGGTGTTCCGGTCCGAGGACGGCGGCGCCACCTGGAGGCTCACCAACAACGAGCGCAAGCTGCGCCAGCGCGCCTTCTACTACTCCCGGGTCTACGCCGATCCGGTGGACGCCGACACGGTCTACGCGCTGAACACCGGCTTCTACAAGTCGACGGACGGCGGCGAGACCTTCGACCACGTGATCCGCCCGCCCCACGGGGACCAGCACGACCTCTGGATCGATCCGAACAACCCCATGCGGATGTGCAACTCCAACGACGGCGGGGGCAACGTGAGCGTGAACGGCGGGGAGACCTGGACCGGTCAGGCCTACTCGACCACCCAGCTCTACCACGTGAACGTGACGAACGACTTCCCCTACCACGTCTGCGGCGCCCAGCAGGACAACACCACGCTCTGCACGCCCAGCGAGGGCTGGGACCACATGCAGGCGCGCGGACCGGGCAGCCGCTGGTACTACGACGCCGGCGGCGGCGAGAGCGGCTACATCACGCAGCATCCCTCGAACCTCGACGTCTTCTACGCCGGCAGCCAGGGCGCCCTGCTGACCCGCTACAACCGCGCGAACGGCCAGATCCGGGACATCCAGGTGTACCCCCGCTTCTTCTCGGGGGAACCGGCGAGCGCGCTTCCCGACCGCTGGCAGTGGACCTTCCCGATCGTCTTCTCGCCGCTCGACGAGAACCGGCTCTACACGAGTTCGCAGTTCCTCTACATCACGACCGACGACGGCCAGTCGTGGACGAAGATCAGCCCCGACCTGACCTACGCCGATCCGGAGACGCTCGGCGAGACCGGCGGCGTCATCACCATGGACATGAACGGCCCCGAGATCTACGCGACGATCTTCGCGGTCGTCCCCTCGCAGCACGACATCGACACGATCTGGGCCGGCTCGGACGACGGACAGATCCACGTCACCCGGGACCACGGGGCGAACTGGACGGAGATCACCCCGGCCGACCTTCCCAAGTTCAGCCGGGTCAGCATCATCGAGGAGTCGTCGCACCGGCCGGGCACGATCTTCGTGGCGGCCAACCGCTACCAGGTGGACGACCGCGAGCCCTACGTCTTCCGGACGACCGACTACGGCGCCACCTGGACGAAGATCGTGAACGGCATCGCCCCCGGGCACTTCGCGCGCGCGGTCCGGGAGGACCCGGTGCGCCAGGGGCTGCTCTTCCTCGGGACCGAGCACGCGGTGTACGCCTCCTGGGACGACGGGGACCACTGGGTCTCGCTCCAGCAGAACCTCCCGGATACCCCGATCCGCGACCTGGTGGTCAAGGACGCGGACGTGGTGCTCGGCACCCACGGCCGCGGCTTCTGGATCCTCGACGACATCCAGCCGCTCCGGCAGTACACCCCCGAGTCGCTGAACGCCACGCTCACCGTCTTCGATCCCGACCCGGCGGTGCGCGGGGTCCAGGACGGGATCGTCCAGTACCACCTGGCCGAGGAGGTGGACTCGGTGGTGGTGGAGATCCACGACGCGGGCGGGACGCTGGTGGACCGCTTCGAGGGCACCGAGCCGGACTTCGAGGCGGAGCCCGACTTCTCGTGGTTCCGGGTGCGCCAGTCCTCCGTCCCCACCACCGGCCAGGGGCTCAACCGCTTCGTCTGGAGCGGCCGCTACCGGGGCGCCGTCGAGTTCGACGGGATGATCCTCTGGAGCGCGCGGGCCACCAGCGGTCCGAAGGCGCCTCCGGGTGAATACAAGGTGAGCGTCACCGCGGCCGGCGTCACCGAGACCACGAACCTCACGCTGACCGCGGACCCCCGCCTCAAGGGCGTCACCACCGCCGACCTCGTGGAGCAGTTCGAGCTGGCGAGCAAGATCCGGGACCGGACGTCCGAGGCGAACGAAGCGGTGATCCAGATCCGCGACGTGCGCGTGCAGCTCGAGGAGCGGCTCGAAGGGTCGAGCGACCGGGGGCTGATCGCCGAGGGCGGCCGGCTGCTCGAGGAGATGACCGAGGTCGAGGAGGCCATCTACCAGACGAAGAACCGCAGCAACCAGGATCCGCTGAACTTCCCGATCCGGCTGAACAACCGGCTCGCGTCGCTCCGCCGCAGCGTGGAGACCGGCGACGCGAAGCCCACCGACGGCGCCTACGCGGTGTTCGAGGAGCTGTCAGGCGAGCTGGATGAGCACCTCGGACGGCTCGGCGGGCTGCTCGGCGACCGTCTCGACGACCTGAACGGGCGGATCACCGCCGGCGGCGCGGACCCGGTGGACGCGGAGCGCTGGAAGGAGCAGTAGCGGCTTCTCCCGGCGCGCTCAGGGCCGGCTGCCCGCGAAGACCTCGCCTTCGCGGGCGGCCGGCGTTTCCCCGGGAGCGAACGCCGGAGAAGCGAGCAGGTCCACCTCGTTCGTGAGCATCCGCTCGCCGTCGAAGACGAACCGGCCCGCGAACGGCTGCTCGCGCAGGAGGAGCGGGAGCCAGATGGCATCGTCCTCCCACATGCGCTCGTAGGGAATGGAGTCGAGGTCCGCCCAGAGCGGCGTCGCCTCGACGGTGGACTCGGGCTCCCCGGCGAAACCGTGGGCGCGGAACACGTAGACGTGGATCGAATAGCCGTCCACGAACTGGAAGCGCAGTTCCCCGGCCGGGCGAATCCCGGTGGGGCGGATCCGGATCTCCTCCTCCGCCTCGCGGACCGCCGCGGCGCGGGGCGTCTCGCCGGGCTCCAGCCGTCCGCCGGGCCCGTTGACCTTCCCCTGTCCCAGCCCCCGGTGCTTCTCGATCAGCAGGATCCGGCCGTCCCGGACGACGAAGAGCAGGGTGGCCCGTTCCTCCGGGGTCCAGCCGTCCCAGGAGAAGGCCTGCAGGAACCCCCGCGCCTCCGGGGAGATGGCGCCTTCCGTCAACTCCCGTCCCAGCCGACGCCGGAGAGGCGGCCGAGCAGGGATCCCTCGCCCTTGCCGCCGCCGCCCGTCTGCGGCGCCGCCTGGTGGATCCGGCCGGCGAGGCGGCTGAACGGCAGCGACTGGAGCCAGACCCATCCGGGGCCGGTGAGGCTCGCGAAGAAGAAGCCCTCGCCGCCGAAGATGGCCGACTTGATGCCGCCCACGAACTGGATGTCGTAGTTGACCGAGGGGGCGAGCGCGACGAGACAGCCGGTGTCCACCCGCAGGTTCTCGCCGGCGGCCAGCTCGCGCTTCACGACCGTGCCGCCGGCGTGGAGGAAGGCCAGCCCGTCGCCCTCGAGCGACTGCATGATGAAGCCCTCGCCGCCGAACAGCGCCGTCCCGATCTTGCGCTGGAACGCGATGCCGATCGAGACCCCTTTGGCCCCGCAGAGGAACGCGTCCTTCTGGGCGACGAGCCGGCCGCCCAGTTCGTCGAGTTGCACCGGCAGGATCTTGCCCGGATAGGGCGAGGCGAAAGCCACGTGCTGTTTGCCGCCGCCGCGGTTCACGAACTCGGTCATGAACAGGCTCTCGCCGGTGAGCAGCCGCTTGCCGGCGCCCAGCATCTTGTCCATGAAGCCGGTCTGGTTCCCGTCGCCGAAGATCGTCTGCATCTCGATGCCGGCGCTCATGAACATCATGGCTCCCGCCTCGGCCACCGCCCCCTCCCCGGGATCGAGCTCGACCTCCACGAACTGCATCTCCTCGCCGAAGATCCGGTAGTCCACCTCGTGCATCCGGCGCGGCGCCGGCGGACGCGGCGGCGCCGCGCCGTTCCCGATGCCGGTCCGCAGCTCCGGGACGTCGGAGGCCGGCGTCCAGGAGCTCTCTCCGAGCGGACACACGAGGGTGGCCGCGGTCCAGCGGCCGGTCTGGAGCGACTGCCGGACGTCGGCCGTGGAGAACGGACCGAGCGTCCGGCCGCCCTCGGCTACGTACCATTGACTGGTTGACATGTTCTTTCCTTTCGCGAACCCCGGCCTGCCCGCCGCTCCCTCAGTTCCCTCCGCAGTGAAACAGGAGGAGTCCGCCGAGGGCGAGCGCCGCCAGGACGATGGGCGCAAGAGCCACTACGAAGTGCCAGGGCTTCGGGTTCGGTCCTCCCGGGTCCGCCGACCGGTTCATCGGGGAACCGTAGCAGTCCGGCCACCCGTTCCGGTGGCGTTTCGGGCCCGCTGACCCCCGGAAAAATGGAGGCTTCGCCCGCCCTGCCGCAGCCTTCCGGCCGGCTTCGCGCGGACCTCCTGGCCATTCACCGGGCGGCGCTCCGGGCGGCCGATCCGGAGCGGATCCTGGAGCGGGACCTCGGGGGCGACGCGGCGTCCGGATGGACCTTCCGGGGCCGTCCGCTGCTGCCTCCCCCCCGGACGCGGGGCGAACCGGTCTTCCTGTTCGGCGCCGGCAAGGCGGCCGCCGCGCTCGCCCGGGGGGTCCGGCGCGCCCTTGCCGGGGAGGCCGTCGGCGGGAGGATCATCGTGAAGCACGGCCACCGGCTCGAGGTGCCCGGGGTGGTGGTCGAAGAGGCGGGACATCCCGTCCCGGACACTCACTCGGTGGAGGCGACGCGGCGGCTGCTCGCGGATCTCCGGGCGAGCGGCGCGAGCGGCCGGGTCCTCGTGGTGCTGACCGGGGGGGCGTCGGCGCTGCTGGTGGCTCCGGCGCCGGGCATCACCCTCGAGGACAAGTCGCGGGTCAGCTCCCTGCTGCTCGCCTGCGGCGCCGACATCCACGAGATCAACACCGTCCGCAAACACCTCTCCGCCGTCAAGGGCGGGGGCCTGATCCCCCTGCTGCCGCCGGGGCGGGCCGCCGCGCTCGTGATCTCCGACGTGATCGGCGACCAGTTGACCTCCATCGGCTCCGGGCCGGCCACGGGGGATCCCACGACGTTCGCCGAGGCGCTGGCCGTGCTCGAGAAGTTCGGCCTGGCGGGGAAGGTCCCGGAAGCGGTGCTCGGGCGTTTCCGCGACGGCGTCGCCGGGGCGGTCGCGGAGACGCCCGACGCGCCCGGCGAGACCGTTCCCCACCACATCGTGGCCAGCAACTTCCACTCCCTCCGCGCCGCCGGGGAGGAAGCGTCCCGGCTGGGCTACCGCACCGAGGTCTTCGGCCGGGACCTCGCGGGCGGGGTCCACGAGACCGCCCGCCGGTTCGCGGGCCGGCTGGCCGTCCTTGGCGGGGAGCCGGCGCCGGCCGCGCTGCTCGCGGGCGGGGAGCTGACGCTCGAGGTGACCGGAGACGGCCGCGGGGGACGGAGCCAGGAGTTCGCGCTGGTGGCGGCGCGGCAGTTGGAGGGCGTTTCCGGAGCGGCGCTGCTCGCCGCCGGGACCGACGGCACCGACGGCCCCACGGATGCGGCCGGGGCGTTCGCGGACGGAGCGTCGTGGAACCGGGCGCGGCAGCGAGGCCTCGATCCGGAGGCGGCGCTCCGGAACAACGATTCCTGGTCGCTCTTCCGGGCAACGGGCGACCTGCTGGTCACCGGCCCCACCGGGACGAACGTCATGGACCTCATGGTGGGACTGACGACCGGCGATCCCGACCCCGCGCGCGGGCGGAGGCAGGCGGACGAACAGCCTGTGGTGAAACCCAATGCTGAGGCCCAGGGAGGCCGGGACCGCTTGGAACGCCGGCTTCAGCCGGCACAGCGGCCCGCAGGTCCGCAATCCACAGGTTCCAAATGATTCCAACAGGTGCCGTTCTGACTCTTTAGACTAACGCTATATCAATGAGTTAGCGTGCTACAATGTTCCATCCGAGGGCGAGCGCAACCCGCTCGTTCTCACTAGTTTTATGGTATCCACTTGGTAGCCCCAGGAACCAAGAACCCTCCGCAGGAACGAAAAACTCATGATGGAACGACCCTACCGCCTCTCCGCACGCTTCGTCGCCACCATTGAGCGGCCCGGACGCTACGGCGACGGGCGCGGCTCCGGCGGCCTCTCACTCCTCGTCAAGCACACGACCCGCGGCCAGCTGGTCAAGTCCTGGGCGCAGCGCATCAGCCTGGATGGGCGCCAGCGCAATCTCGGACTCGGGTCCTGGCCCCACGTCAGCCTCGCCGAGGCCCGCGAGAAGTGCGCCCTCAACCTTGCCGCTCGGCGGCGGGGGGAACTGGTGACCGGCCGGAAGCGGACCGTCCCCACCTTCGAGGAGGCATTGGAGAAGGTGATCGCGGTGCACCGGGCCGGATGGAAGACCGGCAGCAGGCAGGAGGAACTGTGGCGGGCGACCCTGCGGGACTACGCGATGCCGAAGCTCGGCGGGAGACCGGTGCACCGGATCAACACGTCGGACGTGATGGAGGTGCTGCTTCCGATCTGGAACGAGAAGCGGGTGACGGCGCGGCGGGTCCGGCATCGGATCTCGGCGGTGATGCGGTGGGCGGTCGCCCAGGGCTACCGGGAGG
>JAJDVI010000100.1 GCA_022826195.1 Acidobacteriota bacterium
CGATCGACAGGGCCTCACAGCGCTGGACCCGGCCCGTTCAGGACTGGACCGCCGCCCTGAACCACCTGTCGATCGTGTTCGAGGGCCGAGTGCCCGTATGAGTGAGAGGGCCATTTACACAGAAAATCTGACACTCCCCACCCTGGACGACATCCTCGCCTTCCTCGACGGCAACGAAGCGGCGGACATCATCCCCCACGACCGCGAGACGGCCTACGGGTGCATTGAGCGGGTACTGGTCCGGTTCCGCTACCACTTCGGCCTGTCGAGGGCCGGCAAGGGCCTGGTCAGGCAGTTCCTCGCGAAGGTCACCGGCTACTCGGACGCCCAGCTGACCCGGCTGATCGGGCAGCAGCGCCTCACGGGCCACATCCGCGACCATCGGCGTCGTCCTCCGGCGCGGCCTTTCGCGACGGTCTACACGACCGCCGACGCGCTGCTGCTGGCCGAAGTGGACGAGGCCTTCGGCCAGCTCTCGGGACCGGCGACGAAGCGGATCCTGTGGCGCATGTACCATGTCTTCGGCGACAAGCGCTTCGAACGCCTGGCGGAGATCTCGAACGGCCACATCTACAACCTGCGAGCTCGGCGGACGTACCGGACTGCCCGCACCACGTTCCGGACAACCCGGAGCGCGCCTTCGCCCATCGGCCAGCGGCGCAGGCCCCGGCCGGAGGGCCGTCCGGGCTTCGTGCGCGTCGACACCGTGCACAGCGGCGACCGCGATGGCGAGAAGGGGGCCTACATCATCAACATGGTCGACGAAGTGACGCAGTTCCAACAACTTGCGGCCGTCCTCCGGTTCACCGAGCAGTTCATGGTCCCCGTGCTCAAGGCGCTCGTCGGAGCGCTCCCCTTCCGCGTCCGGGGGTTCCACGCCGACAACGGGTCGGAGTACATCAACCACCGGGTCGCGGCGATGCTGAACAAGCTGCACGTCGAGGACTTCACGAAGTCGCGGCCACGCCGCTCGAACGACAACGCGCTGGTCGAGTCCAAGAACGGCAACATCGTTCGCAGGTGGCTGGGACACAGCCACATCCCGGGGCCTCTGGCACCACACGCCAACGCCTTTCTGCGCGACCACCTCTCTCCCTTCCTCAACCATCACCGCGCCTGTCTGTTCGCCGCCGAGGTCGAGGGGGCGAACGGGCGGCGGCGCAGGAAGTACCCCCAGGAGCTGGTCATGACCCCGTACGAGAAGCTCCGGTCTCTGCCCGGGGCCGATGGCTTTCTGAAGCCGGACATCACCTTTGAACAGCTCGACGCCGTGGCGCACGCCACGACCAGCCTGGAGGCCGCCCAGGAAGTCCAGCGGGCCCGCAAGGCGCTCTTTCAGCTTATCGCCAAGACGCTCAACCCAGCCGCATGATCCGTCCCACCAGCCCCTCGGCTCGCTCCGCTCGCCTCGCGGCTGGTGGCTCTTGCGCCGCCCGCTCCACCAACCCCACAATCGACCCCCAACCCTAACCATCGCACTCTCAGCCGGGCTCTCACCCCGGCTCCTTCATGCTCATGTCCGGGTTGGAAAACACTGTTCCGGGAGATCGGCGGGGAGCAGTACGTGCTGCTGCCCGCCGGCACGCCGGGCCGGCCGGCCTTCACCATGGACGGGCGGCGCTACATGAAGCTGTCGAGAGAGTGAGGAAGCTGTATGACCGGATTGGAACGGCAGTTGATGGAGGCCTTGAAGAGGTTATCCGTGCAGTACGAAAGGGAACGGCGGCGGCAATCCGAACAGGTCGAAGCCTTGCAGCGGCGTGTCGAGCGGCAGACCGAGGAGAACGACACGTTGAGGCGGCGAATCGAGCGGCTGAGCGGGCAGGTGACGCGCTTGACCGATGGCTCCAGGCCGCACGGCGTGACGTTGCGCGGCGGCGGTTGGAAATAACACCGCTGCGGGGGCCGGAGCGCGATGCCGGCCCGAGCCGTTGAGGATCTACGGCGGCGGAATCGGCTCTTCTGCTTTGCAGCCCCGACCCGTCGTCCCTGCTACAGCGCCGGGGCCTTTTGTGTCGAGCAGGATAGCCGAAACCCCAGAAAATTGCATCCGCCCCCCCACATGCTTACTTCCCCGTACTCGGAATCCGGGGCAACAACCCCGGAACAGGATTAACCCTTTTCTGGGAGGTTTTAGGCTCATGTCATCACTCAAGCGCGTATCGGGCATTACCGCCATGCTGGCCGCTCTGGCCATGGCAGTGGTGTCGCCCGCCTCTGCGAGTACGCTGGAGGTGGGGCTTGAGACCGTGTTTCCAGCGATAAGTGCCGACTTGCCGGTTCTCCCCGCCGCAGCGGATGAGTGCATCGCCGTACCCGTGGGCGTTGCTCTCGACTCGTGTGATGACGAGGCGTGGCGTCTTGGCGTTGCCACGGCGGGTTGCCTCATCGGTGCTGTCGGATTCTTCAAGGCAGGGAAAACCATCAAGGCAGCCGGTAAGGCGATCAAGCAGGGCGGCAACGTCAAGCAGATCATCTACGGCGCAGTCGGAGCCTTTTTCTGCACGGACGTGTGGAACAGTTTTTGGGATTGGAGTGACTGCGCGAATGATGCCGGGATGCAAGATATCTTCAACCCCGCATACCTTGGCCCCGTGTCGGATGCAGATGAGGGTGGGGACGAGAATCTTGGCCAGGTCTTCGTAGATATTGGCGATACCCTTCTTGGGGCCCCGTAATGGGTTGGGACTGGTGGTACCTGTTCCCGATTGCGTTCGTGGTGTTCATATACATCGTCGCGGAGCGGGCAGCGAATTTGCTGGCGGATACGCGAAGCGAGCGTAAGGAATAGGTCGGATCTCAGGAGAGGAACAGGGTTGGTACGGCTCCGTACGGGGCTTCGGAGTTACCACCCTGTTTCTCTCCTTACCAATCTTTGCCGGAGGGATTGCCATGTGTTCGAAGCTTCGCGGACGTACCTAGGGGCAGCACGGCGGCCAGAATGGTTTTGGGCTAAGCTGGCCCAAGAGCGCATGAGCGCCGCAGGACGCGTTTGGAGCGGGAAGCGCCGGATCACCGGGACTCGCCTCGCGTCTTCACGCTGATCGAGACTCTCGCGGTGGTCGGAGTTGTCGGCGCTCGGTCCTGCGGCAGCCCCAAGAGGTCATCGACACTGCCTGCGGAAGACCGCCATTTTGGATCCGGCTTTCGACGGAGTCTACACGGTGGAGGAGTCGAGCCAATGATCCTGCCTTGCGGCATCCGGATCGCGTTTGTCACCGCGATGATCCTGATCCCAGGATGCAGCCCCGAGCTTGGAGAACGCGCGACCGCCGATGCGGCGGGGCCGGTCCTGATTCCCATCGACAGCATTCTGCTGCCGGAAACCGACACGCTGTACATCGGCAATCCATACGCTCTGGTCGTCGACCCGTTCGACGGGTCCTTCTACATATCGGACATCTTTTCGTCACGGCTCCTCAGGTTCCGTAGAGACGGCAGTCTGATGCTGGTGTACGGACGGCCGGGAGAGGGACCGGGAGAGTTTCGCGGAGGCCCCGGAGCTCCGATGCTCATCGACGATTCGACCGTAGCCGCGCAGACCACGGGGTCCCGGCGGGTGAACGTTTTCGACCGAAACACCGGAGAGACCATTCGGGTCGTGAACTTCCCCGCTCTGGCCGGAATCACTCCCGCGGTGGTGATCGGCCAGGAGGTCTGGATGACCGATTTCGAGCTCCGGCGCGAAACATCGGTGACTCGCTGGCACCCATCCAAGGACGAGTTCACGAGCGTGGGCGGACTCCCTCGGGAATACATCGCATCGATCGAGAGTGGCAACTGGTCCTATGCGAGCCTTTTTCGGATCGGTTCTCTTGCGTACGCCGGCGGACGGTTCTTGCAGGGCTGGTCCGGACTGGACGAAATGTTCGTCTTGAACCTGCGGGGCGAGGTGTTGGACTCGGTGGACATTCCGGTGGCGAGGAGGAAGGGCGTCCCGGCCGACCTCCGGGACCGCATCGACATCGAGCGCATCCCGTTCCGCGAGCAGCTGGAGGAAAGTTCGCAACTTCGCCAGCTTTTCCCGCGGCCGGGCGGCGGTTTCCTGTTCACCCACCACGATCAGACGGCCTTGAAGATGGAACCCATGCCCGTGCTCACCGCGAAAACGTGGGTGGGGATCCTCTCGCCGGACCTCTCACAAGCGTGCGTGGACGCGCCTGTGCCGCGAGACTTCGAGATCCGGCCGATGGAGACCTTCCGTGGTGATACGCTGTTCGTCCTGGACCGGCGCATCGAGGATTCGGAGAAGCTTCAGACCTGGATTCTGATGTTTCTGGTCTCCGACGAGCAGTGCGACTGGCTTAGCACTCAGCCGGGGCGTCACGCGCACTGAACGCGCTGGGGGCATGAGGGACCGACCAGCATCTTTCCGTCGCACTACACCGGGGAGCGCTGAACCCTCTCGGGGTCGGGAGGGCAGAGCCCCTAGGCAGCCTCCGAAACGCCGCTCCAGGCATTGCCCGGAACAAGCCTCGACGAGCCGTCGCGGGCTAGCGTCCCGCTTCGCGGTCGCCCATAAGGCGACTTGGGCTTGTGAGAACGGACGGACCCCCTTCTGAGCCGAGGTCTATCGTCGCTGGTCCTTGCGCGGGGAACGAGATACGGGGCGCGAAGTCCGGATGCGCCGGGGTGGCCGTGGTTCCGTCACGGCTTACCCACGTTACGGGTCCCCGGTGAAGGTCTTGGCCAACGTGGATCAGTCGCCCCTTATCCATGTCGATGGATGTCTCGGCGGGGAGGGTATAGGTATCGGCTTGACCGGCTTCCACGGCATACCCCAGGTCCACGAGCGACGCCAGCGTGATCCGGCTGAGCGGGTTGCCCCCGTCCGACAGGTATGGGGTCATCAGTTCGGTTCCCATGATCGATTCGCGCCAGTGGCCATTGCGTGACCCACTGCTCCAAGCCTCGTTCTCCACCGGGACCTTTGGTCCGAGGTAATCGGTTCCGCCAGCCTGGTCGAAGGCCCTAATCGCGCGCCAGCCGGAAAAATACGAATCCTGATACACGCCGGAATACCGCTCGGCGGGGTTCTGGAGCAGGCTCATCGCGGACCAGCCATAACTGCCAACCCCGAGGGCGTGTCCCATCTCGTGAAGGATCAGGTCCTCGAGGGTCCTCGTCCTTCCGGCGGCGTGAAGGGTCCTGACGTCCACCGTGTCCAGTTGGACGATGCTGAGTGCGGGCATGAAGTCCAGCGGCGGAGTCTCCCAAGGGGGGAGGAATCCCCGGTACCTGACAACACAGGGACCCGCGCGGCCCCACGTTCCGCCCGCACCGTCGATGTCTCCCATGACAATGAAGATCGCGATGTCATCGATGGTCGTGGGCGAGATCCAGTGCCGTTCGTCCTCCAACTGACATGCGAGCCGCCCTGCGGTCACGTCCCAAGGATCCGAGTTGCGGAGCGCCGCTTCCCATTTCGTCGCTGCGTTTCGTGCAGCTCGGAGGACGTGGGGGAAGGCCTCGGCTTCATCATCGTACCGGTAGAGATCGATCTGGTAGCCGACCGAAGATGCAGCGGGCACCGCGTTTTGACGCGGCACGCCCGGCCCGGCTGGAGGCTCGGCGCAACCGACCACGACCAGCGCTAGTAGTAGCACAAGTAGACGCCCGTCCGTCGCTTTTCGCACGCGTGCGGTTCCTTCCGCTGAATGGTGAGATGCCCACCGAAACGGAGGCGAACCTAATCGAACTAGTGGCGCGTCACCACATCCCGCGTTCCCGCCAGACCCTATCGCTGGTATCTGGAGGTGTCAGCGAGCGCGGGGGCGGTCAGTCCCCGCGAGTGGGCCTACGCGTTGCGACGCCTGCCAACCAAGTAGCTCGAGCACCACCCCATATCGCAACGTCGGTCGCTGCCGACCCACCACCGACTTCCCCGGTTTGTAGCCGCCCACCCGCCGGCCGCGGTTACGACGTGCGGCCTCGAGTCCATGCGCGAACACCGCGGCCCGCCGCGAACACCGCGAGCGAGATCGCCAGCGCCAAGCCGATCGAGAACGCGTATCCCTTGAGCGTCGTGAAGAGCGAGGCGCCCGGCCACCTGCCCCGCCGAGATGTCGGGATACCGGGTCAGCATGAGGACGATCTGGACGTTCTCGCCGAGGTCGATCACTCCCGCCGCAGGAGGCCGCCATGCCAGCCTCCACATCCGTTCCGTTGGCCGGAAGCGATAGATGAGGCCGGCCAGAAAGCTGGCGTAAACGACCGGGAACAACGTGTCCAGGGTCAGGCTGGCCAATGCGTAAACCCGCCGCCCCGCTTCGCCGTAGCCCTCCAACGCAGCGAGATCCGCCGAGTGCGTGTAGCCGCCCATGACGTCGAGCATTTCGCCGCCAACCGACAGGACCGGAACCACCACAATGAGAAGAATCAGAGCGGAGACCAAGGTGGCGCAGAGCGCCCACGCTCTGCCGGACGCCTCGAAATATTTTCTCATTTCCACCTCCCGGCACCGGTGCAGCCTCGCTCCCAACAAGGATGGAACAGGTCGGAGCGGGCCGGCCGCCGCCGGCCGCAACGCCTCCTCGGAGACCGCCGGAAGCGGCAGACGGACGGGCTATCGCTCGCCGTTCAGATAGGCCGCCCAGTCGTCCATCAGGACGCGGCGGCGCTCGAACAGGTCCGTGCGCCGGTACGCCGCCTCGACCTGATTGCGGACCTTGTGCGCCAGCGCCGCCTCGGCCACCTCGCGGGGGTGGTCGGTCTCCTCGGCCACCCAGTCCCGGAACGACGAGCGGAACCCGTGCGGCACGGCCCCGACCTCCAACGTCCTCAGCATCTCCCAGATGGCCGTGCGCCCGAGCGGCCTGCCGCGCGCGCCCGGAAACACGAGCGAGCCGCCCCGTCCGAGCCGCCGCGCCTCTTCGAGGATCTCCAGCGCGCGCCCGCACAGCGGGACCCTGTGCTCGCGGTTCCCCTTCGTCCGCGGCGCGGGGATCGTCCACACACGCCCCTCCCGGTCGATCTCGCTCCACACCGCCCCGCGCACCTCGCGCGAACGCGTCGCCGTCAGCACCAGAAACTCGAAGGCCAACCTCACCACCGGCCGGCCGCCGGACGCCCGCACCGTCCGAATCGCCGAGGCCACCTCGCCGTGCGGCAATGCCCGCAGGTGCTGCGTGTGGAGGCCCTGCGCTCCCAAGACCGGACCGATCCGGTCGCACGGGTTGTCGGACCGAAGGTTCATCGCCACGGCCCACTCCATGACCGCCCGCATGCGCTGGCGCAGCTTCCGCGCCGTGGCCGCCTTCCCGTGCCAGATCGGGGCCAGGACCCCGATCACGTCGGCGCTCGTCACCTCCGAGACCGGCATGTCGCCGATGCGGGGGAACACGTGGCGCTCGAGGCTGTTCAGCCATACGTGCGCGTGACGGGCCGAGCGCCAGCCCGGCCGAAGCTGACGCCAGACCGTCCGGGCCGTCTCCTCGAAGGTGGGCATCGCCTCGGACCGCCGCTTGTCGGCCAAGGGATCGCCGCCCTCGCGGGCCAGCTTCCGGTTGGCGAACGCCTTCTCGCGGGCTTCCTTCAGGGAAACCAAGGGGTATCCGCCGAGCCCGAGCTCGGCGCGCCGGCCCCGGATCGTGAGACGCTGGATCCAGCCCCGGCTCCCGGATGGCCGGACATCGAGGTAGAGGCCGTTCCCGTCGCAGTAGCGTCCGGCCTCCCTTACGTTGCGGACGAAGGCGGCCGTGAGCGCGTTTACGGGGTGCCGGCCACGCAGCTTGCGTTTCGGGGGTCTGTTGGGGAGCGTCATACCCACCAATATACCCGCCGCTCCGTCGTGGATGCAAGGGGACGGAGCCGGTCTTCACGGGACGGAAATGATGTTCGTGCTTTGATGGTAAGATGCTGTAAGCGAGCGTGTTATGTACTCTGCAGAATCCCATCGGACAAAACGCACGCCCCACGACATACAGCCCCGCGGGAACGTCTTATCCCGCTCCTCCGGGCTCGGCGAGGCGCCTCAGGGTTCCGGCGTCCAGGCGGTGTCCGCCGGGATAGGTGTGGGATGTGAACGCGACGCCTGCCGCATGGAGGCGCGCCTCATGGGCGTCGATGGCGGGCCGGTCGGAGTACTCGTCCTCGTCGCCCACCACGAGGTGGAGATCGGCGGCGGAGAGCGTGGCCCCATGTTCGCTCAGGTCGAGGTCGGGGGGGACGGTGGAGCCCCACAGGATCGCCCGGTCGATGCGGGCGCGGCCGAACGCGAGCCAGCGGCAGAGGGTGTGGACCCCCTGGGAGAACCCGAGTCCGACGATCCGCGGAGGCGCCGATCCGCCTGACGTCTGTCGTGACTCCTCGGCGAGTACATGCGCGTGGAGCCGGTCGAGGTAGCCGACGTAGTCCTCGATGTCCGTGAGGCGGTCCTCGCTCGTCATCCACGAGGCGCCCACCTTCCGCGACTCGTGTTCGATGTAATGCCGGTGCAGCCCCTCGGGGGCGACGATGCACCGCGCGCCCTCGTGAATCGGCTGGAAGTAGCGCAGGAAGCGGTGGGCGAGCTGGTGGTACCCGTGCAGGGCGAACCAGATCTCCGTTACCGGCCGCTCGTGCGGCTCGAGCACCGCGAATCGCACGCGCCGCTCGATCGTGATGTGTCTGGGTTCAACCGCCACTGCGCCTCCCGGCCCGCCGACTCCGAATCGCGGGCTGCCAGGGTTCGAAGGGGTGATAGATTGCGACATGCCTTCCGAGTTCGTCTACACGCGGCGCGTGGAGTTCGCGGATACGGACACCGCGAACCTCATCCACTTCACGGCGCTCCTGAAGTTCATGGAGGAGGCCGAGCACGCCCTCTACCGGTCGTTCGACCTCGTCGGCTTTCACTGGAGCGAGGACTCCGTGTTCGGGATGCCGCGCGTCTCCGTCTCGTGCGACTACCTGGGCGCCGTCCGCTACGGCGACGAGGTCGACGTGAGGCTCCGTGTTCGAGAGGTGCGCCGCAAGGCGATCCGCTACACCGCCGACTTCACGATCGACCGCTCCGGCGGGCGTGAAGTCGTGGCGCGCAGCGACTGGACCGTCGTCTGCGCCCGCCGCGAACACGGCAGCCAGGACTGGCAGGGCGTAGAGATCCCGCCGCCGCTCAAGGAGCTCTTGCAGGCGATGCTGGCTTCCCGCCGCTAGCGGCGGCGTCGAGGACGGTGACGACGTGGCGGGCCGTTGCGTCGGCGAGGTCGGCGACCTGGTGGCGGCAGCTTGTGCCGTTGGCGACCAGCCATTCGTCGTCGGCGAGCGCGCGGACGGCGGGGAGGAGTTCGAGTTCGGCGACCTGCCGCGAGACTTCGGCGTGCTCCGCCTCGTAGCCGAAGGAGCCGGCCATGCCGCAGCAGCCGGCGGGGATCGCTTCGACCTCGAGGTCGGGGATCGCGCGGAGGACATCCAGCGT
>JAJDVI010000055.1 GCA_022826195.1 Acidobacteriota bacterium
TGGGACGCCGCACCGACGCCTCTCACCCCTGATCGCCCGTGAGAACCAGCGGAACACGTCATCTGGCGGGCGGTAGTGGCGGCGTGCGCGGCGCGGCGCGCCGCGGTGCCGGTCTGGAGACCGGCGTTCCAGGCCATTCCGTCATCAAGACACACAGCCCGACGCGGTTGCGGGCCTCCGGCCCGCGTGCCGGTCTGAAGACCGGCGGTCCCCTACGGGATTCCGTGGCGGCGGAGTTTCTGCCAGAGGCTTTGGCGGGAGATGCCGAGCTCGCGGGCGGCGCGGACCCGGCTCCCGGCGGCGCGGTGGAGGGCGCGCAGCAGGACGAGCCGCTCGAAGGCTGCCCGGGCGAGCGCCAACCGTCGGATCTCCATCACCGTGTGGAGGGGGTCGGGCGCGGCGGGCGCCGGGCCGGACGTCTGCGGGTCCCCTCCGGCCACCATCTCGGGGCCGATCACCGTGGTTCCCGGCTGGCGCATCAGCGCCTCCGCGAGCACCGATTCCAGTTCGCGGACGTTGCCCGGCCAGTCGCGGCGGACGAGCGCCTCGAGGGCGTCCGCCGACAGCCGGGCGGGCGCGAGACGATGCCGGCGGGCGAGCCGCGCCAGGAGAGTGGCGGCGAGTTCGGGCATCTCCGACCGCCGTTCGCGGAGCGGCGGCAGGGGCAGCCGGACGACCCGCAGGCGGTAGAAGAGGTCCCGGCGGAACTCCCCGGCGGCGGCGAGTTCGGCGAGCGGCCGGTGGGTCGCGGCGATCAGGCGGAAGTCGGATCGCCGCGTCCGCGTCTCTCCCACCCGCCGGAACTCCCTCTCCTGCAGCACCCGGAGCAGGGTCGCCTGCCCGTGCGGAGAGAGCTCGCCCACCTCGTCCAGGAACAGGGTGCCCCCGTTCGCGGCCTCGACCAGCCCCGGGCGGGCGGATTCGGCCCCGGTGAACGCGCCCCGGGCGTGGCCGAAGAACTCGGCCTCCAGCAACCCGTCGGGCAGCGCGCCGCAGTTCACCGCCACCAGCGGCCGGTCCCGCCGCGCGCTCCGGCCGTGCACGTACCGGGCGAGCAGCTCCTTCCCCGAACCCGTCTCCCCTTCGATCAGCACCGGCACGTCGAAGCGGGCCACGCGCGCCGCCTCTTCGAGCAGCGAACGCATGGCGCCCGACGCGGCCACCAGGCCGCCCGGGAGACGCTTCGGTTCAGGCGCGTTCCCGGACGACCGCACCGTGGTTGGCCTTGAACCGCTTCAGGATGGTGCGCCGCACCTTGGCAATGTCATTGTCGTTCAGGGTCCGGTTCCGCGCCTGATAGCGGACGGAAATACCGAGCGAACGCCTCGCTCCGCCCGGCGCCGCCGAGGCGTCCAGCAGGTAGTCGTCGAAGACGCGGGCCTCGACGACCAGCGGGTGGCCGAGCGCCTCCCGCACGAGGTCCTGGGCGAGCGTTTCCGGCCCCACCAGCAGCGCGAAGTCCTCGATGGCGGAGGGGTGACGCGGCAGCGGGACGGCGGGCGGCGGCTCCGTCATGTCCGGCGCGGCCGCCAGCAGCGCCGTGAGGTCCAGTTCCCACAGGAAGGCGTCCTGCCCGACTCCGAAGGTGGCCGCGGTTTCAGGATGAACCTGACCCAGCACGCCAACGACGTTTCTCTCCACCGAGACTTCGGCCGTCCGTCCCTCGAGCAGGCCGAAAGCGGTCGCCGGGCGAAAACCGGGGGAGATCCGCAGCCCCGCGAGAACGTGTTCGAGCGTCGCCTTGGCATCGAAGAAGTCGAGCCCCTCCTCCGTCGGGCTTCCGAAACGGTCCACCCGGCTCCCCACGATGAGCCCGAGCGCCTGCTCCCGTTCCTCCGGCCGGCCGTCGTCGCCGCCGGGTGCCGCGTGATACGACTTTCCGACTTCGAACAGGCGCACGGCCCTGGCGCCCCGGGCCAGATTGCGCGCGGCGGCCCGCAGGACCCCGGGGCGAAGCGACGTCCTGAGCGTGTCGCGCGCCTCTCCGAGGGGGTTCCGGACCTTGAGCAGGGGCGCGTCGCGCGACTCCGGCGGGGTCACCGCTCGAAGGTCCGCATCGGACAGGAGCGAGTAGGTCTGGACCTCGTAGAGCGCCGCTTCGGCCGCGAGATCCCGCACCCGTTCCCGCAGATCGCGGGCGGGGATCGGCGGATGATGGGGGATGGCGCCGGCCAGCGGCGCCGCCGGGAGATCGTCGTAGCCCGCGATGCGTGCGACCTCTTCCACCAGGTCATCCGGCACCCGTACGTCCCGGCGCCAGTAGGGAACGCCGACCGTCAGCGTCCCCTCGTTCTCGTGCACCTCGAATCCGAGGCCGTCCAGCGCCGCGCGCACCGCCGGTGGCGGTATCTCCATGCCGAGGACCTGCGGGATCCGCGAGCTGCGCAGCCGGATGGTGACCCCCGGTTCCCGCACCGGCCAGGAATCGACCATGCCCGCGGCGACGCGTCCTCCCGCGTACTCGGCGAGCAGCCGGCAGACGCGGGCGGAGGCGATTTCGGGCATCTCGGCGGGCAGCCCCCAGGCGAAGCGCCGGGCGGCGTCGGAGAGCAGGTCGAGGGTCCGGGCGGTCCGCCGGACGCCCGCGGGCTCGAAGTTCGCGACCTCCAGCAGGACGTTCCGGGTGGAATCGGTGATCTCGGTTTCGAGGCCCCCCATCACCCCGGCCAGCGCGATGGCCCCGCCGGGATCGGCGATCACCAGCCGGTCCGGGTCGAGTTCCCGCGTCTTGCCGTCCAGCGTGGTCAGCGTCTCCCCCGGCGCGGCCCGCCGGACGATGATGTGCCCGTCGCGCACGGTGTCGTAGTCGAAGGCGTGGACAGGCTGGCCCAGCTCGAGCATCACGTAGTTCGTGATGTCCACCAGGTTGTTGATGGGACGCATGCCGGCGGCCGTCAGCCGTTCCTGCATCCACGCCGGGGAAGGAGCGATCTCGACGTCCTCGATGAGCGCGAGGGTGAAACGGCGGCAGAGGTCCGGGTCGGCGATCTCGACCGACGCGCGCCCCTCGATGCCGGGACCCGGTCGCGGCGCGGAGACGTCCGGCGGGGTCAGCGGGGCGCCGGTGAGCGCCGCGACCTCGCGCGCCACCCCGAGGACGGACAGCGCATCCGCCCGGTTCGGGGTGAGGTCGAACACGTAGACCCGGTCTCCGAGCACGTCCCGGAGCGGCGTCCCCGGCGGCGGGGCGGTGTCGAGAACGAGGATCCCCTCGTGTTCGGCGGAGAGGCCCAGCTCCGCTTCGGAACACACCATCCCGCCGGACACCACGCCCCGGATGCGGGTTTTCTTCAGCTTGCGGAGTCCTCCGGTCCGCGGGTCGGTGAGCATCGCCCCCTCCGGGGCGAACGCGATGTCCTGTCCGGCGGCCACGTTGGAGGCGCCGCAGACGACCGTCTGGCGCTCGCCGCCCTTGTCCACGGTGACCAGCCGGAGGCGATCCGCGTCCGGGTGCGGCTGCACTTCCAGGACCCGGCCGGCCACCACCCGGTTCCAGTCGCCGCCCGTTCGTTCGATGTTCGTGACCTCGAGGCCGGCCAGGGTCAGCCGGTGGGCGAGGGCCTCGACATCGTCCGGGAGCGGCACCATGGTTTCGAGCCACCGGAGAGGGACGCGCATGGGAACGGGCTCCTGAAGCGGGCTGTCAGAACTGCCGGAGGAAACGAAGGTCGTTCTCGTAGAAGCGGCGGATGTCCCGGATCCCGTGCCGGAGCATCGCGATCCGCTCGACCCCGAGCCCCGCGGCGAACCCCGTGTAGATCTCCGGGTCGTACCCCATGTTGGCCAGGATCTCGGGATGCACCATTCCCGCCCCGAGGATCTCGATCCAGCCGTCGGGACTGCTGATCGAGACCTCGACCCCGGGCTCGACGAACGGGAAGTAGTCGCAACGGAAACGGATCTCCCGGTCCTCCCCGAAGAGATGGCGGGCGAACTCGTAGAGGGTCCCCTTGAGGTGCGCGAGCGTGAGTCCGCGGTCGACGGCCAGGACTTCCGTCTGGGTGATCATCCATTCATGGGTGGCGTCGGTCGCCTCGTTCCGGTACGTGCGTCCGGGAGCGATGAGCCGGATGGGTGGCTCGTGCCGCTCCATGTAGCGGATCTGGTTCGGTGAGGTGTGCGTGCGGAGCAGGAGCGGCGCGGCGCCGTCGGGACCGTCCAGATAGAACGTGTCCATGGCGTCCCGCGCCGGGTGATCGGCGGGAATCCGGAGCGCCTCGAAGTTGTAGTACTCGAGTTCCACCTCGGGCCCCTCGATGACGTGGAACCCCATCGAGGCAAAGGCGGCAACCACGGCCCGCTCGGTCCGGGTGATGGGATGCAGGCCGCCGGCGGGAAGCGGCCGTCCGGGCAGACTCACGTCGAGCGCCGCCAGATCCAGGGTCCGGCGCGCCTTGAGGTCGGCCTGCTTGGCCGCGAGGGCGTCGCCGAGGCGCGTCTTCGCCTCGTTCAGCAGCCGCCCCACCGCGGCCCGGCGGGAACGGTCGATTCTCCCGAGCGCCCGCAGCGACACCATGAGTCGCGACTTCCGCCCGAGATGCTCCGTGCGCCATGCATCCACGTCGCGTTCCTCGGTCAGGTTTCCGAGCGCCGCGATCGCGTGCGCAACCTCCTCGGGAGCAAGCAGGGAATCCGGGTTGGAAACGGTCACAAACGCACTCGGGAAACAGGCGGGTCGGCGGACGAAAGGAGCGCCGGCAGCACTGCCGAGGTCCCGCCGGATCTCCCTTTCATAGTAACTCGCGACCCGGCCGTCGAGGGCGCCGGGAGGCGAGGTTTTGACAGACTCCGCGACCGGAATGTAGAGTCCCGTCTCCCAAATCCGGACGCGGGGTGGAGCAGTCTGGTCAGCTCGTCGGGCTCATAACCCGAAGGTCAGGAGTTCAAATCTCCTCCCCGCCATTTTGACACGAGAAGAAAAATTTACAAAGGAGCATTGGAAGAGTCATCTGTAGATGTGGTGTCCTGTTTGTCCTAGAGTCCAGTGGTT
>JAJDVI010000027.1 GCA_022826195.1 Acidobacteriota bacterium
CGACACCCACGCCGCCCCGGCAACTGCCCGAACCGCGGCGACTCCCGGCCCGCCTTCCGCCATGGGCCTCGACCATAGCCAAAACCGCGACCTGTTACCAGTCCCAACCCACTCTCATACACCCACGACCGAACGCTTACAGACACGCCGTCTTATCGCTTGGGCGGAGGCTGCGCGGGTAGTCTTGTGGGTGGTGGGGGCGCCGGCCCCGGGCGCAGTCCTTTTTCGAAGCGTCCTGGCGGCGGGGATGGGCGCGGCGGGGGAGGGGGTCGTGGAGGTGGAGGCGGGTCGGAACGATTCGCTGTAGTCATGTTCAAGCCTTCCTTTCTGATGTTTTGGGAGGCGGGGACGCAGGCGCTTGCGGAGGAGGTGGTGGCGGAACCACGACTTTCTCTGCGGTTGGAGGAGGTGGGGGCGGCCCTTCCCTCATGCTGTCCTGCACGCTCACCCACCGGGAAACTGGAGGTGTCTTAGGGGTCTTGGACATTTTGGCTCTCTTGCGAATCTCCTGATTTAACGAACTCCAACAACGACACGTCCGCAGCTGGGACCAACATGGCCGTGATGTGTTTGCCGGGCTGCCCCTCCTCGTCCACCCACATGGCGGGGCGAAGATAAAAATGGTCTTGGTCTGGCTGGTTCGGCCATTCTGCTGGCCAACCGCAGATGCGGCGCCCATCGTTCAGATTGCAAATCACATAGCAGTCGTGCTGGGTCTCCATGGCTCCAACCCAAGGAGAAGGCCTTGACGATTCGCTCGTACAACCAAGCTTGCGAAGCTGTTTGTGCGGCCAATCCTTGTTGGAAACCCATGCTAGTCCTAGGCCGACGACGGGAGCCAACAGGTACGGGAATCCCTCGTGCGACAGGAGGGGCTTCCAGAGCGCCGCGGCACTAAGGATCGTTTGAAGGACACCCGTCAAGATGAGTGCCTGGATGACTTTTTCGAACTGGCCAGCCCTCGGATACGGCGTCAGTTGGTAGAAAACCCACAAGGCCAAGAAGCCAGGTAACGAGAAGATCAGAAGCTCTGGGATTGTCTGGGCCGTCCACTCCGAGAGCTCTGTTGGGTCCATGTCGCCGAGCAATCGAGCATACAAACGTCCGCCATTTCGGTCAACGTTTCTGCCGGTGAAACGGATCGGGATGGCCAACGTGGCGACGATCCTGCTGCCGGCCTGGGCGGAGAAGCGGGATACCGCCCGGCGGTTGCCGCAGCACCTCTCTGGCGTGATGCGCTGGACGGTTGCGCAGGGTTAGCGGGTGGAGGGTGCCGACGGGCGCTCATGGAACAGAGGGCCGCGTTCCTCGCGCGGCTCCAGGGACGCAACCTGCCGAGTCCGTCATGTTCCGAAGAGTGCCCTGGAGTTCCGTTAAGCACCTGATTTGTCAATGGCTTACGGTGCTATACTGATCCGTCCCGGAACGCCGCAAACTCGTTCGTTCCCGTCCATCTTGTGCTGTCCAACTCCTGCGCGCAGGACCACCGATCCATCCCGGAACGACCCTACCGACTCTCCGCTCGTTGCCTCTCGTGCGGTCTGCGGGTTGGTGTTTGGCTCACGTGAACACGAACGCCATCGGGGCCGCCTGCTGGCGCACGGACCTGTTCGAGCGGCGGCGGGTGCTCATGGAGCAATGGAGCGCATTCCTGGCAGAGTAGGCTGCGGACTTCCATCCCGGCGTGCCGGATCGACAGTCCCGGGTTTCCCGATGCCGATGCGGATTCCCTCGTCGGCGGAGGCCCTGGGATGGTTCCCATCCCCGGCCACTGGCTCACCTGCTAAGGCAGGTAAGCCAGCATACACAGTGTTAAACACTGTGCTCTGGCGAGGGGGAGCTGCGCCCCCCTTCGAACCCCCGGCTTCTCGCGCCGCTGCCGGGGCAGCAGACGGACGGGGGACGTCGTCCCCCGAACCCCCGGGCCGGTGCGCTCATGGCTGAGCGGCGCACCGTTGTGGTCGCCGCCCGCGTCACGCGGGCGGAGCACGCCGCCTGGAAGGAGAAGGCGGCGGCGGCTGGCGTGTCGCCATCCGCGCTGCTGCGGCTGGCGATGGCGCGGACGCACACCTGGACCGCACCGGCCCTGGCCGTCGAGCGGGAGCGCACCCGCCAGATCGCGCGCATCGGCAACAACCTCAACCAGATCGCGCGCTGGGCGAACACCCAGGCCTCCCCCATCGAGGCGGTCCGGGTGCTCGACCGGCTGGAGTCGGTCGAGCGTGCGCTCGTCGCCCTGACCCGTTTGGGGGGCGGCGACGGCGATGCACATTAGGTTCCTCCGTCACGGTGCCGGCTCGGCTCGTGCGGCCGCCGACTATCTCGTCGGCGAGCGCGACTCCTCGGGGCGGGTGCGACCGGGCATCGAGGTCCTCCGCGGGAACCCGGACCAGGTGGCGGCCGTCGCCGATCCGCTGGAGTTCGGCCGGCGGTACACCTCGGGCGTGATCGCGTGGGCGCCGGAGGACCGGCCCACCGACGCGCAGATCGGGGCCGTGCTCGACGAGTTCGAGAAGACGGCCTGGGCGGGACTGGAGCCGGACCGCTACGCCTGGACGGCGGTCCTGCACCGGGAGCACGGTACCGGGGTCCACGTCCACATCCTTACCGCCCGCTGCGACCTGGAGACGGGCCGCAGCCTGAACATCGCGCCTCCCGGCTGGCAGAAGACCTTCGGCCCGCTGCGCGACGCCTTCAATCACCAGCACGGCTGGAGCCGGCCGGACGACCCGGCGCGCGCCAGGGCGCACCAGCCGGGCCATCGCGCCTACATCGAGGCGGCGCGACTGCGGGCCGGCCTCGAGCACGAAGCCGGCCCCCGCGAGTTGATCCGCGACTACCTGCTGCAGCGGGTCGAGCACGGCGCGGTGCGGAGCCGCGCCGACGTGGTGGCCTCCCTGCAGCAGGCCGGCTTCGAGGTGCCCCGCCAGGGCAAGAACTACCTGACCGCCCGCGATCCGGACAGCGGGGCGCGGTGGCGGCTGAAAGGAGCGCTCTATGAGCAGGACTTCCAACCCGAACGACTTGAGCGATCGGGTGAGGAACCGGCTGGCGGCCGACCGCCGGCAGTTCGAGGAGACGGCGGCGAGCGAGCTGCGGCGGCTTGGCGAGAACTTGCGCGCCGTCGCGAACGACGCGCTGCGTACCACCGAAGCCGATACGGCGGTGACGGTCGCACGGGTGCGCGTGATGCTGCTGAACGCGTGGCTGCGGCCCCTGGTGGTCGGCCTGATCCTCTTCCTCGGGATCAGCGGCGGGAGCTGGGGGCTGATGCACTGGTTAGCGGTGAGGATCCAAAGCCACATCGAGGTCCTGGCGGCTTTGACCGTGCGGATCGACGAAGGGCGGGAGACGCTGGCCGAGATCGAGGAGACGACCTGGGGCGTGACGCTTCGGGAGATCGACGGGGAGCGGTTCGTGGTGGTGCCGGACGGCGCCTTGGAGGACCCGCCCTGGACCGTGCGCGGGCAGCCTGCCTTGAAGCTGTCGAGCGAGTGAGGGAGTTGTATGAGCGAGCTAAAGGAGCAGCAGACAGTGGCCTTGGAGAGGTTGTGCGCGCAGTTCGAGAGGGAACAGCGGCAGCACGCCGAGCAGGGCGAGCGGCAAGCCGCGCAGATCGAGGCCTTGCAGCGACAAGTCGAGCAGCAAGCCGCGCAAATCGAAGCCTTGCAGCAGCGAATCGAGCGGCACGACGCCGAGAGCGCAATCTGGCGGCGGCAGTCCGAGCGGCTCGACGGGCAGGTGACAGGCTTGGCCCAGGACTACAAGACGCTCGTCGACACTTTGCACGAACTCTGGAGGTAATGCGCCGGCTCACGCCGACGCGTGACCGGGACTACGGTCCAAGCCGCTGATGGTCACCGCTGGCGGATCGCGCATCCTCGAAGCGAGGAACCGGGCGTCAGACGCGCGCTCCAACGCGCTGTGCTACTTGGAGCCTCGTTCCCCAAGTTCAGCTACCCCGACCACCAGTCACTGCGTTAGGCTCTGTTCAGTGAATCGGTGTCCCGGTCGAGGCAGCCCGTCCGGGCTGCAGAGACGTCAGTTCCACGAGGGTCATCGACTTGCCGCTCGTGGCCTACGTCGGAAGCTTGGCCCATGAACCCGCGCGCTGCGAGAGCCACCGTCCCGAGCGGCGACCCAGCCTCCGACGCACTGTTGGGCTTTGTCCCGGAGCCCCTCCGGGACCTTCGAGACCCGTCGAGAGATTTACCGCGCCTCGCCAAGGACGCTCGCGCGATGGCGTCCATCGAATCCGCAGTAGCACGGGTTCCCACACGCCACCGCCTCCTCCGCGGCGATGCGCGCCATGCTCACCTTCCGGCCGAATCCGTTCAGCTGGTGCTCACCTCCCCGCCCTATTGGACGCTCAAGGAGTACCGCCGTTCTAGCGGCCAGTTGGGATGGATTGAGGACTACGAGGGCTTTCTCGAACAACTGGACCAGGTATGGGGTGTCTGCCAGCGTGCCCTCGTTCCGGGGGGCCGTCTGATCTGCGTCGTCGGAGATGTCTGTCTGTCGCGGCGCAAGAATCATGGGCGCCATACCGTGGTTCCGCTCCACGCCTCCATTCAGGAACACTGTCGGAATCTCGGCTTCGACAACCTCGCCCCCATAATCTGGCACAAGATCGCGAACGCGGCGCATGAGGTGAATCGAGGGTCTGGCGGTTTCTTGGGCAAGCCCTACGAGCCGAACGCCGTCGTCAAGAACGACATCGAATTCATCCTCATGCAACGGAAGGGTGGTGGCTATCGGCAGCCGAGCCTCTCGGCCAGGACCCTGAGCGTCCTGAGCGAAGCCCGCTTCCGCCAATCATTCCGTCAGGTTTGGACGGACATCGCTGGTGCCTCGACCCGCGACCATCCAGCACCCTACCCGATCTCTCTCGCCGAGCGCCTCATCAGGATGTTCAGTTTCGTAGGCGACACAGTGCTAGACCCGTTTACCGGCACCGCTTCGACACAGATTGCGGCCTCCAGATGCGGCCGTGACTCGGTCGGGATCGAAGTAGACACGGTGTACTTCGAAAGGGCACTCTTCCGCCTACGGAACGAGACAAACCGCCTCCTCAGTACGGCAGAGGTCAGCAGTGGGGAGATCAGCCAGCCTCCTGACTCCTGACCGAGAGAGAGCCGAGTGGTGCTTACTGCGCAGGACGCCGTTGACGACCTCTATCGCATCGCGGTAAGGGAGGCCAAGGCGACTTCAACGGCACGCCTGGACCTACTTTCTGATTTCTGCATCCAGGAACTGACGCGGCGCGGTCTGCGCAGTGTGCAAAAGGAAATCGAGCTTCCGGGGGCCGGTCGCGACAAGAAATGGGATGTCGGGTGGAAATACGATGGGAAATTCCGTTTGGGAATCTCTCTGAAGTCGCTGCTGCGGAATCTCGGGGGAACAGTGCCAAACCGGATCGACGACCTGATTGGAGAGGTCGCGAATGCTCAGTTGCACTCGCCCGAGATCGCCATCGGGTACGTGATGATCTTCAATGTTGCCGAAGACTCTTTTTCCAAGAAACACGGCATGACGTGGTTCGAACTCCTGGAGAGTCGGCTGAACTCCCTGGCGGGCCGGCGATCCCCCTCCTGGACGACGGGCACTGTAGAGGACTTCGTACTGGTCAAGGTGGACTTCAGCCAAAGCGCATCGATCCTGTCCACGTCGCAATCGTTCGACGCCTTCTTCGAGACTTTGACGGCCCAGGTGGTGGCAAGGAATCCCAATGCCATCCGGGCCTGTTGAGTCCCGTATCGGCTGCCATCAAGAACGACACGCATCGAGGATCAGTCACGGACGAACCGGTGAGTTGAACTCGCGACCGGATGCATTTCGTCTTGTGGGTGACCGTGGCTCTCAGAGCTAGCCAACAGGTTCCAACACGGTTTCAGCTTTGGACGGAACTAGGATGACCTGGTCTTGAGACGAATCGGTTTCGGTATCGCCTTAGCCAGCCTCTTTCTGACAGCCATCGGCTTGACTTGGACTGTCTCCCGTGACTTGGCACTGCGGGAGGTGGCGCCGAACACCGGCCCTCCAGTCTTGACGGATACCTCCGTTGCGGGGGAGGAGGCGGCGGAGGGCAAGCACTGGACGTCCTTCCTTGGCCTTCTCATTTTTCCCGGAACCCTCCTCGCTTTCGTTGCTCTGATGATTCTCGCCGAGAATGCCCCTGAAATCATCGAGTTGTGGAAGATCAGATTGTCAAAGGGGGACCCAGCACCCAAATAGTCGAAACTTGGCCACTACTCAGCTTCGAACACCGAACCGCCGCAGCATCATGTGGTCGCTGCGCTCAAGCGCAGCGCCTACAACCTTGGAACAGAGCCGGCACGGCGTTCCGCGTAACCGGACTCTGAGGCTCGCGGTGTCCGTCAGCGGGGTCGGAGGTCGACAGTGTCCGAAGCCCACATAGGCGTAGTGAGTGCGCAAGCCCGGACGTGTTTATCCATAGAGCCGTACCACTTTCGCCTCGGTCTCGGTCAGGAACGCGGCCCACTGGTCCATGAGCGCGCGCCGGCGCGCGAAGAGGTCACTCCGGAAGTAGGCCCCCTCAACGCCGCCGACGACGTGCGCTAGCGCGGCTTCGGCGATCTCGCGCGGCTTCCCCGTCTCCGCGCACCAATCCCGGAAGGCGGACCGGAAGCCGTGCACCGTCGCCCGCTCCGCGAGTCCACGGTCCCGGAGAATCTTCGTCAGGGTCATATCCGAGAGCGAGCGGCCCGCCCGCATTGGAGACGGGAACACCAGCCCGCTCCCATCGTCCAACGCCCGCGCCTGCTCCAAGACGCTGAGCGCCGCATCCGAGAGCGGCACTCGGTGCTCCCGGCCCCCCTTCATGCGTTCGCTCGGAATCCGCCACTCTCGCGCCTCAGTGTCCAGCTCGGCCCACACAGCGTTGCGAGCCTCCCCCGAGCGCGCCGCGGTCAGCACTAGGAACTCGAAGCAGAGACGGGATGGAAGGCTCGCAGGGGACTCTCTGACGGTGTCCAGCGCCCTCGGGACCTCGCTGTAGGGGAGAGCCCGGAAGTGCGTCTGACGGGTCGTCAGCGACGGGAGAGCGCCTTCCAGCGCCTCTCCCGCCATGTTCTCCTGAACGTACCCGTGCGCGTGAGCCCAACGGAGGACCGACCGGATCCGTTGCCGCACTCTCCGCGCCGTCTCCGGCTTCCGCGCCCAGATCGGTGTCAGCACCCGGAGCACGTCCTCCCGCTGGATGCGATTCACGCGGAGCTCTCCCAGGATCGGGAACGCGTACCGCTCCATGCTGGAGGTCCAGTCCGCGGCGTGCTTCCCCTGGCCCCATCGCGGGCGCAACGCTTCACACGTCGATGCCGTCGCCTGTCGGAAAGTGGGGACGTTCGCCCGGCGTTTCTCCGCGAGCGGGTTCCCGCCCGCCCGGACCTTCCTCCGGTTGTCGAAAGCCGTCTCCCGCGCCTCGGCGAGCGAAACGAGCGGGAAGCCGCCTAACCCTAGATCGTGGCGCCGACCGTCAATGGTGAGGCGCTGAATCCAGTGTTTCGCTCCACTTGGCGCGATCCGCAGATACAGCGTCGGATCAGCCCGGTACATGCCCGGTGCGGTGAGTGATTTGGCTCTCGCGACGGTGAGCATGCTCTGGTACCCCACATTGGCCCCCACGGGAAATGCTGGATTCTAGTGGAAACGAATGGAACAGGCAAGCGCGATAAATCGCGGATTCCGTTGGTACTCTTGGCCAAATACTGGAACACCGTGGAGCCCAGTGGCCTATACCCTGGTGGAGCTGACGGGGATCGAACCCGTGACCTCGTGAATGCCATTCACGCGCGCTCCCAGTTGCGCCACAGCCCCAACCCAGGTTGTCTGGAGGCGCCGGATTTTACCGCGCTTCCAATGGCCTGTGGCGGAACTGGCGCAAGCAGCGAGACGGCTGGGAGCGCCGGTGTTCATACCGGCACCGCGGTCCATCGGGCCGCGAACAACAAGGCCGCGAGTGTTTCCCCACCGGCTGTTGAGCGCTGCCCGGACTGCACGCTCTCGGTGGATTCGCAAGTTTCGAAGTGGCGTGCCTGGTTGGCTGACCATCTACACTGGAGGAAGCACGCATGGCGCTCAACATCCGCAACTCCGAGGTGGAACGGCTGGCCGCCGAACTGGCCCGGAGCACCGGGGAGACGGAGACGGAGGCGGTGGTGACGGCTCTCCGGGACCGGTTGGCTCGGGTGCGGCGCGACCGGAGCCGGGTGGGTCTTGCCGACCGCCTGGTGGAGATCGGGGAGCAGTGTGCTGCGCTGCCGGTTCTGGATGACCGTACGCCCGAGGAGATCCTCGGGTACGACGGCCTCGACCGCCGCAACTCCCGCTGACCGAGGGCTAACCCCCGGTTTCCCCGAGGATCAGGTCCGGAAGGAAGAGGCTCGCCTCCGGCCAGAACGTGACGATCCCGAGCACCACCAGCAGTGCCGCGATGAAGAACACGTTGACCTTCATCACCTCCGAGATCTCGGTCTTGGCGATGGAGCAGGTGGTGATGAGCACCGAGGCTACCGGGGGTGTCTGCTGGCCCACCGCGAGGCTCACGGTAACCATCATGCCGAAGTGCACGGTGCCGATGCCCGCGGATTCGGCCAGCGGCAGCAGGATGGGCACGAGGAGGACGATGGCGGCGGCGCTGTGGAGGATGGTTCCGGCCAGCAGCAGGACGCCGTTCAGGATCAGCGCGACCGCCCAGGGCGCATCCGCGAGGGACAGCACCCACGCCGTCAGCCGCTCGGGGGCCTGCTGGTTGGCCAGGTACCAGCCGAGGATCGCCGATCCGGCGACCAGCAGCATGACCACCGCCGTCTGCCGCGCCGACTCGGTGAAAGCTTCGCGGATCGCGGTGAACCGGACGGTGCGGTAACCGACCACGCCCATCACCAGCGCGAGGAGCACCGCGACCGCGGCCGCCTCGGTGGCCGTGAACCAGCCGAGGAAGATGCCGCCCAGGATGATCGCCGGGATCAGCAGCGGCCAGGCCGCGGCCCGGGCAGCCGCGCCGGCCCGCCTGAGGCGGAAGGGTTCCGAGTCGCCGAACCCGCCCCGGCGGGCCAGCCACCGGCTCACCAGCATGATGAAGGCGCCGGCGAGCACCCCGGGGACGAATCCGGCAAGGAAGAGCCGGGCGATGGAGGCTCCCGTAACCGCTCCGAAGAGGATCATGGGGATGGAGGGCGGAATGAGGATCGCGATCGTCGCCGACGCGGAGAGCACGGCGGCGGCGAAGGGGGCGGGATAGCCGCGTTCCTTCATCGCGGGAATCAGCACGCTCCCGAGCGCTGCCGCGTCGGCGACGGCCGACCCGGACATCTCGGAGAACAGCATGCTGGAGGCGGTGGTCGTCATGGCCAGGCCCCCGCGCATCCAGCCGACCACCGAGGCGGCGAAGTCGGTGAGGCGCCGGGAAATCCCGGCGTGGTTCATGAGCGCCCCGGCGAGGATGAACAGCGGAATCGCGACCAGCGGGAAGGAGTCGGTCCCGTTGAAGAGGCGGAGCGGGACGACCACCAGCGGGGTGTTCGTGGTGAGCCAGATCGCCAGCACCGACGCCGCGATCAGCACGTATCCGATCGGGATCCCGACCAGGATGAACGCCACCGCGGCGATCAGGGCGACCAGGATCTCCATGGCGGCCGGTCAGTTCTCCGGCTGCCGGATCAGCGCGACCAGGCGGCGCGCTTCCATGGCCGCGGTCAGCAATGCGAAGAGCGGCAGGACCAGGTAGAAAGCGCCCATCGGAATCGGCATGGTGATCGCGCGTTCGCCCAGGAAGCGGAGCATCAGCACGGTCCCGAACCAGGCGAGGACGAGGTGGAGGGCGAAGACCGCCGCGTGCTCCAGGATCCGGGCGATCCGGCGCGGACGGGGGGAAAGACGGCTCACCAGGTCCCGGATGCCGATGTGGGCCCCGTCCCGGCGCGCGAGGACCGCCCCCAGGAAGGTGAGCCAGACGAGGGCGAAGCCGGCGAGTTCGTCGTAGAAGCCGAGTCCGCCGCCGAATCCGTAGCGCAGGATGACCTCGACGAGGCACAGCACCGCGATGCCGGCGAGCAGCACCGAACAGACGATGGCCAGGGGGTCCCGGCGTTTGCTTTCCGTGATCAGTTCGCCAGTTCCCGCGCCGCTTCGATCCATCCGGCGCCGAAGCGCTCCTCGTAGTGCTCGAAGACCGGCGCCGCCGCCGCGGCGAAGGCCGGGAGGTCCACTTCGTTCACGGCGAGCTGCCCATCGAGGCTGGCGAGCAGGCGCGTGTCCTCCCGGGCCAGGAATTCCCGGAGCCAGTCGCCGGTCTCGATCGCCGCTTCGCGGAGTCCGGTCTGGAGATCCGCGGGCAGACTCTCGAACCACGCGGTCTGCATCACCGGATACGCCGGCGTGTAGACGTGGTTCGAGAGCGACAGGTAGCTCTGCACTTCGTGGAGCCGCGCCGCCGTCAACTGGGCGAGCGGGTTCTCCTGCCCGTCCACCACCCCCTGCCGCAGCGCCGAGAACACCTCTCCGAAGCTCATGGACGCCGGGCTCGCGCCGAGGGTCTCGAAGAGACGGACGCGCTCCGGGTCCTTCGGGGTGCGGAGACGGATGCCTTCCAGGTCCGCGGGGGTCACCACCGGGCGCACGTTGTTCGTGATGACCCGGAACCCGTTCTCCCAGAAGGCGAGCAGGGTGAGCCCGTGATCCCGCTGGAGCGTCTCCTCGAGACCCCTGCCGATCTCGCTGGCGGCGATCCGCTCGAAGTGGTCGCGGTCCTCGATCAGGAAGGGCAGGTCGAAGATGCCGAACTCGGGCGCCACGGAATGCATGACCGAGGAGGGGATGTGCATCTCGAGCGTTCCCAGCCGGAGCCCCTCGAGCATCTCCTTGTCCTCGCCGAGCTGGCCGGTGCCGAAGATCCGGATCTCGACCTGCCCCGGGAAGCGCGCTTCGACCAGCTCCTTGAAATGACGCGCGCCGTGGTCGAAGGGCGAGTCGGGAAACCCGATGTGCCCGAGGCGGATGACGGTGGGGCCGGACCCGCCGTCCGGGGAGCACGAGACGCCGAGCGCCAGCGCGAGAGCTGCCAGCGCGGCGGTCAACAGCCTGTGGTGAAACCCGGGTGAGCGCCGAGAGCGGTGAGGCGCCCGGCTGACAAGGCGCGTGAGGGAGGAATACCGGGTGTATTCCGACCGAAACGCAACGATGAGGGCCGCGTGGCGGCCCGGTTCAGCCGGGATGCATCGCCGCTTGAACGCCGTCCGGGTTTTGCCACCGGCTGTTGAGGGGCGCATCCTGCGGATTGAACCACGGTTCGCCCGCGGCGGACGCTACGGAATGCTGCGCCTCCAGCGGCTGCGGATCGTGATGCTCTCCGTCGCGCCGGGCAGCGTCAGGTCGAACACCTCGTCGAAGGTGTCCGCGTCGACCCGGGTCAGGGTCAGCGTCGCCCGCGTGCCCCGCGCGTTCTCCGATGCCTCGAGAACGAAGATCAGGCGCTCCGGAGGCGATGACGCGGCATCGAGGGCGAACGTGTTCACGTACCCCTCGCTGTTGAACTGGCGCAGGACGTAGGTGTCGCGGTCGCGGTCGAAGCTCAGGACGGTCCAGTCGTCGTGCACGTCCCCTTCGGGAAGACCCTCGTGGGGCGGGAACACCGACCGGTTCCGGCTCAGCAGATACGCGTCCTGCAGCACGAGTTCATACGTGCGTTCGCCGCGCCCCTCGCCGAAGGTGGCGGATTCCTCACCGGCCCACGCGCCGGCGAAGAACTCGAACGCGGCCCAGCGCTCCGACCCGCTCCAGTCCTGTCGCGAGGGTTCTGTTTGTCCAGCGGCCGGCAAGGCGGCGCTGACGATCAGCAGCAGGGTGAAGATGGCTCTCATGGCGTCCTCCCGGGCAACTTGGGGCTGCCCGACTCCAGCCACCGTACCCCCGCTGCCGGGCGCGCGATTGTAAGGATCCGACGGACTACTCGATGTCCAGCGCCGATACGCGGGCGTTGGCCGCGAACTTCCCCGGCGTCATGCCGGCGAAGGCACGGAACTCGTGGATGAAGTGAGCCTGGTCGTAGAACCCGGCGTCGTAGGCGATCCCGGTGAGCCTGGCGTCGGGCGTCTCCCGGAGGCTCCGGCAGGCGCGGAGGAATCGCGTCAGCCGTGTCAGGTGCTTCGGTGTCATGCCCAGACTGGTTTCGAACGTGCGCTCGAGGTGCCGCTGGCCGATGCCCAGCGAATCGGCGATGCGATCGATCCGCACTGGGGGCGGGGTCCGCCACAGCGCCCGCACCAGGCCCGAGACATCGGGCTTCCGGTGCCTTTCGAGGCGCCGCAGCAAAAACGCCTGCAAGACGCCGACCCGCTCCTCGTCGGTGGCAGCCGCCGCAATGCGCTCTTCGATCTCGCGGACATCGGGACGGGACCAGACCTCGTCCGCCGGGGTTGCGCGATCCGCAACGTCGCGCGCCGAAACCGGAAGGAATTGGTGGGCTCCCCACGGTTGAAACCGCACCGCGACGAAGCCCCCGGCGCCGGCCGGTTCGATCTCGACGAATCGCCGCGTCTGGGAAACCAGCAGGCTGACGGGCTGTTCGGCGGGTTTGGTGTCCGCGAACCGCATGGTGAACGGGGTGCGGTAGTGGAAGATCGCCTCGACCACGCCATCCGCCACGATGCGCTCCGGTCCGCCGAAGAGCGCCGGCCCGTCGCATTCGAGCAGCCAGATCAGCCGGACGTACGGCGCCAGCGCCTCGTGGACGGCGAACTCGCGGTACCGGATCGCCACGGCCTCGCGGGCCTCCTCTACGGCTGTGAATCCGCGCTTGCCGAGCCTCCGGTGACGTGGTCCCACAACTTGAGAGCGTGGCGGGTGAGCGCGGGCAGGTCTTCGCCGAGCAGGTATCCGGCCTCGATCAGCTCCAGCGCGGCTTCGGTGAACTGCCCGAGGTAGTCCTCCCGGCTCGCATAGCGGTCCATGACGGACTTCCGCGGGTCTCCGGCGGCCTGCGCCGCCGCGGCGTCCTTCGGGAACGGCAGGAAGGAACCCACCATGCTCGAGATCTCATCCGGGGGTCCGGCCTCCGCGTTGAAGAGGTTCCAGCCCGTATAGGTCGCGAGCGGAACCGTGACCTCGGGCATCCGGATGCCGGCGACTTCGTTCCCGTCTTCGTCCACGGACGAGACCCGGATCGGGAACCGGTTGCCGATGGCCGGCGGTTCCTGGGTCACCACGCCCTTCGCCAGGAAGTCGGGGCCGTAGTCCGCGCGGTAGGCGTAGTGGACGCGGTCCGAGAACTCCACCCCGGGGATGTCCGGGAATCCGAGGTTCTCGGCCGCGACCGCGGTGCCGTCCTCGATGCTCGGGTACTGGCTCGGCGGCGGCGACCCGCCTTCACGGGTCCAGCGGTCCATGGCGAGCAGCAGCGCCCGCTGTCCCCAGCGGAAGTTGTTCGGGTTGGCGCGCTGCTGTCCGATCGTCACGCTCGGAGGGAAGCCCGCGGGGCCGTGCTGGGTGCCGGCGTACATGTAGACGCGGACGTGGTCCGGGACGCGCGCGTCCTCGCTGGCGTCGATCGTGGTGTGGATGAGGCTCGCGGCGCGGCCCCAGTACTCGTACGAGGAGTTCGTGTAGAAGACCCGCGGATAGAACGCCTCGCGCTGCCGGGTCAGCAGCCCCAGGGTGAGTCCGGTTTCCGGATCCGTCTGTTCCACGTCGGTGAACGGGAAGATGTCCGTCGGGTGGAACATGTTCATGTAGGGATGCGCGTCCCGGGAGGCCTGCGCGAAGCGGTGGTTGAAGCTGCCGCGGCCGCCGCCCGCCACGTCGGAGATGACGCCGTCGAGCACCCGGCGGCCCTTCTCGTCGCCGTTGAACCCGTAGAACATGAAAGTGCGCAGGAAGCGTCCGCTCTGCGAGATCCCGAAGCTGATGGCGCTCGTGATGTCGCCCCGGGCAATTCCGAGTTCCTCGGATCCGTCGTGACGGAGCAGGGTCACGAAGTCCCGGATGCCGGCCGGCCCGAGCCCCACCAGCGGCGGGTTGTGGGAGCGGTACACGACCTCGTAGATCCGGTGCGGCTGGAAACCGCCCTCGAGGTAGACGGCGCCGTCGTCGGATACCACCGAGCCGTTCTCGATCCGCCCGAAGCCCCACTGGTCGCGCGGAATGACTTCGCGCTCGTCCTCGACCCGGTGCCGCACCGTCAGCACGTTCCCGGCATCGTCCGGGTCCTTGACCCGGTAGGGCCGGTGGTTGCGGTCGGCCAGCGTGTGGTGGCCGACCGCGCTCCGGACCACGAAGTCGGCCCGCACCAGACCCTCGATGGCGGAGCCGTCCGGGTTGGTCGCGATCGGCGGGTGCATGCGCATCCGGAGCGGGTCGTCGTCCGGCACGTCCCACTGCCAGCCCAGCCAGAGCAGCGTGAATCCGTGGCGCATCAGGAACCCGTCCCCGAAATGCGCCTCGGTCGTCGGAGCGAGGCTTCCCTCGGCCATGTTGAAGTAGCTGAGCATCCCCTTGCGCCCGCGGTTGTTCACCTCGTGCAGCAGGGTGCCGCGGCTCTTCTCCATGACCTTGGGGCGGACCAGGTGGAAGTCGGCGGACATCTCCACCTTCCCGTCGGCGTTCCGCGGCGCGAGGGCGATGTCGGTGACGATCCGGTTGGCGTCGTTCTCGGGATCGAAGGCGAAATGGACGACCCCGATGATCTGCTCGTAGGCGCCGGCCAGGCCGAAGTTCCTGCCTCCGAGCACGTCGGAGCGCTCGCGGATTTCGAACCCCACGACCTCGGCGGCGGCGGGAACCGAGAGCGCGGTCGCCAGACACAGGACCGCGATGACAGTGCGCGTGTTTCCTTTCGACATACCCGAATCCTCCAGCAAGATTGAGGACGGCGAAGATACCGCAGCCTCGGGCGGCGGCTCTTCAGACTTCCAGGTAGCGGGCAAGCGACGCGCGGCGCGGACGACGCATCCCCCCGCCGAGCCGCTTCGACAGGTACACCTTGGACTCGCCGTTGTCGATCGGATGCGGCTCGTACTTGACCACGTCGAAGTGCAGATGGGTCAGCGTGCTGCGCATCTCGTAGTAGCGGTTCTTGGTCTTGACCACGATCTCCCGAAAGCCCTTCTCGATGGCCCATTCCTCCTGGAACTCGTCGAGAGCGCGGAAGTGCCCCTGGCCCCGCCAGTCGCTCCGCGTCCCGCCGAGCCAGGCGTAGAGGACCCGCTGCCCCGAGAACCGCACCGCTTCGCGCAGTCGTTCGACGAGGTCCGCCAGTTCCGGGTCGGTCTCCTCGTTGCGGATTTCGTGGGCCACCCGGTAGGAGACCGGGGCGAAGCGGGTGGGCTCTTCCGGCAGGCTCGCCTCCACCATGAAGATTCCGTGTTCGCGTCCCTCGAGGCGTTCGCGGATCTCCATCGCGGACTTCTTCCGGTCGAACTCGCCGAAGAACTCCTCGATGAACTGGATCTCGAGCGCGCCGTTCTCCAGCGGGTACTGGCGGATCCGGAAGGGCTGGTCCATGGAGAGGCCGGCTACCGCGCGCCGGGATGCGGCCACAGGCGTCCGCGTTCTTCCAGCTCCTCTTCGATGCGGAGGAGCTCGTTGTACTTGGCGACCCGTTCCCCGCGGCAGGGAGCTCCGGCCTTGATCTGCCCGGCCCCGGTGGCGACGGCAAGGTGGGAGATCGCGGTGTCCGGGGTCTCGCCCGACCGGTGGCTCAGCATGGCGCCGAAACCGGCCCGGAGCGCCGCCTGGACGACCTGCACCGTCTCGGTCAGGGTGCCCACCTGGTTGGGCTTGATGAGGATGGCGTTGGCGGCCCTCTCTCGAATCCCCCGCTGCAGCCGGTCTTCCTGGGTGACGAAGAGGTCGTCCCCCACCAGTTGCATGCGGTCCCCCAATGTCGCGGTCAGCTCCGCCCAGCCCTCCCAGTCGTCCTCGGCGAGTCCGTCCTCGATGGAGAGCAGGGCTGGAAACCGGTCCAGCCAGGTGGCGTAGGTCTCGATCATCGCGGAAGCCGGCTGCGCCGCGCCGTCCGCGGAAAAGCGGTAGCCGTTCTCGTCGGCGAACTCGGTGGCGGCCACGTCGAGGGCCAGTCCCATCTGTTCCCCGGGGACGAAGCCGGCGCTCTCGACAGCCTCCGTCAACAGCTCCAGCGCCTCGCCCCCGTCGGTCAGCGCGGGCGCGAACCCGCCTTCGTCGCCTACTGCCGTCGAGTGGCCGCGCTTGCCCAGCACGTCGCGCAGTTCGTGGTAGACGGCGACTCCGGCCTGGAGCGCGTCCGAAAAGCGGTCGAAGCCCAGCGGGGCCACCATGAACTCCTGGACCAGCAGGGCGTTGTCGGCGTGCGCGCCGCCGTTCAGCACGTTGAAGTAGGGAACCGGCAGGGTGTCGGCGATCGCGCCGCCGAGGGACCGGTAGAGCGGCTGGCCCGCGGCCGCGGCCGCCGCCCGGGCGCTCGCGAGCGACACGGCCAGGATTGCGTTCGCCCCGAGCCGCGACCGATCTCCGGAACCGTCGAGCTCGATCATCAGCCGGTCCACGGTCGCCTGGTCCGCGGCGTCCTCGCCGGCGAGTTCCGGGCCGATCTGCTCCTCGATGGCGCCGATCGCCCCGAGCACGCCGCGTCCGCGGTAACGCCCTTCGTCCCGGTCCCGGCGTTCGACGGCTTCGTGCCGTCCGGTCGAGGCGCCGGAGGGCACCGCGGCCCGTCCCGTGGCCCCCCCGGCGAGCCACACCTCGGCTTCCACGGTCGGGTTTCCGCGCGAGTCGAGGATCTCCCGGGCCGCGATCCGGTCGATCCAGGTGGCGCTCTCGTCCATCCGCCGCGTCATGGGCCGACGTTCGCCGTCCCTGTTTCCGCGGCCGGGGCGCGGAGCGGCGCTCGCGGCATCCGGGGAAGACGGCGTTTGTCGGGCAACTTCATGACGTTACGAAACATAGCAGTCCATGGGCCCTTTCTCGGCCGACGGCGCGGGATTCGGCTGCCGTTTGACAAAGGGGGGGTGGCGCGATTGACTTACGAGCGTATGAATCCCCGGATTGTCGGCGGGCGAGGGCGTCTGGCCCTTTGCCTGAACGCGGGATTGCTGCTGGCGGCCCCCGCCCTCGCCGTCCCGGGTTCCGTCTTCGGGGAACCGCCCGCTGGCTGGGAGACGGGCGAGACCAGCGTGGCGGGCGCCGCGTCTGCCGGCGTCGTCGTCCTGGCGCAGATTTCCGGGGTGGTGGCCAGCGAGGACGGGAACCCGCTGCCGGGAGCCCTGGTTTCGGTCTTCGCAACGGACAGCGATGACGGCGCGGCGCGCTTCGCAGTCACCGATGAGGAAGGCCGGTTCGAAGTCGGCGAGGCGTCGCCCGGGCTCTACAGCCTGCGCGCCTACCTGGCGGGATTCCTCCCGTCGCCGCGCGCGCAGGTGCTGGTTCGCAGCGGTGCGTCGCTCGCGGACACGCTGCTGATCCAGATGGCCGCCATCGGGGCGGAACAGGGCACCGGCACGCTTTCGGAACTCCGCTGGCTGCTGCAGCGCGGCGGGCGGAACGTCCTGAAGGACCGTCGCGCCGGAATCGATTTCGCGAATATCTGGGAGAACCCGTGGAACGACGGGTCCCGCTTCCCGGCGCTCGCTTCCCTCGAGGGCGAGTTCGGCTTCTTCGCGGCGTCGGGCAGCTCGCTCGGGCTCCCCGAGAGCCGGGCGGTGGATTCCGGGATCGCCTACACGCGATTTGAGCTGCCGTCCACGGCGCGCGGCAACTGGGAGGCGGAGGCCCGCCTCATGGAATCGGCCTTCGCGTCCTGGGCGGCGAACCTCTCCTACACGATGGAGGAGTTCGACGGACACGAGTTCGCTGCCGGGATCGCCTACCAGCGGCACGTCTACGGCGACGCACCCGACTACCGCCCGCCGGCGGCGCCGATCCTCAATCTGGCGCTCCTGCAGGAACCGCAGGCCGAATGGGACGGCGCGGTGTTCGTCGCCGATGACTTCACGCTCGGGCGCGCCAGCCTGAGCACCGGACTGACCTATCGCCGCTTCTCCTACCTGACCGGGCACCGGGGTCTCGCGCCGCGGGCGGTCCTCGAGTACCGGGCCGCCGAGGACTGGACGTTGATGGGCGGCGTGGCGGTCCGGGTGGACGGCCCGATCGGCGAGGACTCCGCGCTCTTGTCCCGGGTCGCGCACGGGGATCTGCTCGCGCTCGATCCGTCCTGGTTCGGCTCGGAGGCTGCCCAGCGGAATACCCGCTACCAGGCCGGCGTCCAGTTCGAGGCCTCTCCGAACCATGTCCTCGCGGCCCGGGTGTTCCGCGAGGTCACCACCGACCAGCTCCTGCGGACTTTCGAATCGGGCCCGGTTTCGGGAGGGCGTTTCGATGTCTCGAACGCCGGCGACTATTCCTCGACGGGGTTCGCTTTCGACTGGATTCGGGAGATGGGGCAGGTCACCCGGCGGCTCGATCTCGGCGGCCGGGTTTCCTGGCTGGTGGCGGCCGTCCGGAATCCGGGCGGCGACGCATCGCTCGAAGGACCCGCCGGTCCGCTGGGCTTTGTCGGCCCGGGTGGCCCGGACGTCACGAACGCGACTCGGTTCCTGTTGCCGGTCGGAGACAGCGCCGTGGTCCATGACCTCTCGGCTGAGGTGGTGGCGCGGCTTCGTCCCTCGGGGACCCGTCTGGCGGCGGCGTACCGCGTGATCCGCCATCCCGGTCTGACACCGGCGCACCCGGCCCTCTCGGCCGCCGACGAGCACACGGCCCGGTTCGACGTGGAGCTGGTGCAGCTCATCCCCTTCGCCGACTGGAGCGGGACCGAGTGGGAGCTTTCGCTCGCGGTTCGGGATCTCTTCTTCCGCGAGATGCTGGGACGGTCGCTGCTGGACGAGATCGCCGTGGCCCATGCGCCCCGGCGCGTCGTGGGCGGCCTCGCCGTCCGCTTCTAGCCGCCGGACGGCAGACCGGCTTGGAACGCCGGTCTCCAGACCGGCACCGCGGCGCTCCGCGCCGCGCAAGTCGTAGCGCCACCCGCGCTCACGGGACGTACGCCTCGGATCGCTGGCCCGCGGCCTGTCCGATCATCCAATTCATTGAATCTCCCGACGCCGATCCGTCACATTGGATAAGATGGCGGGTCCGGCAGTTCATCCACTGACCGGCGACTGACGGCATGCCCCTCCTCCGCGGCGTCACCCGCTCCACCCTCGCCGTAGCCGCGACCGCGCTGCTGCTCGCTCTCGCGGTGACGAACGTCGCGCGCCAGGTGGTCTCCGGCGTCATGGACGACGGGGTGCTGTGGGGCGACGAGCTGGGCCGGGTGGTCGCCATGCGCGTGGAAGAAGGCGGGGCGGGGGACCGGGCCGGGATCGCGGTGGGTGACGCGCTGCAGGTCATCACCGACCGGAGCAGCGGCACGACGATCGAGGTGGACAGCGCCGCCGATGTTCGCGCCGTGCTCGACGATGCTTCGGAAGGCTCGCGCCTGCGCTACGTCCTGATCCGGGAGGGGGAGCGCCGGGGAATGACCCTCTCCGTCGTGCCTCTCCCGACCGGGAACGTGTCGCTCTACCTGTTCCTGGCAGCAGTCGGGATCTTCGCTGGCGGGGTGGGCACCTTCGTCTACGCCTTCCGCCGGGGCGCTTCGGCGTCGGCCCACTTCTACGGGCTGTGTCTCCTGTGGTTGCTCGCGTTCTCTTTCTCGTTCACGGGAGAACTGGATCTCTTCGATCACCTCTTCTTCTGGCTCGACCGGATCGGGGTGTTGTTCTTCCCACCGGTGTTCCTGCACTTCGCGCTCACCTTCCCGAACCGCAGCCGATTCCTGGAGCGGTGGCCCAGGCTGCTCCACTGGGCGTACGCGCCGTCCATCGCCCTGCTCGGGCTTTCGATCGGTTCCCGCATCCTCTACTTCTCCCCGTTCAGCCCGGGGGGCGGGGTCATCACCGGCAGCGAGTTCGTGGTGGACCGCCTCGAGCCCGTCCTGTGGGCGCTCTATTCCCTCGCCGCCTTCGCGGCGTTCGTGGACGCGTATCGCAACGCCGAAAGCGTCACGGTCTCGAAACAGCTCAAGTGGATCGTGTGGGGCACGGGAGCAGGCATGCTGCCGTTCGCGCTGATCTACGCGGTTCCCTATCTGGGCGGGCTGCCCACGACGCCGGAAATGGAGCTCTCCCTGGTGCCGGTGGTCCTGGTGCCGCTGTCCTTCGCGTACGCCATCGTCAAGTACCGGCTGATGGACGTGGAGGTCCTGTTCAAGCGCGGGATCCTCTTGGCGTCGCTGATGCTGGGCATCGCCGCGATCTTCCTCGCGGCCTTCCTGGCGGGAACCACCTGGTTCGGGGGCGACGAGCACTCGCTGATCATCGCGGTGCTCTCGGCCATCGTGGCGGCGCTGGCGGTCCCCGCTTTCCGGACCCGCACCGAACGCCTGATCGACCGGCTGTTCTACCGCGAGCACTACGACTTCCGCCGGGCGCTCGCCCGGCTGGCCGGCGAGATGAACTCCCAGCTCGACCTGGTTCCGCTGGCGAACCGTCTGGTGGAGCGGATCGCCGAGACCTTCCGGATGCAGCGGGTGGCGCTGCTCACCGCCGTGCACGACACTGCCGTCCCGGAACTCAGGGTCGTGGCGGCGCACGGCCTCGACGACGCGGAGATCGCCGTTTCGGAGCGGTTCATCGCCGCCGCATCCGTGAGGAAGCGGTTGAGCGCCGGGGCGATCGCCCGCACCTACCAGATGCCGGCGCCGGTACGCGAGGGCGTCTGGGTACTGAACGCCGTCCCGTGCTTCGCGCGGGGCGAGGTGGTGGGCGCCTTCCTCCTGGGAGGGACCGTGGACGGCGAGGAACTCTCCTCCGAGGACCTGGACCTGCTCCGCACGGTGGCGGCGCAGGCGGCGACCGCCCTCGTGAACGCCCGCCTCTACAGCTCCCTCCAGGCCAAGCACGAGGAGGTGGTGGCGCTCCGGGAGCAGAGCGAGGACACGATCGAGTCGCTCGCCGCCGGCGTGGTGGTCCTCGATCTCAAGGGCCGGGTCGTCCGCTGGAACCGGTCCATGGAGCTCATCTACGGGCGGAGCCGCCACGAGGTCGCTCACTCCTCCTACGCGGCGGTCTTCCCGCGGAGCCTGCGCCAGGCGCTCGACGCGGGTCTTGGTGAGGGGTGGCTCTCCCGGAGCGAGGGGGGCGGAATCTCCCGGATGAACCTGAGGGCGGCCGATGGGCGGGACCGCGTCGTGAACGTCAAGGCCGCGCCGTTCATGTCGGGGGCGGGGCAGCGCCACGGCGCCATCCTCATCTTCGAGGACATCACCGAGCGCGTCGGGATGGAGAACGAGATGCAGCTCCGGGAGAAGATGAGTTCCCTCGGCGTCCTCGCGGCCGGTGTCGCGCACGAGGTGAACACGCCGCTTACCGGGATCTCCAGCTTCACCCAGATGCTCCAGGACCAGACCTCCCGGAACGACCCCCGCCGCCCGCTCCTCACCAAGATCGAGAAGCAGACGGAGCGCGCCTCGAAGATCGTCAATGGCCTGCTCAACTTCGCGCGGCACGGACAGACGGACTTCCAGATCGTGAACCTCAACCGGGTCCTGGGGGACGTGCTTTCCCTGCTCGACCATCAGTTGAAGAGTTCCCATATCCGCATCCGCAAGGAACTCGATCCGGGGCTTCCGCCGCTCCGGGGCGACGAGAACAAGCTCCAACAGGTCTTCGTGAATCTCGCGGTGAATGCCTTCGACGCCATGCCGGCGGGCGGCTGGCTCACGCTCACCACCCGCAGCGAGGGAGGGCAGGTGATCGCCGAAGTCGCCGATACCGGCGAGGGCATCGCCCCCGAGGACATCCGGCGGATCTACGACCCCTTCTTCTCGACCCGCAAGAAGAGCGGCGGGAACGGTCTCGGGCTGTCGATCAGCTACGGAATCGTCCAGGAACACGGCGGCGCCATGGAGGTCGAGAGCAACGTGAGCACCGGTACCCGTTTCCTGATCCGTTTCCCGGCGGCGGATGCGTCGGCTGACCGTCCGGCCGCCGGGGATTCGTCCGCGGCGGTTCCGAAGGCCGCCGGCTCGCGCGGCGCGGACGCCAGGTCATGAGTCGAAACCGCGGGACCGTCCTGGTCGTCGACGACGAGCAGGTGATGCGCGAGATCCTCGAGGCGCTGTTGCGCCAGGCCGGCTACGCGGTGCGGCTCGCGGAAAACGGCGAGCAGGGGATTCGGATCGTGGATCGGGAACCGATCGATCTGGCCGTGGTGGACGTGATGCTCCCGGACATCTCCGGGCTCAAGGTCCTGGAACGAATCCGGGAGATCGATCCCGAGATCACGGTCGTGATGCTGACCGCCTTCGCTTCGGTCGAGACCGCGGTGACCGCGATCAAGTGCGGCGCCTTCGACTATCTGACCAAGCCGTTCAAGAACGACGAGGTGCTGAACCTCGTCGGCAACGGGGTGCGCCAGCGGCGCCTCGCGCGGGAGAACCGTTCGCTGCGCGAACAACTGGTCCGCCGCGAGCGATTCGACGAACTGGTGGGGAAGTCACCGCGCATGCAGGAGGTGTACGCGCTCATCGAACAGGTGGCCGGATCCCGGTCCAACGTGCTGATCACCGGCGAGAGCGGCACCGGGAAGGAACTGGTCGCGAAAGCGATCCACCGCCTCAGCCCGCGCAAGAAGCGCCCGTTCGTCACCGTCCACTCCGGAAGCCTCCCGCCCGAACTGCTCGAGAGCAACCTCTTCGGCCACCTCAAGGGAGCCTTCACCGGCGCGGTGGCGCCCAAGAAGGGACTCTTCGAGATCGCCGACGGGGGCAGCATCTTCTTCGACGAGATCGGCACCGTGCACGTGGACACCCAGGCGAAGCTGCTCCGGGTGATCCAGGAGAAGGAGTTCATGAACCTCGGCGGGGTCGAGACGATCAAGGTGGACGTCCGGGTGATCGCCGCCACCAACACCGACCTGAAGCGGCTGGCCGACCAGGGCAAGTTCCGCGAGGACCTCTACTTCCGGCTCGACGTCATCAACGTCCACCTCCCGCCGCTCCGGGACCGCCGGGAGGACATCCCCGCACTCGCCCAGCACTTCCTCAGGAAGTACGGAGGCGAGAACGCGAAGAACCAGCTCTCCTTCTCGGCCGACGCCATGCAGGCGCTGCTCGACTGTCCGTGGCCCGGGAACGTGCGCCAGCTCGAGAACGCGGTCGAGCGGGCCGTGGTGCTGACGCCGGGCGACGAGATCGACATCTCGCTGCTGCCGGACGCCGTCCGGAGCCGGACATCACGGGCCTCGGTCGCCTCGGTTCCGCCGCTCGAGGACGGGGTCACGCTGCGCGAGTACATTTCCGAGGTGGAACGGCAGCTACTGCTCGAAACGCTCGACCGGGTCGGCGGCATTCAGAAGCGCGCCGCCGAGGTACTCGGTCTCAAACCCACCACCCTGAACGAGATGCTGAAGCGTCACGGAATCCGGTTCGGCCGGCGTCCGCCGGAGAGCTTCGGCTCCGTTCTTCGCGAGGCCCAGTGATGACGACGGCGCGACGGATAGTGCGGCTCGCGGTTCTGCTGGCCGTCCTGCCGGCGGTGGCGATGGCCGCCCAGGAAGAGCTCAGCCGGGACGAGAAGCTCGAGCGGCTGCGCGAGGACCACCGCAAGTGGCTCGAGGAAGAGGTGGTCTACATCATCACCGACCGGGAGGAGGACGTGTTCCTCAGCCTCGAGACCCTCGAGGAGCGCACCCGCTTCATCGAGGTCTTCTGGGAGAAACGCGATCCGTACCCGGCGACCCCGGCGAACGAGTTCAAGGACGAGCACTACGCCCGCATCGAATACGCGAACCAGTACCTCGGCCGGGACACCTTCCGGGAGGGCTGGCGCACCGATCGCGGCCGCTACTACATCCTCCTCGGCGAGCCGCGCGAACGGCATTCCTTCGACGGCTACAACGAGGTGGTTTCGTCCGAACTCTGGTTCTACCAGGGGGACGTGCAGAAGGGCCTGCCGTCGTTCTTCTATCTCGTCTTCTTCAAGCGCCACGACATCGGCGAATACCGGCTGTATCACCCCGTCGTGGACGGACCCCAGTCCCTGGTGCGGGGGCAGTACGCGCAGGGTCCCGGCCCCGAAGGAAACGTCCAGGCCTACGAGACCCTCCAGCGGATCGACGCCGAGCTCGCGAATGCCTCGCTCTCCTTCGACCCCTCGGAGCCGGGCGACTGGACCTCGGGCCGGGCCTCGCTGGGGAGCGATCTCCTGATCGCGCGGGTCGAAGATTCGCCGCGGCGGGCGATCCGGACCGACTATGCCGACGCCTGGCTCCGCTACCGGGACCGGGTCTCGGCCGACTACTCGTTCAACTTCGTCCCCAGCCGGGGAGTGTTCGGAATCACCGGAGGCCCCGGCGGCACTCCGTTCGTCCATTTCAGCGTCGAGATCGATCCCCAGAACTTCACCCTCGAGACCGACGAGGACCAGACGTCGTTCTACACGACCCTCGACATCTCGGTCGAGGCCGTGAACGAGGACGACGTGGTGGTGCTGGCGATCGACCGCCCCGCCTACCTGGAACTCACGCCGGCGCAGGTCCGGGACGTCCAGGCGTCGCCTTTCGCGTACCAGGACAGCGTCCCCCTGCTGCCCGGGCAGTACGAGTTCAGCGTGATCGTCCGCAACCGCGCCGCCCAGCAGTTCACGGTGCTCGAGACGCAACTTGACATCACCGGTCTGGGCGAGGCCGGCTCCTCCCGGCTCGCCGGAATCGTCGCCGGGTTCGACGGCACCGACCTGATGGAGGCGGAGAGCCCCGACGCGATCCGCACGTTCCAGGTCGGGAGCGTTCGCGTCCAGCCGGCCGCGGACGGCCTCTTCGCCCTCGGGAACGTGCTCTACGCATTCGCGCACGTGATGGACCCCGGCGAGGACCGGCAGGTCCGGTTCCAGTTGCTCGGAGACGTTTCGGGCAGCCCCGAGGGGGAAGCTCTCGCCGAGCTGACCGAGAGCGTTCCCCCGCCCGGAGCGGTTCTCGCCCGGGTGCCGCTGGACCTCGGGGTCGGGGGAAGCTACTGGCTGCGAGCCCGGCTCGAGGACGCGGACGGGGCCCTGCTGGACCAGCGTGACCGCCGGATCCAGGTCTCCCCGCGCGCCGGCGTGCCGCGTGCCGCGTTCGTGTACCGCCGCGGCTTCAATCCGGAGACTCCGGGTCTCCTCGCGCTGGTGCGGGGGGATCAGTACCTGACGCTGTCACGCTTCGACGACGCGCTTCGCGAGTACGAAGCGGCGGTGGCGTCCGGGAATCCGCAGTTGCCCGCGGCGCGCTGGAAGCTCGCCCATGGCTACATCCAGACGAGCCGGGTCGCCGACGCGGCAGCGCTGCTCGAGCCGATGGTCGAGCAGTTCCCGGAGGTCTTCGAGGTGGCGAGCGGCATCGGTTTCGTCCGCTACTTCCAGAACCGCTTCGAGGAGAGCGTGACCCACCTGGAGCACGCCCTTTCGCTGCGCACGCCGGGATTCGGACTGCTGAACGTCCTCGGAGACGCCTACGCCCAGGTCGGACGCCTCGACGAGGCACGCGCCACGTTCCAGCGCTCGCTGGAGATGAATCCCGAGCAGCCCTTCCTCCGCGAACGGCTCGCCGAGATCAGCGCACCGCCGCCCCGGTAGCAGCGCCGGCTTGGAACGCCGGTCTCCAGACCGGCACAGCGGCGCTCCGCGCCGCGGCTGCTCGACGCTGATTCGCGTAGGGGGGCCGCAGCGCGTCCCTCAGAACCGCAGCCGCACTCCCACCCTCGCGACCCGCGGCGGCAGGATGCCGACCACGGCCCCGAAGGAATCGTCGCGGGATCCCTCGCCCACCACGTTGTTCAGGTTCAGCGCGTTGAAGACGTCGAAGTAGGTGGAGAACTCGGCTTCGCCGGGCAGGTCCAGCCGATGGTCGAGGCGGAAGTCGAGCAGGGGCACCGCGGGTGAGCGCGCCGCGCCGGGCGGTTCCACGATCACCTCGGTGCTGCCCTGCGGGAGAGGCCTTCCGTCCAGCGTCCGGGTGAAGATGACGGACCGGTAGTTGGGCCAACCGGAGTGCGCCCGGAAGGAGCCCGCCACCGCGAAGCCCCAGGGCAGGCGGTAGCTCCCCGACACCCGGGCGATGAACGGACGATCCCAGAACGTCGGGCCCTCGTGGAGGTCCCCGTGATTCGGGTTGTTCAGGAGTGGGCCGGGGAATCCGGTGGCCTCGTCGATCTGGTCCCCGGGACCGGGCAGCCACCCGATCGAGCGGCTCACGGTCACCGAGGCCAGGAGTTGCCAGCCCGCCGCGTACCGCTTCCGGGCTTCGAGGATGAGCCCCTGATAGCTGGACCCGATGCCCGGGTTGTACAGCCGGAAGCGGCTCTGCCCGAGGGTCGCGGGATCCTGGAGCCAGAGCTCGATCGGGACGTCGTCCTCGCTGCCGCGGACGAAGTCGCGGCCCGGATCGAGGTGGGGAACCGGGTACCAGGCGCTCGCCGGGACACCGACATCCGTGTCCTCGAGGAGGTTGCTCTCGCGGCGCAGGATGCCGGTCAGGCCAAGGGTGATTCCCCACGGGATCTCTCGATGGATCCCGAGCGTCAGCTCATCGGTGGAGGGCTGCTTCAGCTCCGGGTCCACCTCGTTCAACACCGGTATGAAAACGCTCAGCGGCGAGGTGAAGTCGACCTCGCCCTCGTCCACCACCGAGTTGAAGTTGCGGTCGTCGAACCGGAACTTGGCCGAAGCGCGCGCATTCGGGTTCGCGTAGCCGGGAACCGTCACCCCGAGCTGGTGCAGGTAACGCCCGGCGCTCAGGCGGACCTGAGTGCGGCCGTCTCCGGTGAGTTGGTAGTTGATTCCGAGCCGCGGGGCGATCCCCAGCCAGGAAACGAGATTGGAGTCTCCGGCCGTTTGCCGCGGAATCCCGAAGCGGCTGAACGCCTCGGTCCACGCCCCGGTCTCGTTTTCCTGGTCGGGGTATCCGCCCCCCCACCAGTCCGCGCGGAGCCCGACCTCCAGGACGAGCCGTCCCCGCACGAGGGTGTCCTGCGCGTAGAGCCCCACGTTGCGGGTGAAGTTCCGGACGGCTACCGGATCGTTGTAGAGCGTGACCTCGATGGGGCGCACGCGATCGTGGATGTAGACGATGCCGCGGTGCAGGTCATAGGTGGTCCGCACGGGATTCACCGTTGTTTCCAGCCCCAACTTGAACTCGTTCGTGCCCCCGAAGAGCCCGTCCCGGAACAGGGTCGCCGTAGCGTTCGCCTGCCACCGGTCGCGTTCGTAGATGGTGTTGGTTCCCGAACCCCCGTACCAGACGCCGGTATTCAGTTCCCAGCGCGAAACGTTCGGCTCCCGATCAGGTTGCTGGCCGTACGGAAAGTAGAGATCCAGCCGGCTGGCCCGCGCCTCGACCAGGAGTGATTCGCCGAAGACGCCCGACCACGAAAGCTGTCCGAGCGCGGTGGTGGAGTCCTGATGGAACGTCGTTTCCGGACGGGGACGGAACAGGCTCGCTCCGCGATAGGGCCGGAACTTGTCGTTGCGATAGAAGAACAGTCCCAGCTCGTGGCCTTCCGCCACCTTGAAGCTGGTCCGGGCCAGGATGTTGTCGAGTTCGGTCAGGTCCACACCGGGCTCGCCGCCTTCGAAGAAAAAGCCCGGCAGGAACGGTTCGACCCGGAAGCGCGAAATGTTGAGGTAGAACCAGGCGCGGTCCCGGAGGATGGGGCCGCCCAGGTCGGCGCTCCAGTCGGCCAACTCCTTCAGCCGGTTCGCCTGTCCGACTCCCCGGGCCCGGAGCGCGTCGTCGAGGTTCTGCGCCTGGAAGCGCTCATGCTCGTAGAAGAAGTTGCCGCTGCCGGCGAACCGGTTGGTGCCCCTTCGGGTAACGATGTTGAGAAACACGCCCGGGGTCTGGATCTCGGCGCGATGACCGGCCGTCGAGACCTCCACTTCCTCGAAGCTGTCGAAGGAGTAGTAGGCGATGCTGGCGCCCATCGCCGCGGGGTCCGTCACGTTGACGCCGTTCAGGTAGTACTGGTTCTGCGTCCACGCGGAGCCGGCGGCGGAAAAGAGCGACTGCTGGCCGCTTTCGGCTCCGCCGACGTTGATCTTGGACATCATGATCCCCGGCGTCTGTTCGAGCACCGTCCAGATGTCCCGGGTGTTGGGCAGGTCCTCCAGCACCGGCCGGTCGACGGTTTCCCGGACGCCGCTGCCGCGGAGATCCAGCGGTTGGCGGGACAGTGCGGTCACGTTCTCCGTGATGCCCGCGATGACAAGCTGCAGCCGGACTTCCACGACGGACCCCGCCTCCACCAGCACCTCGGCCGGCGCCGAATCCGCAAACCCCGGGTGGGTTGCCGCGATGGCCCACGTCCCCGGCTGGAGGCCCGCAAAACCAAACCGGCCCGATGGCCCGGCGGTCTGTTCCCGCCGGACGCCGCGCCCGACGAGCACGAGGGATACCCGGGCTCCCGGCAGGACTCCACCGGTGCCGTCAAGCACCACGCCGCCCACGCCGCCCGTCGGCTGCGCGCCATCGGCCGGAAGCGACATCCCGAGCGCCAGCGCCAGAACGGCGGCTCCGACACGGCCGCGGCGGGCCGGCGGCGCGGCGGAGAGGGAGGGATTCGAATGAAACATGGAAGTCATTGGAAATAGGTCCTATAGGAACCAATAGATGGAACTCCGCCCCACGTCTATCCCAACGGGGATCGTTAGCCAAGTCACGACAGTGCCATCCGGCGCGGGTAACCGTTCCCCCGTTCCCCCGTTCCCGTAATCGTTCGTTCGTGGGTGTATGAGGGTCGACTCTATCGGTTGAGGATGGCCTTCCAGTTCCCTCGGAGGGGGTGGAGCCAGATGTTCTTCTTGGGCTTGTCGTAGAGGTTGTTGATGTCGTATCGCCCGCAGCCACGCTCTTCCGACGCGGCTGTCCTGTGGCAAACCCGGATTCGCAGTCCGCACGGGCGGGTTTGGTCGGCCCTACTTCAGCGACGCACGAACCGTTGCCGGCGCAGGAACCCCACCGTCCGCGCCGCGCATTCCACCGGCTTTTCGAGCTGCGCGAGGTGCGTCGTGCCAGGCAGGAATTCGTAGTCCACCGACGCCGCGGCTATCGGGCTACACGGCGGAATGAAATAGTGCTGCAGCGCAGGGTCCGCCCCGATCACCTTGACAGGGATCGGAAGCGCGTCGAGGTCTACCATCCGTGCGAACCCGGGGAGCGCGGCCATAACCGCCGCCTCGTGCTCGCGCGGACAGCGAAGCTCGAATCCGCCCCCGGGAACCGGGCGGAGCGTGGCGCCCGCCATCCAGCGGAGGACGCCGGGAACCACGCGCGAAAGAGCAGGCTGGGGGCGCATCAGCTCGATGAACTCCTCTTCGGTACGGAACCGGGCGGCGCGGATGCGGGTCCGCTGGGCGGCCTGTTGGCAGGCCGCATCAAAGCTCCACTGCGCGGCGGCCGTCGGGTGAAGGGAAGGGTCAAAAAGGACGAGCGCTTCGTAAGAGGTGCCGAGCGACGGTGACAGCAGGCTCGCCAGGCACGACACGGAGTGGAAGATGCCGGCCCGCGGCCGGGCGCCGAAGGCGCGGTCCACCGCCTGCCCGACGGCTTCCAGGTCCCGACAGAACGCAGGGATCGTGTGCCCGGCGATGTCTCCCACCGGGTTCCGGCCATGATTCCGGAGGTCGAACAGGACAAGATCGAAAACTTCCAGCAGGAGTGACCAGAACGGGTAGTAGAGATCGATGGCGAGTCCGTTGCCGTGGCTCAGCAGCAGGCGCGGACCATCCGGTTTTCCAAAGCGCCGCACCGGCGTGGCGACCCCGTCATCCAGCCGGACCTCGATCGTGCACGCCGGCCGCGGCAGCGCTGCCGATGCGAGAGTGTCCATCGGAGATTCGATCGGTACCCGGTGCGGTCCGGGCCGGGCTCCCCCTCCCGGTCGGATCAGGGCGTCAGTTGCTCTTGTCTTCCGGCAAAGCCAAGGCCGCGCAATAGGCACCTAGAGTCATTGACTTCGATCGTTTGTTCTACTCCTTATCGCTTCCTGGTCCCGCACGTCGCCGACGGTCGGTTCCATGGCGGCAGCCTCCGCGCCACTCAACTCCCGAACAGGCGGCGTCTGGCCACGGACAACTGTCCCTGATTGTACGCAAACCCTTTCCGCGTGGGACTGCGGTTAGAAGGCCGTTTCAGCATGCAACGCCAATTCCCCGCGTCCATAGCAACCAGACGCCCATACAACCAGAGTCCAAGTGCGTTGGCTCTCCTGACGCGCGCCGAGGAGGCGAACCGAGAACATGGTGTCACAGTGGCCAAGTGTCTTGGAGAGCGGGCGCATGCTAGGGTTTAGTCACGGTAACTGTTCGGTCGTGGGTGTATGGACATGGAGTTGACCCAGCCCGACCGCGCCATCGGCATTCTGAGAAAACCGACGCAGGCCGACTAGCTAGCTAACGCGCCCTCCACGGCCAGCGCATTCTTCGCCTGCCGGATCGCCGCTAGTTCCTGGCGCCAAAACGTTCTGCGGGGGGCCGGCTCCGCCCATTACAACTCGTCCCCACTACTTTTCTCCGCCGCGCGGGTTCGCACGGCGGCCACCCCGTTGTCGTCCCAATTCCCTCATGACCGAACGGTTATCGGCGAGGGCATGAATCGGCGTGGAGAGCGCGGCACCCGGATAGGCGGCGCACGAATCGAACCATTCCGGCGGCGAGGAACTGGCGAAGATGAGTTCCTCGCGTTGGGTCAGCGCAGCGTGGAAGTCGGCGTCGTCCTTATCCGTCCCCGCGGTGACCAGTTCATGGACCCGCTCCTCCGGTATGCCCGCCAGTCACTCGACCGCAGCGTCGCGAGCGGACCTCCCTTGGTGGCGTGCTCGATGTCGCGCTTCGCCAGCTCGGGATAGGTCCGGTGCTCCCCAGCATAACCTGGGACGATTGACGCGGGGAATCAGCGGCATCGGTGCAGTCCGTTCTGGCCCCCCGCAAACTTCGATCGGCGCCGCTCACCATTATCCCGAACGGTTCTGACGGGTCGTGCGGCCTATTGTCTGCCCCGCAGCAGGAGAGACCCGTCGTCAACGAGACTGTAGAGCGCCGGGACGATCAGCAGGGTGACGAGGGTGGCGAAGGCGACGCCGAAGGCGAGCGAGGCGGCCATCGGAATCAGGAACTGCGCCTGGACACTGCGCTCGGCCAGCAGCGGCGCCAGCCCCGCGCAGGTGGTCACCGAGGTGAGGATGATGGGACGAAAACGGAGGGGGCCCGCCGCGAGCACCGCCTCCCGGGTGGGCAGTCCGGCGCGGCGCTCGCGGTTGATGAAATCGAGCAGGACCAGCGCGTCGTTCACCACGATCCCGACGAGCGGCACCACCCCGAAGAAGCTGAGGATGGAGAAATCCACCCCCAGGATCAGGTGTCCGAAGATGGCCCCCGCGAGTCCGAAGGGCACCGCCGCCATGATGACGAAGGGGTACGTCCAGGAAGCGAGCGGCACCGCGAGCAGCGCGTAGATGAGGATCAGCGCGAGCAGCACGTGACCCCTGAGGGTCTCGAGCGTTTCCTCCTGATCGCCCGCCACGCCCGCGACCTCGAAACGCAGGTCGGGGAAACTCTCCCGCAGCTCGGGAAGCACCCGCGCCTGGACATCGGCCAGCATCGCGCCGGCCGAGGCGACCGCCGGATCCACGTTGGTGTGGACGGTCACCGCCCGGTCGCCGTCCATCCGGCGGATGGCCGCCAACTTCTCCGCGCTGGCGATCTCGGCGACCTCGCCGATGGGGGCCACGCCGCCGTCGGCGCGGCGAACCACCATCCCGGTCACGTCCTCGGGCGCGGCGCGGCCCGATTGCGGGTAGCGCAGGAGCACCCGGACTTCGTCGCGTCCCCGCTGGATCCGTTGCACTTCCCCGCCGTAGAACGCCTGGCGCAACTGGCGTCCGAACTCGGCGGCGCCGATGCCGACCCCGGCGCCGCTGGAACGGACGCGCGCCACCAGTTCCGGCGCGCTCCCCTCCCAATCGTCCCGGATCGAACTCACCCCGGCGTACTCGCCAAGCCGCGTCTCGAGCGCCGCCGAGCCCTCGCGCAACGTCCCCACCTCGTCTCCGCTGACCCGGAGGGAGATGTCCGCCTCCTCACCGAGGAGCGACGTCAGGACGGTCACCTCGCCGCGGTGCGGCAACGTGGTGGTGAGGCTGCGCAGGCGGTCGCCGAACTCCCGGGGGGTGAAGCCGGTCCGCTGCTGCGCGGGAACCAGTTGGATCACGACTTGGCCGATGGTGGTTCCGGAACCCCCGACCGTCCCTCCGATGGCGCCGCCCGGCCCGAAAGGAAGCCGCTGGCCCACCAGCGCCGCCAGGTTCCGCAGTGGATCCATGCCGTGCTCGGCGCGGATCTCGTCCCGAATCTGGTGAATGGACGCCTCTACCTGCTCGACCACCTCCGCGGTCGCGCTCGCCGAGGAACCGGGCGGGAGCGACACCTGTACGGTGATGACGTCGCTGTCGAAGGGAGGGTTGGCCTCCGTCGGCACCCAACCGCCGCCGAGCAGCCCCAGGGCCAGCGCCAGCGCCAGCACGCCGAGGGCCACCGTCGCCAGTCGGTTCCTGAGCGACCAGCCCAGCGCCGGCCGGTAGAGGATCTCGATGGCTCCGTCGAGAACGCTCTGGAACGCCTTCCGGATCCGGGCCAGCCGGCGGCTCGGCCGCACGCCGAGTCCGCCGTGCGCCATGTGGTGGGGAAGGATCCAGGCGGCGTCGAGGAGCGAGAAGGCGAGCACCGGGATGACGATCCGGGGAAGCGTGCCCATGAGATCGCCCCAGACGCCGGGGAGACCGAGGAGCGGCGCGAATGCCGCCATGGTGGTCAGGACCCCGAAGGAAGCCGGGAAGAGGACCTGGCGCACTCCCCGGACGGCGGCGGCCTCGACACCCGTCTTCGCGAGGGAGACGTGGCGCTGCACGTTCTCCCCCACCACGATGGCGTCGTCCACCACGATGCCGAGGGTCAGGATGAACCCGAACAGGCTGAACATGTTCACGGTGACCCCCAGCCCGGGCATCATCAGGAACGCACCGAAGAAGGCCACCGGAAGACCGGCGGCGGTCCACACCGCCACCCGGCTCGACAGGGTGAAGAAAAGGACCAGGAAGATCAGCGCCAGGCCCTGCAGACCGTTCCTGACCAGGATTTCCATGCGGCCCTCGAAGAGCCGCCAGGCATCGAACCAGGGAGTCACCGAGAGCCCCTCCGGCGCCGCGCGCTGGATCGCGCGGACTTCCTCGTGCACCGCCTCTGCCGCCTCGAGGAGCCGGGCCCCGCTCGCCAGCATCACCTCGAGATGCACCGCCGGTTCCCCGTTCATCCGCGCCGACCGCTCGATGTCCTCGAAGCCGTCCGTCACGACGGCGATGTCCCCGACCGTGACCGTGCCGCCGCCGGGGCGGGCGATCAGCGGAATCCGGGCAAAGTCCGCCGCCGTCACGGCTTCCGCCTCCGTGCTGATCCGCAACTCGCCGGCGGGGAAACGGACCGCGCCCCCGGCGACGTCCGCCGAACCGCGGCGGATGGCCGCCGCCACCTGATCGAAGGTGAGGCCGAAGCGGGTGAGAACGCCTTCCGAGACCTCGATCGAGATCTCGTAGTTCCGCCCGGTGGCGATTTCGACCGTCGCCACGCCGGGGAGGGGAGCGATCCGGTCCCGGATCCAGTGCGCCGCTTCGGTGAGGCTACGTTCGTCGGCGTCCCCGTGGACCGTAACCCGCAGCAGCAGGGGATCGAGGCGCAGCTCCGAGATCACCGGCTCCTCGATATCCACCGGCAGCGTCGTCAGGGCTCCGACCCGTTCCCGGACCTCGTCGCTCACGGTCCGGAAGTCGGCCCACCGCTCCACCTCGACGGTGACCACGCCGAGCCCCTCCGACGCGAGGCTCGCGATCTCCTTCACCCCCGAGAGGTCGTTAAGCGCCTCCTCGATCCCCACCAGGACGCTCTCTTCGATCACCTCCGCCCCGGCGCCGGGAAATACGGTCCGAATGGTCAGGAGCGAGGACCGCGCCTCGGGGATCATCTCCTGCGGGATGCCGCCGATCGTGAGCAGCCCGCCGAGCGAGATCCCGAGCAGCATGAGGTTGGCCGCAACCCGGTTCCTCACGAACCAGGCGAGCACCCCGGACGGCGCTCGCTCGCCGGGCGCCGCGGGGGCGGGATCCATCTCCGTCACTCCCGTCCCTCAGCGCCCGCCGCCGGGCGGCCCGGCGGCCGCGGCGGCGATGAGGTCCCCGGCCCGGATCAGCAGTTCCTCCGGGTGGGCGAGCAGACCATCCAGCGCTTCCGGGTGCGCCGGAAAGGAGATATGAGGATCCGACACCTGCCACGGGCGCCGGGGGGAACAGGCGGGCATGAGGGGGAGCGCACGCATTGTAGGCTGCCTTGCGCCCCGCTCGGCTAGGGTCCGCGGCGGCGTCCGGGTGGGTCTGACCGGAGATTCCTGTGCCATACTTGGGACACGCGGCGCGAGCGAGGTTCCCGATTCCATGAGGGGCAACCCCCGGCATCCGAATCCCATGGCCTGCAAGTTCGTATCTCCGAGTTTCTCCTACGGCGGAGCGCCGCGCCCTTGGCGCCGTCCGGCGCCCGCGGGGCCCGGATTCCGGCGCGCACCAAGCCCCCGTCGGACCCCCACCGTCCCGCTCCCCGGGCTCTCACCGAGGACGCGGCGCTCCGCGGGAGCGTAGCGGGCGGTGCGGCAGTCCGGCGCGCGAGAGAAAGGACGCGAACCACCCCGGGACCTCCCGGGATCGTCGGGCGCCGAGCGCCGGCTGCGGGAGGTTCTCCGTGAGGAGATCGGGCGTGCGCTCGCGCTCCCCGGCCCGGCACCCGCCGATGCCGGCTTCTTCGCACTCGGGGGCGACTCGGTGCAGGCGGAGAGCCTGCGGACCCGCCTGAACGAGCGGTTCGGCGAGGAGTACCGGGTCTCCCCAACCGCGCTGTTCGACCATCCGAGCGCGGCGTCGCTCGCGCGGTGGCTGGTTCGGGGAGCGGCCGGCCGGCCGCCGGCGCCGGTCGCCGGACCGGCCGATGCGGTGGCGGACGGCGTGGCGGTGGTGGGGATGGGCTGCCGTTTCCCCGGGGGCGAAGGGCTCGAGGGGTTCCGGATGCTGCTCGAAGCCGGCGGCGACGCCGTGGAGGAGGGCGAGCCGGGATCGGGCCGGGGACGCGTGGGGACGCTGTTCCGAGACCGGCGGGCGCCGCCGGACCCCCGGCGTTTCGGGGCGTTCGTGACCCGCATGGATCGCTTCGACGCGGCGTTCTTCGGGATCTCCGACGCGGAAGCGCATCTGCTGGACCCGCAGCACCGCTTGCTGCTGGAGGTGAGCTGGCACGCGCTGGAGGACGCCGGGATCGCGCCGGAGTCCCTCAAGGGCACGCGGACCGGGGTCTTCGCCGGGGTGGGCGCGAGCGGCTACCGGGACCTCGTGCCGCCGGAAATGGCGCCGAGCGTGTACGCGGTCACGGGGAACAGCGCGAGCACCGCGATCGGCCGGATCGCCTTCTGTCTGGGCCTCGAAGGGCCGGCGATGGCGGTGGACACGGCGAGTTCCTCGTCGCTGGTGGCGGTGCATCAGGCGGTCTCGGCGCTGCTCCACGGCGACGCGGAACTGGCGCTCGCCGGAGGGGTCAACGTGATCGCGAGCGGGGCGCGGACCGAGACGTTCGCGGCCGGCGGGATGCTGTCCCCGCGCGGGAGGTGCCGTTCCTACGACGCGGGCGCCGAGGGATACGTGCGCGGCGAAGGCTGCGGCATCGTGGTGTTGAAGCGGCTCTCGGCCGCGGTGGCGGCGGGCGATCGGATCCTGGGGGTGATCCGGGGCTCGGCGGTGAACCAGGACGGCGCGAGTTCGGGACTGACGGCCCCGCGCGGGCCCTCGCAGGAGCGCCTCATCGAAGAGGCCCTCGGGCGGGCGGGCTGGGCCCCGGCGGAGGTGGATTACCTCGAGGGTCACGGTTCGGGGACGCCGCTCGGGGACCCCATCGAGGTGGCGGCCGCGCTCGCCGTCTATGGGCGGGAGCGGGACCCCGCCGAGCCGCTGTTGCTGGGCTCGGTGAAGGGCAACCTGGGCCATCTGGAGGCGGCGGCGGGGATCGCGGGTCTGATCAAGGTGTTGCTGGCCATCGAGGCGGGACGGCTGCCCGCCCAGGTCAACTTCGAGGAGCCGAACCCGCGGATCGCCTGGGACGAACTCCCGGTTCGGGTGGTTACGGAGTCAGCCGCCTGGCCGGAGCGGGGGGTCCCGAGGCGGGCGGGAGTGAGTTCGTTCGGGCTCTCGGGCACGAACGCCCACGTTCTGGTGGAGGGGCCTACTCCGGCGGAAACGGCGGCCGGCGGGAAGACGGCGCCGGAAGGCCGGGCGCTCGTGCTGCCGTTGTCGGCGAAGTCGCCGGCGGCGCTCTCGCGCCTCGCGGGCCGCTACCGGACCTGGGTCGGCGAGCGGACCGAGACGCGCCTCGTGGACCTGGCCTGGACGGCCGCGGCCGGACGCAGCGCGCTTCCGCACCGGGCGGGCGTGGCGTTTCTGGACGAGACGGAGCTGCTCGAGGGGCTCGCGGCCGTGGAGGAGGGCCAGCGAGGCGTCCTCGCGGAGCCCTCTCCGACGCTCGCCTTCGTCTTTCCCGGACAGGGAGGCCAGTGGCCGGGGATGGGGCGGGCGCTCTACCGGAGCGAAGCGGCGGTGCGGGAGGTGTTCGATCGCTGCGATGCGGTGTTCCGGGAGGAGTCCGGGAGTGCCTTGTTGCCGGTGATGTTCGCCGCCCCGGATGCCTCCGGCGATCTGGACGCGACGACCTGGACGCAGCCGGCGCTCTATACGCTCGGATGCGGTCTGGCGACGTTCTGGAGGCATTACGGCGTCCGTCCGGCCGCCGTGCTCGGGCATAGCGCCGGGGAGGTGGCGGCGGCCTGGGCGGCGGGGATGGTCGGCCTGGAGGAGGGGATGCGGTTCGCGATCCGCCGGGGCCGGCTGATGGCGTCGGTGCGTTCGGGGGGAGCGATGGGAGCGGTGTTTCTCACCGCCCCCGAGGCGGCGCGGCGGGTTCCGGAACTCGGCGGCGGAAACGGGGCGGAGGGTCTCGCGGTGGCTTCGGACAACGGCGGCCACCAGGTGCTCAGCGGCCCCCGGCCGCTGCTTGCGGGAGTCCTCGAACGACTGTCGGCCGAGGGAGTGCGGACCGCGATGCTCTCCATCAGCGAGGCGTCGCACTGCGCGCTCATGGACCCGATCCTCGACGGGATCGAGGCGGCCGGGGCGGCGCTCCCGGCGGCGAGCCCGGCGGGCGGTGCGGTCCCCTTCGTGAGCAGCATGACGGGGGAGGTGGTCGGGGAGCCCGGGGAACTGGACGGCGCCTACTGGCGGCGCCAGATCCGGACTTCGGTGCGCTTTGCCGCCGCGGTCGGGACCCTGGCGGACCTGGGGGTGCGGGTGCTGGTGGACCTGGGGCCGCGGGGGCGGACGTCGCTCACGGCGAGCGGCGCCTGGCCGGACGGGACGCCGGGGCCCCTGCTGGTTCCGACGCTCGTGGGCCCGCGGGCGCCCGAGGCGGGTGCGGCGGAGGCGCTCGGGCGGGCGTGGGAGTCGGGGGTCGAGGTTCCGCTCCGGGAGCTGTTCGGGGAGGAGCGCGGGCGCCGGGTGGCGGCCCCGGCCTATCCGTTTGAGGGACGCCGCTACTGGGTGGACGAGCCGGACGAGGATCCGGCGGCCAGCGACCGCGCGGGGGATGCGTTCGCGGCCGGCGATGATCCGGTCCCCGAGCGCGCGCGCCGTATCGAGGCGTTCTTGCGCCGCGAGGTCCAGAGCTTTCTGCGGCTCGAGGAACCGCCCCCGGCGGACGTCGGCTTCCTGGCGCTGGGGATGGAGTCGCTGCAGGTCGTCGAACTGCGAAATCGCCTGAACCGGGCGCTCGGAGAGTCGGTCGAGGTCTCGGAAGCCGAGGTCTTCTCCCATCCGACCGCGGCGCGGCTCGCGGCCCACGTGGCGGCCCGACGGGCGGTCCGGTCCGGGGCGCCGGGGGCGGCGCGTGCATCGGTCGGGCGGAGGCGGGGCGTCCGGAAGCGGGGCCGGGTGGCCGATCCGGTCGCGGTGGTCGGGATGGGCTGCCGGTTTCCCGGCGGCGGGGGTCTCGAGGAGTTCCGTGGCCGGCTGCTCCGGGGCGTGGACCTGGTGACCGGCGGCCGCCCCGGCGGGGGGTTGCCGGGCGCCGGCGCCGCCGGGGAGTGGGGGGCGTACGTACCGGGGCTGGACCGGTTCGATGCGGATTTCTTCCGGATCGCGCCGGTGGAGGCGGAGCTGATGGACCCGCAGCAGCGGCTGCTGCTGGAGGTGAGCTGGGCGGCGCTGGAAGAGGCCGGGATCGCCCCCCGGAGCCTTTCGGGGAGTCGGACCGGGGTGTACGCGGGGATGTTCGGGCGCGACTTCGAGGGCCTCGCGGCGCACGCGGCGCCGGGCCTGTACCGCTCGACCGGGTCGAGCTTCTCGGCGGCGATCGGCCGGGTGGCGTACACGCTGGGGCTCGAGGGGCCGGCGGTCGCGGTGGATACGGCGTGTTCGGCCTCGCTGGTGGCGGTGCACCACGCGGTTGCCGCGCTGGAGCGGCGGGAGGTGGACCTGGCGCTTGCGGGAGGGGTGAACGCGGTGCTCAGCGCCGCGCTGACGGAGACCTTCGCGGCGGCCGGAATGCTGGCGCCGGACGGCCGGTGCAAGACCTTCGACGCGTCGGCGAACGGCTACGTGCGGGGCGAGGGCTGCGGGATGGTGGTGCTCCGGCGGCTGAGCGACGCCGCGGCCGCCGGCGACCGCATCCTCGGGGTGATCCGGGGTTCGGCGGTGAACCAGGACGGGGCGAGTGCGGGGCTGACCGCGCCGAACGG
>JAJDVI010000098.1 GCA_022826195.1 Acidobacteriota bacterium
CCGTTCGGAACCGTCAACCCCGCGCTCGCCCCGTCCTGGTTCACCGCCGAGCCCAGCAGCACCCCCAGGATCCGGTCCCCGTCCCGCTCCGCGTCGGCGAGCCGCTTCAGCACCACCATCCCGCAGCCCTCCCCCCGCACGTAGCCGTCCGCCCGCGCATCGAACGTCTTGCAGCGCCCGTCCGCGGCGAGCATCCCCGCTTCGGAGAACATGCGCGTTGGCGCCGCCGCCAGAACCGCGTTCACCCCCCCGGCGAGCGCGAGGTCCGCCTCCCCCTGCCGGAGCGCCGCCGCCGCCTGGTGGACCGTCACCAGCGAGGACGAACACGCGGTGTCCACCGTGATCGCGGGTCCGCCGAGGCCGAGGGCAAAGGCCACCCGCCCCACCGCCGTCGAGGAGGCGACTCCCGTCGCCCGGTAGAAACTCGTCGCCGGATCGTCCTCGAGGGCGGTCACGAGCCCCTGGTAGTCGCTGCTGCAAAAACCGCCGTACACGCCGGTCCGACTCCCCCGCAGGCCGCCCGGGTCTATCCCCGCGTCCTCCAGCGCCGTCCAACTCACCTCGAGCAGCAACCGCTGCTGCGGATCGAGCAACTCGGCCTCCACCGGCGCGATCCGGAAGAACCCGGCGTCGAAGCGGTCCATCCCCTCCAGGTAACCCGCGAACGCCCGCGCCGCCTCCGTCTCGGCATCCACGAACAGCGCATCGGGCCGTCCCTCGGTCACGGCGTCACCGCCCGATCCGAGGAGATCCCAGAACGTCTCCACGTCCGGCCCTCCGGGGAACCGGCAGGCCATCCCCACGATCGCCACGCCCTCTCCGGCTTCCGCCCTCGCCGCGGAGGCCGCAGCCTCAGAAGGAACCTCCACCTCCGCCTCCGGCGCCGCATCCCCGAGTTCCCGGGCCAGGTGCCGCGCCAGCCGTCCCGGGTCCGGATGGTCGAAGACCGCCGTGTTGGACACCGTGAGGGCGCCCCGGAAACCGCGGTTCAGGCGGTTGCGCAACTCCACCGCAATCAGGGAATCCATCCCCAACTCGAAAAATCCCACGTCGCGCGCCGGCGCGGTACGGAGCCGCAGCAAGGAGGCCAGCTCCCCCTGCAGGAAGCGGAGCACTTCCTCCTCGCGTTCCGGCGCCGGCAGCTCCCGCAGGCGCCGCGGCAGATCCTCCGGGGCCGCCTCCCGCGGGGTCTCCTCCCGCGGCGCCAGTTCCGCGAGCCACGCCGAAGACCACGGTGTCCGCGACCAATCCGCGGCCAGCACCAGCGTCGCCGGCGCGTCCTCCCGAACGGCGCGGGACAGCGCTTCGAGTCCCAGCTTCGGGGCGATCCAGGCCTGTCCCGCCTCGCGGAGTCGGCCCTCGATCCGCTCCCGCTCGGCCTCGCCCGCACCGACCTCCGACCACGGGCCCCACGCGATCGCCTGGCCCGGCAGCCCCCACGCCCGGCGGCGGCGCGCCAACTGGTCCAGGAACGCGTTCGCGGCCGCGTGGTTCGCCTGCCCCGCGTTCCCGAGCACGCCGGCCGCGCTCGAAAACAGCACGAAGAGATCGAGTTCCCGGTCCGCCGTCGCCCGGTGGAGGCGCCAGGCGCCGAGCGCCTTCGGCAGCAGAACCCGCTCGAAACGGCTCCAGTCCAGGTTCGTGATGGCGGCGTCCGCCAGCACTCCGACGCTGTGGATCACCCCGCCGAGCGGCGGCTCCGAGGCGTCCACGCGGGCGAGCATCCCCGCGAGCGCCCCTTCGTCCGTCACGTCGGCGATCTCCACCCGCACCCGCACCCCGCGTCCCCCGAGTTCCTCGATCGCCGCCACCGCCTCGGCGTCCGGCGACCGGCGGCCGTTCAGCACGACCGCCCCCGCTCCCGCTTCTGCCAGCCAGCCCGCCACCTCGAGCCCGATGCCTCGGAGGCCGCCCGTCACCAGATAGCTCCGGTCCGGCCGCACCCGGGCGAGGCCGCCCCCCGCCACCACCCCGGAAGGAGCCCTGCGGACGAGCCGGGGCACCCGGCGCGCTCCGGCGCGCCGCGCGGCCCGGGTTTCGCTGTCCGGGTGCAGCAGTTCCTCGACGACGGCGGCGGCCGACGCCGGAATCAGCGGGTCGAGGTCGAGAAGCCGGGGCCGGAGGCCTGCGTACTCCAGCTCCACGACGCCCCCGAATCCCCACAGGAGCGCCCCCGAAAGCGCCCCCTGTTCCTCACCATCGAGCACCTGGCCGCCCCGGGTCACGAACCAGAGGCCCGACGACGGACGGGCGTCCGCGTCCGCCAGTCCCTGCACGAGCGACAGGGCGCTTCCGCCCACGGCCTTCAGTTCCGCCGCCAGCGCTTCGGGGGTCGTCCCGTCAGGTGTCGCGCCGTCCCCCCGAACTCCCGCCAGGTGCGCCACCCCGCGCAGCGGAACGTCGGCCGGCAACGAGGCGAAGAGCGACCGCCATGCCTCGCGGCTCCCCGCTTCCGGCCCGCGCCGGACCTCCTGCCCCCGCCGCGCAAGCTCCTCCTGAACCGCCGACGCGAACGCCCCGCCTCCCGCCAGGACGAAGAGCCCCCGGGCCGGCGTCACCTCCTCCGGCGCGCGGGCGAGGATCACCGCCGAACCGAGTTCGGCGCCGACGAGCGTCACCTCGCCGTAACCGGCGTCCCCGAGCGCCCGGCGCCAGGCGTCCGGACCCGCCAGGGCGTGCTCGGGGCGATACCGGTCGTCGAAGCGCCACCAGCCCGGGAGCAGGCCGAAGGTCAGGTCGAGCCACCCGAGCGGCGCCGTCCCCTCCAGCGCGACGAGCAGCCCCGACGGCGCCAGCAACCGGCGGCAGTGCGCGAGGGCCTCCCCGAGGTCGCGCGTCGCGTGCAGCACGTTCGCCGCGATCACCACATCGTACCCGTGGCCCGAAAAGCCCTGCTCCTCCGGGGCGCGCTCGATGTCGAGGACCCGAAAACGCGGCGTCACGCCGCTTGATCCGAACCGCTCCTCCGCCGCCCGGAAGAACCCCGCCGAGATATCGGTGAACTCGTAGTCCGTCCGGCCCGCGGGCAGCCGCGGCAGCACCGCCGCCGTGGTGCCCCCGGTGCCCGCGCCCACTTCCAGGACCCGTAACCGGCGATCCGCGGGCGCGCCCTCGACCGCCGCCGCCACGGCGTCCGCCACCAGCCGGTTCATCACGCGCGCCGCCACCGAGTTCGAGGTGAGCTCGGCGGCGCCCGGCTCGTCTCCGAACAGCAGCTCCAGCGGGTCCTTGCGCCCCCGGAGAACCTCCGCCAGCGCGTCGCCGCAGCGGCGCAGCAGCGCGCGTTCCACCGAGCCCGGCGGATCGTCCGGAACGCGCAGTTCGTCGGGCGGGGCGTCGCCGGCGCCAAGCGCCACGCGCCAACCTCCCGGCGGATCCCGCCGGAGGACCCCCGCTTCGGCGAGCGATCCCAGCAGCCGTTCGAAGAGGCGCCGGTGGTCCCCGGTCACCTTGAGCCGGCGCCGCAGGTCCTCCGCCTCGAACCGGTCTCCCGCCTCCCGCTTCCAACCGAGTTCTTCGAGGGCGCCGAGCGTCCGGGCGCGGGCCTCCCGGTCGAGGTCCTCGATCAGCCCGGCGAGGCTCTCCCGGTCCGTTCCCTCCTTCGCGAGAGCGCGGTCCACGGAACCCGGTTGCCCGGCAGCCGCCGCCGGAGCGGCGAGGAACGACGCCTCCGGCAGTCCGGCCGCCGGGCCCTCCCGCCACTCCACCTCGTAGAGCAGGTCGTCCACTTCGGATTCCGGCGCGGCCTCGCGATGCAGGTCCCCGTCGCGGCGCTCCGCGCCCGCGACCCAGTGCCGCTCCCGCTGGAAGGGATACGTCGGCAAGGACACCCGGCGCCGCCGCTCCCCCGCGAAGAGCCCCGCGAAGGCAACCGGCAGCCCCGCCTCGTAGGCCCGCGCCACCGCCTCCGCGAACCCCGTCTCCCGA
>JAJDVI010000048.1 GCA_022826195.1 Acidobacteriota bacterium
GCGTTCCTGCGGGGACCGTGTGGGGGACACGAAAGGAGCGGGAACGAGGGAGTCTGCGGCGTTCCGGGGAGGAACAGTATAGCACCGTAACCCGTTGAATAACGGTAGCCATAGCGGAACGTCAGGGCACTCTGCGGAACCTTGTGGAACCGGTAGAATGCGGCCCAGAGGTCGGCGTTCCAGGCCGTGGGTGTCACCTCCGCCCTTGAGGTCCCCGCCGAGGTGGGAGTCATCTTGTCAGGGTGGGGTTGGGGCGTGCGCAGCACGGAGCGCAGCGCGTGCCGGTCTGGAGACCGGCGTTCCAAGCCGTACGCGCCAGCGGCCGGTCCTGGGGCGTTGGCGGCTGGTTGTGACCCGTCGGCTCAGGGCGGGGGACGGAGCCAGTGCTCGGCGGGCCGTCGCAGGAACGTCTCGAGGGGGATCCCGTCGCCCCCCACGAGCAGACTGCGGGTGGGGGAGAACGCCTTCGAGAAGGCCGCCATCCCGCGTAGCGAGCCGGGGGCGCGGCCACTCTTTACTTCGATGGCGGTCAGCCGGTCGGCCTCTCGCAGTACGAAGTCCACTTCGCGGTTCCGATCCCGCCAATAGGAGAGCTCGCAGTCGCCGCTGAACGCGGCGTTCGCCAGATGCGCCCCGACCGCGGACTCGACCAGACGGCCCCACAGCGCGGGGTCTTCCCGCGCCTGCCGCAGGGTGCGCCCGGACCGGGCGCCGATGAGCGCCGTGTTGAGGACCTGCAGCTTCGGGCTTGAAGCCCGGCGGCGCACGAGGCGGTCCGAGTACTTGGGTAGGCCGGTCACCAGACCCGCGCCGGAGAGCAGTTCGAGATAGTGGGCCAGCGTGGTGGTGTTGCCCGCGTCCTGAAGCTGGCCGATCATCTTCGTGTACGACAGAACCTGCCCCGAGTACTCGCACGACAGGTCCAGCAGCCGTCGCAGCAGCGCCGGCTTGTCCACCCGGGACAAGAGGAGCACGTCGCGGGAGATGATGGGCTCGATGAGCGCATCGCGGACGTAGCGAGCCCAGCGCCGCGGCTGACCGATCAAGGGGGTCGCTCCGGGGTAGCCGCCGTGGAAGACGTACTGCGGGAGCGACCAACCGAACGCCGCCTCCATCTCGGCGAAGCTCCAGTGCGGGAGCCGCAGGATTTCGAAGCGTCCGGCCAGGCTCTCGCCGACGCCCCGCTCCACGAGCAGCGGCGCCGATCCGAGGAGCACGACCCGCAGCGGCCGGCCCGCGCGGGTGTCCGCGTCCCACAACGCCTTGACCGCCTCCGACCACCCGATGACCTTCTGCACTTCATCGAGGACAAGGAGCGCCCCGACCGGGCCACCATCATCGGCGAGCAGGCGGGCCGCTTCCCACTGCTGCTCGATCCAGATTGCGTCGCGCAGCGTCGGTTGGTCGGCGCTGGCGTAATGCGTAGGTAGCGCGGACAGTTCCGCCGCCTGTCCGACCAGCGTGGTCTTTCCGACCTGTCGCGCTCCGGCGACGACCTGGAGGAAGCGGCGGGGTTCCTGGAGGCGCGTGACGAGGTCTTTGACCTGCGGCCTCTGGAAGATTCCCTTTTTACTCATATCACTGAGTATTTTTACTCAAATTGGCGACTGCCCCGAATTCGCCGCTCCGGACCCTGTGGACCCGTCGAGGAGCGGGGCGTCTTCTCCGGGTGGGGTTGGGACGTGCGCAGCGCGGAGCGCTGCGCGTGCCGGTCTGGAGACCGGCGTTCCCAGCCGTACGCGTTGCGAGGGAGGATGGGGGTACGACTTGCGCGGCGCGGAGCGCCGCGGTGCCGGTCTGGAGACCGGCGTTCCAAGCCGTACGGGCCACTGGGCCTTCACTGGCGCGGGGATTCCCGGGTACCTTTGTTTCCGGAGGACGACTCCCATGCGTAACGCGATGCGCCGTCACGGCGCCCTCTTGCTCAGCCTCGCCCTCGGGCTTCCCGCGGCCGCGCTCGGCCAGCCGGCGCCCGACGAGCTCGGCGGGCTCCGGTTCCGGCACATCGGGCCGGTCGGGAACCGCACCCTCGCGGTGGCGGGCATTCCGGGCAACCGGGACATCTACTACGCCGGTGCGGCCACCGGCGGCATCTGGAAGACGGAGGACGGGGGCATCAAGTGGCGGCCGGTGTTCGACGATCAGGACGTCCACGCCATCGGGGCGCTGGCGGTCTCGGAGTCCGACCCGAACATCGTCTGGGCCGGCACCGGCGAGACCTTCATCCGGGCGAACGTCTCCATCGGCATCGGGGTCTTCAAGTCCACCGACGCCGGGGAGACCTGGAAGCACATGGGTCTCGACGCGACCGCGCGGATCGGCCGGATCGTCATCCATCCGACGAACCCGGACATCGTGTACGCGGCATCGCTGGGCCATGCCTACACCCCGCAGCCCGAGCGCGGTATCTACCGGACCACGGACGGTGGCGAGACCTGGGAACACGTCCTGTTCGTGGACGAGGACACCGGGGCTTCGGACCTCATCATGGACCCGAACAACCCCCGGATCCTGTACGCCGGGATGTGGCACCTCGAACTGAAGACCTGGGAGCGGGTCAGCGGCGGTCCCGGCAGCGGGCTCTTCATGACCCGGGACGGCGGCGACAACTGGACGAAGCTCGAGGGCAACGGCCTGCCGGAGCTCGACGTGGGGAAGGTCGCGCTGTGCATGAGCAAGGCGGACTCCCGCCGGGTCTACGCGCTGATCGAGACCGCGGACGGGGTCTCTCTCGCCGGCGAGGAAGCCGAGAGCGGCGAGCTGTGGATGACGAGCGACGGCGCGAAGACCTGGACGCTCCAGACGCACAACCGGAACCTCTCCGGGCGGAACGCCTACTACGCCCGCTGCGCGGCGGCCCCGGACGACCCGGACGAGACCTATTTCCTCACCGCGTCGTACGCCGTTTCGCTGGATGCGGGCAAGTCCCACGACCTGCGGCGTTTCGAGGACGCGCCCGGCTGGGACCACCACGACATGTGGATCGACCCGACGGACGGCGACCGGCAGGCGGTGGCCCACGACGGCGGGGTCTCCATCTCGCTGAACCGCGGAACGTCCTGGTACAAGATCCAGTTGCCGATCGCGCAGATGTACCACGTGACCGTGGACAACGACATTCCCTACAACGTGCTCGGGAACCGGCAGGACGGTCCCTCCACGAGGGGCCCCAGCCGGGCGTGGGTCAGCGGGTTCATCGGGGGCGGCCTCTCGCGCGGGATGTGGCACGGGGTCGGCGGGGGCGAGAGCGGCTTCGCGACCCCCGATCCCGAGGACCCGAACATCGTCTGGTCAACGGCCTCGGGCGCCGGCGCCGCCGGCGGGATCGTGACCCGCTACGACGAGCGCGCCCGGCAATTCCGCCAGCTCGAGGTCTGGCCGGAGAGCACCCGCGGCCGGCCGGCTGAGGACCTGCGGTACAGGTTCCAGTGGGTCTTCCCGCTGCTGATCTCGCCGCACGACCGGAACACCGTCTACGTGGGCAGCCAGCACGTGCACCGGACCACCAACGGGGGCCAGAGCTGGGAGGAGGTCAGCCCCGACCTGACCACCAACGACAAGTCCCGCCAGACCATCTCCGGCGGCCTCACGCCGGACAACATCGGGGTGGAGTACTGCTGCGTGGTCTACGCGATCGACGAGAGCCCGGTGACCGAGGGGGTGATCTGGGCGGGGACGAACGACGGGCTGATCCACCTGACCCGGGACGGGGGCGCGAACTGGACCGACGTGACCGCGAACGTGCCCGACATGCCGGTAGACGGCGTGGTCCGCAACATCGACGCCTCCAGATGGGACGCCGGCAAGGCGTACATGACCGTGGAGGCGCACCAGGTGGGGAACTTCGAGCCGTACGTCTACCGGACCGATGACTTCGGTCAGTCGTGGACGAAGATCGTGAACGGCGTGGCCGACAGCCCGCTGAGCTACACCCGGAACGTGCGGGAAGACCCGGTGCGGCCCGGGCTCCTCTACCTCGGGACCGAGAACTTCCTCTACGTGAGCTTCGACGACGGGGACAACTGGCAGCGCCTCGCGAACGGCCTGCCGCCGAGCCCGATGTACTGGATCGCGGTGCAGGAGCACTTCGGCGACCTGGTGGTGGGCACCTACGGGCGCGGTTTCTGGATCATGGACGACGTCTCGCCGCTCCAGCAGTGGAACGACGAGGTGGCGTCGTCGAGCGTCCACCTGTTCCAGCCCCGGGGGGCCTACCGCTTCCATCCCATCACGCCGCCGTTCGCCCACTTCGACGACTGGTCCGAGGGCGAGAACCCGCCCTACGGCGCCCCGATCAACTTCTGGCTCGCCGAGGCGGGCGCGGATGTCTCCATCGAGATCCGGAACGCGGCCGGAGAGACCGTCCGCACCCTGGAGGGGACGGGGGAGAAAGGCCTGAACCGGGTGACCTGGGACCTCCGCGAAGAGGCCTCGACGCAGGCGGTGCTGCGCACGAAGCCCCTCTTCGCCGACTGGGTCACGCTCGACGAGGAGCGGACCCGCGCGGGAACGATCGGGCGGATCTCGATCCTCGCCCCGCCGGGCGACTACACCGTGGCGCTGAAGGTCGGCGACACCGAGCGGACCGCGCCCATCGAGGTGCGGAAGGACCCGAAGAGCGAGGGCACGCTCGAGGACATCGCCGCCCAGACCGCGCTGCGACGGCTGCTGCGGGCCGACCTCGAGACCGTGGTCGGGACGGTGAACGAGATCGAGTGGCTGCGGCGCCAGGTGCTCGACCTGAAGCTGCTCGCCGAGGAGACCGGGCGGGTCGAAGCCATCGCCTCGGCGGTGGACGGACTCGACGGCTCGCTGCTCGCGGTGGAGGAGCAGTTGATCCAGTTGCTCATCACCGGAACCGGCCAGGACCACCTCCGCTGGCCGACGCAGCTTGCGGGGCGGATCCTCTACCTCGCCGGCGTGGTGGCGACGAGCGACTTCCGGCCGACCGACCAGATGCAGGAGGTCTACGAGCAGCTCCACGAGCAGGTGGAGGCCCGCGCCGCGGAGTTCGCCGGGATCGTGGGGTCGGAGCTCACCACGGTGAACAGCGCGCTCGACGCCGCGGGGATGCCCGCCGTGGTCCGGGTGGAGGGGAAGGAGCCGGGCTCGCGCTGAATCGCGGGGACGGGGGCCGGCCGAGCCTGGCGTCCGGGTTCGGCGTGGCGATCAGGCGGAAAACTCGCCCTGCCAGAGGGACTCGAGAAAACCGGTGATCGGCAGGACCCGGATCCCATCGATGAGCCGCGGGACGGGCTCCCGGCAGACCAGGATCTGGTTCTTCAGCGGTGTCTCGGCCGCCAGGCGGCGCAGACCCGTCAGGTCCCGCCGGGTCACCGACGCCGTCGCCTTCACCTCGATCGCCGTCTCGTCGCCGATCACGAAGTCCACCTCGGAACCGTCGTTCGTCCTCCAGTAGCGGAGCGGGCGCGGATCGCGGGTGTAGGCAAGCCAGGCGCTCACCTCGCAGAAGACGAGTTGCTCCAGGGCCGCACCGAACATCGGGCCGCCAGGCACGATCCGGCCGGTGGACGCCAGCGCATTGGCGACCCCGACGTCGAAGAAGAACAGCTTGGCGCGGGAAACCGGTTTGCGGCGCGCGCCCCGGGGGGCGAACGGCGGGAGCAGAGTTCCGAGCAGCGTGTCCTCGACCACCTGGAAATACTCACGGACCGTGCGGGCCGGGACGGCGGCGTCCGAGGCGAGCCGTTCAAAGACGATGGCCTGCGCGTAGCTGGCGCCGGCAGCGGTCAGGAAGCGCGAAAAGGGTTCGACTCCCCGGACCAGCCCTTCGGCTTGAACCTCGAGCCTCAGATAGTTCCCGCAGTAGGCGCGAAGGTCCTCCTCGGGTTCGTCCGAGAAGTAGATGGAGGGGATTCCGCCGACGTTGATCGCGCGCTCGAGGTCCCAATCCGGCACCTCGGCCGAAACGAACGGACAAAGGCGCCTCGTCCGGGCCCGGCCCCCGAGCAGGTTCACGCCACCACGCCGGAGCTTGGCGGGGCTGCTCGCAGCGAGGACGAAACGAAAACCGCGACTCTCGATCAGGTCGTGCACCTCGTCCAGCAGTCGCGGGAGTTTCTGGATCTCGTCGATCACGACCGGGCCCGATGCGGGACTGGTGCCGGCAAGTTCCTGACGAAACCTCCCGGGTTCGCGCGACAGCCGCAGGAACACGTCACCCTGGAGCAGGTTGAAGAACGCGGAATCGGGAAAACTCTGCCGCAGCCAGGTGGTCTTGCCAGTCTGCCGCGGCCCGAAAAGGAATACGGAACGGCGGCGCAGGTCGCGCGCAATGTCGAGACGACGCGGCAGCGGATGCGTGTTTTCCACCATTCCAGCATATCAAATGCGGAAAAAACTATCTTTTCCTCATTGGATCTGCGGAAAACGGAAGTCTGTGCGAACGGCGCCGTTATCGCCAGACGGCGATCCCGGCGCCGAGGCGCGGGCGGAGGCGATTCTCCGGTACGCGCTAAGGTCCCGCCTTCTCATTGACTAACGGGAGGACGTGGCAATGGCGCAGTTCGAGGTTCCGGTGGTCCGGGTGGACCGCATCGAGGAGCATCCCGGGGCCGACGCGCTCGAGATCGCGGTGGTGCGCGGCTACCGCTGCGTCACGAAGATCGGCGCGCACCGGGCCGGCGATCTGGTCGCCTACATCCCCGAGGACGCCATCGTCCCCGAGCCGCTCATCCGCGAGCTGCGGCTCTGGGACGAAGCGAAGGGACGGGGGATGCTGGCCGGGAAGCGCGGCGACCGGGTGAAGGCGATCCGGCTTCGCGGCGTGGTCAGCCAGGGGCTCCTCTACCCGGTGGAGGGGCGTTCGGAGGGGGAGGACCTCGCGGAGGCGCTCGACATCGTCAAGTACGAGCCGCCCATTCCGGTGCACATGCAGGGCGAGGTCGCCAACGTGCGCGGGCACACGCTGGCGTACGACGTCGAGAGCCTCCAGAAGTTTCCCGACGTCCTCGAAGAGGGCGAGGAGGTCGTGTTCACCGAGAAGCTCCACGGCACCTGGACCTGCTTCGGGTACTGGCCGGGGCTCGACAACCCGGACCTCCTCGACGGCGGGACGATCATCGCCTCGAAGGGGAACAGCGACACCGGGCTCGCTTTCAAGTGGACCGACGCCAACGCGAGCAACCTCTACGTGATGAGTTTCAGGGGAGCGATGCTCGACGGCGGGCGCTGGGACCGGGTGCGGGCGGCCTGCGAGCGCAGCAGGGAGCCGATCTACATCCTCGGGGAGACGTTCGGGAAGAAGGTGCAGGACCTCGACTACGGCCAGCCGGGACGCGCGTTCCGGGTGTTCGACGTGTACATCGGCCGGCCGCGACGGGGGCGGTATCTCGACTACGACGAGCTGCTCGCGCGGGTCAGGGGCGAGTGGGGGCTCGACACCACGCCGAGGCTCTACCGGGGGCCGTTCTCCATGGAGGCCGCGGAACGGCACCGGGACGGGAAGACCACGTTCCGGGGCGGCCACGTGCGCGAAGGCATCGTGATCTCGCCGGTCCGGGAGCGGGAGTGTCCGGAACTGCCGGGCAATCGGGTGAAGCTGAAGTACGTCTCGCCGAAGTACCTGCTCCGCCGCGGGAACGTGACGGACTTCAACTGAGGGAAGTCCCGGCGCGCCTGTTCGCGTTGCTCGTCGAGCCACTGGACGAGCATCTGCTCGGGGACGCGGAGCACGTGTCCCTGTCCCGGGATCACCGCCAGCTCCACCTGCGCGCCGGCCGCCCGGAGGCGTTCGGCCGTGGACTCCGACCCGGTCACCCAACGCTGGTCGTGCGCCCCCACCATGAGCAGGACCGGCACCCCCGCCAACGACTCCAACGCGGACTCTCCTGAGTAACGCCCCGGCATTGCGAGGATCGCCGCCACCCGGCCAGGCATCGCGAGCGCCGCGTGGAAGACCCCGATGCCTCCCGCGGAGGCCCCGGTGAGGACGATCCTGTCCGCCGCCTCCGGAAGGTGCCGGTCGATCCAGTCCAGCAGAGCGGGCACGACGACCGGGGCGCTCTCGGCGAGTCCCGGGCCGTAGATCTCGACGCCGACCACCGCGTAGCCGGCCGCGGGCGCCGCGTCATCCCAGTACGTTTCGACCAGCCCCGCGAGGAGGCCGGCATCGCCCGCGCCCCACGGGAAGGCCAACACGACGCCGCGGGCGGGACCCGCCGGCGGCACCACGAGCAGATTGAGCTGGTCGCCATCGGGTAGCGGGAGCGAGACCCAGCCCTGGGGGTCCGATGGCTGCAGTCCCGGGCCGCCGCCTGTGGCGCAGGCGGGGAGCGGCGCGGCGAGGAGGGCCGTGGCGAGTACGGCCGATCCGGTTCGCAAGGCGCGGGAGGTTCCGACCATGGCCCTGAACCTCAGGCCGTCTCCAACGCCGTGCACACCCACAGGTAGGTGGCGGCGCCGTGCTCGCTGAAGGGGTAGTCGAGGCGCTCCGCTGCGAAGCCGGATTCCTCGAACAGCCGTTCCCAGGCGCCGATCGGAAAGAGACCGGTGGTGTGGCGGTCCACCTCCACGCGCAGGGCGCCGCTGTCGCGGAAGAAGAAGACGTAGACCGTCTCGATCTCCGTGTCTCCCGGGTCCGGGTCGGTCGAGTACTCGACGTAGGTGAGTTCGGCGCCGCCCGAGCGCCGGGTCTCGTGGGCGATGTGGGGTGGCGTGAAGGTCTCGACGTAGTCGTCCGGGATGGCGAGGAAGACGCCGCCGGGACGGAGGTGCGCGCGAGCGGTCGCGAACGCGGCGCGGAGGTCGTCTTCGGTCCGCATGTAGTCGATGGCGTCGTGGATCAGCACGGCGTCGAACGTCTCGCCGAGGCGGACCGTGCGCATGTCGCCGAGGTGGTGGGTGACGCCGGGGTTCAGGCGGCGGGAGTGCGCGAGCATGGCGTCCGAGAGGTCCACCGCCGTGGCGTCGAAGTCGCCGGCGAGGTGGTGGAGGAGGTGACCGCCGCCGGTGCCGAGTTCGAGGAGGCGTCGTCTGCCGGGGCCGAGGCGGGCGCGGAGTTCGCTGCGCAGGCGGGCGCCCTCGTCGGCGTAGTCCTCCGGGGGGCTCATGAGCGGCCAGAGGTGCGCGAGGTCGGCGTAGAGGCGGGGGCCGGAGGGCATGGATCGGTCAGCGTACTGCGGAGGATGGGCTGTTCCCCGATCGGCAGCGCGGTGAAGGTGTGGAACGATGAACCGCCCGCGGGCCTCGCGGCCCGCTGTGCCGGCTGAAGCCGGCGTTCCAAGCCGTACGTGCTGCCTCCGCTCTTGAACTCCACGCCGAGGTGGGAGCCATCTTTCCGGGTGGGGTTGCGACGTGCGCGGCGCGGAGCGCCGCGGTGCCGGTCTGGAGACCGGCGTTCCAAGGCGTCGCGCTACGCCTCCCCCAAACGTTCCAGGATCAGTTGGTCGATCTGCCAGAGCTGGTCTTCGCGGTTCGAGTAGGGGCCGGGGCGGTAGGCGGAGGAGGCGATGCCCTGCTGGGCGAGCTCGGACACGCGCCAGTCCTGGAGGTTCGTGGTGTGCCAGAACACCACGGCGCGGCCGGGATCGAAGCCGTGTCGGGACACCGCCTCCTCGCTGAACAGCCAGTCGCAGCGGATCGTGGTGCGGTCCACCGCCAGCGGGCGCATCAGGTAGCGCACCACGTAATCGGGGTGGAGGCAGAGCATCACGTTCGGCAGCAGGATGTCGTAGCCCACGCGCCGCCGGCCGGCCTCCGGGAGACCCGGCAGCATCTCTCCCACCAGCCGTCCGTCGGTGGACATCGTCTCGACCCCGTCCGCCATGTCCATCGCCGAACCGACGGCACCGGGGGTCACGGGGTAGTTCTCGCCGCTCAGGTAGTGCGAAAGGCGCTGGAGCTGCGGGTGGATGACCGGGCAGTGGAGACACTCCGAGAAGTTCTGGACCACGAGCTTCCAGTTCGCCTTCAGGTCGTAACGCTCGGTGTGGGCGGACCGGAGGTCGCCGATCCCCCACGGCTCGAGACGCGGGGCGGCCGGGCCGAGCTGCTCCAGCAGGCCAGGCCCCTCGTCCGCCACCCGCACGAAGACGATCCCGCCCCATTCGTCGCACGCCGCCGACGCGAGCGGGTAGTCCTCAACCGAAAACCCCTCCACCCGGTCCATGTGCGGCGCCCGGCGGAGCTGCCCGTCGAGACCGTAGGTCCAGGCGTGGTACGGGCACTGGATGGAACCCGGGAGGCAGCCGCTCTCCGCTTCCACCATCCGGGTCCCCCGGTGCCGGCAGACGTTGTGATGCGCCCGGATCCGGCCGTCCTCGCCGCGGACCACGACCAGACAGTCGCCCGCGATCTCCACGAGCCGGTAGTCCCCCGGCTCCCGGAGGTCGTCCACCGGACAGGCCGCGTTCCACATGGCCCGGTGGATCCGTTCTCCCTCGCGCTCGAACACGGCGGGATCGCAGTAGTAGCGCGCGGGAAGCGTCATCGTCCCCGCCGGCGCGGACGGCCGGACGTCGGCGTACGCCCCGTCGGACGTCACGTCGCCTACCCCGCCGGGGTGGCCCGCTTCCGGGGCGGGTCGAAGAACGGCAGCGCCGCCACCCGGGACCGCGCCCGCCGCCGCGTGTATTCCACGGTCATCTCGATGTCCAGCGGGGTGCCCGGCGCCTCGTAGCCGCGGTCCACGGTGGCGAGCGCCAGTTGGCGCTTGAGGAGCGGCGACCAGGCGACGCTCGTGGCCCGGCCGACCTGCTCGCCGCCCGAATAGACCGGAACGCCGTCGCGGTTCACCTCGTCGCAGACCTCGGGGGCGAGGTCATCGAGCGCGAACAGCCGTTCGATCTCCAGGATCGAGGTCTCGATCCCCACGAAGAAGCGCTCCGGCCCTCGCGCCCGCTCGGCCATCAGCGCGTCCTGACCGATGAAGGGCCCCTTCTTCGCGCTCACCGCCCAGCCGAGGCCGAGCTCGTAGGGCGTGGACTTCTGCGCCTCGGTGAGCGCGAAGTCCGCGTTCCAGAAGTCCACGTCGATCAGCGGGAACCCGGCCTCGACGCGAGCCCGGTCGAGGGCGAGCATTCCCGCCGGGACGAGCCCGCGGGGATCGCCGGCCTCGAGGAGCAGGTCCCAGAGCGCGACCGCCGCCTCCCGGTCCACCCAGAGCTCGTAGCCCAGGTCGCCGGTATACCCCGTCCGGGTGACCACCACCGGGATCCCGCCGAGGTTCACCTCGCGGAGCCGGAAGAAACCCAGGTCCGAGAGATCCCGGTCGGCCAGCCGGTTCAGGATCTGGCAGGAGGTCGGCCCCTGGAGCGCGAGCGCCCCGAGCTCCTCCGAGACGTCCTCGATCTCGACGTCCATCCCGGCCGCCGCGCGCTCGAACCAGACGAGCGCCGGGTCCACCGCGGTGGCCCGCACGAAGTCCTGGGCGAAACGCTGGAAGCAGCCGTCCTGCAGGAGCTTCCCCCGCTCGTCGCACCAGCCGGAATAGAGCACCTGCCCCACCCGGGAACGCTTCACGTTGCGGGTGATGAGCCGGTCGGTGAGTGCCGTGGCGTCCGGTCCGACGAAATTGTACTTGTAGAGCGGCGAGACGTCGATGAGCGCCGCGCCCGAGCGCACCGCGTGGTACTCGGGGTCGTGGAAGGTGTCGAAGGCGTCGACCACGAAGTACCCGGCCCACTCCTTCCAGCGCATGCTGGTGCAGAGCGCCTCGGTGCGGGGATGGAAGGGAGTGCCGCGGGCCATGGTGGGTTCCGCCGCGGGTCGGGCGGGAGTGAAGATGTTAGTCAGGCGCGATGCGCCCGGTCACGCCGCCAGCATCGTGTGCTCCAGCCCGGCAATACGCTGGAAGTTGCAGTCGAAGGTCGGGAGGCGCCTCCGCCGCAAAGAGCGCCTCGACCATTCCGGCGTGCCTCGCACCAGGTTTCGAGTGGGCGCTCGTACCCGGAGCGAGCCTGGGGGTGACGCGTCACTTCCATTGCTTTTGGTCAACGACCCGGATTTCCCGTAGCACGGCGTTGAACTCCTGGAGTTCCTCGTCGGTCCAGGTCGCGTAACGAAGCAGACGCTCGCGGCGGGCGTCCGCTCCCACGGCGTCCCGGAGAATCCGGAGCACGGTCGCGTTCAGGCTCTCACCCTTCACCGCGCTGATGGCCCGCAGGCGCCTGTAAAGGTCCTCATCCACGTTGCGGATGGTGATTCGGCTGGGGGGCATGGTGGCAGGATCATGACTTCATCCCAATACTCGGACAAACGCGGAGCGAATCGGTCCCTCGACGCCTTCCCTTGTTACAGTGCGCCTTCCCGGAGGACGGACGAACCATGCGCAAAACGGGACCCGGCGGACTCGCACTGCTGGCCGCTCTGCTGCTCGCCGCGCCGGCGGCCGCCCAGCCGCTCGCCGAGGCCAGCGCCGAGGACGTGGCCCACGGCAAACGGATCTTCGACATTCACTGCTCCCGCTGCCACGGACTCGACGGGGTCGGCGGCGAGGGGCCGAACCTGATGCGGGAGAACCTGCGCCGCTCCGTCGAGGACGACGCCCTCATCGAGATCGTGGACGACGGCATCGCGGGCACCGACATGCCGGGCCACGGATCCCTGAACACGAGGGAGATCCGGAACGTCGCCGCCTACGTCCGCTCGCTGGGAGTGGCGCCGCGGGAGGAGCTGCCGGGCGATCCGGTCGCGGGGAAGGACCTCTACGACATGACGCTGTGTTCCACCTGCCACATTGTGAACGGCGAGGGGATCGCCCTCGGGCCGGACCTCTCCGACGTCGGCCTGCTGCGCGGCAGCGCCTTCCTCAAGGAGTCCATCCAGGACCCGCCGAAGGTCGTGAACCCGCGCTACCGGACGGTGCTCCTCGAGACCGCGGACTCCCGCACCGTGATGGGCGTCCGGACGGGTGAGGACACCTTCACGGTCCAGTTGATCGACGAGGCGGGCCGGCACCGTTCGTTCCGCAAGAGCGAGCTGCGGGAATTCCAGCTCCTCCCCGAGGAGAGCATGATGATGAGCTACGCCGACTTCACGGACGCGGAACTGAACGATCTGGTCGCCTACCTCATGACCCTCCGCGGCCCGGAAGGAGGTTCGGAATGAACCGTCTGAGACTGCCTGGGGCCGTTGCCCTCATCACCCTGCTCGCCGTTCCCGCGCTGGGGCAGGTCTCCTACTCGCGCATCGAGAACGCCGCCGACGAACCCGAGGTCTGGCTCACCTACTCCGGCAACTACCGCTCGGAGCGATTCAGCGGGCTCGACCAGATCAACAAGGAGAACGTCTCCGGGCTGCGCCCGGCGTGGATCTACCAGACCGGCACCACCGGCCGGGTCGAGGTGACGCCACTGGTGGCCGACGGCGTCATGTACATCGCCGAGCCGCCCAGCACGATCGCCGCGCTCGACGCCTACACCGGACGGCGGCTCTGGCGCTATGACCCGATCGTCCCCGACGAGACCCTGAACATCGGCTTCCCCCGCACGAACCGCGGAATCGCGATCCTGGGCGACACCATCTTCTTCGGGACGCTCGACGCCCGCCTGATCGCGCTCGACCGGACGCAGGGCGACGTGCGCTGGATCACGCAGATCGCCGACAACGCGGTCGGCTACGCGGTCACCGCGGCACCGCTCGCGGTGGACGGCAAGGTGATCGTCGGCATCAGCGGCGGCGAGGCCGGAGTGCGCGGTTTCCTGGACGCATACGACGCGGAGACCGGCGAGCGCGTCTGGCGCTGGTGGTCCATCCCGGCCGAAGGGGAACCGGGCAACGACACCTGGGGCGGCGACAGCTGGAAGACCGGCGGAGGCGCGACCTGGCTGACCGGCTCCTTCGACCCGGAGCTCGGACTCCTCTACTGGCCCACCGGGAATCCGGCCCCGGACTGGAACGGGGACTCCCGGCCCGGGGACAACCTCTACACCGACTCGCTCGTGGCGCTCGACGTGAACACCGGCGAGATGAAGTGGTACTTCCAGTACACCCCGCACGACGTCCACGACTGGGACGCCAACCAGATCCCGGTCCTGGTGGACGCCGAGTGGGAGGGCACGATGCGCAAGCTCGTCATCCACGCCAACCGCAACGCCTTCTACTACGTCCTCGACCGCGAGACGGGGCAGTTCCTGCGCGCCACCCAGTACGCGACCCAGACCTGGGCGGAGCGGATCGACGAAAACGGGCGGCCCGTGCGCATTCCCAACACCTCGCCGAGCGAGGAGGGCACGCTGGTGTGGCCGAGCCTCGCCGGCGCGACGAACTGGTACAGCCCCGCCTACGACCCCGGCCGGATGACGCTCTTCGTCCCGACCCGTGAGATGTCGTCCATCTACTTCAAGAGCGAGGCGGAGTACGAGCCGGGGACGCCCTTCCTGGGCGGCGGCGAGCGGCGGCCGGACGCCGACGAGACCTTCGGGGGAATCCGGGCGCTCGATGGGCTGACCGGCGAGCTGAAGTGGGAGTTCCGCAAGCTCAACCCGGCGGTCTCCGGGGTGCTCGCCACGGCCGGCGGCGTGGTGATCTCGGGGACCCAGGAGGGCAACGTCTTCGCGCTGGACGCCGACACGGGCGAGGCGCTCTGGGACTTCCACGTGGGCGGCGGGATCCGCGCGGCGCCAATGAGCTTCGCGCTGGAAGGAACGCAGTACATCTCGGTCGCGGCCGGCCAGTCCATCTTCACCTTCGCGCTCCCGCCGGGCGCGGACGGCGGAAACGACGACTGATGCGGCGGGCCGCGCTCGCTCCCGCAGCGCTGCTCGGGGTCCTTGCGGCCGGCTGCGGGGGGTCGGGAGATCCCGGCCCGGCGGCGGAATCCCCCGCGCCGGCGGCGGCTGACCCCGCCGCCGGCCCGCTGCTGCTGGTCTCGAACGAGGACGCCGGCACGCTGAGCGTCGTCGCGACCACCACCCACGAGGTCCTCGCCGAGATCGAGGTCGGCCGGCGGCCGCGGGGCGTGCGGGCCTCGCCGGACGGCGGGATGGCCTACGTGGCGGTCTCGGGCTCGCCCAAGTGTCCGCCCTGGATGGAAGAAGAAGGCTGCGCCGAGCCCGACAAGCGGTTCGACGGCATCGCCGAGGTGGACCTCCGGGAACAGGTCCGGACCCGGATGCTTCCCGGCGGCTCGGATCCCGAGAGCTTCGACATCACTCCCGACGGCGCCCGGATCGTGGTCTCGAACGAGGACACCGACGAGGCGAGCCTCGTGGACCTCGAGTCGGGCGAGATCTTCCGCACCGTCCCGGTGGGGGCGGAACCCGAGGGCGTGCGCATCAGCCCGGACGGGACGCTCGCCTACGTCACCGGCGAGACCGACCACGACGTCACGGTGCTGGACACCTCGACGGGCGACGAGATCACCCGGATCACGGTGGGCCACCGGCCGCGCGACCTGGTGTTCACCCCGGACGGGACCTACGCCTACGTCTCCGCCGAGATCGCCGGCAACGTCTCCGAGATCGTGGTCGCCGAGAACCGGGTGAGCCGCACGATCGCGCTGCCCGAAGGCTCACGCAGCATGGGCGTCGCGCTCTCCCCGGACGCCGGGACGCTCTACGTCGCGAACGGCCGCTCGAAGACGGTCTCGGTGATCGACCTGGCCTCGGGGGAAGTGACCGCCAACGTGGAGGTGGGCGAGCGGCCCTGGGGCCTCGCGCTCTCCTTCGACGGGAGCCGGCTCTACACCGCCAACGGCCCGTCGAACGACGTCACCGTGCTGGACACGGCGACCCTCGAGATCGTGACCCGGATCGAGGTGGGCGCGGGACCCTGGGGGCTGGCGCTGGTTCCGTAGCCGCCGCCGTCTTCCGGGACGCGGTCCCGGGAAAGCGCTTCTGTCGCGATGGCCGCGGTCGTTTTCGGCATACGATCCGCCGAATGTGTGGGTGGCATCACCCGACGGGTCCATCCGGGGAGGTTTTCGGGAATGAATGATCGGGGCCATGGCTTGCGTTCCTTTTCTGTCGCACTCGTCGTTGCGCTTGGCGCATTGACCATTGCCGGCTGCGGCGAAGGCGACGACGCCGGGACGACACCCGCTCCCGCCCCCGCGCCGCCTCCTCCGCCGCCCCCGCCTCCCCCGGAGCCGTTGACCGTCACGATGTACGCCCTCACCGAGGCCGGCAACGGGGAGATGGTCGGCACGGTGACCATCGCCGACAGCGGGGACGGCGCCGTGTTCACGCCGGACCTGACCGGCCTGACCCCAGGAGAACACGGTTTTCACGTCCATGCGAACCCTGACTGCGGACCCTCCACGAAGGACGACGGAACGGTGGTCCCCGGGGGCGCCGCGGGTGGCCACTACGACCCCGAGGAGACGGGGCGGCACGAGGGGCCGGAAGGCAACGGGCATCTCGGCGACCTTCCGCGGCTGGTCGCCGGGGCCGACGGAACCGCGACCACCGCGGTGACCGCGCCGCGCATCACGGACCGGGCCCAGGTGGCGGAGCGGGCGCTCATGATCCATGCGGGGGGAGACAACTACTCCGACGATCCGGCGGCGCTCGGCGGAGGCGGGGCCCGCTTCGCCTGCGGCGTGATCGGGCAGCCGAGCGGATCCTGAGGCTTCGGGGACGCCATCCCGCCCCGACGTGCGGACACAACGCGGGCGGGCGCCCCGGACCCGTAGCGGTCCGGGCCGGCACCGTACCCTTACATCCGTTCCACGGATGAGGATGAACTGCGCGCCAGCAACTCGGCCGCCAGTTCTCGGAGACCGATGGCCTCCACCTCGTCCGTGACCGGATAGCGATCCGGACCCGTCCCCACCAGAAAGCAGCGGTCCGGCGCCAGCGCCTCGCGGGCCAGGTGGAATCCCTTGGTGGGTCGGGGCGCCCGGCTCCATTTCGTCTCGACCGCCCAGCGCTCGCCGCCCGGGAGGTCCAGCACGAGGTCCATCTCCGCGCCGGCGGCGGTGCGGAAGAAGCTGGCTTGCGTCCGATCGGGCGCCGCCGCCAGCAGGTTCTCGATGACGAAGCCCTCCCAGGACGCGCCGACCACCGGATGTCCGACCAGCGCGTCGAAGGACGGCAGGTCGAGGAGCGCGTGGACGAACCCGCTGTCCCGCAGGTAGACCTTCGGCGACTTGACCAGACGCTTCCCGATGTTGGCGTGGACCGGCGGGAGCTTCCGGACGAGCAGCAGATCGCTGAGCACCGCGAGGTAGCGGTTCACTGTGTGGACGGTGACGCCGAGCGAACTGGCGAGGCGCGAGGCGTTCAGGAGCGCGCCCTGCGCGTGGGCCAGCATGGTCCAGAGCCGTCCCAGGGTGTCGGCAGGGAGCCTCGGGTTCATCCACGCCACCTCGCGCTCCAGATAGGTGCGGATGAAGTCGCGACGCTGACGGAAACTGACCTCGTCGGACGGCGCGAGAAACGCCTCCGGATAGCCGCCGCGGAGAAACAGTGCGTCTCGGGAGACGGAATCGTCGGGAATCTCCAGGATGTCCAATGGGAGGAGTTCACGGTAGGAAATTCGGCCGGCCAGGGTCTCGCCGGTTTCCCGTAGCACGTCGAGGGACGCCGAACCCAGGATCAGGAACCGTCCGGCCCGCCGTCCGCGGCTGCGACCCCGATCGATCGCCCCCCGGAGCGTGAGCAGCAGTTCCGGCGCCCGGTGGATTTCGTCGAGGATGACAAGGCGGTCTTCGTGACGGTCGAAGAACATCCGGGCCTCGCGCAGCTTCTCGCGCTCGTCCGGATCTTCGAGATCGAAATACACCGAATCCGTCTCGCGTCCGATCGCCTGCGCGAGGGTAGTCTTGCCAACCTGGCGCGGGCCGAGAAGAGCGACCGCCGGCTGCCAACGAAGCGCTTCGCGGATCTCGGTCGCCATGCGGCGTGGAATCATCCTTGTATTTTTGACGTGACGCTACAAATTTGCAAGGACAGCAGTGCTCTGAGAGATTTGCACCCGAATTGGGAGGCCTCACCGCGATGAAGGCAGTCACCGTCCGCGAACTCAGGAACGACCCCTCCACCGTGCTTCGGGAAGCCCGCACGGACCCGGTGATCGTCCTCGGCCGCGACCGCCCGGAAGCAGTGCTGATCCATCTCAGCGACGACTCGTTGCTCGGCGAGCAGGGCATCCGGCTGGCGATCGCCACGGCCCTCTATCGAAGCGAGAGCGTCTCCCTCGGCCGGGCCGCGGAAATCTCGAGGCTCCCCGTCGCCGATTTCATGCAGCACGTGTCCCGGCTCGGCATCCCCGTCGTCCGCGGCGACGCCGCCACCCTGAGAGAGCTCGCGCCATACGGGTCAGCGGCGGCGTGCGTTTCGCGGCCTGCGGCCGCGATGCCGGCCGGAGGCCGGCGCTCCGAGGCGCCGAAACCGGGATAGGATCGCGCGGCCTTCGCCCCCGACGCGTCCCGAACCGCCGAGAAGCTCCAGCCGACCACCTTGAACCGCTACGACGACATCGTCATCGGGGGCGGCCACAACGGCCTGATCGCCGCCGCCTACCTCGCGCGGGCCGGCCGGAACGTCCTGCTCGTCGAGAAGAACGAGCGGGTGGGCGGCGCGACCTACAGCGAGGAGATCCTGCCGGGCTTCACCGTCACGGTCTTCTCCTACGTGGTCAGCCTGCTGCGGCCGCAGATCATCGACGACCTCGATCTCGCCCGGCACGGCCTCCAGCTCCAGGCGCTCGACGGGACGTTCACTCCCCTGCCGGACGGAAGGGCCCTGACCCGCTGGCACGACCCGGCGAAGACGCGCGAATCGCTTCTCCAGTTCTCCCGCCGGGACGCCGACAACTACCCGCTCTTCGGGCTCCGGATGCACCAGCTCGGCCAGGGGATCCGGAAGCTGCTCACGATGACGCCCCCGCGGGTGGGGTCGGTCCGTCCGCGGGAGCTCCGCGGCGTCGTCGAACTGGCGTCGCACTTCGCGGGACTGGGGGACCGTCGTTTCCACGAGCTCGCGCGGCTCATGACCGCGAGCGCCGGCGACTACCTCGACCGCTGGTTCGAGACCGACGCCCTCCGGGCCACCATGGCGGCCAGCGGCATCGTCGGCACCTTCCTGAGCATCTCCTCGCCGGGGACCGCCTACGTGCTCCTCCACCACTACATGGGCGAGATCGACGGCGCCTCGCGGTCGTGGGGTTTCCAGCGCGGCGGGATGGGCGCGGTCGCCGAGACCCTCGCGAACGCCGCCCGGAGCTTCGGCGCCGAGATCCGCACGAACGCCGGCGTCGAGCGGATTCTGACCAGCGGCGGACGCGCCGCCGGGGTGGTCCTCGAGGGCGGCGAGGAGGTGTTCGCCGACCAGGTCGGCTCGAGCGTGGATCCCCGGCGGACCTTCCTCGGCATGCTCGATGCGGACGAGTTGCCCGGCGAGTTCGTCGAGGCCATCCGCCGCTACCGGTTCCAGGGCTCTTCGGGCAAGGTGAACCTGGCGCTCGACGCGCTGCCCGACTTCACCGCGTCGCCCGGTCCCGGGCGGCACCTGCGGGGCGCCATCTCGATCAGTCCCGACAGCCTCACCCTGGAACGCGCCTACGACGACGCCAAGTACGGACGCTTCTCGCGGCGCCCCTTCCTCGACGTGATGATCCCGTCGCTGATCGACCCCGGGATGGCGCCCCCGGGGAAGCACGTCATGTCCATCTTCGTGCAGTACGCGCCCTACCACCTGAACGGCGCGGGCGGCGACTGGGACGCCCAGCGCGACGCCTTCGGGGACGCCGTCATCGGGACGCTCGCCGAGTACGCCCCGAACCTCCCGGACATCATCCTGGAACGCCAGGTACTGACCCCGCTCGACATCGAGCGCCGCACCGGGCTCACCGAGGGCAACATCTTCCAGGGCGAACTCGGGCTCGACCAGCTCTTCTTCCTGCGCCCGGCCGCGGGTTGGGCCCAGTTCCACACCCCGATCCGCGGGCTCTTCCAGTGCGGCTCCGGCGTCCACCCGGGCGGCGGGGTGATGGGCGCGCCCGGGAAGCTCGGCGCGGAAGCGATGCTGCGCGCCGCGGGCGCGACGTGATGCGCGACTCCTGTGACGTCTGCGTCATCGGCGGGGGGCCGGACGCCCTCGTGGCGGCGGCGTATCTGGCCGACGGCGGGCGGCCGGTGCTGGTGGTCGGCGAGCACGGGCATCCCGGCGGGGTCGCCGCGAACGTTCAGATCGCGCCGGGGTTCCAGTTCCCGGTCTTTCCCGAAACCCTGCCCTCGGTCGATCCCGCGGTGGCCGCCGACCTCGACCTCGGGCGCCACGGCCTGGAGCTCGTCGCCTCCGATCCGGTGCTGACGGCCGTCGGATCGGAGGGCGACTCCTTCACGCTGCCGCGCGACCCCGAGCGGGCCCGGCTCGCCGTCGCCGGACTCTCGGCGCGGGACGCGGCGCGTTTCCCGGAATTCGTCGCGGAGCTCGCCGCGTTCGGCGGCTTCCTGCGCAAACTCCTCGAGCAGCCGCCGCTGCAGCTCGATGCCGGCCTCCCCGACGCCATTCCCGCCGCGTTCGCGGCCCTCGGGCTCGGGGCGAAGCGGGTCAACGCGCTGCTGCGGGCGCTGCCGATGCCCCTGACGGACTACCTGAACGACTGGTTCGAGAGCGACTCCCTGAAGGCGGCGTTGGCCGGCGCCGCGCTCACCGGAACCCGGCTCGGCCACCGCGCCCCGGGGACCGCGGGCCTCTTCCTGCACTTCCACGCGTTCGGCAGTCCCGAGCCCCTCGGCTGGATCCGTCCGGCGCGCGGCGGATCGTCCGCCGTGGGACGGGCGCTCCGCGAGGCGGCGCGGGCCGCCGGGGCCCACCTGGACGCGGAGTCGGGCGGCGTGCGCCGGATCGCAACCGATCGCCGCACCGGGGTGACCGGCGTGGAGTTGCTGGATGGCCGGGTGATTGCCTGCGACATGGTCATCTCCGACGCCGCGCCGGGAACGACGCTCCTCGGCTGGACCGGAGCGGGAAACCTGTCCCCCGACTTCGTCCACGAGGTCGGGAACATCCGCTACCGGGGGACGGCGGCCCGGGTGGGACTCGCGCTGTCGGAGCCGCCGCGCTTCGCCGGCGGCCCGGAGGACGACCCGCGCCTCGGCGGGATCGTTCAGATCGGCGCCCGGATGGACGACATCGAACGCGCGTCCGACGCCTTCAAGTACGGCCGGATCGCGGAGGCGCCGCTCGTGTTCGCGTCACTTCCTTCCATCCATGACCGCGAGCTGGCGCAGGGCGGTGGAGCCGTGCTGGCGGCCACGGTCCAGTCGGTCCCCCAGGACGCCGACGAGGGAGCCGTGCTCGAAGCGACCCTCGGCGCCCTCGAGCGGGCTTTCCCCGGGATCCGGGACCTGGTCACCGCGTCCCGCGTCCTGACGCCCGGCACGCTGGAACGGGGCTTCGGGCTGATCGAGGGGAGCTTCCACCAGGGCGAACCGGCGATGGATCAGTTCTACTCGCTCCGCCCCGTCCCCGGCTTCGCCCGGCACCGGACGCCGGTCGCCGGGCTCTACCTCGCCGGGCCGGGGACATACCCTTATGGCGGACTCCACGGGGTCTCGGGCAGAAACGCCGCCCGCGCCGTGAACGAAGACCTGGCGAGCTAGGAGGTATCCGATGCCCCGCTTCAAAGCCGGACCGGGTTTCCTGGTCACCGCCGCCTTCATCGGGCCGGGCACCGTCGTCACCGCCAGCCGCGCGGGAGCGGGGTACGGGACGACCCTCCTCTGGGCGGTCCTCTTCTCGGTCTTCGCCACCCTCGTGCTCCAGGACATGGCGGCGCGGGTGGGACTCGCGAGCCGCCGCAGCCTCGCCGAGGCCATCCGCGACAGCCTCGGGAGTCCCGCGGTCCGCGTGGCCGCGCTGGGCCTCATCGCGTTCACGATCCTGATCGGCAACGCGGCCTTCCAGACCGGCAACCTGCTCGGCGCCTCGCTCGGGCTCAGCCTGCTCACCGGACTGCCGGCGGGACTGCTCGTCCTGATCGTCGGTTCCCTGGCCGGCGGCCTGCTGATGACCGGGACCTACAAGATCATCCAGAACGCGCTGGTCTTCCTCGTGGGCCTGATGAGCGTGGTGTTCTTCCTGGTCGCGATCCTGAGCGCCCCGAGCCTCGGCGACCTGCTCTCGGGGTTCTTCGTTCCCCGCATCCCGCCGGACCCGCAGGGCCTCATCACCGTGATGGCGCTGATCGGGACCACCGTGGTCTCCTACAACCTCTTCCTCCACACGAGCGCCACGCTCGAGCGCTGGCCGGACGCGAGCCGCAACGACGAGAACATCCGGGAGAGCCGGAACGACACGCTGTTCTCGGTCGTGCTCGGCGGCCTGATCACCGCGGCGGTGGTGGTCGCCGCCACCCCGCTGCTCGGCCAGGGCGCCGATGCGGCCGACGCCGCCACCGTGGCGTCGCGGCTCGAGCCGCTGCTCGGACGCGCGGCCCCGATCTTCTTCGGGATCGGCCTCTTCGCCGCCGGCCTGACCTCGGCAATCACGGCGCCGCTCGCCGCGGCCTACGCCGCGGGCGGGGCCCTCGGCTGGGGAGCGGACCTGAAGAGCGGCCGGATCCGGCTGCTCTGGGGATTCGTGCTGCTGACCGGAATGGGCTTCGGGATCTTCCTCGGCGCCTCGCCCTACCAGATCATCCTGCTGGCGCAGGCCGGGAACGGGATCTTCCTGCCGCTCGCCCTCATCCTGCTGCTCGTGGTCGTGAACAAGACCGGGATCATGGGCAAGTACAAGAACTCGACGCTCGCGAACGTCCTGGGCGCGGTCGTGGTGCTCGTGATCTCCGGGCTGTCGCTGGTTCAGTTGGCCCGGCTCTTCGGCATCGGCGGATAGCGGTACCGAAGGGGACCGGTCGCAGACCGGCACGCGCGCGGGAGGCTGGCCAAACGCACGGCGGTCACCGCCTTCACGGCGTGCACGCCGACTCTGCCAATGCTCTGAGGTTGAGAAGCACGATCTAGTCTGAATCATGACTAGAATACGAGTCATGATTCGGATCAACATCCATGAGGCAAAGACCCATCTCTCCCGGTATGTCGAGCGCGTCACCGCCGGCGAGACCGTCGTGCTCTGTCGGCGCAATCAGCCGGTGGCCGAAATCCGTCCGCTCCGGCAGTCACCGACGGCGCCGCGCCCGTTCGGGCTGGCGAAGGGAGCCTTCTCGGTTCCACCCTCGTTCTTCGAACCGCTTCCGGAAGATGAAATCGCCGCGTTCGAGGGAGGCGGCGAGTGAGGCTCCTGCTCGATACCGCCACGTTCCTGTGGTGGATGATCGGTTCTCCATCCATTCCAAAGGCGACCCGGACCGTCGTGTCGGATCCGGAGAACGACGTTCTGGTAAGCGCCGTCTCGGCCTGGGAAATCGCCGTGAAGCACCGGTTGGGCAAGTTACCCCTGCCGGAGCAACCCGAGACCCTGCTCCCGCGGGAGCGCGAACGGCACGGCTTCCGGAGCCTTGCGCTCGACGAAGCGAGCGCCCTTCATTTGCCGCGCCTCCCACTGCTGCACAAGGACCCATTCGACCGCATGCTCGTGTGCCAGGCCGTTGAACACAGCCTGGCGCTCGTGACCCCGGACCGGACGCTCCGCCAATACCCCATCCGGACCTTGTGGCCGGAGGGATAAGGACCGAAAGGGCGATCGAAACCACCTCCTGTTGAGCGCCCACGCTGCCATGCCGGTAGGCGCTCTACCGAAACGGCAGCGAGAGCGGCACTTGCGGGGCGTTTCTTCCAGCCCGTACCGATCCCCAACGGTCGCCCCCCAACGTAGCATTCCGGCGTGCGCGCCCCCCGTCCGGTCCGCCGCCCGGGTGGGACTCGGCCCGCCGCCAGCGCGGTAGCGCCCGCGGTCGCGGAGGGGAACCGCCGCCGCGTCCAGAACGCTCCGCCGGGAAGCGACGAACTCCGCGCTCTTCTGCTGCGGCGCTTCGGCCACGACGCTTTCCGGCCGCTCCAGGAGCGCGCGATCCGGGCGGCGCTCGCCGGGCGGGACACGGTCGTGCTCCTGCCCACCGGCGGCGGCAAGTCGCTCTGCTACCAGCTTCCGGCGCTCGCCCGCGACGGACTCACGCTGGTCGTTTCGCCGCTGATCGCGCTGATGAAGGACCAGGTGGACGCGCTGCGCGCCCGCGGCGTCGCCGCCGGCTGCCTGAACAGCTCGATGGACCCCGAGGAAACCGCCGCCGTCCGGCGCGCGGCGGCGCAGGGCGAGCTCAAGCTGCTCTACGTCGCGCCCGAGCGGGTCGCGCTGCCGGGCTTTCCGGGATTCCTGCGGCGCCTCGCCGTCGGCTTCGTGGCGGTGGACGAGGCGCACTGCATCTCGCAGTGGGGCCACGAGTTCCGGCCGGACTACCTGACGCTGGGAGCGCTCCGGGAAGCGCTTCCGGACGTCCCGTTCATGGCGCTGACGGCGACCGCCACCCCACGGGTCCGCGCCGACGTTGCGGCGCGGCTCGGGATGGACGATCCCGAGTTCCTGGTCGCCAGCTTCAACCGCCCGAACATCACCTACGCGGTCCGTCCCAAGCGGCGCTCGCTGCCGGTCCTCATCTCCCTGCTTCGGGAGCGGACCGGGGAATCGGCCATCGTGTACTGCCTCTCGCGCCGGGAGACGGAGACGGTGGCCGCGGCCCTGCGGGCCGCAGTCTGCCGGTTCCACAGGGTTCCGCAGAGTGCCCTGACGTTCCGCTATAGCGACCATTATTCAATGGCTTACGGTGCTATACTGTTCCTCACCGGAACGCCGCAGACTCCCTCGTTCCCGCTCCTTTCGTGTCCCCCACACGGTCCCCGCAGGAACGCATTTCCATGACCCAACGACCCTACCGACTCTCCGCGCGCTTTGTCGAGACCATAAAGGAACCCGGATGCTACGGCGACGGCCGCGGCTCCGGCGGTCTCTCCCTCCGGGTGAGGCGGATCGCCCGCGGCCAGCTCTCGAAGTCCTGGCGTCAGCGCGTCACCGTGGACGGACGGCCCCGCAACCTCGGACTCGGGACCTGGCCCCACGTCAGCCTCGCCGCGGCGCGCCAGAAGTGCGCCCTCAACCTCGTGGCGCGGCAGCGCGGCGAGCTCGTGACCGGCCGCCGCCGGACGGTCCCCACCTTCGAGGAGGCCGTCGAGAAGGTGATCGCGGTGCACCGGGCCGGCTGGAAGGGCGGCGGCCGGCAGGAGAAGCTCTGGCGCGCCACCCTGAGGGACTACGCGATGCCGAGGCTCGGAGGGTTGCCGGTGAACCGGATCCACGCGGCGGACGTGATGGCGGTCCTGCAGCCGATCTGGAACGAGAAGCGGGTGACGGCGCAGCGGGTGCGGCGTCGGATCGCGGCGGTGATGCGGTGGGCGGTGGCCCAGGGCTACCGGGAGGACAACCCGGCCGGCGACGCCATCGGCGCGGCGCTGCCGAAGAACGGCGTCCGGCCGAGACACCATCGCGCCCTGCCGTATGCCGAGGTGGCGGGCGCCATCGAGGTCGTGCGGCGGTCCGGTGCGTATCCGCCGACCGTCCTGGCCTTCGAGTTCCTGGTGCTGACGGCGTGCCGGAGCGGCGAGGTGCGGGGCGCGCAGTGGAAGGAGATGGACCTTGCGGGCCGGGAATGGCGCATCCCGCCCGAGCGGATGAAGACGGATCGGGAACACCGGGTGCCTCTGTCCACACGCGCGCTCGCGGTGCTCCGCGAG
>JAJDVI010000014.1 GCA_022826195.1 Acidobacteriota bacterium
AGCGTCCTGATCGTCATCCGTAAATCCTTGCTGAGCGCCACGCCGGTTCCCCCGTTACGAGAACCGCAGACTCTCCCAACGACTCACACCCCTGACAAAGTGGGTGTCGTTTAAGACCGATCCTTACCTGTCGTTTGACACCCCGGGGTCAAACTCTGGACCTCCACGAGCGACGACCTCGCCGCCGGCCTCACCCTGTTCTCGGTCCACGACCTCCCGATGGAGAACGTCCAGCAGGCGATCCTCAACCGCGACCGGGTGTTCATCCGCACCATGAGCACCGGGAACCTCAACGCGGTGCGGGCCTCCACCCACCTCTACAACATGCCGCACGAGGTGGACCGCCTCATCGCGAGCGTCCGCCACATCGCCGCCAACCCCACCGACTACATGTAGGGCGCCGGCCTGGAACGCCGGTCTCCAGACCGGCACCGCGGCGCTCCGCGCCGCGCACCTCGTAACCCCATCCAGCGCCACGTCGCGTACGGCTTGGAACGCCGGTCTCCAGACCGGCACCGCGGCGCTCCGCGCCGCGCACGTCGTAGCCCCATCCAGCCTCACCGCTCCGTCGGCTGCCGCGGCGGAGGCAACACCGGCTACTCCACAACCGCCTCCCGGAACCCCGGCGCGCTCAGGTCCGGGTCTTCCACCGGCAGTTCCGGGACCTCGCCGCGCCAGCTCGCGACCGCCCGCTCGACGGTGACCCGGCGCGCCGGACTCAGGGCGCCCTGCGGCGAAGGAGTCCGTCCCTCGAACCAGGCAAGCGCTGCCACCGCGGCGCCCACCGGCGCCTGGTCGCCGTAGATGCGGCGCATGGCGCCCACCGCCTCCGCCAGCGTCGTCCCGCTCTCGAGGAGCGCGGCCACATCGGCTACGTCGTTCTCTTCGTGGCGCTGGTAGGCCATCGCCAGTTTGAATCCGGCGAGGTCCAGGCGGGACGCCACCCGGGGCCCGGTCGCGGCGGCGCACGGCAGATCCAGCCGGGGAACCCGGATGCGTCCGAAGAACGACAGGCGCACCGCGGCATCGGCGGGTCCGACGTCAAGCGTCAGCGTGTCCCCGGTGTCCTGCAACACCTCGAGGGGACGGTCCGCGAACTCGGCCGCCAGCGAGCGTTTCGCCGCCTCCGGCAGCGCCTCCGAGGAAAAGAAATCGAAGTCCTCGGAGTCCCGGTGGCCGGTCTGCAGCGCCACCGCGGTTCCCCCGTACAGCACGAAACCGGAACGCAGAAACGAAAGCCGCGGGAAAAGCGCCCGCTGGGCCGGCGGCAGGCGGCTCAGCCGAAGAGTTGGAGGCACGTCCGGTGGTCCACCGGTCCTCCCGGGCGGCGCGGGGGCCACTGCGCGGGCGCCGGTTCCGGGTAGTCATCCGGCAGCGCCTTCGCCGCCTTCATCTCACTGATGACGGTGGGCGCGGGCCGGCGGGGCGGTTCCCCGTGGAGCCGCAGGTGCCAGTACTTCCACAGCAGCGGGCTGATGGCGCCCGGGTGCGCATGATGCAGCGCGATCCGGAACGCTCGCTCACCGAACAGCGCCAAAGCCTCGAACGCGGCCGGTTCCGGCCCGCGTCCCATGAGGTGGCCCAGCATGGAGATCCCGTCCCGGGCAAGCGTCCGCCGGTCCGCGGTTCGGCAGCGATGGGTGCTTCGGATCCGGAGCCGGGCGAGCGCCTCCCGGTGTTCGGGCGGGCAGCGGGCCTCGAGGTCGAGGCGCGGCCGGTCGGCGGGGGGTGGACAGTGCGCCGCCGGACGTGCGTAGCGGTCGCTCACGGCCCCTCAACCCCCCACCGGCGGCTTCCTCAGGTGGAAGTCGGTGACCTGCTGGTACGCGTGCGCCAGCGTCAGGATCTCGGTGTCCCCGTAGAGCTTCCCGGTCATGCGCAGGCTCGTCGGCGACCCCTCGTGGTAGCCGTTCGGCATGCACACCTCGGGGTGTCCGGTCAGGTTCGTGAGCCCCAGGTTCGAGCCGATGAAGAGGTCCAGGTCGCCGAGCGCCTCGTCGAACTCCCGCATGATCCGGGTCCGCACCCGCATCGCCTGGATGTACTCCACCGCGGGGACGAAGCGCTGGGTGCGGAAGGTGTCCGGCCAGCGGCTTTCCTCCGGGGGCTCCTTCATGGCGAGGTCGGCGCCGCTCCGGGACAGGGCGTCGTGGGCGGCGGCGGACTCGGTGGAAAGGACGAAGGAGAGGTCGTCCCAGTCGAGCTCCGGGAGGTCGAACGGGGTGATGGTGATTCCCGCGCCGCGGAGCGCCTCGATCGCCGCCCGGGTGTTCGCCTGCGCCGTGCGGCGGGCCGCCACCTGATCCGGGTTCTCCGGGTCGTCCTCGATCTCGTCCTCGACCGCCGCCCGGTCGTACCCCACCCGCAGCGCCGTGGGGTCCGCGGACGCGTCCCACGCGAACGGCGGGTCGTGGACCGCCCGGTCCAGGTCGTCGGCGCCCCGGATGGCCTCGAACACCAGCGCGCAGTCCTCGGCGCTCCGGCACATGGGACCGATCTTGTCCATGGTCCAGGAGAGCGCCATCGCGCCCGCCCGGCTGACCCGGCCGAAGGTCGGGCGGTGCCCGGTGATGCCGTTCCGGGTGGATGGCGAGATGATCGAACCGCGCGTTTCGGTGCCGATGGAGAACCCGACCAGGCCCGCGGCGGTCGCCGACCCCGGTCCCGCGGACGAGCCGCTCGACCCCTGTTCGGTGTTCCAGGGATTCCGGGTACGGCCGCCGAACCAGCGGTCCCCCGACGCCAGCGCGCCCATCGTCAGCTTGGCGACCAGCACCGCGCCCGCTTCCGTGAGCTTCGTGTAGACGGTCGAGTCCTCGTCGATCACCTGGTCGCGGTAGGGGGTAGCCCCCCAGGTGGTCTTCGTGCCCTTGACCGCGAGCAGGTCCTTCGCGCCCCAGGGGATTCCGTGGAGCGGTCCGCGGTAGTTTCCGGCGGCGATCTCCTCGTCGGCGCGCGCCGCCTGCTCGCGGGCGAGGTCCTCGGTCAGGTTCACCACGCACAGCAGCACCGGATCGAACTCCTTCAGCCGCGCCAGGTAGAGCTCGGTGAGCTCCGCCGAGCTGACTTGGCGGGTCTCCACGAGCCGCGCGAGGTGGGTCACCGGAAGGAAGGCGAGGTCGGTGTCCGAGTCGGGGCGGGAGACCTCCGGACGGGACGGCTGCATTCCGCTGGCCGTTTCCGGCATCGGCTTCCCCGGCGGCAGCGGATGGAAGACGAACGACGGCGGCTGGTGGTTGTGGATCTCCTGGTCCCGGATGCCCTCGTACGCCTCCAGCGGGTTGCGCTCGCCGTTCAGCCGTTCGGCCACCAGCGCGAGTTCGTCGTCGGAAAAGTCCAGTCCGGCGAGCTGCTGGGCGGTCCGCAACATGCCGATCGAGACGGCGTCCGCGTCTCCGGCGCAGGCGGTGAGCGCGCCGGGGAGCAGGGTGGAGCCGAGCCCCAGCCCGGAGAGTCCGGCGACGAAGCGGCGCCGGTTCCAGTCGAGCCGCTCGGGTCCGGGCGGGGGTGCGAAAGAGGAGGAGGAACGAGTGTCAGCCATCGGCCCATTGTGCTGGCTTAGTCTCTCCATCGCTAGCGCGCCACCGGCCCATCGGCGAAAGGACCCCGCTCCCCCAATGAACATTCCCGAAACTCTCCGCGTTCATCTGGCCACCGACCCGAGCGAGTCCGGCTACTACCGGCTGGACCGGGAGCGCTTCGAGAACGCGGGAAAGGAGTTTCCCGACGCCTTCCGGCGGCTCCGGCCCACCTATTCGGACGACGAGGCCGGCTTCGTCCGGGGAGTCCGCGACGCCGACGTGCTCATCGGCTGGAAGTTCCCTCGGCCGGGTCTCGCGGAGCGCGCCCCGAAGCTCCGCTGGGTGCAGCTCATCGGCGCCGGCGTGGACCATCTGTATCCGCTGGATTGGCTGCCCGCCGGAGTCAAGCTGATCACCGCGAGCGGCGTCCACACGAAGAAGTCCTTCGAGTACGTCCTGATGGGCCTCATCGCCCTCCACACCCGGCTGCCCCGGCTCGCCGCGCACCAGCGGGCGCGGACCTGGAAGAAGATCCAGACGGGGACGCTCCCCGGGAAGACGGCGCTCGTGATCGGGCTGGGGGCGGTGGGTACCGGCGCGGCCGAAGCCGCGGGCACGCTCGGCATGCGGGTCCTGGGAGTCCGCCGCACGGCCCGGCCGCATCGGTTCGTGGACGAGCTGTTCCGGCCCGAGGAGCTGCCGGCAGCCCTGCCGCGCGCCGACTACGTGGTGCTCGCCGCGCCGCTGACGTCCGACACGAAGGAGATCCTCGGCGAACGGGAACTGGCGCTCCTGCCCGAGGGGGCGGGGGTCGTGAACCTGGGCCGGGGCCGGCTGATCGACCAGCCGGCGCTCGAAGCCGGTCTCCGGAGCGGACGGCTCGGGGGCGCCTTCCTCGACGTGGTGTGGCCGGAGCCGCATCCTCCGGAGAGCACCCTCTGGGACGCTCCCAACCTGTTCATCACGCCCCACGTGGGGGCCGACGACATCGAGAACTACATCCCCGCGGTGTTCTCGATCGCCCTCGACAACCTGGCCCGCTTCTTCGCGGGGCGGCGCCTCCGGAACGTGGTGGACCGGCGGCGGGGCTACTGAGCCGCCTGCGCTTCGTCCACCACCCCGTTCCGCAGCACCCCGACGCCCCCGATCTCCACTTCGACGGTGTCCCCCGGCTTCATGAAGAGCTGGGGATCGCGCGCGACGCCGACTCCCGACGGCGTGCCGGTGGCGATCACGTCGCCGGGATGCAGGGGGTGGATCCGGGAAAGGTAGGCGATCAGCTCCCGGACCGGGTAGGTCATCTGTGAGGTGTGGCTCGCCTGGACGACCTCGCCGTTCAGCCGGGTCCCGATGGGAAGATCCTGCGGATCGGGCACTTCGTCCCGGGTGACCAGAAAGGGGCCGAATCCGCCCGTCCGCCAGAAGTTCTTGCCCGGGCCGAACTGGCTGCTGTGCCCCTGGTAGTCCCGCACCGAGGCGTCGTTGAAGCAGGCATAGCCCGCCACGTAGTCGAGAGCGGACTCTTCGGCGACGTGCCGCGCGGTCCGGCCGATCACCACTGCAAGCTCGGCCTCGTAGTCGAGGAGGCGGGAGACCGACGGGCGCACCAGTGCCTCCCCGTGCCCGATCAGGCTGGCCGGGAACCGGGTGAACAGCGTGGGGTAGTCGGCCTTCGCGCGTCCCGTTTCGAGCCGGTGGTCCTCGTAGTTGAGCCCCACGCACCAGAGCGACCCCGGGCGCGGGATGAGTGGCAGGAACCGGACCTCGGAGATCCGCGGTGCGGTCTCCCAGTCGGCGGCGACCCGGGGCAGGGGGCTCCCGAGCCGCTCGGCCAGGGATCCGGTCCCGTCGAGCGGAACGTACCGGGCCCCGTCCGGCGAGACGGCGACAACGGTTTCTCCCCGGCCGGGGACGAGCAGGGTGGCATAGCGCATGGCGCGGGGGATGCTACCGGTGTCGGAGTCGCGGTTGGCTGGTGAGCGAGATCGCGCGCCGGCTTGGAACGCCGGTCTCCAGACCGGCACCGCGGTGCTCCGCACCGCGCAGGTCGCGACCCTACCCGCAGAAGGCAGTTTCCGCCTCCGCGTTGATCTCAAGAGCCGAGGTGGCCGTACGGCTTGGAACGCCGGTCTCCAGACCGGCACCGCGGTGCTCCGCACCGCGCACGTCGCAAAGCCATCCGCGCCCAGCAGTGCGCAAGAGTGGTGTCTCCCGACTGTGCAAGGGCAGGGTGTCTCTTGACCGCAGTAGCCGGTCGTCCGGGAGGAACATGTCGCAGTAGCGAAGCCGAGTGGCCAGGTACATGCCGCGTTGGCCGGTCCCGCGTTCCGGGTCGGGGCGCCATTCGGGGGAAGCGTGAAAGGCGGGCTGGGTTTCCCTTTGCAAGGAAGACAGCACGCGGCGCGGAGCGCCGCGGTGCCGGTCTGGAGACCGGCGTTCCAAGCCGTTGCGCCGTCCGGGGACGGCCGGGTCCTACCGGTCCGCGTTCCGCACCCGGGCGAGCGCGCCGGCGAAGGCCGCCGGTTCCCCGTTCCACTCACCGCCGGGGGCGGGGACGAAACCGGGCGGCGGCGGCCCCGGGTGGACGTAGACCGCCACCGGTTCGGTCTCGCCCTCCGGAACCACCTCCACCCGCCGGTAGCCGAACTGCCCTTCGAAGGCGTCGAGCGCCGACACGGTTTCCGCGTCAACCCGGTAGGTCTCGACAACGACCGGGTGCACCCCCCGGTCGGGGACCAGCATCGGGTACTCCTCGTTGCCGAAGAGCCGAAAGGGGATCCGGATGGCTCCAGCGCCGACGAACTCACTGCCGCCGAGAAACACGGCGTGGTTTGCGTGGCCGCGCTTCAGGGTGCCGTAGACGCCGATCAGGGTGTGCTCGGTGGCTGTTTTCTCCGGGCCCGTCACTCGCCGGCTCGATACAGGACTTCGCCGCCCACGATCGTGATCGCCACCTTCGCGTCCAGGATCTCGTCGTCCGGCACCGTGAGGATGTCCTTGGTGAGCACCACGATGTCGGCGTACTTGCCGGGCGTCAGGCTGCCCTTCACGTCCTCCTCGAACGCCGCCCAGGCGTTCGCCATCGTGTAGGAATGGAGCGCCTCCTCCCGGGTCAGGACCTCTTCCGGGTAGAACCGCGTCCCGTCCGCCAGTTCGCGGGTCACCGTCGCGAAGTAGCTGGGAATGGGATCCAGGTTCTCGACGGGCGCGTCGGTGCCGTTGGTCACCACGGCCCCGGAGTCGAGGAGCGAGCGCCACACGTAAGCGCCGGAGCGCGCCCGCTCGTCACCGAGCTTCTCGGGCACCCAGGGGCCGTCCGAGGTGGCGTGCACGGCCTGCATCGAGGCGATCACCCCCAGTGCACCGAACCGGGGAATGTCGTCCGGGTGGATGTGCTGCGAGTGTTCGATGCGGAACCGCAGGTCCGCCCCGTTCACCCCGGCATCCGCGAACGCCCGTTCGTAGGCGTCGAGGATCTCCCGGTTGCCCCGGTCGCCGATGGCGTGGGTGTTCACCTGGAAGCCGTGCCCGATGGCGACCCGGGCGGTCTCCTCGATGTCGGCGACCTCGTCGATGACCAGTCCGACGCTCGACGGCATGTCGTCGTAGGGCTCGAGGAGCCACGCGCCGTGCGCGCCGAGCGCCCCGTCCACCACCCGCTTGATGGACCGCACGGTGAGGAACCCGCCGGCGTGATTCGTCATCAGGTAGTCCGGAAGCCGGGCGTCCATCTCCTCGTTCGACTCGCCCCGCACCATCACGTAGAGGCGGACCGGAAGCTGCCCGGCCTCCGCCATTTCGCGGAAGAAGTCGATCGTCGCGAAGGAGGAACCCGCATCCTGAAACGACGTGATCCCCTTCTGCAGGGACTCCTCGGCGGCCAGCCGGAGCTGCAGCTCCAGTTCGGCCCGGATCTCCTCCTCGCTCCGCTCCGCCATCGCGCGGTCGCGGGCCCGGGCGACGAGCCGCTGGGCCGTCTCCCGCAGGGCACCGGTGGCGTTGCCGTCGGCGTCGCGCACGATGGTGCCGCCCGGCGGATCGGGGGTGTTCCGGTCGATTCCGGCCAGCTCCATGGCGAGCGCGTTCGCGAAGGCGGCGTGGCCGCTCGCGTGCCGGAGCAGCACCGGGTTTGCGGGGGAGATCTCCGACAGGCCGAGGTGGTGCGGCATGTCCTCGACGGCGCCGCCCGGGATCTCGTCCCACTTCTCCTGATGCCAGCCGCGCCCCTCGATCCAGGCCCCGGGAGAGGCCTCGGCGACCGCCTCGGCCACCATGTCCACGATCCGGTTCCAGTTCGCCGCTTCCCCGAGCCTCAGGATCATCTGGGCGTTCCCGACGCCCATGAAGTGGCCGTGGCCCTCGATGAACCCGGGGATGGCGAGGCGTCCGTCGAGCTGGATGACCTCGGTGTCCGGGCCGGCGGTCGCCTCGATCTCGGCGGTGGCGCCGACCGCGGCGATCCTGCCGTTCCGGACCGCCACGGCCTCCGCTTCGGGATGATCGGGATCCACGGTCACCACCCGGCCGCCGAGCAGCACCAGATCGGCGGGTCCGCCGATGTCCGGCGCCTGCGGACCGCAGCCGGAGGGAAGGAGAAGCGAGGCGGGAACGACGAGAAACGACAGGAAACGCATGGGATGCCTCCGCGGAACCGGAAAGAGTAGCGAGGTCGCGGTTCTTCGTTAGAGTGGCGCCCTATGCGCACGCTCCGTTCCCTCTACGCCTGCCTTCCGCTCCTCCTGGCGCCGGCGATGGCCGCCGCGCAGTGGTACCCGGAGCCCGACCTGGTGCTCACCGGGGCCGAGGTCCGGACGGTGGACCCCGAGGACTCGCTCGCCGAGGCCCTCGCCATCAAGGACGGCCGGATCGTCGCCGCCGGAACCGCCGCCGAAGTCGGCGCGCTGGCCGGCCCCCGCACGCGGACGGTGGACCTCTCCGGAAAGACAGTGATCCCCGGCATCCAGGACTCCCACATCCACTTCCTCTCGCTGGGCCGCGACATCACGACCGGGGTGGAGCTGAGCTACGCCGAGTCGGCCGAAGACATCGTCGCCGGGGTGCGCGACCGGATCGCCGAGAGCCGGATCCCCGCCGGCGAATGGGTCGTCGGCCGCCGCTGGGACCAGTTCAAGTACCCGCAGATGGTTACCCGCTGGCAGCTCGACGCGGCGGCCCCCGACCACCCGGTGGCGCTCTACCGGGTCTACCGCGGGGTGGCGGTCAACACCGAGGTTTTCCGGCGGATGGGGATCGAGGACGGCGACTCCTCCACCTGGCCGTCGTGGTGGCTCGAAAATCCCGACAACTTCACCTTCGAGGACCAGATCCTGCGCGAGTCGCGGGAGCTGACGGTGGACGGCGAGACCGTCACCCGGGAGGTCCCGACCGGGGTCTTTCTGGGATCGCGGGCCTCGCGCCTCGTCACCGAGCGTCCGCCGCCCGACGACTTCGAGGACGACGTGGAGAGCGTCCGGCTCGGGGTCGAGGAACTGCTGTCCCTGGGAATCACCTCCATTGTGGACCCCTCCTCCCGGATGGGCCACAACATGCGGGTCTACCAGGAGGCCGCCAACCGCGGGTACCTGCGGCTGCGTATCGCCGCGGTGTACGAGGGGACCTTCAACACCCATGCCCCCGAGGCGATCTCCACCCACCTCGACGGGATCAAGGTCAACAACCTGGGCGACCGTTTCCTCCGCTGGCGCGGGGTGAAGGTGTACGGCGACGGAGGGGTGGGAACCCGGAGCGCCTGGATGTCCGAACCCTTCCACATGTGGGACGAGCTCGAAGGGGAGCGCAACCTGGGCAACCCCGTGGTCGAGAGCTACCCGGAGCGGGAAGCGCAGTACCGCGCCATCCGCGGCCACGGCTGGGACCTCCACACGCACAGTTGCGGGGACCAGGCGATGCGGCAGACCGTGGACCTCTACATGAAGCTCCTCGACGAGATGCAGGAGGAAAGCGGCGAACTCCCCGACCTGCGCTGGAGCGTCATCCACGCCTACTTCCCCATCGAGCCGAAGACGCGGGTCCTCGACGACATGGCCCGCTACGGCATCGTGGCCGCCACGAACCCGGTCTTCAACTGGCAGCAGGGCTTCTCGTTCGCCGCGAACTCGGGCCCGGAACGGATGGCCCGCCTGCAGCCGTTCCGCAGCTACATGCGGGGCGGGGTCATCATGGCCTCCGGCTCCGACTACGGGGTCACCACCCACAACCCCTGGATGGGGTTCTACGCGCTGCTGACCCGGAAGGACCAGACGTCCGGCGTGGCGTACGGCGAGGACGAGACCGTCACCATCGCCGAGGCGCTCCGCTCCTACACCTGGAACGGCGCTTACCTGACCCACGACGAGCAGGACCGCGGGAGCCTGGAGCCGGGACGGCTCGCGGATCTCGTGGTGCTCGACCTTCCCGGGCTCGACGCCCTGGAGGAGGATCCCGAGCTCCTCTTTTCGATGCGCGAGCGCGTCGTCGCCACCCTGGTGGAGGGGGAGGTCGTGCACGGCGAACTCCCTTCGCGGTAGATCGTCCCTTCCGGCCCGTACGGCGGGGTTGACATGGCCGTCCGGGCGGCGGTACAAACAGGAATCAGAGATACGGCAATGACCCATTCTCGGAAAGGGGGTCGGAAATGACCGCACCGCCGGACGACTTCGTATTCCGGGCCCCGATCGGGGTTTCGGAAGGGTCCACGAGGCGCTTTCCGAACCACCGCGGGACCCGGAGTTCGCCGGACGAGCTCCCGGAGTCCTGAACTGACACCGGCAGAAGCGGGGCCGGCCACTGGGGGCCGGAGCGCAGAGAGCGCCCGCCTCCACGGTTCCGCGCTGCGATGAGGCCTAGCGGCCGCCCAGGGACTCCGGGGCTTTTTCGTGTACGCCGCCTGCTGCCGGCGGTGGCTCTGCTCGGCGCCGCGTTGGGGCTCTCCTGCGATGCCCGCCTCTACCTGTACATCCACGGGGGGCGCGAGACGCTCATCCCCGGACGCGCCTACGGCGACGCGCTGGTCACCCAGGGGTTTCTGGCGTCCGTCCCGCCGGGCCGGGGGCTGCCGCCCGGCGAGCCCCCGCGCCGCTTCGTCCTGCGGCATCCGCTGCGGCCGCCCGACTGGAACGGCACGCTGGTCATCGGGGCTCATCGCGGCCTCGGAGGGATCCGGCGCGGCCTCGAAGGCGCCGACCTCGGGAGCGGCGAGACCGAGCTGGACGACCTGATCGGCTGGTGGGCCCTCGACCACGGGTTCGCCTGGGCGAGCTTCGACCGGGCCGGCGTCGGGGCGGGCCCCGACGGCTACCGGCTCACCGAGGCGTTCGCCCGGTTGATGTTCGACCAGATCCGGCCGCGGCTCGCGATGGACCCCGAGCGGACGATCCTCCTCGGCTACGGGGAAGGGGGCGGGCTGGCGCGCTACGGCGCCGCGGCGACCGACGAGACCTTCGCCGGCGTGGTGCTGGTGGCGGCGACGCTCGGTGATCCGGAGGGAGCGTCCCGCCGCCGCGCCGCCCGCCTCGCCCTCGCCGCGGACCGGGAGACCTCCGACGCCGGCCTCGCCGCCTACGCCGCGGCCGCCGGCATCGGTCTCGAGGGAAGCCGGTTCTGGCCCTTCTACGACGCCGTCGCGGCGGCGCCGAGTCCCGTGCTGCCGGCGCCGCCCGTCGCCCTCGAGCGCCCGGTCATCGAGGTCGTCGGGACCCTCGACGATTTCGTGCTGCCGGAAGTGCTCTCCTACCGCGACCGCATCCAGGCGGCCGGGATGACCGGGGTTCACGAGCTGCGCCTCGTGCCGGGAGCGTGGGGCGTCGGCCCCGGGGACGACGCGGTGGAGGAGCTGCAGGCCTGGGCCGCGGAACTCGGCTTGTCCGAGGCGGACCGCGCGGCGCTCGCCTCGGGGCGGAGCCTGGCGCCCGAAGTCCAGCGGGCCCTGACCGACCTGAACGCGCGCCTGCAGGATTCCACCCGCTAGCGGTCAGGGCGTCGGGTGGCCGCGAGGAAGCGTCCGGCGCGGGCCTTCGGCGTCCTGCTCGCCGGGGCGATGTTCGCTTCGACGGCGTACCTGCTGGTGCTGTCGATCACGCCGCTCCTTTCCCGCAGGTACCTCCCGGACTCCGCCTGGATCGGCCTCCCGAACGCCGCCCTGATCCTGGGAGTGGCGGCCGGAACCCCCGTCCTCACCTGGCTCTTCTCGCGGCGCGGCCGGCCTTTCTCCCTGGGTCTCGGCCTCGCCTTCGCCGCCTGCGCCGCGGTGGGCCTCGCGCTGTCGGCGTGGTGGGAAGCGGGCTTCGCCGTCCACTTCGGGGCGAGCCTGCTGCTCGGCTGCGGCTATGCGGCCTACCACCTCACGCGCTACACCGCGGCGCTCCTGGTCCCGGCCAGCAAGAGCGGGCGGGCGATCGGGCTGGTGGTCTGGGTGGCGGTGGCCGGCGCCTTCATCGCGCCGCTCCTCTTCGGTTGGATCGAGCGCATCGCCGGGCCCGGCCAGGGAGCGGCGTTCTCGCTCACCTACCTGTGCGCGGCGGTGTTCTACGGCCTCGGCGGGATCCTGTTCCTCAGGAGCCGCTCGCTGCGGGCGCGGCCTTCGCTCGGGCCCCGCCCCATCGAGGCGAACGCCGGACCCCCGGATCCTCCCGCGGCGGGAACGTCGGCCGGCCGGACGTTCGGGCTCGCCATCGTCTCGCTGGTCGCGGCGCAGGCCTCGATGATGATCCTGATGACGATGGCGCCGCTCCAGATGATGGGCAGCGGCGGGTCCCTGGCCGCGCTCGGCGCCATGATGGGCGCCCACAACCTCGGCATGTTCGCCCTGTCTCCGGTGGTCGGCATGCTTTGCGACCGCTTCGGGGAGCGTCCGATCATCGCGCTCGGCGGCGCGATGCTGGCGGCGGCCGGCCTGTTGGCCGCCTTCGGTCCCGGCCGCGGCCTGGAGCTGGGGATCGCGCTCTACCTCGTGGGTCTCGGCTGGTCCCTGGCGTTCGTGGCGGCGAGCACGCTGATTTCCGAGGGCCCGGACTCACCCGCCAAGGTCCGCCGGCAGGGGCTCGCCGACGCGCTGAACTGGCTGGGGGCGGGCGTCGCCTGCGTGGTCTCCGGAGTCCTGATGACCCGGCTCGGGTTCCAGGCGGTCGCCTTCGCGTGCGTCGGGATGGGCGCGGTCTCGCTGGTCGCCGCGCTGGCCTCGCGGGGCCATCCCAGCCCGGAGCGACACTCTCCCGCCGCCGGTCAGGGCGGAAGCGGCGGATAGCCCAGGACGCCGTAGTCGCCGTCCGTGATCAGGCGGATGGAGACGTACACCCCGAGCAGTCCGCCCGCGATCCAGGGGGAGTTGGGCGCCAGGATGTAGGTGTACAGCTCCCGCCGGCTGATCCGCGTTTGCCGTCCGGCCACGAAGAAGCTGATCAGGTACACCCAGGCCCCGTACATCACCTGCCAGAACAGGATGACGCCGACGATGCCGGTCAGAAGGGCCGGCAGAGCGTGGAACGTAAGGGCCGCGTACACGATCAGCGTGGGGATCGGCGTGAGGAACCCGTTGACGATGTCCACGTTGAACCCGAACGTGCGGCGGTCCGCATAGGAACTGTCGTACTGCGAATAGACCGCCCAGACGTCGGCCCAGAGCGTCGGCGACAGCAGCCGGCCCAACGGCACGCTCGCCCAGAGGAACTCGACGGCCGGGGTCCTTCCCGTCCGCTTCCTCCACTCGCCCCAGTACGCGGTGCGCGTCTCGACCAGGTCCCGCCGGAAGAAGAGACAGATCTCCCAGTAGGCGATCAGCAGGTTGATCGAGAGGAACAGGCTGAGGACGGCATGAAGGGCGTTCCCGTCCCCATGGAGCTGGTAGCGGGCCCCGATGCCCAAGAGCGCCAGGGCCGCGACGGCCAGCGCCGCGAACAGTCCCGGCGGCAACTAGAGGTACCGCTCCTCCAGCACCCGCCGGTGGTGGATGGCGTGACCCACCGTGAGATAGCAGATCGCGCGGACGGTGGCCCGGGCGCCGCTCGCTTCCCCGCTCCGCGCGAGCGCCGCCTCGTCGAACGACCGCATGAGGCTCACGGTGGCGTGGCGGATCGTCTCCAGTTCGTCGAGGAGAGACTCGATCGAGCGTTCCCCGTGGCCGGAAGCGGCGACGTAGGGGTCCTGTTCCATGCCGGGCAGCGCCGACGCGTCGCCCCGGGCGAAGCGGAGCGCCCGCACCGACATGATGCGCTCCACGTCGGCCACGTGGCCCACGACCTCCCGGATGGACCATTTCCCCGGCGCGTATCCCCGGGCTGACGCCGCTTCGGAAACGCCGGCCAGGAGGGAGCGGAGGGTCTCCATCTCCCGGAGCGCCGCCTGCGGCAGATCGTCGCCGTCCGGCACCTGCCGGACGTAGCCGTGGTAGTAGTCGGCGCACTCGCCGGGTTGGGGTCTGGTCCACATGCGATGCATCGTAAGCGAGATGCCCCGGTACCATCGGCCCCATCCCCGGAGGATCTGTCCATGCGCTCTTCTACTCTCCGTCTCGCTCTTGGCGGCGCCCTGCTGCCCGTCCTGGTCCTTTCCTGCACCGGGCCGGTGAACGTGGACATGGAAGTCCCGAAACCCGAAAAGTCCCGCCTGGCCGGCCGCATTCCTCCCGTCGGTCCCTATTCCGCGGGAATCGAGTACGGCGACATCGTCTTCCTCGCCGGGCAGATCGCGCTCAACCACGAGGGCGGGGGACTCGTCGAGGGCGGGATCGCCGAGCAGACCCACCAGGTCATGCAGAACCTCCAGGCCGTTCTCGAGGAGGCCGGTCTCGGGTTCGGGGACGTGGTCCGGAGCGGCGTGTTCCTTGCCGACGTGAACGATTTCGGGGCGATGAACGAGGTGTACGCCTCCTACTTCCCCGAGGGGGCGATCCCGCCGGTTCGCACCACGGTGGCGGTGGCCGACATCCCGCTCGGCGCGCTCCTCGAGATCGACATGATCGCGGTCCGTTGAGCGGACGTTCCCCGGACGGTTGACCCCGGCTTGAGACCCGCCGGATCGTGACCTCCGGCAACGGCGGCGCGGGGAGGGGCCTCGGCCTCTCGCTCTGGACCGCCGCCATGTTCGTGGTGGCGAACATGATCGGCACCGGGGTCTTCACGAGCCTCGGCTTCCAGGTCGCGGCGGTTCCCTCGGCCTTCCCGGCGCTCCTCCTCTGGGTGGTCGGCGGCCTGGTCGCCCTCGCCGGGGCGCTCGTCTACGGCGAGCTCGGAGCCGCGCTGCCCCGTTCCGGGGGCGAGTACAACCTCCTCCGGCGGAGCTTCCATCCCGCCGCCGGATTCGCCGGCGGCTGCGTTTCCGCGACCATGGGTTTCGCGGCGCCCACCGCGCTCGCGGCGGTGGCCATGGCCACCTACCTGCAGCCCCTCTTTCCGGGGATCGAGCCGGTCCACTTCGCGGCGGGGACCGTGATCGCCTTCACCGCCGTGCACTCGCTGCCGGTCGGGTGGAGCAGCGGGGTCAACAACGCCCTCACCGCCGCCAAGATCCTGCTCGTCATCGCGTTCTGCTGCATGGGGTTCTGGGCGGGAGGCGTCGCGACGCCGCTCGTTCCGAAACCGGGGGACTTCGGGCTGCTGGCGAGCCCGGGATTCGCGGTCTCCCTCGTGTTCGTTTCCTACGCCTACACCGGCTGGAACGCGGCGGTCTACATCGTGGGCGACCTGAGGCGGCCCGAGCGGCTCGCCCGGGCGCTGGTGGCCGGGACCCTGCTCGTCACCGTCCTCTACGTCCTGGTGAACTTCGTCATCCTGCGGGCCGTCCCGCTGGAGGATCTCGCCGGCAGGATCGAGATCGGGTACCTGGCGGCGGAACGGATCCTGGGCGCCACCGGGGGCCGGGTGATGGCCGCGGTGCTCGGTCTGGTCCTGGCCTCCACGGTCAGCGCCATGGTGTTCCTCGGCCCGCGGGTCGTCCGCGCGATGGGAGAGGACGAGCCCTTCCTGAGACCGCTCGGACGCGCCACCGCGGGGGGCATCCCGCATCGGGCGCTGCTCCTGCAGCTCGGCATCACGCTGGTGCTGCTCTATTCCGGAACGTTCGAGCAGATCCTGCTCTACGCCGGGTTCACCCTGAACCTGATGACGGCGGCCGCCGTCGCCGGGGTCTTCCGGCTGCGCGCCGGCAGGATCCCGGGCGCCGTCCCCGGCCGGTTCCGGACCCCGCTGTACCCGGCCGTACCGCTGTTCTTCCTCGGGATGAGCGCCTGGACGCTCGGCTACACGCTGCTGGAGCGGCCCGCCGAGTCCCTGCTCGGGCTCGCTACCGCCAGCGCCGGCGCGGTGGTGTACCTGCTGGCGAAGCGCTCCTCAAACCGCGGCTGACGGTGGGCGCTCCTGGCGCCTTGGCCTAGAGCCTCCGCCTCGGGTTGACCATCGTCCGCCACATGTGCGCCGTGGGGCTGTTGTCGTTGCCGAGCCCTTCCTTCGGCTGCTTGAAGTGCCGGCCGATGATGTCCACGAACGGATCGATCGAGACCTCGACGCCCCGCTCGAAGCTGTAGTCGTCGTGCATCGTGATGGACCGCGCTTCCATGTACCACTTGTGGTTCCGGGCATGCTCGTACGCCGCCTTGATGTACGGCTCCGGCTCGTGGTCCGCCCCGAACATCCGCACGTACATCTCCGGATACTCGTAGCCCACCGAGGGGTCGGGGAAGAAGCGGAGCGCCTGGTGGTAGCGGATGGCCCACGCGACCTTCTCGGGGACGTACGGCTCGATCATCTGCGCGCACCACCAGCCGTGGTCCGCGCGCACCAGGTTGGTGACCGAGATGTCATGGAGCAGGCAGGCGAGGATGATCTCCTCGCTCATGCCGTGCTTCTGCGCCCGGGTCGCGCTCTGGAGCACGTGGGACGCCGGCGCGAACCGGTGCTTGAAGAAGTCCACCAGGGTGGGCTCCGCCGGCATGACCGAGAGCGGCTCCTCGCTCTGCGACTTGGCGAGCGGCGGGCGCTCGGGAGCCTCGAGCAGATGGATCATCTCGTGCTCGAGCGCTTCGGCGCGGTCGTTCACGCCCACGATCCCGGCGCCGCTCACCGTGGCGGCGGCCTTCAGAAAGAGTCTGCGATCCATGTCGTTCGCCTCCTGGCGGGCCGGCGAACTCCCGGTTGCGTCATGCGGGGGGCGTTCGGCGGGCCGTGCTGGCCTAGTATAGGAAACCTGTTGCCACCCTCGCCGATCAACGCCGGCCGACCCGTGGCAACACCCCGTTTGCCGTCCCGCCGCCGGGTGCTCGGGGTCGCCGCGAAGCTCGGTTCCGGCCTCGCCGCCGGCGTTGCCGCGGCCTGCGCCGGCCGGCCGGCGCCCGCCTCCCGGGCCGCGCCGGACCCGCTTCCCACCCCGAGCTTCCGCCTCCCGGCGGTCAACGTCTCGCGGGACCGGATCATCCGCACGGTGGTCGGGCTCCGGCCGTACCGCCCCTCGGGTTTTCGGGTGGAGAGGGAGGACCTCGGCGGTGGGCGGCTGCTGGTTCACAACTACGGCCACGGCGGGGCCGGGGTGACCCTCTCCTGGGGCAGCGCCTGGCTGGCCGTCGAGGAGTTGCTCGGCGACGCTCCGCCTCCGGCGCGGGCGGCGGTGATCGGTTGCGGCGCGGTCGGGCTCGCCACCGCCCGCCTGCTCCAGCGTCGCGGCGTGGAGGTGACCATCTACACCAAGGACCTCCCGCCGGACACCACCTCGAACGTGGCCTGCGCCCAGTGGGGCCCCTACTCGGTGTCGGACGCCCGCGTGCACACCGGGGCGTTCGAGGACCGGCTGGAGCGGGCCGCCCGGATCTCCCATCGCATCTTCCAGGAAATGGCGGGGGTCCGCTACGGCGTCCACTGGCTCCCCAACTACCCCCTGAGCGACGTGCCTTTCGGAGGGCCGGGCCAGCCCGGACGGCTCGCCGACCTGTTCCCCGGGACCCGCGATCTCGAACCCGGGACGCATCCGTTCCCGGTCCGCCACGCCCGCGAGTACACGACCATGATGATCGAGCCGCCGGTGTACCTGGGCGCGGTCATGCGCGACTTCCAGCTCGCTGGCGGCCGGATCCGCATCCGCGGCTTCGGCTCCCTCGACGAGATCGCCGGCCTCGCGGAACGCCGCGTGGTGAACTGCACCGGCATCGGCGCCCGGGACCTGGTCGGCGACGAGGAGCTCGTTCCGCTCAAGGGACAGTTGACCGTCCTGCTCCCGCAGCCCGAGATCCGTTACATCGCGCTCTACCAGGGGCTTTACATGATGCCGCGCGCCGACGGCATCCTGCTGGGCGGAACCCGGGAGCGGGGAGAGTGGTCGCTCGAGCCGAACCGCGAGGCCGAGGACCGCATCCTGGCCGGCCACGCCGACTTCTTCGGCCGCATGGCGGAGATGGCCGGCGCCTGACCGGGAGGGCGACAGGTTCGGACCGCTCCGTACGTGACTCTTTCGATATTTCGAGTGCAGCCGAAGGAATCTGATTTGTCGTATTTCCTTCGGTTTCTTGAACTTTCGCGCTTCACCGCCCGCGGGGTCGAAGAGCGCCGGGAAAGGGCACAAGAGTCAATAAGATCAACAACTTGTGATGCAACGTGGCGGTGCCTGCCGCGGCGGCCCGGCCCTTGCCCTCCGTGACAGTGGAGAAACAGGTCCGAATCGCCTAAAGTTCCACGATCTACCGCGTGGATTTGTCGTTTCGGCTCTTCGCCAATCAAAATGTCTTGGATCGCCCGCACGTGCGGGCGTCAGGCTCATGGACTCATACGACCTCAGGAGGGACTCATGAGATCGCTTTTGTTTAGGACCGCCGCGGTGCTCGGCGTCCTGGGACTCGCGTCGGGCGCTTTCGCCCAGACGTTCCAGGGCGGCATCCGTGGCGTGATTCAGGACGCCGATGGGGGCGTCCTTCCCGGCGTCACGGTGACCATCGAGAACGAGGACACCGGCGTCTCGCGGACCGCGGTCGCCAACGCGGTCGGCGAGTACAACTTCGCGAACGTCCAGCCCGGCACCTACACCCTGCGCGCCGAGCTCAGCGGCTTCGCGCCGTACGTGAGCGAGGGGCTCATCGTGGGCGTCTCCTCGTTCCTGGTGGTGGACGCCACCCTGGTGATCGGCGGCATCGAGGAAACGGTGACGGTCATCGGCGAAACGCCGCTGATCGAGACCGCGACCGCCTCGGTGTCTTCGGCCGTGAGCCGCTCCGAACTCGAGGTGCTTCCCACCCCGGGCCGGAACGTGTTCATCCTCGGCGTCGGAACGCCGAACGTGGTCCACACCGGAAACCCGGTGTGGGTGAAGCAGTCCGACCAGACGAACTCGTCCCTGCTTTCGCTGGGCGGCGGACCGCTCCGCGGCAACAACTACACCGTGGACGGCGTCTCGACCACCGACCTCCGGAACCGCACCGTCATCATCCCGGTGTTCGAGGCGGTCCAGGAGCTGAAGGTGCAGGTGAACACCTACGACGCCGAGATGGGCCGCACCGGAGGCGGGGTGTTCAACGTGATCCACCGCACCGGCACGAACAACTGGGCGGGCAGCGCCCTCTACCAGCGGCGTCCCGGGAAGGTGAACACGTTCTGGCGCGCCCTCTCCTACACGGACCAGCTGGCGTACGACGCCGACAACTCGCGGACGTTCGCCGACCGTCCCTTCTGGCTCTGGGGAGGCTCCTTCGGCGGCCCCATCCTGTCGGACCGCACCTTCTTCTGGTTTTCGGCGGAAGGGAACAACGACGTCCTCGCGGAGAACACCGAGGTGATCCTCCCCTCCGCGGCCGAGGCCGCCGGCGATTTCTCGGCGAGCGGGACGACGATCTACAACCCCTTCGACCTCGACGCGAACGGCAACCGCCGTCCGTTCCCCGGGAACGTGATTCCGGCCCACATGATCGATCCGGCGGGCAGCGGGCTCGCGCAGTTGCTGACGACTCTGGGACCCGGCGGCGGCGCCAGCGTGTCCGGCGCCCAGACCACGACCGCGCTCCAGTCCACCGGGAACGTCAGCCACACCTTCTCCGACGCGTGGCAGTCGTCGCTGACCTACCTCTACTACACCTCGAAGGAAGGCGCCTTCCAGCAGTACACGGACCTGCTGGGCTCGGATGGCCCTCCGGCGTTCGGTATCGGCTCGGCGGACCTGCTGCGCGACGTGCACGCCGTCGCCTTCAACAACACCTTCATCACCGGCGACGCCTCGGTGCTGACGCTGCGCTACGGCCAGACGTACTTCAACGACTCGAACATCAACCCGGAGTATGGGATCGACCAGGTCCGGAGCGAACTCGGGATCCAGGGCAGCTTCCTCGACCAGATCTACGCCCAGGACGGCTACGCGGGTCAGTTCCCCTCCATCACCATCGCCAACTTCGGCGATGGCGGCACCACCCACGGCTCCTGGCAGAACACGGACATCCAGTGGACTTCACGCGAAGTCAGCGGGACGTATTCCCAGTTCCTCGGCAACCACACGCTGAAGTACGGCGGACAGTGGCGGCGCATGGGCCTCCATTCGGCGGCCTTCGGGAACGGATTCTCGATGAGCTTCGCGCAGAGCTTCACCCAGGGGCCGAGTCCCACCGCACCGGACAGCGGCTCCGGAAGCGCCATGGCCGACCTGCTGCTCGGGATCCCGAGCGGTGGCAGCGCGACGCTCGTCCAGCCCGCGGACGTCTTCATCGACTACTTCGGCGGTTTCGTCCAGGACGACTGGCGGCCCAGCCAGAACCTGGTCCTGAACCTCGGCCTCCGGCTGGAGCACGAGACGGGGCTCATGGAGGATGACAACGGCTTCGCGGTCGGCTGGGACCGGACCAACCCGTTCCCGATGCAGGTCTCGCTCGATCCGGCGATCGAAGGCTCGCTTCCCGGCTTCCCGCTGCGCGGCGGGCTCATGTATGCCGGCCTCGACGGCAACCCGACCCACCAGTGGGATCCTCCGGGGATCAAGCTGGGACCGCGCCTGGGCTTCGCCTACACGGTGAACCCCGAGACCGTGGTCCGCGGCGGCTACGCGGTGTTCTGGGCGCCCTACGCGATTCCGTCGGGCACCGGCGCCAGCCACCTCGGCACCTACGGCTACACGAACGTCACGTCCCTCAATACGAGCACCGACGGCATCACGCCGCCGGTCGCGACCGCCTCGAACCCGTTCCCGAATGGAATCGAGGCCCCGATCGGGAACGCCAACGGCCGTCTCCAGAACATCGGCGGCAACGTGTACTTCAACGAGCAGTTCCGCGCTTCGCCCTACATCAACAAGTGGTCGCTGGACATCCAGCGCGACATCGGGAACGACCTCGCGCTGAAGCTCGGCTACGTGGGCAGCCAGGGCGCCGACATCCCGCTCGGCGGCACGAACAACTCCTCGGTCAACATCAACCAGCTCGCCGACCAGTACCTGGCGCTCGGCGACCGGCTGAACGACCAGTATCCCAACCCGTTCTACGGCGACTCGCGCTTCGGCAGCTTCGCTCGTGAGGAAACCCTCCCGCTCGGCCAGCTGCTGCGGCCGTACCCGCACTTCCGGAACGTCTTCGCCCGCCACGTGAGTTCCGGCAAGTCGCTCTACAACGCCCTCCGGGTCGAGTTCGAGAAGCGCTTCCGGGGCAACTGGGGTGCGCGGATCAACTACACCTTCACCAGCCACGACGACAACATCTACGAGAACAACCAGTTGCTCGAGAACGAGACGGGCGTCGTCTACAACACGCCGGACGAGTGTGCGTTCGCCAAGTGCGGAGCGCTGTTGGACTCCGACTATGGCCCGTCACGGGTACACGTACCGCACCAGTTCAACGTCAACGGCACCTGGCGCACGCCTGGTGACAACCCGATCTTCGGCGGTTGGGCCGTTTCCGCGGTTGCGATCATGCGGAGCGGTTTCCCGCTGGTCGTGACCCAGAACTCGAACCCGCTGAGCGCCTACGGTTTCGACCACCAGCGTCCGACGAGCGCGAACCTGAGCGGCGGCGGCAACCCGCGCGGCAACCACACGACCTACCTGTCGGCCGGCGACGCGCAGCTCACCCAGGGACTGGCGATCAGCAACTCGCCGAACACCACGGACTCGGTGCGCAGCCCCGTGCTGATCAACTGGGACGTCTCGCTCGAGAAGACCACGCGGGTCTACGAGGACATGAACCTGACCCTGCGGTTCGAGTTCATCGACGCGTTCAACCACGTGAACTGGCGCGGACCCCGCACGGTCCTCGGCGCCAGCACCTTCGGAAGCATCCCGGGCACCCGCGGGTACCCGAGGACCTTCCAGTTCATGGGCAAGATCACCTTCTAGGCGACCTCTAACCCTGAACACGGGGGGCGGGCCTTCGGGCATGCCCCCCTTTTTTTGGAACGCCGGTCTCCAGACCGGCACCGCGGTGCTCCGCACCGCGCACGTCGTGACTCCCACCCCGCCTCACGGTGCGCCTCGGAGCGCCGGCCTCCGGCCGGCATCGCCCGCGCAGCGGGCGAAACGCACGCCGCCACCCGTCCCGACGGCGCGATCGTGACAGGAAACCGCACCGCGCCCCCTCCTCCCCACGCACCGGAGTACGATCGGACCGTGATCCCGACGCTCCGGCGCTGCGGCCTTGTACTCGTGTTCGCCGCTGCCACGGTGTTCGCCCAGACCCCGGAACCTCCCGCACCGCACGCCCGCAACATGGAGCCGCAGGTCGCCCTGCTGCTCGACCGGCTCGTGGAGGAGTTGCGAACCCGGCCCGAAGACCCGGCCCGCTGGCTGGAGTACGGAGAAACTCTCCACGCGCACGGACTCGTCAGCGAGGCGGCGGAGTGCTACCGGGCGGCCCTCCACCTCCTGCCCACCGGCGACGTGACGCGCCTCACCGCGCGCTATCTGCTCGCCCACGCCCTGCGCGGGGCCGACCGCCCGGGCGCCGCCAGCGCGCTCGAAGCGGCAGTTGCGGAGCACCCGGGATACCCGCCAAGCCTTCTGTTCCTTGGTGAACTACGGGAAGAACTCGGTGACCGGCCCGCCGCCGAGGCCATCTACCGGCAGGCGCTCGAACTCGACCCCGGATCCGCCCTCGCGCTCTTCCGGCTCGGCTCGATCGAACTGGCGGCCGGAGACGCCCGCGAGGCTATCGCCCTCCTCGAGCGGGCGCTGGCGCTCGCGCCGGAGGCCGGCGCCGTCCGCGCGGCGCTCGCGCGCGCCTGGAACGCCACCGGGGACCGGGACCGCGGCCGTGACGTGCTCAGAGCCGGAGAGGATCGGCCGGACGCCGGCCTCCCCCCGATCGAGGACCCGATCCACTTCCGGATGAGCGAGCGGGACATCTCTTCTCCGCGTCTCCTCGAGCGCGCCCGGACGGCGCGGGGCGCGGGCCGCCTGGAGGACGCGGAGATCCTCTACCGGGATCTCGCGCAGATCCGCCCTCGCGACGCCGACGTGCTCGCGGAGTTCGCCGCGGTGCTGGATCAGGCGGGAAGACCCGGCGAGGCGGAGCCCCTGTATCGCGACGCGGTGGCGCTTGACCCGGAACAGGCGCTCGCCCGGTTCGGGCTCGGTGTGCTCCGGGCGCGCGAGGGGAACCTCCCCGCCGCGGAGTACGAGTTCCGCGCGTCGCTCGAATTTCGGCCCGACGAGCCGCAGACCCATGCCGCGCTGGGCGATGTGCTCCTCCGCCAGCGGCGCTTCGAGCCGGCGCTTGCCGCACTGGAGCGGGCCGCCCGGCTCGACCCGGAAGATGGGGCGAGCCACGTGCTGGCGGCGGTAGCCCTGGCTGAGCTGGGCCGCTTCGCGGACGCCTGGAAGGCCGTTCACGCCGCGCAGGCGCTCGGCAGCGAAGCTCCCGACGGGTTCCTGGCGGCGCTCCGGGAGAAGCATCCGGAACCGGGCCGCTGACTATCATTCACGGCATTCAGGATGAAGAGATACCGCCGCTTTCACTCCGGCCCCGATTCGGTGTGGCGCATCCTCCGCCGTCTTGCTCGCGAGGCTCGCCGGCACGAGGAATGGCGCCGCCGGTTCGAGATGGAGGAGCGGGCGCGCGAGCGGGCCTTCCGGCGGCGGCTCGAAGAACGGGAAGCCGCGTGGCGGAAGGAGCAGGAGGAGCGCGCCCAGGCGGAGGCCGCCTGGCGTCGGGAGGCGGAGGCCGCCCGGCGCCAGGAGCAGCAGGAGCGGAAGGAACGCGACCGAGCGGCCAAGTCCGCACAGGAAGCGTTGCGGCGGGCCGTCCACCGCATGATCGGGGACGGGGATGAACGCTTCGGCCGCCTGATGGAGGCCCTCACCGACGGCGATCTCGTTCCCCTGCTGAGGAGGGCCGGCTTCGACGTGACCGGCGAGCCGGCGAGACGTCGGGCCGTGCTCCGCGACGGAATGCCGCTCGCCGAAATGGATCTGATCGCGTTCGGAAAGGCCGTCTCCGTCGGCGTCGAGGTGAAGACCACGCTGCGCCCCGAAGACGTCCGCCACTTCGTGGGGAAAATGGAGCGGTTCCGGAACCTGTTTCCGGAGTATGCCGCGGGGGCCGTCCACGGCGCGATGGCCTACCTGACGGCGACGGAATCCGCGCCCGTCATGGCGGCCCGGCGTGGCTTGCTGCTGATCCGGGTCGTGGGTTCGAGCGCCGGCATCGTGAAGGCGCCCGCTTTCAAGCCCAGGAACTTCTGATCTTGCGAGGACCGGCGGCCCGGCTGCGGGCCGTCGGAATCGGCCTCCTGTTGAGTTGGCCGACGCCCGCGGCCACTCAGACCACACTTCACGTCGTCGACGTGACCGACGCGCTGGGGGTCCGCTTCGTCCATGAGCCCGGAGACCTCTCCCGGTTCCCGCTGCCCGCGATCATGGGTTCGGGCGCCGCGCTTTTCGACGCGGACGGGGACGGGGATCTCGACATCTACCTGATCCAGGCGGGTCCGCTCCCGGAGGATCGGGACGGGATCCCTTTCGCGGAACTCCCCGGCAACCGCCTCTTCCTGCAGCAGCCGGACGGCAGGTTCCGGGATGACGCGGGCGCCCGCGGGCTTTTCGACCGGGGGTACGGCACCGGCGTCGCGGTGGGGGACGTGAACGGAGACGGCGGCGCCGACGTCTTCGTCGCGAACTACGGGGAGGACGCCCTCTTCCTCGGTGGCGGCGGGTCGTTCCTCCGGATGGACTCCGCGGTATTCGGCGAGCGCTGGTCCAGCGCGGCGGCCCTTTGCGACTACGACGGCGACTCGGATCTCGACCTCTACGTGGGCGGCTACCTCGTGGACGATCCGGACCGGGACTGCGTTTCGGCCTCCGGCGAGCCCGACTTCTGCTCGCCCCAGAGCCTTCCCTACGAACGCGACGCCCTCTTCCGGAACCGGGGCGACGGGACTTTCGAGGACGTCTCCGGTGCGGCGGGGATCCTGGCGGAGCGCCGCCCGGCGCTCGGCGTCCTCTGCCACGACTTCACCGGCGACGGCCGCCTCGACTTCTACGTGGCCAACGACGGCGAGCCCAACCTGCTCTGGGAGCAGGCGGAAGACGGGACCTTCTCCGACGCCGCCCTCTTCCTCGGCGTCGCGCTGAACGCCCAGGGCCGCTCCGAGGCCAGCATGGGGGTGCTGCTCGGGGACGTGGACGGGGACGCGGACCTCGACCTCTTCATGACCCACCTCCGCGCCCAGACGAACACGCTCTACCGGAACCAGGGAGGGGGATATCTCGACGACACGCCGGCGCTGGGGCTGGCGCTGCCCAGCCTTCCCTGGACCGGCTTCGGCACGCGCTTCCTCGACCTCGAAATGGACGGGGACCTCGACCTGCTGCTGGTGAACGGCGCGGTCGCCCGGGAGGGCGGGACGCCGGCCGCCGGCGGACTCGACGCCTACGCGGAGCCCGCGCAGGCGTTCCTCGGCGACGGGAGCGGCCGGTTCGAGGAAGTGCCCATCGAGGGCTTCACCGATGTCCGGTCGGTGGGCCGGGGTCTCGTCACCGGAGACTGGGACCGCGACGGGGACCTGGACCTCGTGGTGACCGCCGTGGGAGGGCCGGCCCGCCTCTTCGAGAACCGCTCGTCAAGGGAAGGCGGATTCCTCGTCGTGGAGCCGCGCGAGTTCTCGCGGGCGAGCCCGGGCGCGGTGGTGACGCTAGAACTCGGCGGCCGGAGCCTGGTCCGCGCCCTGAACCCGGAGGCCGGCTACCTGACGAGCAGCGAGCCGGTGGCCCACTTCGGGATCCCGGCGGGCGCGGAGGTAACCGGCCTGCGGGTGCGCTGGCCGGACGGCGCCCAGGAGCGGTTCGAACCCCCGGAACCCAACACCCGGGTGGCGGCGTCACGGCAGGCTACCCCCCGACGGCGTTAGCCCCGGATCACGCACCGGCTTGGAACGCCGGTCTCCGACCGGCACGCGCGGTGCTCCGCACCGCACACGGCGCAACCCCACCCGCAGAGTCGGCTCCCCCCTCGGAGTGGCGCTCAAGAGCGGAGGTAGCGCGTACGGCTTGGAACGCCGACCTCCGGTCGGCACAGCGGGCCGGAGGCCCGCGGATGATGTGTCGCGATCCGCCTTGGGCCACGCGGATCCGGGACAGGCTTGGCGGTCGTGAACGACTGACTACGAGGAATACGAGCTACGAACCGCTGCAACCCGCGAGGTCGCAGGAAACACTCACCGGTTCGCAGTCCGGCGCGCGGGCCCGGACCTCCAGTTCCGAGATCCACTCGATCGTCATGGTCTGCCGGAATCCGGCGCCGAGGGGCATGAAGGCGAGATCCGAGACGAACACCCCGATCGTGGGACGGAGGCCCGGGACGTCCAGGTTGGCGCCGCCGTCCGGCACCTGGATGGTGTAGGGCCGCACGAAGTCCAGCGCCGTTTCCGGATCGCCCACGTCCAGCGTCAGGTTGCCGCTGGCGATCCCGGCCGCGGTGTCGCTGCCGAGGAACGCCACCTCGAGGGACACGCCGCCGCACCGTTCCTCGGGCGCCGGCGGCGCCGGTGCGGGGGGCGCGGGTGGGGAAGCGGGCGCCGGGGGTGGCGTGGCCGGGGTGGAGCTATCCGAGCACCCCGGTAGCCACAGGGTCCCGGCGGCGAGCAGGGAAACCCCGATGCCGCGCGCCAGCCGGGTGGTCACGGCGTCACCTCGCGGCCGGAATGGACGACGATCTCGACGCCGTCGAGCACCTCTCCCGCTTCGACCCGCACCCACCGCAGCTGGTCGCGGAAATCAGAGGCGCCGGCCTCGTCGGCCAGCTCCGTCATTCCGTGGGCGTTCCGGCGGGTGATGAGGATCGGGTGAACCCAGAGCATCCAGTTGCCCGGCTCCAGTCCCTCCAGGAGGAATTCGCCGTTTTGGTCGGCGAAGGTCCCGGGCCCGGGCCGGGTGGCGCTGCCCGACTCGCCTGGTCGCATCGCCTGCACGTACGCGAACGCCGCGGGGCGGCCTTCGAGGACCACGCTTCCCCCCACCGTCCCGCGTGACTCGAGGAAGCCGGGCGCCGGATAGAGCAGCGAGACCGGGACGGTGTCGTCCTCGGGCAGGTCCAGCCCGTAGGAGTTGGAGTAGGACATCACCGGATCCGGGAGGAAGGCCCGGTCGGCGCCCACCGGCAGCGTCGTCCAGAGCGGCATGGGGTGCGGCTCGGTGTGCGCGAGCCCCAGGCAGTGGCCCATCTCGTGGACGGCCACCACCTCCAGGAGCCGGTAAGGGTCCTGGGGGGACCAGTTCTTCACGAAGTCGGGGTTGACCTCGATATCGCATCCCACCAGTTCGTCTCCGTCCCAGCGCCAGGCGGCGAACGCAGTGGCCCAGTGATCCACGAATCCTTCATGTGAGGAAAACCCGATGGTGTTGATGCCGTCGTCCTGGTCCGCGGCGGAGCGCGCCACCGTCTCCTCCTCGAGGACGATGTCGATGCGCGCCGTAGGGATGTCCGTCCAGTGGACGAGACTCCCTCTCACGAGTTCCGCCCACCGGTCCTGGTCGAGGTCCACCCCCACGGGAACGTTGTCGTTTTCCAGCATCCGGAAGCGGAGCGGGAAGTCCGATGCATCCCAGCGGGTCGCGTCGGCAGACGACGGAGTCCACGTCGTTCGGCTGCGCAGGCGGTAACCGTCCGCCGGCGCGACGGCGGCGAGAACCGCGAGGACCGCCGTGACGGTCGCCGGGCGTCTCACGAACCGCCGCTCCCCTCGATCGGCGTGGACAGCGTCCCGATCCCCTCGATCTCGATGTGGACGGTCTGGCCGGGGCTCAGGAACTCGGGCGGTTCGCGTGCCGAGCCGACCCCTTCCGGGGTGCCGGTGGCGATCACGTCTCCCGGATGGAGGGTCACGACCTGGCTCGCGTACGCGACGAGGTGCGCGACCGAATAGATCATGGCGGCGGTGGTGTCGTCCTGGACCACGCGGTCGTCGATCCGGGTGGTGAGGCGCAGCGCCTGCGGGTCGGGCAGGAAGGCGGCCGGGGTGACGTAGGGCCCCATCGGGGCGGCGCGGTCGCCGCTCTTCCCGGAGAACCAGTCGGGCCCGGGCAACATGGGGTTCTCGCGGAATCGTCCGCCCCGGTCGCTCACGTCGAAGACGACCGTGTAGCCGAACACGTGGTCGAGCGCCTCCTCCACCGAGACCCGCGTCGCGGCCTTCCCGATCACCACCCCGAGTTCGCCCTCCCAGTCGATGCGGTCACGGCCGGGCGGGATCCGGTAGGGCTCCCCCGGCCCGATGATGCCGGAGCGGGCCGACTTGGCGAACAGGTAGGGCGCGTCCCGGTCGGGGTCCACCTCCTGCTCCACGTCCATCTCGGCGGCGTGGGAGCGGTAGTTGGCCGCCGCCGCCAGCAGGTGCGCGGGGTAGAGGAGCGGTGCGGTCAGGCGATGCGGCTCGATCCGGAACCGGAACCCGTCCTCGCGCCCCGCAAAATGGTTCGCGAGCTGGTTCAGCCGGTTCTGCGCCCGGTCGCCGGCGGCGATCACGCGGATCAGGTCCGTAGGGAAACCGTAGGGTTCGGTGCTGATCTCGGTGGCGAAGAGGGCGTCGGCCGCCGCCAGGTCCAGGATGGTCTCTCCGATGACGATGGCCGGACGGGGCGAGCCGTCCCCGGCGTCGGAAGCCCGGTAGGTCGCCAGCCGGTAGGGCGTTCGTGGGTCGGTCGAGGGCAGCGTGATGTCGCTGCTGGTCCCGCCGCACCCCGCCAGGCTGAAGAGGATCGCGGCCGCCGCCGGAATCCCGAAGGGAGTTTTCTTTGGAGCCTCAACCATGATGCGATTAGCCTAACGAACTACGGAGGAACTCCCATGCTGCGTCTGCTTCTTGTACTTTCCCTCGGTGCGCTGGTCGGGTTCGTATCGGGTTCCCGCTTCGCGGGCGGTCAGGAGGCGCGCACCCGCCGGGAGCCGCAGTTCGAGAACGAACACCTGAAGGTCTGGAAGACCTACATCTATCCCGACCAGCCGCTCTCCATGCACCGCCACGAGAACGGCCGGGCCATCGTCGCCATCCGTGGCGGCACCCTGCACGTGGTGACCGAGGCGGGCGACGAGAAGGCCATGCACTGGGAGAGCGGGAAGGCCTACTGGCTGGACGCCGACCCGCCGGGCGAACTGCACGGCGACGTGAACCGGGGCGAGGATCCGATGGAGGTGATCGTCCTCGAGCTCCAGCGCTGAGTCGCGAGGCGGCATGGAACGGAAACCGGTCGGGTTCGGCCTGATCGGGACCGGGATGGCGGGCGGCTTCAGCGCCCGCGAACTGGAGTTCGTCGAGGGCGGGTTCCTGGCCGCGGTCTGCTCGCGCGACCCCGAGGGGGTGCGCGCGTTCGCCGCCGAGCACGGGAACCCGCGCGCCTACCCGGACTACCGGGAGCTGATCGCCGATCCCGGGGTGGAGGTGGTCATCGTCACTTCCCCCACGGGCCTCCACGCCGAGATGACCCTCGCGGCGGCGGACGCGGGGAAGCACGTGCTGGTCGAAAAACCGCTCGAAGCGACCGTGGAGGCGGGCGAGCGGATGGTGGAGCACTGCCGGAAGCGGGGCGTGCGGCTCGGGGTCATCTTCCAGATGCGCTTCGGCCGGGTCGCCGACGCGCTCCGGGAACTGCTGGGCAGCGGCGGGCTGGGCGAGATCTGGCTGGCGGACGCCTTCGACAAGGCCAGCCGGTCCCCGGCCTACTACCGGAAGGCGGCGTGGCGCGGCACCGCCGCGCTCGAGGGCGGCGGCTGCCTGATGACGCAGTCCATCCACATCATCGACCTGCTGCAGCACCTGGTGGGACCCGTCGCCTCCGTGATCGGCCGCACCGCCACCCGCCGCCACAACATCGAAGTGGAGGATCTCGCCACCGCGCTGCTCCGGTTCGAGAACGGCGCCATGGGGGTGGTGGAGAGCACCACCGCGATCCGTCCGGCCCTCCGCTCGCGGCTCGAGATCCACGGGGAGCGCGGCACGGTGATCGCGAACGCCCAGTACGACCATTTCCTGGTCTGGGACGTGGACGGGGTGCCCGGGCCGGCGGGATTGCCGGAGACCACCGACTGGCTGGATACGGACGACCCGTGGGCTTACCCGCAGACGCGGCACCGGGTGCAGCTCCAGGACATGGCGGACGCGGTGCGGGAGGGACGGGACCCGGTGCTCACCGGGGAGGAGGCGCTCCGGTCCCTGCGGGTGGTCAAGGCGATCCAGGAGTCGTCCGCGCTGGGCCGCGAAGTCTTCCTGAAGTCGTAGCGGCTCGGAGCGCCGGCCTCCGGCCGGCATCGCCGACCGCAGGGAGGCGAAACGCGTAGCCTCGGAGCGCCGGCCGGAGTCCGCGCTCCAACCTACGCCGCGTCCACCGCCAGCACCGCGCGCCGCAGCAGGTCCACGCCCCGGGCGCAGTCCTCCCACGACGTCCACTCCTCGGGGGAGTGGCTGATCCCGGCCCGGCTGGGGACGAAGATCATCGCGGTGGGGATGCCGTGCCGCGCGGTATTCTGGGCGTCGTGGCCGGCCCGGCTCGGGAGCGACAGCGGCTCGTGCCCTGCCTCCCGGGCCACGCGGTGGAGGAGCGCCCGCAGCCCGGGATCCATGTCGGCGGGCGGTTCGCGGAGCGTCCGGTGGATCCCGACGGTGCAGCCCGTCGCCTCGGCCAGCCGGGCGCCCCGCGCGCCGATCCGCTCGATGATGTCGTCCACCACCTCGTCCTTCAGGTCGCGCAGCTCGATCGGGAAACGGACGGCGCCCGGCACCACGTTGGTGGCGTCGGGCGAGACGGCGAGCTGGCCGACGTTCCCCACCTGGTCTCCGGGCAGGGCGCGGATCTCCTCGTGGACCGCGACGATCAGGTGCGCGGCGCTCAGCATGGCGTCCTTCCGTTCGGCCATCGGGGTGGTGCCGGCGTGGTTCTGGAAGCCGCCGACGTTCACCTCGAAACGGTGGATCCCCACGATGCCCTCCACCACCGCGATCCGGCAGCCCTCCCGCTCGAGGTTCCCGCCCTGCTCGATGTGGAGCTCGAAGACAGCCCGGACCCTTCGCGGGTCGAGGACGGCGCGCTCCAGCGCCCCGGGGTCGAGTCCGTAGCGCTCGATCCACTCGTGGAGGCTGAGCCCGTCTTCGCCCAGCCGGTCCAGCTCGCCGTCGTGGACGGCCCCGGTCGCCGCCCGGCTCCCGAAGAGGCCGTTCCCGAAATGGGCGCCCTCCTCGTCGCACCAGACGACCATTTCCAGCGGGTGGCGGGTCTCGATCCCCTGCTCGCCGAGCGCCCGGAGCACTTCGAGTGCCCCCAGGACGCCGAGGGTGCCGTCGTAGTGGCCGCCCTGCGGGACGGTGTCGAGGTGGGAGCCGAAGAGGATGGCGGGCAGGGGCTCCTTCCCCTCGCGCCGGCCGAAGAGGTTGCCGGCGGGATCGGTGCGCACGGTGAGTCCGGCGCCTTCCATCTCGCCCGTGATCCAGGCGCGGGCCGCGAGTTCCTCCTTCGAGAAGGCGAACCGGTGGGCGCCCCCGCCGGGATGCGCGCCGAAGCGGGAGAGCGCGACGAGCGAGTCGCGGAGGCGCCCGGCGTTGATTTCGAGCGTCGCTTCGCCGACGTTCTCCGGGTTGGGAAACGTCTCGTTGCGGTCTAGTGTTACATCCATACGGCGTCCATTCTCTCGCGGAGCCCGGTCAAACCTCCATGTTCTTCTTCGATCCCCTCTACTTCATCATGCTGGCCCCGGCCATCGCCCTCACCCTGTGGGCGACGTTCAAGGTCAAGCGCACCTTCGCCCGCTACAACCGGGTGCCGGTCTCGAGCGGGCGCAGCGGCCGGGAGACCGCCGAGCTGCTGCTGCGCCGGCAGGGAATCCACATCCCCGTGGAACAGCATCCCGGGGCGCTCTCCGACCACTATGACCCGCGGGTCCGGGTGCTCCGGCTCTCGCCCGAGGTGTACGGCGGGCGGACCGTCGGCGCGGTGGCGGTGGCCGCCCACGAGGTGGGGCACGCCCTCCAGCACCACAGCGGCTATCAGCCGCTGATGTTCCGCCAGGTGCTCGCCCGGCCGGCGAGCTTCGCCTCCAGCGTCTCCTGGATCCTCCTGCTCGGCGGCTTCCTGCTGGGCGCCTTCGGGCTCGTCCAGCTCGGGATCGCGCTCTTCTCGCTGGTGGTGCTCTTCCAGGTGGTGACGCTGCCCGTGGAGCTGAACGCTTCGCGGCGGGCCAAGGCGCTCGTCTGGGACACCGGTCTCATCACCCCCGACGAACGCCGCGGGGTGTCCAAAGTCCTGAGCGCCGCCGCGATGACCTACGTGGCCGCCGCCCTCACCGGCGTCGTGACCCTGCTCTACTACCTGTTGCGATCGGGTCTGTTGGGCGGAGACGAGTAGCCGCCCACCGGGCAGCGCAAGGGGGCGGCCGCGCGTACGGCCGCCCCCGACAGGTCTTTCGACCTAGTTCTGTTCCGTGGTTGTGTCGCCGACCAGGGCTTCCGCGTCGGAGAGCCCGGGAAGGTCCGGTCCCCGTTCCGGAGTGGCGAGGAGCTGCTGGTAGTAGCTTTCGGCCGTCTCCTCGTTACCGACCGCGATGGCCGCCTGCGCCGCGCCGTGAAGCGAGTAGGGCCGCTTGGCGGTCCGCTCCAGTGAGACTTCGAATACCTGGAGGGCCTCCTCCGCCTCACCCGTCTCGAGCAGCATTTCGCCCAGCAGCTCGTGCGCGGGCTGGATGGGCGCGTCGATGGGCGACTCGCCCGGAGGGCCCGAGGGCGGTTCCATGCTCTCCGCCACCATGACTGCCTTGCGGAACGCTTCGATCGCGCCTTCCTTGTCGTCCTTCGCCTTGGCGATGAGGCCCGCCATCTCGTACGCCATCACCTGCGCCTGCTCGGCGCCGCGGGGGTTCTCGTCGCTGGCGAGCATCTCGTGGATCTTCTTGAGTCCCTCGTGCGCTTTCATCGCGGTGTCCACGTCGCCGGTACCGGCGGCGCTCGCTCCCCGCGCGTAGAGCATCGCGCCGGCGGTGCGGTGGCCGACCGCGGGTTCATCGCTGTCGAGCTGCGCCACCAGATCATCCACCGGCTGGGGCTTCCAGCGCCGGGTCTCCACGGTGTTGAGCGCGTCCATGCGCATCCAGGTTTCCTTCATTCCCTGGGTCATCTCGTCGCGCTGCGTGAGTTCCTCGAACTCGTCGAGGAGCTTCTGACCTTCCTCGTAGCGGCCCTCCTGCAGGTAGGCGTAGAGGAGCCAGTAGAGGGCGTGGTACGAGTAGCGCGCCGGCGAGAGTCCCTTCCGCTCGGCCCGGTCGATCGACGCCTGGTAGGAACGGTCGTTGAGGCTGCGCACCTGGTCCCACATGCCGTGCTGCAGGAAGATGTGCGACGGCATGTGAAGCGCGTGCACCGCCGCCGGGGCGATATCCGCGTACTTCTCGGCCGCGTAGAGCGCCACCGGGGCCTGCACCGGGTTGTCGAAGGCGTGGATCACGTAGTGCGCCGCGCCCGGATGGTCGGGGTTCTCGCGGAACACCCGCTGGGCGATGGCGCCCGCGCGCATGTCCACCCGCAGGCTTTCGGCGCCCCGCACCTTGGTGCGCATCAGCGCCAGCGAATGGAACGCGGCGGCCTCGAGGTCGTCGGGATAGTCGGCCGAGAGCCTGGCGAGCGCCTGCTCGTAACCCTCGCTCCGTTCCAGGACGTCGCCCGGTCCGTACAGGATGTGCACCGACTCCAGGTATTGCTTCTCGCGGTCGGTCGGCGCCTTCGCGACCCGCTCCGCGCGGGTCTTGGCGAGCTTCAGCAGCGCTTCCCGGGCCTTCGACATGTCCTGCCCCGGCGGATAGTGGTGACCGCCGCTGTGGCTGAGCGCCTCGCCCCAGTAGGCGAGCGCGAAGTCCGGGTCGGCGGCCTGGGCGCGCTGGAAGGCCTCGGCGGCGTCCTCCCACTCGAAGCTGTGGAGGAGGCGGACGCCGTCGAGGAAGTCCTTCTGGGCCGCCTCGTTGCCGGAGTTCGGGAAGTGGATGGTGCCGAGCCCGCCCGACTGGGCGAGCGCGAGGGGGGCTGCGAGAGCGAGGAGGGCCGCGCCCAGCGCAGCCCGCCTACAGATACAGAGCGTACGGGATGTCATGAGTGTTCTCCTTTGGGTCCGGAACGAGCGGAACGCACCCTTGTACCAGACCCTCCGCGCGCTGGGCAAGCGACCCCCCGGAACCAACCCTGTCCCGGGACGGGCTCAGTTCGACGGAACGGGGACCACGGTCCGGACCGGGAAGAACAGCCGGCCCTCCCGTCCCGCGGCCTGGGGGAACCGCCAGCCCAACACGACGCCGAGGACCCGGGGCGTGACCTCGGGGAGTGTGGTCTCCAGCACTTCGGTGTGATTCACCGCCCCCACCTCGTCCAGGTGGACGCGCAGGCGCAGGATCCCCTCGGCGTTCCCCAGGAGCGGCGACCGGAGTTCGGCGAGCTGCGGGTCCGGGGGAGGGCGCAGCCGAACGGGGAGCGCGCGTGGTTCGGCCTTCCGGAAGGTGATCCCGAGCGCCAGGTAAATGTTGCGGTCCCGGATCTTCTCGTAGAGCTCTCCGCGGGCCTCGAGGTCGCCGGGATCCCTGAACCACGACAGGTACCGGCTCAGCGGCAGTTCGAAGTCGCGGCCGCTCGCCATCCGGGTCATGTCCGCCTCGACCGGACCTTCCACCCGGATGCGCTGGGCCGTGGTTCCCATCCGGAGCAGGTCGAAGTCGAGCCGAAAGCGGGGTTCCGGCGCTCCGCTCCCGGTCAGGTGAGGTTCGGGCCGGGAGAAGTCCATGCGAAGCCGGATCGCGCGCCGGGAGTCTCGCCGGGTGACCTGCCACTCCGCTTCGGATTCCGCCGGGGTGGGACCGAACGTCAGGAGCTGCGCGAAATAGGCGTCCGGAACCCGCCGGGCGAGGGTCGCGAGCCACTCCGAGACCTGGACCGCCGCTCCGTCGCTGTCCACCAGGAAGGAGAGGTCTTCGATCGGGCTGAAATCGGAGTTCAGCCGCCGGATTTCGAAGACCCGCACCTCGACGGCCAGCGGCGCGGAATCGCTTCGCTCGTCCGTATCCGCGGTGGCGCCGGCCGGAATCCCGATCAGCATCGCGGCGGCCAAAACCTGGCGGGTTGCGCGCCCTCTCATCCGCCGGAGTCTACGGGTTTTCCGGGCTCCGGCCGGGCCGCGCCCTTGGTACGCTTCCGGGATGGCCGTCAGTCCGGTTCCCGCCGCAGTCGCCGGGAATCCGAGCCCCGCTGAAGTCCACGGCATCCTCCGCCGGCACCTCATCACCGACGGACTCGATCTCGTCCTCGATCTCGAGGAGAGTCACGGCGCCTGGATGCGCTGCGCCCGCACCGGACGGGACTTCCTCGACTGCTTTTCCTACTTCGCGACGAACCCCATCGGCCACAACCACCCGGGGGTCCGGGACCCGGCCTTCGTCGAGCGGCTGGGCCGGGTGGCGGTCCACAACCCGTCGAACTCCGACTTCTACACCGTCGAGATGGCGCGGTTCGTGGACACGTTCTCCCGGATCGCCATTCCGGAGGGCCTGCCGCACGCCTTCTTCATCGCGGGCGGCGCGGTGGCGGTCGGGAACGCGCTCAAGACCGCGTTCGACTGGAAGGTGCGGAAGAACCTCGCCGCCGGCAAGGACGAGCGGGGCGGGCAGATCATCCACTTCCGGCAGGCCTTCCACGGGCGCAGCGGCTACACCCTGTCCATCACCAACACCGAACCGATGAAGGTGGCCTACTTCCCCAAGTTCGACTGGCCGCGCATCGAGAACCCCTACATCCGGTTTCCCGAGGTGGAGCGCCTTGCCGAGACGGAGGCCGCGGAGGCGCGGGCGATCGCCGCGATCGAGGCGGCCGTGGCCTCGAACCCCGACGACATCGCCGGCCTCATCATCGAGCCCATCCAGGGAGAGGGGGGCGACCTCCACTTCCGGGGCGAGTTCCTGCGCGAACTCCGCCGGCTCGCCGACGAGCATGAGTTCCTGCTCATCTTCGACGAGGTGCAGACCGGGATGGGGATGACCGGCCGGATGTGGTGCCACCAGCACTTCGGGGTGGAGCCGGACGTGCTGGTGTTCGGCAAGAAGACCCAGGTGTGCGGCATCCTCGCCAGCCGCCGGGTGGACGAGGTGGACGACAACGTCTTCCAGCTTCCCTCCCGGATCAACTCCACCTTCGGGGGCAACCTGGTGGACATGGTCCGCTGCGGCCGCTACCTGGAGATCATCGAGGAGGAGGACCTCGTCGGGAACGCGGCCCGGGTCGGCCGGGTGATCCTCGACGGGCTCCACGACCTGGCCCGGGAGGCCGGCGGCCGCATGACCTCCGTCCGCGGGCGCGGGCTGATGTGCGCGTTCGACCTCCCGGACACTGCGGAGCGGGACGCCTTCCTCGTCCGCGCCTACGACAACCGCCTGCTGATCCTGGGTTGCGGCTCGCGCTCGGTGCGCGTGCGGCCGAACCTCTCGCTCACCGAGGCGGAAGCGGGAACCGTCCTCTCGCTGATCGCGCGCTCGCTGGGTTGAGCGGCTAGTCGCGCTCCCTGGCGCGGCGGCGCGAGATTGCGTCCAGTTGCGGCTGGATGGCCGACATCACCGCCGCGAACACCACGAGCGCCCAGCCGATGGAAAAGACCAGTTGGGTTGCGACGAGGAACCGGGCGAATCCCGAGACCGCCCGGATCGCCGAGCTGGGGTCGGCGATCGCCGAGTAGAAGGAGAACGAGACCCAGTCCAGCACGCCCGCCCCCGCGGCGCCGCCGAACGACCCCGGCACGAAGCGCTCGAGCATGCCGAAGAACCCGGCGAAGATGACGATGATCGCCAGGTACCCCACCGCGAAACCCCCGATGGGGACCCACATCACCCGCAGGTAGTCGGCAAGCTGGACGTAGAGGCGCAGCCGCGGCTGCACCCAGATCGCCAGCGTCCGGGCGGCGAGGAAGGTCGGCACCGGCAGTACCACGAGAGACCAGAACGCGGAGAGCAGGCCGATCTCGACGGAGCGATGCCGGCCACCTTCGTGCATGACGAGGTACGTGATCACCGCGAAGACGCCCACGAAGGCGACGACCAGGAGGATCGGAGGCCGCGTATGGCGCTTGCCCGCGTGGTCCCGGTTGCAGAACCCGACGATGAGCGTGTTCGGCGCAATCATCATGGCGCATCCCACCGCCGCGAGGAGGCCGTCGGGCACGAACAAAAGCCCCGCCCCGAGGAGGCCCGAGATGAGGGCCGCCTCGTGGAACGCTTCGCGGTAGCCGCGAATCCGGGTCTCGCCGAGTCCGTCGGTCAGTCCGATGGCGAGGGCGAGGATGGGCGGGATGAGCTGACCCCAGGGGTTTTGCGGAATCAGGCCGGCGATCAGTCCGGCCGCGATGCCCACCGTCGCGCCGATGAGGATGCCGACGGAGCGGCCGTTTTGCGCCCCCATCCGGAGGTTGAGCCCGATCCCGACGGCGACTCCCGCGAGCAGGCCCATCAGGACATCGGAGTGCGCTCCGGTAATGCTGTACCCGAACGGTACGACCACGACCGAGATGGCGGCGGCGACCTGCAGCGAGCGCCAGACCACGCGGGCCGCCTCCGCCCCGAGCGCGCGCCCCTTGTCGAGGGAAATGATGGACACGATGGGATTCCGGGAGGCGACCCTACCCGACTCCGAGGGCTGCTCCGCTCACCTCCACCAGGACCCAGAGAATTCCCGCGGTCCCGAGCGGCACGAAAAGGTTGTCGCTGCCGAAGGGGCACACCGCCTCGATTCCCGCCGCCGCCGTCCCGGTCACGAGGCCGAAGGCGACGGCGGGGTGCCAGGAATAGCCCTCCATGGTGCCGAGCACCACGGCGATGACCACGCCGGTGACCAGGAACATCGCCATGCTCCCCTCCATGGTCCGCGAATGGCCGAGGATGGTGTAGCGGCGGGTCCCGTAACGCTTCCCGAAGAACGCGGCGGCGGCGTCGCCGAGCGCCATCGTCAGGAGCCCGGCCACGGCGAGGAAAGCCTGGTCTCCGGGTTCCCCCGGCCGGAAGAAGACGGCGAGGAGCACCGCGAACGAGAGGGGGAAGAACACGGTGCCGAGGTTTGCCGGGTCGCTGTCGAGTGGGGACAGGCGGAACCGGTGGATCGCGTAGTTCAGCATCAGGAAGGTGAGCGGCGGCACGACCGCTACCCGCCAGTCGGCGAACACCAACACCGTGGGGACCACCCACAGGCCCACGCCCACGTGGACGACCTTGCGGGCCGCGTCCGGAGAAACCCTGCCGGCGCGGCGGAGGAGTTCCGTGGCCAGCAGCAGCGCACCCACGGAGCCGTAGCTGAGCAGGAGGGCGGCCGGGTGGGACAGGGGAAGGGTCATGGGTCCGGCGGCGTGGTCCGCTGCGAGTGCCGCGCTCTTTCGTAAGCGTTCCAGTCGTCGAGATCCAGGAGTTCCCGTTCGGACGCCGGCACCACGAGCAGGTCCTGGCGGTGTCGCGCGAGCACGCGGCCGGCGCCCCGGTCCCGCCCCGCGTTTTCCGCCGCCCGGGTCGCCGACAGCTCCAGCACCTCCGGAAAGAGGCGCCGCCGGAGCACCACCGGCAGGCCCCAGCTCCCCGTCCGTTCGAGCGCCGGAGTGGCGGGGACGACCGCGGCTGGGGGATGGTGGGGCTTTGCCGCCGCGGCGATGAGCGTACGGATGAGTCCGGCGGAGAGGAATGGCTGGTCCAGGGGAGCCACCACTGCCCAGAAGACGTGCCGCTCGGCGGCCAGGGCGCGGACCCCGACCTGGAGCGAGGAGAGCATGCCCCGCTGGTAGGCGGGGTTGTTCACGGCGCGGACCGGGAGACCGCGCAGTTCGGGAGCGACCTCCCGATGGGCGTGGCCGAGCACGACGATCAGCGGGGCGAGGCCGGCCTCGAGCATGGTCTCCGCGGCGAAGCGGACCAGGCTCCGGCCGGAGCCGTCCGGGTGGGGGAGGAGCGCCTTGGTGCGCCGCATCCGCTTCGATTCACCGGCGGCGAGGAGGATGCCGGCGGCGTTGGTCGCGGGGGTCTCCGGAGCGGGGTCTGGGATGGCGGCCGTCCTTCTCGGTAGCAGCGGCGAGTGTATTGCGGTGATCGCTCACGGATTGCCCCGGAAGGGCACGGCCCGGCCGGCGGGCCTCGCGTTAGGCTGAACCCGTGAAGCGCTTCGTCCTGTCTCTCCCGCTCTTCGTCTTTGTCGCTTCCTGTGGCGGGGGAGTCTCGCCCAGCACCCCTCCGCCGGCGCCGCCGCAGCCGCCGCGCACCCTCACCGGTCTGGAGCCGTTCGCTCCCCGCACCGAGATCAGGGTCGGGCAGCGGGTCGGGCCGCTGGTCGCCTACGGCAGCTACGACGACGGCACGACCGGCACCGTGGACGCCGTATGGACCTCGTCGGACCCGGACGTGGTCGCGATCGGCGAAGATGGTCTTGCCGAAGGCGTCGGCGCCGGGACGGCGGTGGTAACCGCCACCTTCGAGGGGTTCTCGGTGGAACTGGAGTTCATGGTCGAGGACGCGAACCCCAGGAGCACGAAGGACCGCCCCGACGACATCGGTGGCCCCCAGGTCCACTTCGTCTACGCCGTGCCGAGAGACTGGGAGGACCGGAACCGGGACCGGTTCGGGGAAGTCGAACGCGCCGCCCTGAGCATTCAGAATTGGCTCGCGTCAGAGGTCGGGCAGACCCTGCGACTCGACACCTACCAGGGACGGCCCGATGTTTCGTTCCTGCGGCTTTCGTTTACCCACCAGGAAGGGGACGGAACCGCAGGCGGGACCGTTCATGACCTGCTCCGCGAGGCGCGCTCGCTGGAAGTCTCGGGGGACAAGCTCCTGGCTTTCTTCTATGAGGGTTCGGTGGCCGGCGTCTGTGGCAGCGCGCCGATTCTTGGCCGCGGTGGGGCCGTCTATATGGGGTGTGCCGACGCGGAGCTCGGCGCCGCCGAGGACGCGGTCTCCACCTACGAGGTGGTGATGGTCCATGAGTTCTTTCATGCCTTCGGTGCGGTCGCGAGCTGTGCCCCGAACTACGTCCCGGGCTCCCACGTGAACGACCTGGAGAACGATCTGATGTTTGCGGGCGTGGACCGGGAACCCCGGGGGGGAGAGACCTTCATTGATGTTGGCCGCGACGACTACTACGGGCACGGACGCCCGGATTGCAACGACGTCAGCCGGAGCCGGTTCCTGAGGACGGCGCCGAGCGGCATGGCCGGGGCGTCGGTGGAGGTGAGGCTGCCCCCGGGGGACTGGCCGGTTCGCTGCGAACTGGAGCACTGAGGGGCCGGGGCCCCTCGCGGGCCTCGTGGGGACCGGCGTCGGCGACCAGCCGACGCGTTCCGCCCCCTGTGCACACAAAGACCACCCTCGCCCGCCGTTTGTTCACGGTGATTTCACCCGTGTTGTGAAAGCCTGACCAAGCGGTTGGGCAGCAAGTCGTCTGCGCGCAGCGAGAACCGAAGCTGACGGGAGTCCCCCGTAGCTGGCCGCCTCTCTCGCCAACCGTAACCGCATGAGTCGAAACATCCTTCTCCTTCCGATGTGCGCTTTTCTCGCATCGTGCGGCGGAGGCGTCTCGCCCTCCGCCCCGCCACCGGCGCCACCGCGGCCGCCGCGTCAACTCGCCGGTCTCGAGCCGTTCGCGCCCCGCACGGAAATCCGCGTGGGGCAGCGGGTCGGGCCGCTGTTTGCGTACGGAAGCTACGACGACGGCACTACCGGGGCCGTGCCTGTCGAATGGACGTCCTCCGATCCGGCGGTGGTCGCGATCGGCGCGGACGATTTCGCGGAAGGTGTCGGCGCCGGGATGGCCGTGCTCACGGGTACCTTCGAGAGCTTTGCGGTGGAACTGGAGTTCACGGTGGAGGACCCGAACCCGAGGAGCACCCGGGACCGGCCGGACGACGTCTCCGGTCTGCAGGTGCACTTCGTCTATGCGGTGCCGAGCGACCGGGAGGATCTGGACCGGGACCGGTTCGGAGAGATCGAAAACTCCGTGACCGCGCTGCAGAGCTGGTTACAGGACCGGACCGGACAACGTCTTCGCGTGGATACCTACCAGGGACAGGTGGATGTTTCGTTTCTGCGGCTGTCGTTCACCCACCAGGAAGGGGACGGATTCGGGGCGTTCCTGATGGAACACCTGATGCAGGAATCCTCCCGACTGGCGGTCCGGGGAGACAAGGTCCTCGGCTTCTACTACGAGGGTCGGGCGATCGGGGTGTGCGGTTCCGCGTGGTTTCAGCGCGGTGGCGCACATTACATCGATTGCGTCGGTTCCCCGCGGGTGGGCGTCGATGAGGCGACCTTTGGCGCTGCCGAGGCGACGATGGTCCATGAGCTGTTCCATGTGTTCGGCGCGGTGCCCCAGTGCGCGCCCAACGAGGGCAGGGGATTTCACGTCATCGACGAGCCAACCGACCTGATGTACGCGGGGGAGGGCCGCGTCGAACTACTGCCCGACGAACGGGAGTATCAGGTGGATGTCGGCCGCAACGACTACTACGGCCACGGCCGTTCGGACTGCGTGGACATCAGCCGGAGCCGGTTCCTGGAGCCGGCGCCGGGCGCCGGATCAGGTGCCGTGGAGGTGCGGCTGTCCGCCGGGGATTGGCCGCTCCGCTGCGAACTGGAGCACTGAGGGTCGGAGCGCCCGCCCGGGGCCCGCGCGCCCACAGAGTGCTAGCCCAGGCCGTAGACGACGAAGCCGAG